>JAIMKV010000006.1:0-12208 GCA_020692205.1 Myxosarcina sp. GA_180221_E-2-1-MAG-40_15
TCCTACCAACGCTAGTCATTTTGCCAACTGCAAACCAGTTTATAAGACTCTACCAGGATGGCAACAATCTACTACTGGCTGTCGTTCTCTATCAGATCTGCCTGACAAAGCGCTGAACTATCTCAAATATCTGGCTGAATTAATGAAAGTTCCGATTGCCATTGTTTCTGTAGGACCAAGCCGCGATCAGACAATTATTATCGAAGATCCCATCCATGGTCCCAAAAGAGCTTTACTTGATGCAGACGGCATTCCTGTAGGCTAAACCCAGCTAAATACTAATCAATGATCTTGGAAGCTGGGAGTTGCCTCCATTAGTCAGAATTTTTAACCGTATTAGTTAACACCAAATCAATTTAAAATTATGAACATATCTGTAGAATGTAAATCTAGACCAGAAGGCAGCAAGCCAAAAGCATTACGTCGCGAAGGATTAATTCCTGTGGCTTTGTATGGACATGATGGGGCTAACTCTATATCTCTTACCATTCCTGACAAAGAAGCGCAGCTATTATTAAGAGACGCAGCGGTAAACAATACTTTAATTGATCTTAATGTGCCAGATATTTCTTGGCAGGGGAAAGCTTTGATTAGAGAAGTGCAGGCTCATCCTTGGAAAAGAACTTTGCATCATCTGAGTTTCTTTACGGTTTCTGCCAAACAACAGGTAGAGATTGTTGTCCCAGTAATTTTAGTCGGTAATGCTGCTGGTACCAAGGAAGGGGGTATTGTAGAGCAAATTATGACTGAACTAAATATTAGCTGCGCTGCCGATAGTATTCCTGAATCGATTGAGATTGATGTCAGTAACTTTGAAATTGGTAGTGTTTTACACGTGGGAGAAATTGTCCTGCCGAAGGGAGCTGAGGTTTTAGACGATCCCGAACGCACTGCGATCGCTGTTGTTTTACCTTCAAAACCTGTGGAAACAGAAGCAACAGGGGAAATGGGCGCAACAGAAGTAAGCCAACAATCTGCTGCCCAAACAACGGAAGGCTAATTTATTTTGAATGTCGTGTTTGGCAACGGAAAGCCAACTAATTAGCGATCATTGACACCAGAGACACATACCATATGTCTCTGGTGTTTTATTTTTATTTTGTTAAGCTAATTTTGGATTTAGACCAATAGTCGCTGTTACGCCATCATCAAACTGCGATGTAAAGGTGAGAGCGCATGCTGCGGTTAAATCATTTTGGACTGATGCAAAATTAAACGATTGCCTATAGGATCGTAAGCATAAATTTCTCTGCCATGAGAAGCTTCAATAACTTTTCCTGGTGGTGGATAACCTAAATCGGAGATGTGGGCGATCGCCTGTTCGAGATCTTCTACCTCTAAACATAGACTCATGCTGCTGTTATCATTGTCAAACTCTGACTGACGCTCTGGTTTCGGTTTAAAAATACTAAGACGAAGTTGCTCTAATTGAAATTCTGCATAAACGCCAGGACGATTTATAGTAGGCTGTTTTTGAAAAATCTGGCTATAAAATTCAACTAATAGTTGCACCTTATCACTAGCAATAGTTATGAAAATATCTAGGTAATTAAATTTCATTTAATGATTAAATTAGTCAAGTATTAGTTTTTAGATAGATTAGAATAATTTGTTTTTTAGATGTTTAAAGTTTGAAATGATAATTATTTCAATAAAAAGTATTTTTTAAGGCTCAAAAATACTAAATGAATTTGAAATTATTTAGAGTGAATCAACTAAAACTATTAAACTTAATTCCAGTAGTTTTCATGTTTCAAATTAAATTAAAATCATGATTTGCTTCATCAAATTATCACTTTTAAGACAATAAATATACATGATTTAGACTATTATGATGGTAACTTAATTACCTAATTTAAGTTGGTGACTTTAAATTACAAATCTGGTATATTTATTTTAATTTAATAAAACTATACGTTCGTAGATTTAAACTATAAGTTAATTTAATTATAAAGATACGGAAGATAATGATCAAAGTCTTAATAGTAGACGATCAAAAAACAGTTCAGGAAATTTTAACCAGTTATATTAAATCAGAGCAAAGCCTAGAACTTGTTGGTTGCGCCAATAACGGTCAAGAAGCCATAGATTTAATTAAAATACATCAACCTGATATTGTTTTGATGGATATTGAAATGCCGATCATGGATGGATTGACAGCCACTAAAATCATTTCCGAACAATATATTAATACAAATGTATTAATAATTAGCGTTCACAATGAAGATACATATTTGAATACTGCTTTACAAGTAGGTGCGAAAGGATATTTAAAGAAAAATACTCCAGAAAAAGAGTTAATTAACGCTATTTATTCTGCTTATAAAGGCTACTTCCAGCTGGGGCCTGGTTTGTTAGAACAGTATCTTCATAAAGTCACTCAATCGCAATCTAGTACTCAAGAGATAGAACAGCTAAAATCGGTGATACTTCAACAATCAAAGTTGCTGGATAATTTAAATAATGAGTCTGGCGATCGCTTTAAAGCAGGCAATAGTAGTGCTAGAAATGCGAGAGCCACTAGGAACAACTCTCTGGAAAATCAGTGTAGTGTTTTAGAAAAGCAAATATACTCTGTTGCTAGCCGTATGGATAAGCTTAACCACAAGGTTAGTTTTCTTCAGCAGCTTTGCGGACTGGCAATACTCTGTAGTGCCTTGTTAGGAATAGCGCTCTTGTTTTTGTTTTCTATGTCATCGTAGTTGTTTGACACTCTAGTCTTGGGGCGCGAAGAATTCTGCTCAGCACCAGGATTAAAATTAACAGGATTTAGTAAACTACTTGCCAAGTAACTTTACTGCACCGATACCGCCAAAATATAGACCTAAAACTGCACCAGCTAATAGGGACTGGGTTAAAGGATCGGTAGAAGGGGTCAAGACCGCACCCATAATTACTGAGCCAAGCACTACATAACGCCAACCAGCAAACATTTGCGCCGAGGTAACAATTCCCAGAAAACCTAAAATAAGCTGCACAATGGGAATTTGAAAGGCTAAACCAGTACTGAACAATAACAATAAGACAAACTCAAAATATTTATCAATTGACCAGGATTGTTCTACTACGTCACTACCATAGTTAATAAAGAAATTGAGAGCCGCAGGAATTAAGGCGATATAGGCAAAAACTAACCCAGCAAAGAACAAAATACTAGAGCCAAAGATTACAGGAGCAAGTAACCGACGCTCTTTTCTGGTTAACCCTGGCAAAACAAACTGAACAATCTGATACAAAATAAAGGGACTAGCCAAAACCATGCCGCTATAACCAGCCACTTTAATGGAAACAAAGAAAAATTCTCCTGGAGCAAGCTGTAAAAATTTAACTCCTTGGGCGGGTACTTCTAGAAGGCGAACCAAAGGTCTGACAAAGATAAAACAGCCAATAGCTGCGATCGCAACTGCAATTAAAGCATAGAAAATACGTAACCGCAGTTCTTCTAGATGATCGAATAGAGACATCTCTACTTCATCAGGAAGTTGATTAAGATAGTCTTCTTGCTCGCGATCTTTTACAGAAGTTTCTAAATTGGATGGTGACATAATATAGAGGGGCAAAAAAAGCTTATTATCTAAGGCGATCGTCGAACTGTTTAGATAATTATATCTTCCGCATCTCCAGTTTTTTAGCTTCTGTTATGACGAGATCGATAATTCAATTCTATTTTGAACCTTTTAAAAATAACTGCGATCGCTACTTATGCCAAGGTTCTAATAATGGTATCTTGCTTAAGGCTGGTCAAATAAGGATTAGCAGATATTGATATTTGAATTAAGCTGATAATTTCTTTGAGGTAATTTATGACACAATACGATGTGTACGCTCTTGGTAATGCCCTATTAGATATTGAATTTGAGCTAGCACCTGAAGTATTACAGGAACTAGGCATTGATAAAGGCGTAATGACCTTATTAGATCAAGATGCTCAGGATAAAATTGTGAGTAACTTGGCTCAATACGACCAAAAACGCTCTTGTGGTGGTTCAGCAGCCAATACCCAGATTGCCGTAAGCCAGTTTGGTGGTAAATCATTTTATTCTTGCAAGGTTGCCGATGATGAACCAGGAAAATTTTATACCCAAGATTTAATTGATTGTGGTGTAGTAACTAATCTGGAAAACCAGCCTGCTCAATCAGGAGTGACAGGCAAATGTTTGGTATTCGTGACTCCCGATGCCGATCGCACCATGAATACTTTTCTCGGAATCTCAGGCGGATTTAGTCATCATGAATTAGTCCCTGAAGCGATTAAAAACGCTAAATATACCTATATTGAGGGCTATTTAGTTAGTGGAGAGAGTAGCAAGCAGGCAGCAATTAAAGCCAGAGAAATTGCCCAGGCTGCGGGGAACAAGGTGGCATTTACCCTGGCAGATCTCAATATGGTGAAATTTTTCAAGTCAGGCTTATTAGAAATTATTGGTTCGGGGATTGATTTCTTATTCGCTAATGAAAGTGAAGCTTTATTGATGGCAGAAACTGAAGACTTTGATGTGGCAGTAAACCATCTCAAAACTTTAGCTCAAGGATTTGCGATCACTCGTGGTGCAGCAGGTTCGGTTATCTTTGATGGGTCAAAACTGATTCATATCGACCCATTTCCAGTGAAGGCGATTGATACTGTCGGTGCAGGAGATATGTATGCAGGCGCATTTCTCTATGGGATTACCAACGGCATGAGTTATGCAGAAGCAGGACGTTTGGCTTCTCTGGCTTCGGCAAAAATAGTTACTACTTTGGGTGCGCGGATGAAAACAGAAGAGGTACAGGCTCTTTTAGATCAAGCCAAAGCAGCTTAAAGTAGTCTGCTTTACTAGATATGGCAGCGTCTTGTCCTGACAAGATTATGACTGGAAATATCAGGGCGATCGCACTTGATCTTTTTTGAAAGCGATCGCCCTGACGCTAATTTATGATCATGCATTATGGTAAAAAGCAAAGAGCATAGTGTTAAACCCGTGCCAAGCACAAAGTATCAATTTGGCTTACTTGATTATTTTTGAGTAATTGGTCAATCAGCCAAATAAGCATTCAGGAAAAACTTAATAGCAACTGAGATCTAGTGAGCTTGAGCCACCAAGTCTGATCAGTGAGTTAATTATCCTACCTGGAGAAACTGAGGATAATTAGCCAAAAGATCGCTAGGATCTTGATAAATTGCTACACAACCAGCCTCGGTTAGAGTTTTGGTAGTAAAACCACCACAGAGAACGCCAATAGTAGTTAGAGAAATCTGATTAGCTGCGATCGCATCATAAGGACTGTCGCCAACAACTATAACTTCTTCAGTTGCTCGATCTGGTAATTGCTCTAAAGCAGATTTAAAGATATCTGGTTCTGGTTTTGAGTGTTCGACATCATCAGTAGTTGTAACACCATCAATTAGGTTGTCAATCTCTAATAGCTTTTGATAGTGAGTAATAATTTCATTTTCAGCCGAAGAACCCAACACAATTTTTATGCCATCAGCTTTGAGGGTTTCAAAAAGCTGTTTTACTTGAGGAAAAGGCTGCACCTTGGCTAATAAATTATTTTGATAATATTGTTTACGGTATTGATTAATATCAGATGCTAAATTTTTAGCTTCAGCTGTAGGCAGCAAATCTTGAATAATATAACTACTGCCTTTACCTATTTGCTGACGCAGTTTCTCAAAGGGGAAATCATAACCGTATTTCGCCAATGCTTTAACCCAAGCTTCAGTATGGTAATCAACCGAATCAACTAATGTCCCATCTAAATCAAAAATTATGGCTTTAATCATCAATAGTTTAATTAATTAAATTCCTTAAATATTACTAAGCAAGCAAGCTTAAAAATCCCCTAATATTTCGGCTGAATTCTCCATCTTTATTAACAATTTATCGGTAATATTTATTGTCAGCCTCCAACTAAAGTTAGATTAATTTTTAGCATGATATATTGGCGGCATAAATATTAGTTTCCCAAGTTTTTTTGCTGATTACTTAACCGCTCAAAACCAAGGCAGCAATTGCAATAAACAGAAAATTACCGCACCTAAAACTGCTGCTACAGGAAGAGTAACTACCCAAGCTAAGACTACCGACTTGATCGTCTCCCAGCGTACATCCTGGTTACGAGACACCAACCCAATCCCGATCACGCTACCAACTAAGGCATGAGAAGTAGAGACGGGTAAGCCAATCCGAGAGGCAATTAAAATAGTGCTAGCGGTGGCAATTTCGGCACAAAAACCCGTACTGGGAACTAAAGAAATAATATTTTCTCCTACGGTGGCAATGACGTTTTTACCCTGTACTGCTAAACCCGCAACAATACCTAATCCTCCTAACACCAGAATCCACAGCGGAATATCTAAACTGCTGATCGGCACTGCATTTGTATTGAGAATAAAAACAATAACTGCCAAAGGTGCGATCGCGTTACCAACATCGTTTGAACCATGGGCAAATGCTACAAAACAGGCACTAAGCACTTGAAATTTTGCCATGACTCTTTCTAAAATACCTAGCTCAATGTTTTGCTGTCGATAAGTTTTAATTCGATTCCAGCTATAATAAGTAATTCCCCCAGTAGCCAACAGCCCAATACTTAAACCAAGCGTTTGTTCGGGCAATGCCACATAATTAAAAACTGGGAGTTGAATTAGTGTCGGCAAAACAATAATGCCAAAAACGCTAACTAAAGCTGCGCTTAACCAAGGAGTCCATTCTAATAACTGCTGTAGAATGTTATCTTGTTCAAATAGCCAGTAACGCAGCAAACTATACAAACTAGCTGCCACAATTGCACTGATTATAGGAGTGACGATCCAACCTAAACAAATCATGCCAATATTATTCCAGGCGATCGCCTCCTTGCCGATGGCTACCCAACTAAATCCAGCGATCGCACCGACTACGGCATGAGATGAAGCTACAGGTAAACCCTTACTAGTAGAAACTTGCAACCAAATACCACAAGCAAGCAATACCGCAATCATGCCCAGCAAAAATGTCTCAGGAACATCGATAAATAAGCTAGGATTAGCAACTTTTGTTGCCAATGTTGCTGATACCTGTTTACCAAATACAACCGCCCCGGTAAACTCAAGAATTCCTGCCAGAATAATTGCCTGGGTTAAAGTAATTGCTTTAGAACCAACCGAAGTTCCCATTGAATTGGCGACATCATTAGCACCTAAATTCCAGGCGACATAAGCAGCCAGTAGAGAAACCAAAATTAGCGGGATAATCAAGTTACTAGAAAATAAGTCCATTAGTTTAAAAGCTCAGCAAAAGGCAGTAAAAATTAGCATAATAGGAAAACAACCGATAGGTAATAGACTTCAGGCGTAAATCTCAATTTTTAGCCTGAAAAACAAAAATTAATTAATCCCAATCGGTAACTGCGATACCCTAGATCGAGTGATTTATTAAACTTTTTAAGCTACTTACTATGACATCCACCGTTGAAACTAACAAACGTACTGTTCGCATCGGCACTCGCAAAAGTCAGCTAGCTTTAGTACAAACTTACTGGGTGAAAGCTGAGTTAGAAAAACATTTTCCGAAGATCAAATTTGAAGTCGAGGAAATGAGTACCAAAGGCGACAAAATTCTCGATGTTCCCCTGGCAAAGATCGGTGACAAAGGATTATTCACCAAAGAATTAGAAGTGGGAATGCTGACTCATCAAACTGATTTTGCCGTCCATTCGCTGAAAGATTTGCCGACTAACCTACCTGAAGGATTAATGCTAGGCTGCGTTACCAAAAGAGTCGATCCTGCTGATGCTTTGGTAGTCCATGAAAAGCATAAAGATAAAGAATTAGCAACTTTACCCCCAGGAGCAGTAATTGGCACGTCTTCCCTCAGAAGATTGGCACAGCTACGTCATCATTATCCCCATCTCAAATTTAAGGACATTCGCGGTAACGTCAATACTCGTTTGGCGAAGTTAGATTCAGGAGACTATGACGCGATTATCTTAGCTGTAGCGGGATTACAGAGACTTGACTTTAGCGATCGCATTCATCAAAACATATCTCCCGAAGTTTCGCTGCATGCTGTAGGACAAGGCGCATTAGGCATTGAGTGCCGTGAGGGCGATGCAGAAATTTTGGCAATTTTAAAAGCGATCGAAGATGCCGACACTAACGCTCGTACCACAGCAGAAAGAGCATTTCTAAGAGAACTAGAAGGCGGTTGTCAAGTGCCAATTGGCGTAAATACTAGTATTGATGAAAACAATATTTTGACCCTCAAAGGAATGGTTGCTAGCCTTGATGGTCAACAATTAATCAAAGATACAGTAAGCGGCAATCGCAACGAATCAGAGCAATTAGGTAAAGATTTGGCAGCAAAATTACGAGAACAAGGAGCAGGTGATATCTTAGCGGAAATTTTTGCCGAAGTGGGACGTAATTGACGTAAACAACATTGGTCAGAAGTAAAAGCTCTGGAGCGACAGTATTTATTCCTTAGTTTGGATAGTCGCTGTCTGATTTAGTCGAGAATTTCTTTGACTGTAGCTTAATTATCGAGTATCACATAGTAGTCTAATTAAATTTTTTGAATTGTTAATGATGAATATTAAAACTTTCGCTGTTCCATTATTTGTAGCTCTATCTTTAATTTTTGGTGCTTGTTCGGAGCAAACAGAAACTCCTAATACTACTGTAGATGATACTGAGCAAGGTGTAGAAGATGCTGGCAATACTATCGAAGAAGGTGCAGAAGATGCTGGCAATACTGTTGAAGAGGGTGCAGAAGATGCTGGCAATGCTATCGACAATATGGGGGATGACACGCCAAGTGACAACCCATAAAATTAGGCTGGCAATTAAACGCTCAAATTTTTGGTTAACTCCAATTAAACAACATAACTGATATATTTTTATAAGGAATATAGGTATCGGATGGCTTGTACTACCCGATGCCTATTTTTTATTATTTAAATTAAATTGCGGATCACATATGACTAATCTTTTTACCTATGCTAAATGGTCGGGAATTGCCACTATTATCTGTCTTGTTGTCGCCATCGTTTCATTTGTCGTTGGTTGGGGCTTTCGCTTCCGACTAGTTGGAGTAACTAGCTTTATGGGGGTGCTTACTGCAGGAATTTTTGCTTTGGGTTTAGGTTTGTTTCCTCATACCAAAATTCCAGGAGCAGTACGTTATTCTTTAATTTACGATAGCGGTGCTAACCAAGCAGTGGTAGCCGTAGCTCCTGATATAGAGAAATCTGCCATTAAACCGACATTGATTCAGGCTGCAACCGATCTATACTCTTATGGTAGGACAGGCGTAGGCGGAAATAACCAGTTTACGGTTAAGATAAGAACTGTACTACACCCTCAGGAGGGAATATCTCAGCCTCTGTTTTTGGGCGAAGCTAGGCGATCGCTGATTGATCGAGGTAATGAAGATATGGAGATTGAGGTGTTTGACCAGAATTTAGCCCAGCTACCTTCGTCTTTCTAGCCAAGCAAGAGTAATTGAACCATCTAAGATATGAGTAAAAAAGCTACCACAGCGTCAACTACAACAGTAAGTAGTTATACCCCTTTGGCGATCGCACCTGCTAGGGTATTACGAGGCGAAAACTGTCTGGCTAATTCGGGCAGAGAAATTGCCAGATTGGGTAATCGTCCCCTAGTGGTAGGCGGACAAACTTTAAAGGCGCTCCAGCCAACCTTAAATCATATCTTTAAAGCAGAAAAGCTAGTTAGTCAGCTGGCGAACTATAGTCCTGACTGTGCAGAATCTTCCCTCGCCAGGTTAAAGGATGCAGTTCAACAACATCAAGCTGATTTAATCATTGGTGTGGGTGGTGGCAAAGCTTTGGATCTGGCAAAATTACTGGCTCATCAAAGTAATTTGCCCGTAGTTACTGTTCCTACTTCGGGCGCTACCTGCGCTGCTTGGACAGCTTTATCTAATGTTTATTCCGAAGTAGGAGCATTTCAATATGATGTCAGCCTCAGTCGGTGTCCAGATTTATTGATTCTCGATTATGATTTGGTACGTACCGCACCTAAGCGAACTTTAATTGCGGGAATTGGCGATGCGATCGCTAAATGGTATGAAGCCTCCGTTAGTAGTGGCGATTCGACTGCTACTTTACTAATTGCAGCGGTACAGCAAGCACGAATCTTGCGTGATATCTTATTGCAAAAATCAGCGATCGCCTTGAACCAGCCTGATAGCGATGAATGGCGTGAAGTAGTTGATGCGACAGTGTTGCTTGCTGGTGTAATCGGTGGCGTGGGCGGTGCTGATTGTCGCACAGTGGCAGCCCACGCAGTTCATAACGGTTTGACCCATCTGCTAGCAGCTCATGATGTGCTTCATGGCGAAAAGGTAGCCTACGGTATTTTAGTTCAGTTGCGCTTAGAAGAAATGATTCAGGGAAATCAGTTAGCTGCCTCGGCAAGATCGCAGTTGTTACAGTTTTACCGCGAAATCGGGTTACCCAAAACTTTAGAAGACCTAGGATTGGCAGATATTAGTTTGACTCAACTAAGGCAGGTTGCGGCGATCGCAACTCAGCCCCAATCAGATATACATCGACTACCTTTTCAGGTGTCTCCCGAACAGTTAGCAGCAGCCATGGTATCTACTATGACTGAAAGCATAACAGCAAGTGCCAAGAGGTAATAAAGCAGCAGTTGGCGTTTGGGCAAGATTTAGCTTTAATTTAGTACAGTCGAAATAATTTATTGAATCTAATCTAATGACTTCAAATTTAACGTCATTAGATTTTGTCTTAAATATAGTAATCCTGAAAATATTGTGGACAGTTTTCTGTTCTAAATAATCAACGTAAACACATTTAGTTTATACGTAATTCTTAAATTGCCACTTGCCATTCCCCAATCGCTACTTTGGCTCGTCAAGTTGCCTGGTTTTAATTGATTAATACTAATATGTTCAGCAAGACTAATTTTCTCCAATCCTTAAAAAAAATCCGCTCTGGATTTGTGTTTCTCTGTTGCGACTTAATAAATCTGGCAAATCAAGAACATAGGTTGTCTTTCATAACAACTTATCTTAAAGATTGATGTTCAAAAGCAGTTTATGTGGAAATAAATTAGTGTTTTTGATAGTATGTGTTAGCCCAAATAAAAATAAGTGTTTTTACCGAATTATAAATACTTAAAGCAACCTAACCTTGATCCGCGTCTCTACTGCCTCTCCTGTATAATTAGTCGCCAAATAATTAGCTGAAATTTAGACCTGAAATGTTACATAAAAAACCTAATTCTGTAGTTACCTTAGCCATACTCCTAGCCTTGTTTGGAGTATCTAAACCTGCTAGGGCTTTCCTAATAGCTCAGTCAGATACAGCCCCTACAACTTTTCCTGTTCCTGACGAACTTAACGAAGAGGCGAAAATACAGATTGCAGCTTCTGATAGTAGCAGCAGCATCAACCAAAGTTTAACCCAAAACTTTATTGCCAAATATCCTCAGGCACAGGTTAACATCGAAACTCAAGCTTCAGATCTTGCCCTAGAGAGCTTATCAGCAGGAAAAGTAGACTTGGTGGCAATTGGTCGTTCTTTAACCGCCCAAGAAAAAGCGCAAGGATTTATGGCGGTTCCTGTTAGTCGAGAAAAAATTGCGATCGTTGTCTCCAATCAAAATTCTTATAATGGCAACTTAACCATTGATCAATTTGCGCAAATTTTTCGAGGAGAAATTAGCGACTGGTCTGAATTAGGTGGCGCACCAGGCAAAATTAAGCTGGTAGATCTACCCGATAGCAACGACACTAGACAGGCTTTTCCTAACTATCAAGTCTTTCAATCAGGTGAATTTAGTACAGGTTCTAATACAGTAAAGCTGGAACAGGACAATACTGATGCAATGATTACTCGATTAGGCGATAACGGAGTCGGTTATGCTGTTGCCAATGATGTGATCGACCGTGATGATGTCAGGATCTTAAGCATGCATCAAACTCAGCCTGACAATCAAAAATATCCTTTTTCCCAGCCTTTTAGTCTAGTATATCAGGGAACTCCTAGCGAGGCAGTACAAGCATATTTGGGCTTTGCCACCGCAGAAGGCGGTGAGCAGGTTATTGTTAATCGAGTAGGTTCTCTTGCAGCGGCTGAAAATGTTGCGGTTGCTAATGGTTTAGCGGATAACTCAGAGCGCGATGATAGTAGAATTACCGCTCTTCAAACTAACCCTGATGTAGCCGATAGTGGCGAGATTAACCCTGATGTAGCC
>JAIMKV010000006.1:12243-116441 GCA_020692205.1 Myxosarcina sp. GA_180221_E-2-1-MAG-40_15
TGGCGAATCTCTTTCCTCAAATAGTTTGGAGGTAGACCAAGAAGCAAATCCAGCAGCCAAGATTGCTAGTAGTCAAGTGACTACACCTAATGCTGTAGACGGAGAAACAACTCCAGCAGCTAAGATTGCTAGTAGTCAAGTGACTACACCTAATGCTGTAGATAGAAAAACAACTCTAGAAGCAGAGAGTGCTATTGGTCAAGCGGCTACACCTAATGCTGTAGACCAAGAAGCAACTCCAGAAGCAGAGAGTGCCGAAACAAGGAGTAGGTGGTGGTGGTGGCTACCTCTAATCATTGGAGTTCCATTGTTAGCAGCGATCGCCGCTTCAATTTCAAGCCGCAAGAGAAGCGATCGCGAACCAGCAATTGACAATATTCCCGATGGTGATTCTCCCAATGGAGGCACGGGAGGATCGCTTACTCCTGATGGTAATGATCTATCAACGGTAGGTGCGAATGTATCAGGCTTAGGTAATGTTGCTAATAATAATAATAGTGTTAGCAAAGCTTCTGGAATAAACAATGCTGCTATTGCTACAGGAGGTGCTGCCCTAGCAGGAGGTGCTGCCACCAATTTTGTAGGTGGTAGAACTAAAACTGAAGGCGATCGCGATCTCGATATCAATCTGGAAGAAACCGATCCAGTTACTGAAATACCTTCTAACCCTGTTAGTGAGTTCACTGGTCAAGAAACAACATTGCAACTTACAGATCAGCCAACCCAACTACAAACTGATGCTGACGACGAGGCAGGAGGTGCGACAGTAGCTTCAGAATTATTTAGCATTCGAGAAACCTCTACAGATGAGATGACAAGCAATCCTGTAGTAGAGAATGACAATATAGCAGACTTTCCAACAGATATAGACGACTTCCCACCGCAGACTAATTCTCAAACAATAGATCTAGCTGACCAAAATTTGAGCGAAATTGAATCTGATGCAGTTAATGAAGCCGAGCAAGTACCTGAAACCAATATTGTTAGAGAGTTTAGAGGAGACTTTGTTCTAGATGAAGAAACGACAAGAACACCTTCTGTTGAATCAGAGATAAATACCTTCACTGGTATAGACGTTACTCCTGAAACAGTTTCAGATGACATAGACTCAACTAGCCCTGAACTAGACCTTGACCTATTTGATGATGAAGACACGGCTACTGAGGCAGATTTTGGCTCAAACATCGGCGATCGCACTATCCAGACAGAAAGTACAGCAGCTTTAGGTGGCGCAGCAGTATCAGGATTTTTTAATCGAGGACAAGACACTGAGCAATCGGACGATTTTTCAGAAGTAGATGAGATTAATACTTCTCTAGAAACTACTCGGAATGAGTTTAGTGATCATGTTATCGCTGATGCGGATATTGAGGCTATTTCTGGTAGTCAAGACGACAGTACTCTGGAAGAAATTACCTTTGATGATGCAGATAACGCTACAGATTTTGGTTTAGATGAAACTGTTGTTGATGCTGAAACTAGTTCCACAAGCGATTTCAATCTAGAACAATTTAGCTTAGATGAGCAAGATAATTCTTTCAACGCCACTCTAGAACAATTTAGCTTAGATGAGCAGGATGATGCCTTCAACGCCACCCTAGAAGAAATTACCTTTGATGAGCAGGATAACGCTACAGATTTTGGTTTAGATGAAACTGTTGTTGATGCTGAAACTAGTTCCACAAGCGATTTCGATCTAGAACAATTTACCTTTGATGAGCAGGATAACGCTACAGATTTTGATTTAAACGAAATTACTCTCGATGAGCTTGAAACTAGTTCGACTAATAATTATATTGATGATTTGAATACAACAACTCAGGATCAAGATATTGATTTAGATGATTTAGGTTTTGATGAATCAGAATCGGCAGACAGCTTATCGTTTGATCTATTAAGCAACAGCACGGCTGAGATTACTAGTTTGTCGGACGACAAATCTAATGATATGAATAATATCTCAGAATGGTTAGATAGTTTGGAAACTCCTAATCAAAATCAAACTACTGACAATATTTCAGAGTGGCTAGACACTCTCAACACTGACAATCTTGACTCGGTTTTAGAAGATAGCAACCAAGAAAGAGCTTCCGAATCAAGCGAAGAAGGAGATGATATTTCATTTCAATTTCTAGAAGATTTATTGGAACGCGATTCTAACTCCAATCGTGATGAGCCATAATTTTTAGCTACTCTAAGTTTATTTGAGCAACATCAACTGATTCAACTGTTCAAACCCTGTCTCCAGATAGTTGAGATTAGGGTTTTCTTTTGTTTTTGTTGTAAGGAACATCTTTAATCGTGCTACCAATTCCTTGAATGATTCCCTTTCCAACTAACCCCAAACCTTTCCCAACCACCTGAGTCAAAACAAATACTACTCCACTACCAGCTAAGGCAATAAATTTGCGTACCAAGGGTGCGATCGCATCACGGGTTTCAATCACTATTGTTGACAGCCAAGGTATACCCGTAAGTTCCTCTAATTCGGCTTTGCGAGGAGCATACACATACATAGTTCTAACTACACCATTAGTTAAAACAAATAGTCGATGACGGCTTTCAAAAATATTTTGGGGATGGGTAAAATATATTTCCTGACGATATTTCCAAGATAGTTGGTTACGAAAACGAGCTAATTCGCGATCGCTTCGATATTCAGATTTATAGAGCTTATATTTGAAGACTTCTAGATCATAAAAATTATTGAGCATCAGCTGCATTACGCCGTTAGCCAGGTGAATAATCAAATTGTGGAGCAAAAATTCGATCCTGGCGATCGCTTCTGGCTCATCAGACTGATAAACAATATTGTCTACAGCTAAACCAGGTTTTCCTAATAGGTAGTCAACTAGTTCAGGAATGCCATAAATATAGTTAAAAATATTTTGCTCAACCGCCGTAAATTCCTGTGCCGATAATGTTGTCAACTGCTGTTCTTCTTCTACAGTTAATTGACCATAATGTTGGGTAAAAAAATAGTTAATACTCCAGGACCATAAAGCTGTTAAATAAGCAGTATAATTTTGGTCTAAAGTATCGGCAATGGGAACTTGAGCAACAGTTTCGCTGAGCCGCTTTAAGATCAGATGGCATAAACTCTTCTGGATCTGTGGCTGAAGAATGTCGATTTCTAAAGGTATACTGGTTCTGTTAGTTAAACCAAGTTGAATATCTGTTACCACCCGTTCAAATATAGTCTTATTTGCTGTGTCGGCAAAAACTGGCAGAGAGGCTAATTGTGTAGGCGGAGTGAGTGCTAGTTTACCCCCAGCCTTTGGTTCAATTGTCGATTGCTCCTCAGTTAAAGTTATTTCCTCGGCAACTAGACGATTAGATAACCAACGAGCAGTTAATAACTCTCGTCTACGCCCCACTAAAAATACTCGTTCCCAATCAGATAAATTAGGATTGGCTAGTTGTTCGTCAATGCTTTGTAGCGTTTCTTCTAGCTCTAATCTTCCCGACTTACTAATCCGAGATAGTGCTTTTTGCCAGAGCTTAGGTGAAGAGTGGTTAATTGGCCAATAAGTATTACCGTAAGCGACAGAATGCAAACCTTCAATGACGGTATTAATACCAGCTCCGCGATCGCAAAAACCTCTTATCCCCCAAGACTTGAGCTTGACTAATTGTTTCGCTGAAAAACTAGGAGTCAGCAAAAATAGCGGTAGCTGGGGATATAGCTGTCTTAACTGTTGGCAAAATTCTAAACTAGAAATTTCTGAATCAGCAGAATAAGAGCTAATCCCAATAACTAAGACATTAAGAATTAAGCCCTGAGTCAGTTCCCGTAAGGTATTGTTGCTAATGTTTCCTTCGCCGACAATCTCAAAATCGGCATATTGTGCGATCGCGGTTCGCAAACCCAAACGAAAGATAGAGTCGTGATCGACAATAAACAGCTTTATCTTGTCTTTGGTCATTTCTAGCCGATAATTTGGCAATAACGATCAATTATATGGCTCATCTTGACATTGAACTAGTGTCCTTTAGTTAAGTGGCAAGCAATCTGTGTCTTTTCTACTTTACCTGGCGATCAAATCTTAGTCCTTGATTACTGTTAATTCAGTGTTGAATCCTAAAAAGGTATAATATTTTTTTCTCCCAGTAAAATACTCATTGTGTCTGAATCATTAAGCGATCGCTACTTTGCCCTCATAGATGAAATCGTTGAGCTTACTCTTCAGGGAAAAATTAGTTCTGTAGAGCGAGTCTATAGAATACTAGTGGAAAAAGTAGATATTGGCACGGGAGAAATATTAGAACGCTGTCTTAATCAACGCCTTGAAGCAGCTAAAGCACAGTTAGAAACCAAACTGAAAGCAGCACGAGTTCTAAGAGCGTTACAAACTATCGAAAAGCAGTGGGAGCGTTGGCAAGAAGAAAACCAAGTAGATGCCGAGATCTCTGAAACTGCCCAAATTATTTTAGCTGGCGAACCCGAAGACTATTTCTTAAGAACTGTAGACGTGCTAGATCCCAACCAAGACAACCCCTTGAGCATCGATCAATTAGCTAAATTAGCCCAGGGGTTGAAAACTGCTGCCAAAACTCAACAAAACGCTCAACTAGCCCAAGATTGGCAACAATTAGCTGATGGCATTACCGCAGGCTTAAAGTCTTTTACTGCTTTAGAAGAGGATTTAGTCAGTTGGATGTATGGTTCGTCGAGTAATTTCTCGGGTTTTGGTGCTGAAAAGCCAAATCCTTGGCGTATCTGGGCGCAGAAAGTTCATAGCACCTTGCCCAAACAGCTATTTCAAACCTTAGCTCAACAACAGTCAGCCTTAGCTTTTGCGAGAATGGCAAACAATTTGGAACTAAGAGCCTGGATTGAGTTAGCAATTCTGCTGCAATATCTTCAGCGAGGTTTGGTCACCTGGTTCGATCAGCAGCCCTATAACTCTAAGTTTGGCAAAGAATTATCATATAGTACTCTGTTGACTTTTGCCTCTATCTGGTGCGAACTATGGCAAGCATTTGAAAATAGCAAACCTGCTTTGGCTGATGGTTGTTTTTTACTCATGCTGCAAATTTTACGTACCTTTGCTCAACGAGAAGATTTTCCTCTCTATAGCGGTGTGTTTGCTTCTTTTTCGGGTGAATATTTGCAAGATACTCTAGATTACTTTGATGAACCTCTCAAACAGGTGGAAGGCACAGAAGAAAAAGCTCGGATCTTAACTTTATTAGGCTATTCTCAGCGGACTGCGGGAGCTTATGACAAAGCGATTATATTTCATCAAGAAGCGTTAGAAATTGCGATTGATGCCAATGATTACTATTGCGAGATTGCCAACCTCAATCATCTCAGTCGTACTAACGTCAACCTAAAAAACTATAGCGAAGCAATAAACTATAGCCAGAGAGCCTTAATTGCTGCCCGTCAGGTAGGCGATAAGTTGGGCGAAGCAAACGCTTCGGTCAACTTAGGCTATGCTCAGGTATTTGCAGCCCGCGAGCTAGATAGTATGGCAGCAGAAAGCTATAGTGAAGCGATCCGTTATCTTGAACAAGGAGTTGAGCTGGCGAAGAAGCAAGGAGATTCTCAGAGTCAATCTTTTGGCTACAGCAGTTTGGGTATTGCTTATGTGATCTTAGAACAGCCTACTGCTGCGATCGCTTCTTTGACTAAAGGGGCAGAATTAGCCCAGTATTCTAGAGATGTCTATCTTCAAGGATTGAGCTTTTCTTATCTAGCAGAAGCCTATTACAGCATTGAAGATCGAGCCGCAGCCATTACTTACGGCAGTTTAGGAATGTATCTACTAAATCAAATTAATTCTATTGAGTGGCGACAGGTAGCAGGTTTACTCTCAATTATTCAAGGGCAGATCGGCACTGAATTTAACAAGATCTTGGGACAACAGCGATCGCAAATTATCGCTCTAATTGGCGTTGATGGCTATGATTATCTACCACAATTGTTAGAAGATTATCGCTCCTGAGCCAAATTAATTTGGGATAAATATCCCATCTAAATTAAACTCTTGATCTTTCTAAGCTAGAAGAGGGGACTTTGACCCAAAAGCTAATAACTAACCGCGAAGCGGTTAAAGTGTTTTAAGCCGTGGTAGTTTCAATCTGCTTCAACTTATTGCGATCGGGTAATTCCTGTTCTAGATAGCGCAGACGTGGTTCGCGATAGGCGATCGCCACTACCATCAAATTAATTATGCCTAATAAAACCAGCAACAAAGTAACGCCTTGCCCCATACCTGTATTAATAATCTTGCCAATCATTTGAGCCATGATGCCACCTTCAGCCATCAGTGGGTTTAAAACGTTATCTACCACAGGCCCTGCCAGTAAGTAAGCACAAATAGCCAGCGATCGCTCTAGGGTTTGCTGGAGGGCAAATACTCTTCCCTGAAGACGACTGGGAACTTTACTCTGCCAAATTGCTTGATTGCAGCTAACAATAATCGGTTGAGAGAACAGATAGCCAAAAATACCAACTGCTAAAATAACTGGGGAAATTTTTAAACCGCCGATCAACACAATTAACCCCTGAAACCCAACAAAACCAATAATTGCTTTAACTCGGTTATGCGGTCCTGACCACAGGCTCATCAAGACGCTACCGAGAAGCATTCCACAACCACCCACCGACAGAATCAAGCCTAACTGCTCAGTTGAGCCTGGTTGATATAGCAAAGGCCATAAAACAACCTCTAGCATGCCCATAGTAAAGTAACTAATGGCTATAAAACAGACTAAACGGATCAACCCAGGTCTGAGTACAATATAATTCCAGCCAGCAATTGCATCTGTAACTACTTGATTAACAACTTTTCTTTTGGCTCTGGTGTATCGTTTAAAGTCGGGAAACTTAACGCTAATTAAGGTAATAATGGCAATGATAAAGGTAGTAATATCAATCAATAAAATTGCTCGCAACCCAAAATGATTTAAAAGCAACCCCGCAATCGCTGGAGCGGCGATTTTGGCGATCGCAAAAGAAGCTTGCACCATACCATTTGCTCGACTCAAATTATTAAGCGGCACTAATTGAGCGACTGCTGCGGTATAGGCTGGCTGTTGAAAAGCATTCAGGCTTGATGAAGCGATGAGAGCCAAATATATATGCCAAATTGCTAAGTTATTAGACCACACTAAAGCAAAAATTGTTAAGGTAACCATCCCCGTTCCTAAATCGCTCATAATCATTGCTGAGCGGCGATTCCAGCGATCTATCAATACTCCAGCAATCGGAGAAATGATCACCTTAGGGAGATACATAAACAAGATAGTCAGGGCAAATTGAGTAATTGTTCCCGTATCTTGATAAGTCTGGTCTAAAATCCAAAATCCTAAAGCGAACTCGGTTAGTTTACTGCCTAGTAAAGAAACAACCTGTCCAATCCAGACAATTAAAAAAGTTTGCATATAGCATTAAATATATAGTTTAGAGAAATTAGCTAATAGTAAATACGTAAATATTTTGATTTTGAGCGAGCTGCCTTGGCTATAACCACTATCAGCGTTCAACTACCATATCTATAAAACAGAGCCTCAATAGTATACTCTAGCGATTTCCGTGTGACCAAATCTCAGCAGATAGCTTCAATTAAACGTTTGGGAGTATACATTGATTTTTATACTTTATCTGTATTTACACTTAATATTTTAAAGAACATATTGGTAGTATGCAATGTTTTTTTAAACCTTGTTTCAAACTAGTTCTGCTAGATATTTTTTTGACCGCGGAAGGCGGTGCCTAGGCTGACTGAAAATACCTTTGACGCTGTGTCATAAACTATAATCATGGGCGATAAGAGAAAATAGTATAAATCAATGGCAAGGGCGGAGAATTACGCGGAAAATTATTATTTAATTTTGGGTGTACCCCAAAACGCAAGTGGAAAAGAAATTAAGTTGGCTTTTCGTCGTTTAGCACGTCAATATCATCCTGACTTAAATCCTAATGATCCAATTTCGGCGGAAAGATTCAAACAAATTTCTCAGGCTTATGATGTCTTATCTGACACCATTAAACGTCGTCGTTATGATCGTCGTATTCCTCTGCAACAACCTGGATCGAAAGCAAGTTCTACCCAATACAATGCTTCAAGAGCTACGGCTACTCCTAAAACAGCACAGGACTTCTATAATCGAGGTATACTACGCGCCCAAACCAAAGAATATCGACAGGCGATTGATGATTATAGCGAGGCAATTAAGCTTAATCCCAAGTTTGTCGATGCTTATTTGAAAAGATGCGAAATGCGCTACAAAATGGGAGATAATCAGGGCGTATTAAATGATTGCTATGAAGTATTTGCGATCGACCCTACCGTAGCAAAAGCTCATTATTATCAGGGCAGAGCGCGCTACAGTCTTGGTTATACTCAGCCAGCAATTGACTCTTATAATTTGGCGATCGCTCAAGACAAAAATTATCCTCAAGCACATTATTATCGCGGACTAGCCTACAAAGAATTACAGAGCATGGCTTCGGCTGTAGATGATTTAACTAGGGCAGCAGAACTTTTTCGGCGACAAAAAAACTTTGATGCTTATCGTCGAACTAAGAAAACAGTCAGTGAGTTAACTAAGAATAAATTTATCAGACACAAAGGCAATGTCGTCTATGATTTTTTGACGACATTAGGTCTTTCTTTTTTTAATCCTGGAGGCGGTCTGTTACCAGCCTTTTCTCGTTTAGAAAATCAACAGTTAACCGAGGTGGGATTGATTTATGGTCTGGTTTCCAGTCTTTGTTTTGCATCGGGTTACATCATGACTGGCTTGCCATTATCCTTGCCCGTATGGCAGTTGTTCTTAATTGGCTTGATTCCGTTTATAACTTTGATTTTTATCGCCATTATAGCGCGTTGCCTCTGGCATTATCGAGGAAATTTAGCAGTTGATATTTTTATCGCTGGGGTGGCGATCGCTCCTTGGGCGTTTTCGGCTGTGTTAATTGGATTTATTCCCAGGTCAGCTTTGTCATTAATGATTCCCCTAGTACTTTTGGGATGCTCTTATAGCACCATGACTTTACAAGCTAGCTATACTCAAATACTGAATATAACTGAAGCTAAAGCTGCCTTAACCGTAGCTCTGGTGCTAATCATTAGTATTTCTATCTCCTATTCGGCAATATCTTACTTAATTGCCTAAACTGTTGGTGTTTAGAACCCTCTAGATCTGAGCCAGAAACTAGCGCGATCACTAATAAGAGAACGCGCTCTAAGCATTATGTAATCCTCAACGACATCAAATCCAATAGAATCTAGAAGTATAAATAAATTTAGACCAAAATGATTTTTAGCTAGTAGCTATCGTTTCAGCGTCTACATCAACGGTTTCACTACTAGGGTTTTCTGTAGCGACATTTTTGTTTTCTTGGCGAGTTTGTAGCTTAGCAATCATCATTTGCGACAATTCTGTAAATAGCAAGCCTGCCAACATCACGTCATCAATCTGACCGATAATCGGGATAAAATCAGGTGCAATATCAATAGGACTAATAAGATAGATTATTGTCCCTAGGATTACCCACCAGCGATATTTAGGATGGCGAATTGCGTTGCGATACCAATTATACAGGGAAGAAAGAGAAAAATTCATCTGTTAGTTTCCAAATTGAATTAATTGATTGATTTTATTTTGACAGACTTTAGCTTGAATATTGAGTGTGGACAACCAGATCTAAATATTTCGGTAAGCACTATCTATAAGGATTCGCTTCGCATCACACTGGCTTCCCGTGCATGACTAGCTTTCCTAAAGGATGTTATACCCTTGTGGTACTAACTTCGTGTCGCGCGTCGCGCGTCTTCCTTTAGGACGGCTAGCTGTGCGATCGCCTTCAATCTATGAGTAATGCTATCCTAAATAATATATTGACTAACTTAATTGCGATGCCTAGGGCTACGCGCAGCGTAATCGCAACTACTCAATTCAAACACTACATTATTTATTGAGATGCCAACCCTACGGCTAATTTTTGATGCGATTATTTTTTTAGGTGATGCGATCGCTGTCACAATGCAATTGCATTACTTATTGAGCTAAAATTGATTTAGTTCTGAAAAAATAAAATAGACCATGAGTGAAATATTGCAAGCAGAATCTAGTCTAACTGATAGATAACAAACCACCATTCCAGATATAGTCAGAAAAACTTTAGGTTTAAGCAAGAAAGATAAAATTGCTTACGTTATTAACTCGGATGGAACAGTAACTATTACCCGCAGCGAAGTATTCGAGGAAGATCCAGTATTAAGCAAATTTCTCGATTTTCTCGCTCAAGACATGGAAAAAAATTCACAACAAATACAACCCATTGCGACACAAACTTTAGAAAGAGTTCAATCTTTAGTTGCCGATCTCGATATAGATCTCGATGCACCTTTATCTGATTTTGTAATTTTCGACTTTACTTTTTTTGAACTCTTTATTTTTAGTTTCTTACAGAGTTTGCTTTAAGCCTTGAATATGTTTGATTTCTGAAATTTAAATGCGTTTGTCCTACGTTCATGACGACTTGCTTAGATCGCGTTTTTATAGGTAACTTTAATTGTTTTAAGTAATAGGGAACACTATGTAAAGAAGAGTTAAATTAAATTAGCATGAGCCATATTGAAGCAAAAGAACTTTACAAAATAGCAATTGAGACTCGAAACTTTGAAATTAAATTATTTTGGCAAAGGTCAAATTACTTTCTTGTATTAAATACAGCTATTGCAGTTGGAACATTTTCAAAAATATCTACAGATTTCCGAATACCTTTTGCAGCTTTGAGAATAGTTATCTCGTATTTATGGGTCTGTGTAAATTTAGGTAGTAAATATTGGCAATCCAGATGGGAAAATAAAGTAGCTCAGTTAGAAAAAGAAATCAGCCAGGAAATTGATTTATTTTCGGCTGATAGAAAAATGACTTACTTTGCCGTTAAACAATCACTTTCAGATTATGGTCAAAGTCGGCTGGGAGTTCATGACTATCTGGTTTTAGAGAAACCATCTGTTAGTAAGATGATGAGTTATCTTTCAGCTTCTTTTGTTATTTTTTGGATGGCAATTTTATTTTTAATGGTGATGGGATATCCCTGCACATTACTATTTAACTAAATAAATAGACAATCAAAAAGACTTCAGAGAAATTAGTTTCCTAAAGATAATGATACATTCCATCTTTTCTTTGTCATTTCATCAAATGAAAAATGCAACTTGCCTCTTTGTTCCCCAATTACTTCAATAGTGTAAAAATCGCTTTTTGGTATGCCACCTACCTCGAATTCAAAAACACAAGCAGATGAGTAGACGCTATACAAACCACTTTCACTTTGTCCTGTTGCCAAAATCTTGCCAGATCCATCTTTAATAGTGATAGGTAAATTTCCTCTTACATCATCATATCCACCTGTCCCATGACAACTCTTACCCGATGATAGTTGAACTCTTTCTGAATCAGTAAGAGCAAAACTACCTTTAATAGAGTAAACAGGTGCTTTAGCAACAACTAATTTCACAACGCTACCTTTATTTAGAGTTGTGCCAGGATTAGGATATTGTTTTATGATTTTTCCAGAAGCTAGATTTTCTTCTAACTTTTCAGAAACTATAACTTTAAATCCTTGAGCAACAAGGATTTCTCTGACAGATTCAACATTCTGTCCTTTAAAATCGACTAATACACTTTCAGATAATATTTCACTTGAATTATTTATTTCAAGTTCTGAAGGTTCTAATTTTGGAGTAACGTGATTAGATTCATCGAAATTTCCAAAACATTCTGTTATCCCTGTATTAGGATTAATCCAATAATTATAGCAGTTTTTTGGTTGGCTAAAAACAGGATAAATAGCAAAACAATTTATCAATCCTGCAATAGAAATAGTTGTGAAATAGCCATGTTTATAGTAATTTTTTTTATTATTAATCATAGTATATATAAAAATCATGATTTACGTTTTTATACTATTATTAATTTTATGATTATGAAATGATTTAAATCACAGATTATTCAAAGATAAGCTTTCTCTAAGATCGTGATTGCACAATTATCAACTAATTTTTTATACTGTTAGTGTAAATATTTTTTGTATAACTGTTCAGATGAGCAAGCATATAAAATGAGAGATCGCAGTAAAATTAAGCTAACTCAATAACTCCTACAATAAAAAATTACTAGGTAAATTAGTGCGATCGCTAGAAAAAACCTGATTGCTGATCTCGTAAGATATTTGACTTATAGAACTGGTTTATCGGCAACTAAAATTAACCTTTAAACCATCGCGGGGATGGGGAGTAGGGACAGTAACTAAACCTAAGTTTTGCTTTGGCAATAGTTCCCATTGATAATTTTGCAATAGCTTAGAAGCAAACAGGCGCATTTCTAAACGGGCAAACTCTTTACCGATACATTCCCGCAAGCCGCCACCAAAGGGAATATAACCAAAGCTGGCTTGCTTATCTGCTGGTCGATCTGGAGCAAATCTGTCTGGATCGAAGCGATCGCTTTTGGGATAAAGTTCCTCATCTTGATGAGTTTGAGCAATTTGATATTGAATATTCCATCCCTTGGGAATACGATAGCCAGCAAATTCAAAAGTTTCTACCGCTTCCCTAAAGCCACCACCCACGGGGGGAATTAGGCGCATGACTTCTTTCAATACCTGTTCGAGATAGATCATGTTTTTTAGATCTTCTAGAGTAGGAGTATTAGTTATATTTAAGCGATCTTGTTCTTCTCTTAAACGCTGCATGACATCGGGATGCTGTGCGGTTAAAAGACAAAAAGAGGCGATCGCACTAGTTAAGGTTTCGTGTCCTGCAAACAACAGTAACAATATCTGATCTTTTAATTCTTCTAAACTAAGACTATTCCCATCTTCATCTTCAGCTTGAATCAACAACCCCAAAGCATCTTCTCCAGGATTGTCAGCCTGCTGACGTTTAAGAATAATCTGTTCTAGATGTTCTAATAACTGCCGACGCGCTTTTAACGCCTTGCCAAATTTAGTCCAGGGTAAGTCAATGGGAATCGTAAACAAACCCCCGCACCAAACTTCAAAATAGTGTCCGATAGAAGTTTGTGAACCACCATCGTTACTGACAAATAAATTACTGGCAATATCAAAGGTATAGTTCCGTAATTGTGGATACCAAGTCAGCATACCTGTCTTTTCCCACTGGTGCAGATAATTATTTGTAATCTGTTCCATTGTGGGAATATAGCTAGCTAAAGCTCTAGGCTGAAAGGCATTATACAGTAGCTTCCGTCGCGAAGTATGAAAGCTGCCATTGTTAACTGCTAAAGAGTTTTTACCTAATAAAATCCTGGTACTTTTAGGCCAAGTAGAAACTACATATTTATTCTCATGGCGGAATAAAAAAGTATTAGCTTCTGAACCGATCATTATCACCGTGGGACTACCAAAGATGCTAGTTTGATAAACCTTACCGTATTTAGTATTCCGTTTCTGATTAAAATCTGGATCAGTTAAAAAAGCGATCGTCTCGCCAATAAAAGGTAATCCCTGCTCACCAGGAGGTTCGGGTAAAGAATTCAACTTGTCACCTGTAATCATGTTTAATCCTCAATCACCAAATATTTTCCCCAGTAACTTACTTTGTTGCTTATTACCAATTACTCTATCTAATTACCTAGTTCCTTAGCTCTTGCCGTAGCAGTTTTGACCGCCTCAATTAACGCCGAGCGAAATCCTGCACTTTCTAATTTAGCAACTCCGGCGATCGTTGTTCCACCAGGACTTGTCACCCGATCTTTAAGAACTCCTGGGTGTATTTGAGTTTCTTTAATTAAGATTGCTGTGCCTAATACTGTTTGGGTTGCTAGCTGAAGTGCGATCGCTCTGGGTAATCCTGAAGCTACACCACCATCTGCCAACGCCTCAATTGCCAGTGCCACAAAAGCAGGCCCCGAGCCTGATAATCCCGTAACGGCATCGATAGAAGATTCTGGGACTTCTACTACTTCCCCAACAACGGCAAAGATAGATTTAGCTTGTTCAAGGTGTTGCTCTTTAGCGTATGTTCCTAAGGCGATCGCGCTCATCCCTGCACCTACTGTAGCGGGAGTATTGGGCATAACGCGAATTACTGGCTGCTGCGGAAAAGCTGCTTCTAGTTTATCTATAGTTACTCCTGCCAAAATCGAAATAACGGTGCTGTTAATCTTGGGAGTAATGTCAGCGACTACTGAATTAAATTCTTGAGGCTTAACTGCAAGTAATAGTATTTCCGCAGCAGATATGGCAGTCTGATTGTCTGCCGTAACTTCAACTTGATATTTTTGGGCTAAAAAATCTCTTCTTTCTGCTCTAGGTTCGCTAACCAATACGGTATTAGCAGCAAAAATTTGTTGCTGTAAAAGGCGGGATACGATAGCTTCTGCCATTATCCCGCCACCAATGATACTGAGACAAATACTATTAGATTTCATCATCTAATAATACTACTGATTCATTGAACTTACTGAGCTGCTACGTTGGGCTGTTGTCCCCAAGCATCGGGAGCAGGCATAGATCGACGCACATGAGTTTCTGGAGTGTGTACATCTTTCAAAATTCCTGAAAGACTACTAACTTTAACCGAGCTGGGAGTAAACAAAAAGATGCTTTCACCAACTCTCTCCTGATGACCATCCATGGCATAAGTACCACCAGCAATAAAATCAACGGCTCTTTGAGCTTCTTCTGGGTTCATGACATTCAGGTTCAATACTACTGACTTACGTTCGCGTAACGCTAGAATAACCTGAGGCATCTCTTCAAAAGAATGGGGTTCGATAACTACTACTTCTGAGTTTCCGTTGGCTAATCCTGGCATACCGATCACATTATTTAGCTTCATTTCTTTGCGGTTAGTTTTCTGATTGCTGGAAGATGATACTTGAGTAAGTTCTGGTTGACTGTGAGCTGTCGGCGAATTAAGAAAGGCTTGAGCATCCATTTCTTCCTGAGCTGGATCGTATTCTACGTAATCGGGATCTCCGTTCTCGTATTCAGGCTCAATTCCAAAAAATTCTTTTATTGTATCAAACATATTGCTGGCAATTCCCATTAATTTACGACTTTAATTAGCTAGTACCATATTTCTTTAAATTACTGTTTAGTTAGGACTCGCGCCTTCCTTTAGGTGCAGATGCGGCTAAAGCTTTTCTGACTAAGCAAGGTCACTTGTTAATCTAATAAAAAACTATTTTTTTGAGACAACTTGTTTTTATGAGTTATCTTTTGTTAGTCCTAAGTTTTAAATATTAGCTCAACTATTCAGTTTCATTCTCAAAATTTAGTGAGAAAGTGGCTGTATTCAAAGAATTATTTTGTTTGGCGACTTAATTCTACTCTACATAACCCCAAATGGCAGGTTCGGTAAAATGTATTTATTGATTTATCTTTGCTTATCTTTATTTTTATTTGAAATTCTTTACAATACTGCTCAAAATAGTTTTAGGTAATTCTCAGGGAAAAAAGTACCTAGAGCAGGAACTCAAGAGAGATTAGCAGTTTGGCAAATGAATTGTGAAACAGATAGAAAAGAAAGCGATCGCACCTACTAGGATTAAGTTAATCAGACTCAATTCATGGCAATTTTTTCTAGACTTATAGTTCTCGTTCGCCAAAAATAATTCTACCCAGGCGGATCATGGTAGCACCTGCTTTGATTGCCAGTTGGTAATCACCAGACATCCCCATGGATAAGTGTTCCATGCTTAAGTTGGAGTAGTTTTTCTGTTTGATTATTGTTGCTAATTCCTGAATTTCTTGAAATGCACTTAGAGTCTGTGCGGCAGATAATCCTAAAGGCAAAATTGTCATCAAACCCTGAATTTTGAGATATTGATCTTGATTCAATTGCTCTAAATCTTGTAACAACTCAGCAACTTGCCAGCCATACTTATTCGGGTCTGATAAAATCTTTGTCTGTAAAAAAACTTTAGGTATGCGGTTTAATTCTTCCGCCAGCTTGTTTAATCTTTGCGCCAAAGCCAGATTATCTACTGAATGAATCCAGTCAAAATTTTCAATGATTTTTCTCGCTTTGTTTTTTTGAATATGTCCAATAAAATGCCAGCTAATATCCGTTAAATCTTGTAGTTGTTCTTGTTTGATTAAAGCTTCTTGCAGGCGATTTTCCCCAAAGTTTTTGATTCCTGCTGCATAAGCTTCTCGCATTGCTTCAATGCCAACTTGTTTAGTAATTGCGATTAACTCAACATTTTGGGGGATTTGCTGCTTAATTGTGTTAATTTGCTGCGTAATATAGCCTGCCATTAAGTTAATCTTTGAATTGGAGATAGAAACTAGAGAAAAGTACGTTGATAAATAGCCTGTAGTTGTCGATGTTTTTCTGCTTCTCGATCTAATAATAATCTTCGTAGCAAACTTTCCACTAACATACGAGCATCTGTCCTGCTAATAGGTTCAAAAGAAAAAGACTCGCTACTAGTAGTTACGGTAAAAAACAGACGTTGGGCGTACAGGGTAGTAAATAATTCTTGATTATCTTTTAATAGACATATTCTGTAGAGAAGTCCGAAAGTAGGGTGATTTAGATAAACTTCATTGGGTTGATTATTCACTCTGTAATTAATTAATTTTTGCTATGTGCCAAGAATATTCTAAAAATTATACTATTCACTCTTCACCAGTGGAAATTCAAAATTACAGATAACTTAGTGTAAATCAGGCTCATCATCTTGGATGACCGTTAATTATGGCTCAGTTGTGATAGCATCTTCGGAGCGAAAACCATTTCGTTCTCCTGATAAAGTAAAAAACCACATATAGAGTAATACGAGCTAAGGTTCGTTTATAAAACGCTATATGTGGTAAAAGTTGAGCTATAGTAGACAGACTAGTAAAAAAAACTTTTCAGCCTGAGAGTATATGCAGCCAACCTTCCCGTTAACCAGCAGCTCAACAGCCAATTCCGAGCCAAAAGCTTCAACTGGACTTAACCAGCAGCCGATCGCTAATCCTAATAGTTTAGGTAGCGTATTGCCTCAACTTGGTTCTTCATCGGCAATGATCCAGGTAGTCAGACGAGATGGTTCACTCACCCCCCTCAATATAACCAAAATTCGGTCTGTAGTTGAATGGGCCTGTAGCGAACAAAATGTTAATCCAATTACCCTAGAAGCTGGTTTAACCACTAGGTTACGCAATGGTGTCACCACTAGAGATATTCAGGATAATTTAATCGACTGTGCTTTGGGAATGTGTAGCCCTGATGAACCAGCGTGGCGTTATGTAGCGGGAAGACTACATATCTGGAATCTGTGGAAAGATACTCAGGTAAGTCGGGGATTTGGCTATGGAAACTACCCCGCAGCAGTGAAATTTCAGATCAATGCCCAACGTTACGATCGCCATATTTTAAAATACTCTAGGGCTGAACTAACTGAAGCAGGAACCTGGATTAATGCTGATTGGGATAAAGATTATGATTACGCTGGGGCGGTACTGTTAACTAAGCGTTATTTGTTAACCGATGAACTGCCTCAAGAGGCTTATCTCACCTGTGCTTTGTTGCTTGCTGCTAATGAAAAGCCTGAAGTTAGGTTGAATGTAGCTAGATCTTTTTATGAAGCGATCGCACAACGAAAAATTTCTTTAGCCACGCCGATTTTGGCTAACTTAAGAGTGCCAAACGGCTCTTTAAGTAGCTGTTTTATTATTGGCATGGACGATAATTTAGAAAGCATTTTTGCCGAAATTACCAATGCCGCCAGAATTTCTAAGAATGGTGGTGGCGTTGGCGTAAACGTAAGCCGAATCCGTGCTACTGGTAGTTGGGTAATGGGCAAAGATAATGCTTCTGGCGGCGTTATTCCCTGGATCAAGTTGCTGAATGATACGGCGATCGCCGTTAATCAAGGTGGACGTAGGGCTGGGGCAGTGACGGTTGGTTTAGATATTTGGCATCTCGATGTACCTGAGTTTTTGGAGATGCAGGCAGAAAATGGCGATCGCCGTCGCAAAGCCTATGATGTCTTTCCTCAATTAGTAATCGTCGACGAATTTATGCGTCGAGTCGAGCGATGCGAAAAGTGGACGTTGATAGATCCCTATGAAGTAAAAGAAAAACTTGGTATTGAGTTAGCAGAACTTTGGGGCGAAAACTTTGAAGCTGCTTATGCTCAAATTGAAGCCGAGATGGGTAATAAAATTACTCTCTACAAGCAGGTAGATGCTCGCGAATTGTTTAAACACATTATGCGGAGTCAGGTAGAGACAGGAATGCCCTATCTGGCGTTTAAGGATACAATCAATCGGGCAAATCCCAACAAGCATGAAGGTTATATCCCTGGGGTAAATCTCTGTTGTGAGAGCTTTAGCAACGTTAAGCCAGGGTTAGAGGCGCACTGCTGTAATTTAGTCTCGCTCAATTTAGCTAACCTGGAAAAGTCGGAAATAGCTAATGTTGCCCAATTAGCCGTGAGAATTCTGGATAATACGATTGAGATAACTAAGCCTCCCTTTGCCGATAGCAAAACCCATAACGATAAGTACCGCACAATCGGCGTAGGCTGTATGGGTTTAGCTGACTGGCTGGCAAAACGCCATTTAACTTATGAAAGCCTAGGGGAAATTAGTCATCTGTTTGAAGAAGTTGGCTACTGGTGTACCGCCGCCTCGATGGAATTAGCCAAAGAACGTGGTACTTATGCTGCCTTTGCTGGTAGTGAATGGAGTCAAGGCAAACTACTAGGTTCTAAGTCTTTAGATGAGATTTTGGCACTTGCTCAAGACAAAGAGCGCTGGGTACAGTTAGCCGAAGATGTTCAAACCTACGGGATTCGTAACTCACATATTACTGCGATCGCGCCTAATACTTCTTCTTCTCTGGTACAGGGTTGTACCGCAAGTATCCTACCTGCATACAGTAAGTTTTTCTACGACAAGTGGGCTAAAGGCACTGTACCTATTGCTCCACCCTTTATCGAAGATTGTTTTTGGTTCTATCGCGAAAATAAAAGTCTCGATCAGAAAATTGTCGTTAAAGCCGTTGCTACCATGCAGCAGTGGATTGATACAGGCATTTCCATGGAATTATTGTTTAACCTTAATCAAGGAGTATATTTTCCCGATCAACCAGAAAGAGCAGTCAAAGCCAAAGATATTTTTGAAACCTTAATCATGGCATGGAAAGAAGGCTGTAAAGCAGTTTATTATATTCGCACTGTCCAAAAAGATGACTTCAAAGAATCTAGTGAAGCCTGTGTAGCCTGTGCCAATTAGTTTTAGTATTCTTTAAATCGCTAAAGCTGCTTCTTTAGTCTGTTGGATTAGTGATCAAAAAAATCTAGTTGAACACCTATAGATTTTGTCTATAGGGTTTATGGCGTTCATGATATTTTCTCGGTTGGCAGAAAAAACTATAATAATCAGGCAAGATTCAACGATGTTGGAGAAATTCTTATGGCGCGGATGTATTACGACGAGGATGCCAATCTAGACCTGTTGAAAGATAAGACAGTAGCTATTATCGGTTATGGTTCTCAGGGACACGCTCATGCCCTTAATCTTAAAGATAGCGGCGTAAACGTAGTTGTTGGTTTATATCCTTCTAGTAAGTCAAAGGCTAAGGCAGAGGCAGATGGATTAACCGTTCATTCTGTAGAAGACGCAGCTAAAGCAGCAGATCTAATTATGATCTTGCTACCAGATGAAGTCCAAAAGAAAGTATATACCGAAGAGATTGCACCCCATTTAACCGACGGTAAAATGCTAGCGTTTGCTCATGGGTTCAATATTCACTTTGGTCAAATTGTTCCTCCTAAGTCAGTAGACGTAATGATGGTGGCGCCAAAAGGGCCAGGACATTTAGTTAGACGTACTTACACTCAAGGACAGGGTGTACCCTGCCTGTTTGCCGTATATCAAGATGCCACAGGTCAGGCGCGCGATCGCGCTATGGCTTATGCTAAAGGTGTAGGTGGTACTAGAGCAGGTATTTTGGAAACTTCTTTTAGAGAAGAAACCGAAACCGATTTGTTTGGGGAACAAGCAGTCCTATGTGGTGGTCTAAGTGCCTTGATTAAAACGGGCTTTGAAACCCTCGTAGAAGCTGGCTATCAGCCTGAATTGGCTTACTTTGAATGTTTGCATGAAGTTAAACTAATCGTCGATCTGATTGTGGAAGGCGGTTTAGCTAAAATGCGCGACAGTATCTCTACTACGGCTGAATATGGTGATTATACTCGTGGACCGAGAATAATTAATGAAAATACTCGCGCTGAAATGCGGCAGATTCTGCGAGAAATTCAGCAAGGAGATTTTGCCCGTGACTTTATCCTCGAAAACCAAGCTGGTAAGCCAGGGTTTACTGCTACTCGCCGTTTAGAAGCAGAACATCCCATTGAAGAGGTGGGTAAAGATGTTCGCGCTCACTTTAGCTGGCTCAAGAATGATCAGTAATGGATCGATCTAGTTGAGCTATTAGGCGATCGCTCTTAAAGATTATATATTTAACTAAGGCGATCGCTGTACATTAAATTAGGCACAGATAATTTTCTGGCGATCGACTCCTTGTAACACCCCGACTCCTCCTAAACGCTGAACCAATTTTGCCATTCTATCGGCAAAATGAATAACGCAAGGAAGACGACTATAAGCATATGCACTTGCCGGGTTTAACATAGATAATCTATCAATTTGACGAGCTAAAATTTCTAAAGGCGCATCTCCATAATCTCTAACTACTTGCAAAGGACGCGCGCTTCCTCCCGCCTTGGCTTCAGAAGTAACAATACGAAAAGTATCTCCATCAGCTGATAAGATCGCTGTTCCAGATGATGCGTCTGTTAAAAATTCTGACTGATCAGGTAATATTGCCATTCTTCCTGCACCACTTTTTCTTACTCCCAAAACATCGACAGCAATATTTGCTTTATCTAACTCTGCAACTGTTTCTAAAAATTCGTCAGCTTGTACAAGACCATCTCGTAGAAGTAGTACACGTTTCGGCATTTTATTTTCTTGAGCCTGAAATCTAGTAATAATATTACTTACAGTACGCCAGACTGCTTGACCACTTATTGTTTCTCCTCGTTGCGCTTCAGGAATTTCCCAACCTAAATTTTGTCCGTTGGCTAAAACAGCAAACGCACTTGTACCGTAATACATTTGTCTATTTGTTCCCGCATCAAAACCAATCACTACTTCTGCTGCGTATCGATCTTGAATTGGTTCTAATCCAACTGGCTGCCATTTTGCTTTCAGTAATAAACCTAGAACAATGTTAGCAATGCGATAATCTTCGTCTTTGAACATAGGCTGCATAAATTGAAGTGCAATATTAGCTTCTAAAGCTTCTCTTTGAAATTGAGCTTTTACCGTATTTTCTAACCAGGGGGTGACAACCAAAATAGTTTGAGTACCTTGATTTGCCCAACTCTGCCAGAATTGTTTACGTGCTAACGAACCATTTGGTAAATCCTGTTTATTTTTTGCAGATTCTAGAAAAATATTTACATCACTTTTCTTGGCTACACTTTCTAGCTTATTGCTAATAAATTTTGTCCAGCCACCGCTGTTTGTTAAATCCAAGCAACCAAACTGTTTTTCCCCAACACTATAACAGCCTACATCTAGACTCTTGTTCGGACGATTAACCTTTGATGATTTAGTTAATAGTATAGGGGATTTACTCCTTAGAATAATGCCTTTTGCTTTTTGAGGTTGTATCCTAGTATCAATTATTGTTTGCTCAACATCGTAAATTTTTTGAGCCAACCATTTAGCTGTATTCTCCCCTTTTTTAAAGCGATTTTTAATAGATTGACGAGTTTGAGAAAAAACTTTAGCAGCTTCGTTTGAACCTCTCTCTTTTAAAATGCTTAAAATTTCCATTGTTATACTAGGTCTTAATCTAGTAGAAAGATGTGGTATTTCTTGATTTTTGCTATCTAAATAAACAACCCTCGCATCCTTAATTTCAGTTTCTGTTGCAGGTATGTTTAATTTTCGATGATAATCTGCTAAACTCGCTCCTGTTGATAATATTACTTGCTCAGGGTTTTCATTACTAGTGCGAACTAGTTGCCAAGAAAGAAAATTATAGGTATTTCGTACCCACTTAATTGGAATATCAGAATAAGTTTGTAACCATTGTTCTAATGTCCAAGGAGAGTAAAAACGATGATGAGTATCAAGTTCAACTAATACCATGCCTGAAGAGTGAAGCTCTAAATCTAAACGAACCCCTGTGTGAACCTCCCAACCTAAATCTTTGAGAATAACTTTATCGGCATTCCACCAAATAAATCCTCCTTCTGAAGCATTTTCCACTTGATTTTTTTTAGATCTTTGTCGAATTTCTTTACCTAACCAACGTCTTTCTAATCTTTCTAGAGCCTGTTTTTCAACTAAATTTTCTGGATTTAAAAGCTTAGTTTCTTGATGTCGCAAAGTCCAATCTTTATTACTTAAGTATCTGTCAGATATTTTTTCTTTAGTAATAATAGTTGAACCAAATTTTACTCCTGATGTATATCCAATTTTATAAGGAATACTGTTGATTGCAGAATATTCTTTACCTAGTTCAGGAGATGACTCAAAATTGCATTTATAGATTTGAACAGTTTTATCCACCTCAGTTAATTTTTTAAGTGGAAAGCGATTTAAATAGACTTTAACGTCGGCTTGATTCATTCACGTAAGTTTGTTTAGTTTTTGATTCGTGCAAATAATTGAGATTGTATCTCCTAAAAAAATAGCCTGCAAAAGCAGACTAAAGGTAAGTATTATTTGACTGAATTAATTAGTTAATTGTCGATCAATTAAATCATCTACTTTAGAGATTTGAACTTTGCTTGGAGGTATTTGTATTTCTTGAGTAATAATCGCCGATCGCAAAATTGGCGTAGTCGCAACAGAATTACTGCTGAGGGTAAACAAAGGATTAGATAAAATTCCCGCTAAGGAAGTAATAATTGCTGAAGCTACAATACCTACTTGTAAAGGTCGCATACCTGGAAGCTTCCAGTTGATCGTCGGGTAGTTTTTCACCGAGTCGGACATTTCTTGAGGTTCTTTTACTACCATCATTTTGACGACGCGGATGTAGTAGTAAATCGAGATAACGCTGGTGATTAGACCAAGTAAGACTAAGCCATAAAGCCCAGCCTGCCAACCTGCCCAGAAAAGGTAAATCTTGCCAAAGAAGCCCGCCATTGGCGGAATACCGCCCAAGGAAAGTAAGCAGATACTCAAGCACAGAGTCAGCAAAGGATCTTTTTGATATAAACCTGCATACTCACTAATTTGGTCAGTACCTGTACGCAGCGAGAAAAGGATAATACAGGTAAAAGCCCCCAAATTCATAAATAAATAGATAAATAAATAAAAGATCATGCTGGAATAGCCATTATCTGTCCCAGCAATCAAACCAATCATCACAAAGCCAGCTTGGGCGATGGATGAATAGGCCAACATCCGCTTGATGCTAGTTTGTGCTAGGGCCACCACATTACCCAGTACCATACTGAGAATTGCCAGGGCGGTAAAGATAAAATGCCATTGTTCGGTTAATGAACCAAAGGCTGTGACTAAAAGACGAATAGCTAGGGCAAAACCCGCTGCTTTTGAACCAACAGACAAAAAAGCTACCACAGGAGTAGGTGAACCTTCATAAACGTCTGGTGTCCACTGGTGGAAAGGGACTGCCGAGATTTTAAACGCAATACCCGCAATGACAAATACTAGAGAAATCGCTAACCCCAAAGACTGTAGCCCGTTGATGGCTGTGACGCTACTGGCGATCGCATTAAGATTTGTTTCTCCCCCAGACAAGCCATAAAGCAACGACATTCCATAAAGAAAAATTGCCGAACTAGCTGCACCGATCAGCAGGTACTTCAGCGCAGCTTCGTTAGAACGAGGATCGCGCTTCATGTAGCCCGTCATCAGGTAAGAAGAGATACTCAACATCTCTAGAGAGATAAACACCATCGTTAGCTCATTTGCCCCACAGAGGAACATGCCCCCGAGAGTGGCTGTAAGCATAATCGCCATGAATTCTGCCAAAGATGTTCCTGATTGCTGAATATAGCGAATAGACATCGGGATCGTAACCATTGCCGAGAGGGCGACAATCCCTCGAAAGACAATGCTAAGATTGTCACCACTAAATGAGCCGAGAAAAGCGATCGCATTGGGGTTGTTCCATTGAAAGAAGAGAGCCACAAGACTGCTAAACAAGCCAGCGATTGCCAGGTACGGCAACCAACGAGAGGAACTACGACCAAAGATTATATCGCCTACTAAAACAGCCATGATCGTGACGATGACAATGCCCTCAGGCAAAATTGTCGCTGCATGAAGCTGAGAGGCTACACTGCTAGAAAAATCCATAGATTTAGGTATTGTCAGATATAGATACAATTGAAAAATTGCTGTAAGAGCTATACAAAGGATTGTAACTCTCGATCTTTATTCTGTTTCAGCTTATTATGTTTTGGCTTTTTAATAAACTTAAGCATCAACTTTTAGCAAATCTTGGTTATGGTGAAAACAACACCTAAACAACCTAAACAAAAAAGATGTTTGTCGTTTGAGGGATTATAACTATAGATTAGAAAATAAATCTCTATTAAAATCAAACCCTGCTATTAAACTTTCGTTAACTTCATCTCTATGTCAACATTAGTTATTGTCGAGTCTCCTACAAAAGCGCGCACTATTCGTAACTATCTGCCTTCTGGCTATCAGGTTGAGGCATCTATGGGTCACGTCCGAGATTTGCCCCCCTCAGCCAAAGAAATTCCTCCTGCCTACAAAGATAAGAAATGGGCAACTCTGGGAATTAATATAGAAGATAAGTTTCAGCCGATTTATGTCGTTCCCGAGAAAAAAAAGAAGATAGTCAGAGAATTAAAAACTGCTTTGAAGACTGCCGATGAATTGATTCTGGCGACAGATGAAGATCGCGAAGGAGAAAGTATTAGCTGGCATTTGTTAGAGATTCTTAAACCGAAAGTGCCGGTAAAGCGTATGGTGTTTCATGAAATCACTAAAGAAGCGATCCAAAGGGCATTACTAGACTGTCGTGAGGTAGACCAAGATTTAGTTCACGCTCAAGAGACGCGACGCATCTTAGATCGTTTGGTGGGCTATACTGTCTCGCCTCTGCTGTGGAAAAAAATATCCTGGGGCTTATCCGCAGGCAGAGTTCAATCTGTAGCAGTGCGCTTAACTGTAGTCAGAGAAAGAGAACGCCGAGCCTTCCAATCTGGGGGCTATTGGGATCTAAAAGCCGATTTAGAACAAAACAAAAAACCTTTTGAAGCAAAGCTAATTACCCTCGATGGTAAAAAACTAGCTACTGGTAGCGACTTCGACTCAGACACAGGTAAAATTGCCGAAGGTCGAGATGTAGTGTTGCTTAACGAAACTGAAGCCAATAAGCTCAAAGAGCGAATAATTGACAAGACTTGGACAGTTACTAATCGTGAAGAAAAAGCCTCCAAGCGTCGTCCTTCTCCTCCTTTTACTACCTCTACCCTACAGCAAGAATCTAATCGTAAATTTGGTATCTCGGCTAGAGAAACTATGGGAATAGCTCAAAAACTCTACGAAAAGGGATTTATTACCTATATGCGGACAGATTCGGTACATCTGTCTCAACAGGCGATCGCTGCTGCTCGTAATTGTGTAGAACAAATGTACGGTAAGGAATATCTTAGTCCCAAATCTCGTCAGTACAGCACTAAAAGCAAAGGCGCACAAGAAGCGCACGAAGCAATTCGTCCAGCGGGAGAAAGTTTCCGTACACCCAAAGAAACCAAGCTGAAAGACCGCGAATTTAAGCTGTATGATTTGATCTGGAAACGGACTATTGCTTGTCAGATGGCAGATGCCCAACTGACTCAAATTGCGGTTGATGTAAACGTAGAAAATGCTGTTTTTCGCGCCAACGGACAGCGAATCGAGTTCCCAGGCTTCTTCCGCGCCTATGTTGAAGGTTCGGATAATCCCGATGCAGCTTTAGAAGATCGAGAAGTACTTTTACCTGCTTTGAAAAAGGGCGATCAACCCGAGTGCAAAGAACTAGAAGCGATCGGTCATGAAACTCAACCTCCTGCTAGATATACTGAAGCATCTTTAGTTAAAACCCTCGAAAAAGAAGGTATTGGTCGTCCTAGTACCTACGCTAGCGTTATTGGGACAATTATTGATCGCGGTTATGTACAGATGCGCGGCAAGGCTTTGATTCCTACTTTTACCGCTTTTGCAGTGACTGCCCTGTTAGAAGAACACTTCCCCGATTTGGTAGATACAGAGTTTACTTCCAAAATGGAGCAAACTTTGGATGAGATTGCCCGCGGTGGAGCCGAGTGGATCCCTTATCTCAAAAAATTCTATCAGGGAGAAACGGGTTTAAAGACTCAGACTGATGTCAAAAATGAGGAAATCGAACCAGCGATCGCCAAAACTATTCACCTAGAAAACCTTGACGCTACCGTTCGCATCGGCAAATATGGTCCTTATATTGAAATAACTAATAATGAAGGCGAAACAGAAGTCCTCAAAGTTTCTATTCCCGACGATTTAACCCCTGCGGATCTAAACCCCGAGCAAATTGAAGCCTTAATCCGCCAAAAGAAAGAAGGCCCCGAAAAAGTTGGCTTACATCCCGAAACGGGCGAACCAATCTACTTTAAAATCGGCAAATACGGCCCTTATGTACAGTTGGGTGACAAAACCGATGAAAATCCTAAGCCCAAAATGAGTTCGATTCCTAAAAAAGATAGCAAAACAGATGCTACTAAGGATGATGTGACTCTCGAAATGGCGGTGGGCTTATTGTCACTTCCCCGTTTATTAGGACAGCATCCCGCTACAGGCGGCAAAATTAAAGCGGCATTAGGACGTTTTGGCCCTTATGTAGTTCATGAATTTAAAGGACCAGAAGATACTAAGCTACAGCGAGATTATCGATCGCTCAAAAAAGAAGATGATGTCTTAACCGTCACCAAAGAACGTGCTTTAGAATTACTGGCAGAACCAAAACGCGGCCGCGGCGGCAGCAAAAAGACACCCCTGCGGGAATTAGGCGCACATCCTGAAGATAAAGAGCCAGTCAATATTTATCAAGGTCCTTACGGTAACTATGTCAAACATGGCAAAATCAACGCTGGTTTACCTCAAGACGAAACCGTAGAAGGAATGACTTTAGAAAAAGCTTTGGAGTTGTTAGCCGAAAAAGCAGCGACTAAAAAGAAAACTACTAAAAAAACCACCAACAAGAGAAGCACCACTACCACTAAAAAAACTACGGCTAAAAAGAAAACCCCAGCTACCAAGAAAAAAACTACGGCTAAAAAAGAAGCTTCTTAAGAAGTCAGGAGTCGTAGGGGCGAACGCCCTAAAGGATTAGCTTCCCTAAAGGACTCGCTTCGCATCGCGCGTCGCCGTTCGCCCCTACAGAAGTCATAAGTTGAGAGGAATAATAACAATATGTCCTTAAAAATCACGGCAAAAATTCTTAGAGCGATCGCGCAGTTAGCCGCAGGCATCGCAGGTATAGAAATAGCCATGCTGGTGGCATTAACTCCTGCCATAGCGCAAAATTACGCTTCTAGATCGACTGAATCTATCTCTGCCGCCGAGAAACTGTCTCATCAAGGAAAAGCGAAAGCCGAGATCCAAGACTATCGAGGCGCGATCGCCGATCTTAGTCAAGCTATACAGCTTAATCCTAACGAAGCAGATTTCTATTATCAGCGCGGTTTAATCCTCGCTAGCCTATCAGACAGACAAGCTGCGGTTCGAGACTTTGATGATGCAATTCTACGGAATCCCAACCATGCCTGGGCGTATCTACATCGAGGAGGAATATCTTTAAATTTCGGTTCCAGCTATCAAATCACTGATTATCGAGGTTTCAATTACCGACTTGACAACATTGTCGGCGATCAAAGAGGAGATGCTAGAGCCATGTTAGATCTGCGCACAGCCAGAGATTTGTTTGCTCAACAGGGCGATCGCGCAGGATATCAAACAGCAGACAAACTAATTCATCACTTTAGCAGAGATGTGGAACAAAGAGCCAGTTAAAATTTTTGGTGGCAACTAAACATTAACCACCAACTACTAACTACTAATAATTCTCTAAACTAAAAGATAGTCCTGTTAGATAAATCATTAAATTCGGTGGTGATTGCGCAAAATATTAGGTCTGGTCTTATTTCTTTGATTTTAGGTGTTTCTTCTGTCTTATTTTCCTTTTCAGTTACAGCAGCAGAAAGAATTACGTTTAATTATCCGCCCTTTGGTCAGTTTGATATTAAAGTCGCAGATCTCGAAGCTTTTGCTACTAAAGGGGAAATAACTGCCGAACTTGCCTACTATCTTGACCGCTTGCCACCACAGCAGCTAGCAAGACTGCCAGAGATCTTGTCTACTCCTCTAGAATTTGATCCTCTAACTATCGCTAAATTTAGCAATTCAAGTGTTGGAGAAGTGGTACTCGAGAATTTTGGCAAAGGTATTAGAGGCGATGTAAAACGCAATGGTTTTTATGCCTTAAGAGGAGCAATTATTGCTGCTGCTTTCGATGATCAAGGATTAACCGTAATCAATTTATTACGTCAATTTCCTTTGTCAACAGTTTATCTGGATTTAAAGGTATTGACTCGGTATATTCAACGAGGAACAGCACTTTCTAAAAACCGTGCCGCAATTAACCAGGCTTGGTTTGCCGATAATGAGTATCAACAAGGTACAAATAACCCCAATAACGATCATACTAAACTTGAGCGACTACCAGAGCTGAAAATTCAAGGCAAATACACTTGGCACAAACAAACCATTGCTTACCATAATCCTCGTCGCCCCAATCCAGGATACTTGGATCTTTATCAGCCATCAACAGAACAACCTGTTCCTTTAATTGTTATTTCTCATGGTGTGGCTTCTAGCCGCCTCACCTTTGCTTATTTAGCCAAACATCTAGTTTCTCATGGTTTTGCTGTAGCTGTAATTGAACATAATGATATTAGTCTGAATAAGTTTGATCGATTTTTGACAGGACAGGAGCGATTTCCTGAACCAAATAATTTAATCGATCAGCCTTTAGATGTAAAATACGTCCTTGACCAATTAGAATCAAAATCTAAGATTAATCTGCAACAGGTAGGAATAATTGGTCAGTCTTTTGGCGGTTATACCTCTTTAGCTTTAGCAGGAGGAGAACTAATTGCTGACCAAACAGCTACAGAGTGTGACCCAGAAAATTATCGAGATGTCGTCTTAGATTTATCTTCTTTGGCCAAATGTACTTTAAATGAATTAAATCAACCTCGCATCCAGTTGAAAGATCCACGAATTAAGGCGGCGATCGCCATCAATCCGATGGGAAAAATTTTTGGTCAAGCTGGAATGAGTTCGATCCAAGTACCCACGATGCTGATTGGGGGGACAAATGATTTAATCATGCCTCCTGTCATCGAACAAATTAGACCCTTTAGCTGGTTAGATCAAGATTTGGATAAATATCTGGTGTTGTTTAAACCAGGAACACACTTTAGTTTTTTGCAAGAGGGTTTAGGGGTTTTACCCGTACCCGATACAGTTGTCGGGCCTAGTCCAACTTCGGCCTATCCTGCTTTAAAAACTTTAAGCACCGCTTTTTTTAAAGTTTATCTTGCTCAACAACCAGAATATCAAACCTATTTACAAAGCGATCGCTCGAATCAAATCAGCAACAATGCCTTTGAATTGTCGATTATTCGTTCCCTAACTACAACACAACTGGAAGAAATAGTTAACAATAACTAGACGAACAAGATCTCAGCATTTCTGATTGAGCAAAAAAAGATGCCCTGTTTAGGACATCTGCTTTAATTGATTTAATCTATAATTCCCTGAGCAATTGAGCAAATAAAGTTAACTGCTTGCGGTTAACTTTATTTAGTGCTAGTTATTGTAGGCATCTAAATTAATTTGAACTGGTTTGACATCCCAAATTTGCTCGCAGTATTCTTTAATCGTGCGATCGCTCGAAAATTTACCCATCCTGGCCGAGTTAAGAATCGACATTTTAGTCCATTTATCTTGATCTTTGTAAGTCTCGGAAACTTGCTCCTGACAGTCGATGTAGTCTTGATAATCTGCCAGCAACATATAGGGATCATCATAGAGTAAAGAGTCAACAATCGGCTTAAATAGCTTGCTATCACCGTGACTGAAGTAGCCGTTAGCAACGCGCTCAATTACTGCCTTTAATTCCTCGTTACTATTGTAATAAGACATTGGATCGTAACCATCTGCCTTCATTTGATAAACTTCCTCGGCTGTCAAACCAAACAAAAAGAAGTTTTCTGCACCAGCTTCTTCACGAATTTCAATATTAGCCCCATCTAGAGTACCAATAGTTAGTGCGCCATTCATGGCAAACTTCATGTTTCCCGTACCCGAAGCCTCTTTGCCAGCGGTTGAAACTTGCTCAGATAAGTCCGCAGCTGGATAGATTTTTTGACCTAGAGAGACATTAAAGTTGGCCAAAAAAACTACTTTTAAACGTCCTCGGACATCGGGATCTTTGTTGACTACTTCTCCTACCGCGTTAGCAAATTTGATAATTAGCTTGGCCATAAAATAACCAGGGGCAGCTTTCCCACCAAAGATAAAAGTACGAGGCACAATATCAATATTGGGGTTTTGTTTGATGCGGTTATAAAGAGTGATAATATGCAGCACCATCAAATGCTGACGTTTGTATTCGTGAATTCGCTTGACTAAAACATCAAAGATAGAATCAACGTTAACGTCAATATTTTTAGTTTTTTGAATTTGCGCTGCTAGGGTCATTTTATTTTGACGCTTAATCTCTCGCCATTGCTGGCAAAATTCGGGATCGTCAATGAATTTTTCTAATACCCGCATCTCGTCTAGGTTTTTCAACCAAGAATCACTCTGAGTTTTTTCCGTAACTAGCTTGGCTAGTCGAGGATTGCTGAGTAAGATCCAGCGACGAGGAGTAACTCCGTTAGTTTTATTAAAGAATTTTTCAGGCCACAATTTAGCGAAACCCTGAAGCGTATATTTTTGCAGGAGCTTGGTGTGAAGAGCTGCAACGCCGTTAATGGCATGACTACCAACGCAGGCGAGGTTTGCCATCCGCACTTTTTTGTCTACTCCTTCTTCGATAATCGACAACTCTGAGGCTAAATCTTCATCATCAGGAAACCAAGTACGAATATCTTCTAGAAAACGGTGATTAATTTCGTAGATAATCTCAATGTGTCTTGGCAACATTCGACCAAATAAACTGACGGACCATCTTTCTAACGCTTCTGGTAGTAGAGTATGGTTAGTGTATGCCAAGGTTTTTTGAGTAATGTCCCAAGCCTGTTCCCAGTCCATACCGTGTTCATCGACAAAAAGGCGCATTAATTCTGCTACTGCTACTGCGGGATGAGTATCATTGAGTTGAATTGCCGCCCGTTCGTGGAAGTTACTCAGATCGGGGTAAACGTTCAGATGAATACGAATCAAATCATAAAGAGAAGCAGAAACAAAGAAATATTGCTGCGCTAGGCGTAGCTCTTTACCTTGGGGAGTATTATCGTTAGGATACAGTACTTTAGAAATAGTTTCCGAACTCATTTTTTCGGCGACGGCGCGGTCGTAGTTACCAGCGTTAAACGCCTCAAAATTAAACTGTTCACTAGCTTCAGCTTTCCAGAGGCGTAGGGAGTTGACGGTATTAGTGCGATATCCTGGCACAGGTGTATCATAAGGAACGGCTTTTACCTTGCGATCGCAAATCCAGCTGACGCGGTTATTTCCTTGCTCATCACGATAGCTTTCGGTGTGTCCTCCTAGCTTAATCTCTACTGAATCTTCGGGACGAGCTATTTCCCAAGGATTTTTAAACATCAGCCAGTTATCGGGAATTTCTGCCTGCCAGCCGTCTCTTAAAGCCTGATGAAAAATGCCAAATTCGTAGCGAATACCATAACCAATAGCGGGAATTTCTAAGTTAGCCAAAGAATCGAGGAAACAAGCCGCAAGTCTACCTAAACCGCCGTTACCTAGACCTGGATCTGGTTCTTCCTCGACTAAATCTTCGATATCTAAGTTGAATTCTTCTACTACCTGGCGCATTTTTTCGTAGATCCCCAGAGAAATTAAGTTGTTTTCTAAATGGCGACCCATTAAAAACTCGGCGGAGAGATAAGAAACTACCTTAACGTCTTCTGTATAGTAAGTGCGTCCAGTCTTGATAAAACGATGGAGTAGACGATCTCTAACTGTGTAGGCTAATGCTTGATAGTAATCATGAAGTGTAGCCGTAGATTCGTCTTTTCCCTGAACATAAAATAAGTTGTCAGCAAAGGCTCTTTTGAGAGTCTCCATGCTCATTCCCGTGCGATCGTCTTCTACCTGAATCCCAGGATTAGCCAAATTACTACCACTAAGGTTTTGACCAAGCTTTTGAGAAGTTTTTGTGTCCATATTTCCCTAAATGATGATGTTTGGATAAATAATTGCTTGTGGCACAGACAGGCAATATGGTCATAAAAATTGCAGTGGGGCAAACGCTGTCTAAGTCCAATTTTGTATAACTCACTTCTATATTGCCATGTCTAATTTAATCTAGCTGTTTATAGGTTACAACTAGAATGCACCTTAGAGGCTGAGAAATATCCAAGCCTTAAGCTTTGGTTTAGATAAGCAATTAATTTAGCCTTTTGGACCTAAACCAACTGTGCCAGCATATACCGCGCGATCGCCTAATTCTTCTTCAATTCGCAACAGACGATTGTATTTGGCAACCCTTTCACTACGGCAAAGAGAGCCAGTTTTAATCTGTCCCGCGCGGGTAGCAACCGCTAAATCGGCGATGGTTGTATCTTCAGTTTCGCCAGAGCGATGGCTAATTACGGAACGATAGCCACTACGAGTCGCCAGGTCTATTGTTTCTAAGGTTTCAGTCAGCGTACCAATTTGATTTAGCTTGATCAAGATGGCGTTACCCACCTTTAAATCAATGCCCTTTTGTAACCTAGTTTTATTGGTCACAAATAGATCATCTCCTACCAGCTGAATCTTTGAACCCAGTTTTTCGGTTAAAGTTTTCCAGCTATCCCAATCATCTTCATGCAGCGCGTCTTCAATCGAAATAATCGGATATTTTTCCACCAACTCCGCCATGTAGGCAATAAATTCTTCAGGGGAATGAGCTTCACCATCATAGGTATACTTCCCGTCTTGATAAAATTCGCTGGCAGCCACATCCATTGCCAAAGCAATTTCTTCGCCTGGCTTGTATCCAGATTTTTCAATCGCCGTAATTAGTAGGTCTAAAGCTTCTTGGTTGGAACCCAAGTTGGGCGCATAGCCCCCCTCGTCGCCCACTCCCGATAAAAGCCCTTTTTCGCCCAATACCTGACTTAGCGTGGCAAATACTTCTGCTCCCCAGCGCAGGGCTTCTTTAAAAGAATCTGCCCCCACTGGCATAATCATAAACTCTTGGAAGTCTACATTGTTATCCGCGTGTGAGCCACCGTTGATCACGTTCATCATTGGTACTGGCAGTACATTAGATAATGGCCCGCCTAAATAACGATATAATGGTAACTCGACTTCTTCGGCAGCAGCTTTAGCTGTAGCTAAAGATACCGCTAAGATCGCATTTGCACCCAAATTCTTTTTGTTGGGTGAACCATCGCGGTCGATCATAATCCGATCTACGGTTTCCTGTTCTAAGGCATCTACGTTTAGGAGTTCGGGAGTAATTTTTTCCTTGACGTTACGGACTGCGATTAAAACTCCTTTACCCCCATAGCGACTTTTATCTCCATCCCTAAGTTCATGAGCTTCAAAACTACCTGTAGATGCGCCACTAGGCACTTGAGCCAATCCGACAACTCCAGTTTCCAGACGTACTTCTGCTTCGATGGTGGGACGACCACGAGAATCGAGGATTTCTCTGGCAGCGATCGCTTCTATTACGGCTTCTGATTGGTTCAGCATCAATTCTCCTTCTTAAAACTGATAAATTATTTGCTCGAGATCTAGGCGAAAATTAATATATCCTTAATAATTTAAGCTTATGCCGTAGCTAGCATTTCTGTTTCTTTGGCTACCATTGCTAAAATTAGGTCGATGGCTCGGTTGGAATAACCCCATTCGTTGTCATACCAAGCTACAACCTTAAAGAAGTTGCTGTTCAACTCCATCCCAGCACCTGCATCAAAAATACTAGAGTGGGGATCGCCAGTAAAGTCGGTAGAAACTACCGGCTCAGTGGTATAGCCCAGAATGCCTTTCATCTCACCTGATGCTGCCGTTTCCATGGCGCGACAGATTTCCTCGTAACTAGTGGCTTTTTCGGTGCGGAAAGTCAGATCTACCACTGATACATCAGGAGTTGGTACGCGCATTGCCATACCCGTTAGTTTTCCTGACAGCTCTGGTAAAACCAAGGCTACAGCTTTAGCTGCTCCTGTAGATGCAGGAATAATGTTTTGGGCGGCACTACGTCCTGAACGTAGGTCTTTTTTGTTGAATCCATCTACTGTGGGTTGAGTAGCTGTCATCGCGTGGATGGTGGTCATCAAGCCTTCTTTTAAGCCAAAGTTATCGTTAATTACCTTGGCGATAGGAGCTAAACAATTAGTCGTACAGCTAGCGTTAGAAACGATCGCATCAACTCGGGGATCGAAACTATCGTGATTGACTCCCACTAGCAAAGTCTTAACCCGATCGGGATCTTTAGTCGGAGCTGAGATGACAACTCTTTTCGCTCCTGCGGTTAAATGTTTGGCTGCTCCTTCATAAGTGGTAAACAATCCTGTAGATTCGACCACATAATCTACTTGATATTCTGCCCAGGGCAACTCTTCAGGATTTCTGACTGAGATACAGGGGATGTGCTTACCATTAACTACAATAGCGTTATCTTGGGCTTCAACACTACCCGAAAAACGACCATGAGTAGAATCATACTTGAGCAGATAGGCGATCGCTTCTGCGGGAACTAAATCGTTAATACAGACAAATTCTATTTGGGGATTGTCTAGTCCAGCACGGAATACTAATCTGCCAATGCGTCCAAAACCGTTAATCGCTACTTTGACGGTTGCCATGATTACTCCTTTAAATTTATTGTGTGCAATTAATCAATACCTTGGCGCTCTAACCTTACGGTTCTGTTTTTCTTTAATCTAGAGCTTAACTCTATTAAATCGATAAAATCTAATTTTTTAAACGTTTGCTTGATTAAGAAAGAATTAATTTTAAGCTAAAAAAAGTATTTACTTTTTATCTGAAAAATTATAGCTCATTGCCATTGTCAAACAACTTCATTCATATAGTCTGACAAAAAACACCTTATTACAATTTCAACAACAATTTTGATAAATATTTGGCTTTTTTTATTAAGTAAAATTTATAAATGCATTGATTCTTAGCATTTATTAGATTGTCTGGATGTTCTGACTATTTTTTTAACCTTGGGTTAATGATTGAATTTTGTAGTTCTAATTGCCAGCCTCTTGAGTTGAGCTAAATGTCAAGCAATGTTTAAAAATAGAGCAGAAACTAAAAATTTGCCCAACCATCAAAGGCAAATTTGATTCGCTTTGAGATTAAATCAAACTAGTTAGATTTATTAACATCATCTTTAACAAAAAAACTCAAGATCAAATAACTAATAAAAGTTGCTAAGGGAGCAAATATTGCCTTTAGCGGCAGTTATAGATCGCTAAGCTGATTAAATACATTGATGAATCTAGATTGATTATGAATACCGAATCTAAAGATAATTTCGATTTTCAAAAAACAGTGGTTAATAAAGCTGCTGAAGCGGCGATTGCCGCTTCAATAGAATCAGCTAAAAATATTGACGTTGAGGTAGATAGCGCAACGTCACAAATCATTCAGGGAGAAGTAAACTCGCTCAAAATTAGCGGCGAAAAGATTATTGCGGCCAAAGATATTCAGCTAGAGCAAATAGATATTAGTAGTGACAATTTGTCACTTAATTTAGCTCAAGCTATCCTCGGCAAAATTTCTTTTGAGCAGCCAGGTAACTTTAAGGTCAAAATCATTTTTACTGAATCAGATTGCGATCGCCTGTTAAATTCTGAATATGTCAAAATTCTCTTACAAAACCTATCCTTAGAAATTACTCCGCCGTCAGCAAATTTTTATATCAAACAAGCCAAGTGTTATCTAAAAGAAGATGGTAATCTATCTTTAGTCGCTACTATTGTTTTCAATCGAGAACCAGAGATTAAAACAGCCAGATTTGAAATTGCGCTCCAGGTTTACCAAGATGGCACAGCAATCAAGTTTAATGGTGGTCGGTATTTAGAAGAGCAGAACTTAGATTTAGATGAGACGGTGGCAATGATGAGCAAAGTTAGTGCTTTACTTTATCTGCGTCACTTTACTAATGCTGATTTATCTTTTAATATAACCAACGTTGAGGTTAAAGCTCAAAAACTTATGGTACAGGCTAATGCTCAGATAAAAAGACTACCCGATTCCCTAGTCCAATCGATTGAATCTGTCGCCTCAAAAATAAACCATAATTAATTGCTATCTATATAGAGGTAACAAGTAACTGGTCACTAGTTATTGTTGACGGCTAAACTTATGCTTCTAAGGTTTTAAAATAATTTAAAAGACTACTGGAAGATCAAATCAGGAGTATAAGCAATTGACAGATCGAGAAAAGCAACCTCCTCAATTACCAAAATTACCAACCTCGGCGATTGAGACAGATCCAGGTTTACAGGCGAAAACTCAAAGATGGTTTGAGTATCCAGTCAAAGCTCAACCGCATCATACAGACTATGCAGGCATTGTTTGGCACGGCACATATCTAACCTGGATGGAAGAAGCAAGAGTGGAATACTTGCGCTCGATTGGGATTGAATTTGCTGACTTAGTTGCCATGGGTTGTGATTTACCAGTAGTAGAGCTTTCTTTGCGCTATCATTTACCAATTCATCTGGGAGTATCGGCAATAGTTAAAGCACGTCTGGTAGAAAGTAATGGAGTCCGCATCAACTGGGATTATGAAATCTGCTCTTGCGATCAACAAGAATTATTTTTAACTGGAAAAGTTGTTTTAGTCGGAGTAGATCGAGAACAAGGTAAAATTATGCGTCAACTACCATCTCAGGTTCAAGATGCACTAGTCAAACATATTACAGCCTAATTAGAGTTACGGCGATATTGCCACCAAAACAAATATCTACATCTGTCCCAGGATGGCGATCGCGCTTGGCATATTCTCCCTGATAATGATAAGTATCTCCTTCAATTCGATAATCTACGGGTAGAGGCGCGGTACTTGCTTCACACAAAATAATTTTTGGTTCTGGTCGATCTAATTCCAGGTGGGGTAAGTTGACGTTCCAAAAGCTCCCTGGTGGCAAAGGGCGAGGCAGTAAATCTTCTAAAACCCGACTAGTCCAACGAGTTGCTACCTCCCAATCAACGAGCAAAGGACTTTTGATCCAATGAGAGATGGCCACGCCAGGAATACCATGAATAGCAGCTTCTCTTACCGCAGCTACTGTACCAGAAATATAAACGTCTGTGCCTAAGTTTCCTCCTGCATTGATCCCCGATAAAACTAGCTTAGTGTTGGTGGCGATCTGAGTGATAGCAAGACGAGTACAATCAACAGGAGTACCATCCACAGCATATTCCCTAGCCGACTTTTTTTCTAGCTTGATGCCTCGATTAGTTGTCACCTGATGTCCACAGCCAGAAGCTGGTTGTTTGGGAGCGACAATGGTAATTTCTCCTGTCATGGTCACAGCCTGTTGCAAAGCGCGAATCCCAGGAGCATCAATGCCATCGTCGTTAGTGAGGATAATTGTCATTGGTTTCAAGGAATTCTAGTAAATAAAAATACATCATCTTGCTAAAACTTTAGCTGAAACTTTGATGTTTGCTTTATTTGGGTCAAAAGAGCTTCAACTATTTTAAGCGAGCTTACCCAACCAGGATGGCGCAAATTAAGCAGTATATTTTCAAATTTTCCTAATTCTTCATAATTTAAGTCATTATTAACCAATCCCAAAAGCGAAGTACAATTGTTTAGATCTTGATTGTAGAGCAAGGCTTTAATCATCATTTTTGCAGGAGAAAAACATCCTGTTGATGGTAAACCAAGTTAAACCCAGAGGATTCTAACAAGTCTTTAATTGTTTGGTTAGCTGCTTGCTGCGAAATATCAAGTCCTAAATGTTGTTTAGCAATCAATACTGTATCAAGATCATGTTCGATTATTTTTTCCCGATTAGCATCGTTACCTAATAACATAATTGTGGAGCGTTGGCTGAGATGAGGCGCAATGTAGCCAGAAGTTAAAACCTTGGCATCAGGTTGGATCAAGTTGACCGCCCCTTGAACCGCAGCCACGTTAGAAAATAAAGGAGCGTAGCGAGTCCAAAAATAGCCATATTTAGCCAAAGCCAGCCAAGCCATAATCGACCAAATAATTAATAAACGTCTTGATAGCCATCGTCGCTGACGATATTTAGTCACATAAGCTAAAGACGCAATGAGCCAGACAAACAAAAAAGGAATAATTGGCAAAGAATACTGATGAATTAAATCTCGCTGTCGGGGAAAGTCAGCCAAAATGTTTAACCCCAGCATTGGTAATGCAGGTATAATTGCCGAGATCTGACGCCAGTGTAAACCAAGTAAAATCGGCAAAATTAACAGTAAATAGTAGAAGAGGCGATCGCCAGCCAAAGCCCGACTCAAAAAAATTTGAGGGTTAGTCAGTACCCTGACTGCAATTTCTGTTAAAGAAGTTCCTAAAGATTCATAATGCCAAGTCCCCGCCATTTGATTCCCACCCCGAAAAGTAGGAATCAGATAAACCGCAGCGAAACTAAACCAGACTACCCCAGCCACAATACAGCTCAAGCCATAGATTAAGCGTCGCTGAAAGATTGCCAGCCACAACCCCAACCCGATTATAGTTAGGCTCATTGCTTCTTTGCAACTCAGTACAAGAACAATAGCGATCGCTAATTGACCAGAAGCTTTTTTCGTCGCTGCCAAAACTGCCCAAAGTAACGCAGGTACGGCAATGGTTTCTGGTCGAAACTCGGTATAAAAATTGATGTTAAATAGCGCAGGATAGAGAACATAACACAAAGCAACCGCTCTGGCATATCCTACTGACAAACCACTTTCGCGACTTAAAGCATAAGTCAAAATCGCACCACTCGCTAGGGCGATCGCCTGTACGGCTAATAACCAATAGACACTAGGATAAATAAGATATAGCAGTGCCAAAGGATAAAGAATAATCGCCCCGTGATCACCAATTAAATGCACTCCTTCTAAGAGAGTCGAAACAGGAGTTTGTCCTCGACTTAGCAAATAAACTAACTGATCGAAGAAGCCAAGATCGTTCCCAGCACGAAATATCCACAGCTGTAAACTACTAAAACTCAATAAAATTGCCGAGGCGATCGCCACCAACCCAGCTAGGAATAACGTCGATGATTGATGTCGATTTTGCACTATCTCAAGATGATCAATTCTCACTAATGACTAATTAACCCGTAACATAATGAGTAACCAACAATTACTGACCTAAATACGCTTCTAAGACCAACTTATTCTGCTGAATTTCTTCTGGTGTACCATCTGCCAAGTTAGTGCCTTCGGCTAATACCCAAACGCGATCGCACAAGCTCATAATTACATCCATGTTATGTTCGATCACTAAAAAAGAAATTCCCTGTTGGTTCCAGCTAACAATATGCTCGCAAATCTGATTGATTAAGGTTGGATTAACTCCCGCTGCTGGTTCATCTAATAAGATTAGCTTCGGATTAGTCATGAGAGTACGAGCCATCTCTAATAGTTTTCTTTGTCCACCAGACAAAGCTCCTGCATAATCATGAGCCTTGGCTGCCAACCCTACCGACTCCAAAATGTCCATTGCTCGTTGCTTATTTTCTCGTTCTTCTGCTCTTAGTTTTGCTTGTTGAAACCAAACCTGAAAAAAGTTTTCCCCCGTCTGATTTGGCGTTGCTAGCAGCATATTGTCCAAGACGGATAGGCGAGACAGCACTCTAGCTACCTGAAAAGTACGGATAAAACCTAGAGTCGCAATTTTATGACAGGGTAAATTGTGGATTGGCTGGTGGTCAAATAAAATTTTGCCGCGATCAGGTTTAATAAAATTAGACAGCAAATTAAATAAAGTTGTTTTTCCTGCCCCATTAGGTCCAATTAAGCCCGTAATACTGCCTCGATTAACTTCAAGACGAGCATTATTTACCGCTTTAATCCCGCCAAAACTTTTAGCTAAATCTGTAGCCAGGAGAAGAGGATCGCTTAACAAATCTTGTTGCACTATATTTATAACTATTATTTATTGAACAATTTATCTAAAGTACCAAAAAAATTTCTAACTAGCTTTAAAGGCCTGCTAAACATGATGACAACTCAGTAAGTGTCCAGTATTCAATACACATTTGATTCAAAAAAAATTAAGGTAGTAAGTAGAATGGAGCAAATCTTAGTTCGTTAATGAGCCAGTTAAAACCGCAGCAGAATTCAACTAGTTTAAATTCAAAATCTGATGAATTAAATTCTCGTATATCTCCTTGGATGGCTAAAATATTATATCCGGTGGGATGCTATATAGTTTTACCTCTTTTCTTTAGCAAAATTCAAATTAACGGGCAGAAAAATATTCCTCTACATGGTCCTGTAATTGTTGCCCCAACTCACCGCTCTCGTTGGGATGCCTTGATTGTACCCTATGCTATAGGAAGGTTAGTCAGTGGCAAAGACTTGCGCTTTATGGTTTCTGCCAACGAAGTCAAAGGATTTCAAGGCTGGGTTATTCGTCGCATGGGAGGGTTTCCTGTAGATACAGATCATCCTCAACTCAGTAGCGTACGCCATAGCATTGAATTACTCAAGCAAGATGGGGAAATGTTAGTAATTTTTCCTGAAGGCGGCATTTTTAATGATTACAAAATTCATCCTCTCAAAAGAGGAGTAGCCTCGATCGCTTTACAGGCAGAAACAGACCAATCAAATCGAAGGGTTAAAATATTACCGATGGCAATTCGCTATAGCCAGCCTTACCCAAGCTGGGGAACAGAGGTTAAAGTAGATATCGGTGCGCCTTTGACTGTCAATGAGTATCTCGGCAAATCACTGCGCCAAAGCTCTCAAAAGCTAACCATTGCTTTAGAAGAGAGTTTAAAGCAGCTGTATGAGCAATAAGCTCGTTTAGCACTAAGTAAAATTGCTATAGAAACCAACATAAATGTAATTTCTAATTTACTATGGAGAAATCTTAAATACGATGAGATTTAACCACATAAATTGATTGGTAAGTTTATAATATCAGCCTAAGAGTTAATGAGTACTCCGTCTTTGTGTGGCAGAGCCTTCACTAACCTTTGGTTAATCAACGTCAAACCGATGGAGTCGCTTATTTATTATCTAAATTTTAGAGTGACTTTCTCCAGCTAGAAGTAATTCCAGCTCCGCTTGATCGGAGTATGCTCAATAGTTTAAAACATCCATGTCACACCCTGAGCCTAGAATTCAATGTTCGAGTCCTCATTGCGCAGTATCTAACTTACTAGAAGCTCGTATTTGTGAACGATGTGGTACTCCAACAATTAAACGCTATTTGTGGAGCAATCAAATAGCGATCGCTCCAGAGCAACAACAAACCCTAGTTAGCGGTAGATACTTTGCAGTGAGCGAGCGGATATTTTTAGACACTCAACCCAATCAGCCTCCAGCCAGCTCAGAAGAAGTTCCCCCAGAAATCGTTGTTTATCTCCAGCTTTTTGCTTGTTATCCTCATATTCCGCAAGCTTATGGTTTGTTAGATGCTACAAATGCTTGGCTGTTTGATTATGGTACTGTGCCAATTGATGCTAGCACGGGAAAACTAGTCACTCCACAACTTATTCCCCAAATCAAAGATTTATGGATTGAGGCAACACCTCTACAACAACTTAATTGGCTGTGGCAAATCGCCAAATTATGGAATCCTTTATTGAGTAAAAATGTAGCTTCTACTTTACTTAATCCTGATCTAATTAGAATTAATGGACAGCTAGTACAACTATTACAGCTACAGCCCGATGACGAACATCAACCTAGTTTTAGAGATTTAGGCGACTTATGGTCACGGTGGGCGGAAAATGCTCATCCTAGTATACAAGATGTCATCGATCAGCTTGCAGCTCGTTTAGAAACAGGCATAATCGATCAAGCAAGTCAGGTGATCGCCGTTTTAGATCGTGCGATTAACCTTAGTCGAAAAGCCAAGCAATATTCTTATCATATATATGCTCTTAGTGATTCTGGACCTAGCCGAACCAATAATGAAGATGCTGCTTACCCAGTTCATCCTGATGAAATTTCAGGTTCAGAAAATGCCTTAGCGATTGTTTGTGATGGTGTAGGAGGTCATGATGGAGGAGAGATTGCCTCTGAAGAAACAATTAAATATTTACGGAGTAAGATTGCCAAACTATCTTCAGCAGAGCAATACAGTTCCAGTGAAATGTTGGGCAAATTAGCCGAGTACATTAATGGGGCTAATGACATTATTAGCAAGCGCAATGATAGCGAACAGCGTCAGGAAAGACAGCGCATGGGTACAACCTTGGTAATGGCTCTTTCTTACGCCCAAGAGATGTTTCTAGCGCACGTTGGTGATTCCCGAATTTATTGGATTACCCCTAATAGCTGTCACCAAATGACCGTTGACGATGATCTTGCTTCACGGGAGGTTCGATTGGGGTATGCTTTGTATCGAGATTCTCTACAATATCCTTCTGCTGGAGCATTAATTCAGGCGATAGGAATGCGAGATTCGGCGGCACTTCATCCTAATCTACAACGCTACATGATTGACGATGACTGCATTTTTTTGCTTTGTACCGACGGCTTGAGTGATTTTGATCGTGTAGAACAGCAGTGGCGAGATCATGTCTTACCCGTACTAGAAGGCAAACAAGATCTTGCCAACGCTGTTAAAGATTTAATTACCCTTGCCAACGAGAAAAACGGTCATGATAATGTCACCATAGCCCTAGTTCACTGTAAAGTACAGCCATCAACTAAGGTTAGTGACGTATCAGTTTCTTGGTCTGATGTCGAATTTGTACTTAATGAATCAACACTGTGGTCTGATACTAATATGGCTGATTCTGTGTTGCCAGACTCAACTACTGTTGAGAGTGCATCAACCAAAACGGAAATTCCTCAACCGCAAATTGAGCAAATTGGAGAACCATTGCTGGCTAAAAAACAGCCAAAATGGCGTAAGCCACTAATTTTACTGCTGCTGGTTTCCACTATCGTTGGATTACTAGCTTATTATTTGTTGCAGGGCAATACAAAAGACCAAGATAATCGGCAACTTGAAGGTCAAGACACGGAAATAAATCAGTAATTTCTTAGTAGTTTGTGTATTTAAAACCAGGCTAAAGAATTAGAAAATATGAAAATTTTCTTGATAAATATTTAAGTAAATAAATAGTTGCGATATGTTTTGGTATGATGGCAAATTAATTAATTCTGAGCAAATTCAGCTCGATATTAATGAGCCAGGATTGTGCTACGGAGCGACAGCTTTCACCACCATGAGGGTATATAATAACTCTCTTGATCATACTTTAAGCTGTTGGCAAGCTCATTGCGATCGCCTTAATCTTACCATTCAAGCATTTAATTGGCGACAACCAAATTGGCAGAAACTAAAACAAGGGGCAAAAATACTGCTACAGCATTTTCCAGTTCTTCGTTTAGCGATATTTCCTAGTGGTAAAGAATGGATCACGGGACGTAGTTTACCGCCTGAACTTAAACAACGCCAAATCAAAGGTATTACAGCCTGGGTTGCCAAAGAGCCTATATTTAGAAGAGATTTAGCCAAATATAAAACTGGTAATTATTTATTTGCTTACCTAGCTCGCGATCAAGCATTGAATTTAAATGCTCAAGAAGCGATCTTAATTGATGCTCAGGGTAATTGGTTAGAAACCAGTACTGGTAATCTTTGGGGGTGGAGAGATGGCTGTTGGTACACTCCTTGTCTAAATTCTGGCATCTTACCAGGTATTGCGCGATCGCGCTGGCTCACTTTTCTGCGAGAAAATCAGATTGAAGTCAGCGAAAATATCTGGACTCCCGAATTTAGTCAAACTTTAGAAGCTTTAGCCTATAGCAACTGTGTAGTAGACTGGATGCCAATCACCACAGTTAACAATTCAAACTACCAAGTACATTATCCACGTAAACTACCTTTAGACTTTGAAACTTTTAACATTAGCTGAGCAAAATAGGATCACGCAACCGTTAATTCATTGATGATTTGCTCAATTTTAGCCAAAGCGTTATGAGGATTATTTTCAGCGTAAGTTATCATCGACTGCTCTATTGCCAAAACGTGATCGCTCACAGCATCTAAAGCATCCTGTAAAGGTTGTAGCTGCTGTTGATAAAAATCAATTTGAGATTGTATTTGAACAATGTTCAGGTTTAATTCATGCCAACTATTTTGTTGTCGCTCTATTTCTGACTCTAATTGGCTTTTCTGAGCTTTTTGTTGGGCTAACTTAGTTTCTAACCCCTCAATACTATCCTCTATTTGTGCCACCTCTACTGCTAGCTCTTGTTGTTGTTGTTGCAGTTTTTGCTGTTGTTTTTCTAACCCTTCTTTAATGGGAGCTAAATCTATATCTTGAATCTCAGACTCAAAATCAAAGTCAATTATTCCTTCACGGCGTTTCAAGACTCTAGAGTGTTGCAGCAATACATTGTGCCTTTCTTTGAGAGAGCGGCGCTGACCAACCAAAGTCTGATCCAACATCTTTTTGGCTTCTCTTTCATCAGCTAACTCTTGTTCTAAAGTCAGACGCTCAAAATCTCTGGCTTCAGCAATCTTAGCTTCAAGTTCTTCTACGGCTTTGCACTGCCAACCCAACTCTTCCTCTTGGTCATTGACAAATTTGGCTACCTTTTCTAAGTCTTGCTTCAAATTCTCAACCGTGGCTTTTAAATTTGGTAAAGGCATATTTTCCAGCTCGTTGAGATTAATCTTTGATCCTCCATCAGCATCAAACTCAGAACCAGACAGCATTTGTAGCATACTCTTTTGAGCGTCTGATTGCAGGTTGAGAAACTGAGTTAATTCTTGCTTAACCTCCCAAGACTTTTGTTCTATGCTTAGCTGTTGTTCCGCTTCGGCAATATATTCTTCTAAAGACTTTACCTGCTGTTTTTTGGCTGTTAATCCCGCTGCTAAATCAACTAAATTTTGACGTTTAGTTTGAACATCCTCAGTGCTTTGCGTCAAGTTTTGCCAATGGGGCTGTAAAATTTGTTGTTGCTGTTTGACCGCTTCGACGGTCAAATTCAACTGATCTTGAAGCGAACTAGCAGAATCATTGGCAGCAGCTATTACTGCTAATTGTGTTTTGATTTGATTGGCTTGAGCCTCGTCTAAAGCTTTAGCTTGTTTGAGCTGCTCTTCTAAATTCTGTTGTTGACCCCGTAATTGTTCCCAAGCACCCTGTAACTCAGTACTTCTAGCTTCAAATTCAGCTTTAATCTTTTCAGTTTCTGATTTGGCGATCGCAATTTCTGAACGCTGTTGTTCAAACTGTTTGAACTCCTCTTCCATCTGCTCTACCTGTTCTAGGCGAGTTTCCATCTCTATCTGACGTCGGCTTAATTCTTCACTTTGAATCGCCAACGATTCTTTCCACTGGTCAATTTCTTGTTCTTGATCCTGGGTTTTTTCCAAAAGACGAGAAAAATTTTTGAGGATGCTAATAATTTTTTGTGAGGCTGATTCTATTTTTCCCTGTATTTGGCGGTTGACACCCAAGTTAACCACAACCATGGCTCCATCACCAAAGTCGTTAGCTTCTTCAGCAGTAACTGATTCATTATTAATCATGCTCCAGCTTTGATCGTTTCGCTGACAGGCTATGAGTTTGAGCCTAGTCTCTACGCCACCCATAAAACCTTTACTCTGTTTTTGTATTTCCGCCAGATATAGCACTATGCGCCTTCCTCTTGATTTCTTCTGCGCAGGAACTCAGAAAAATTAAGCTTTTCCAGTTTACTGCCGATTTACTAAAATAACCAGATTAAATTAAATTCAAATAAATTTAAACCTGACACGCAATTGGTGGACGGTGCAAGTCGGCGAAGCCTGTGTTCACAAGGGGAGGACGTTGAAGCGTAGCGATCCGCAAGTCGTTTAGACTCGGTTGCCTCGCCTCTTTATCGTCCGTGCTGTGGTCGTACAGCGGATGAGTGAGTAAGAGTATTCTTACTCAACAAGTCGATTCCATGGATCTGCGGAAACCGCAGCATGGCTCGACTTCAAAACGCGCTTTAGTTTTGCTGCGACCTTTAAAAGCCCCGTCGCCTTCAGCGGTCAATTAATTAAATTGAATGTTTTGAGCCTAACCAGTAACATAATCGGTTGCCAAGATTTTTTAATCAACTAATTTTTGATTGAATCAAATGGCATCAGCAATAATAAGTTTTGAATAGTAAGATTGCTGTCAAGCTTCTATTATTTATACTAAGCATCAATAAGAGTTGAATATTCAAATTTAACTTAATCAAAGCTCAATCTTAATCGATAAACTAGCTGAATAAATCAGTAAATAACACATTTACAGATTTGTTAGGTTATCAGGTAGTCAAGATCCAATTAAATTGAGCAGTAAATAATTTAACTAAAAAATAAATTTGGCTCGAATTATGTTGATCGTGACGTGGCGATTGCTCAGAAAGTAGAGTATATTCTGAAGCGGATAGGTTACTAATTAAATAAATTTATTAATAATAAGCGAATTTAAGTAGAGGTTGAATTTTCATTAGTTTAATGATTTGCCAAGTAGACTTAAGTTAAGTATGACTTTTCGTAGATAGCGTGTTATGAGCAAAGTTCTAATCGTAGAAGATAGTCTGGCGCAAAGACAAATGATTTCTGATCTCCTCAAAGGTAGTGGTCTTAAAGTGACCGTTGCTTGTGATGGAGTTGAGGCTTTAGAGCATCTAGAAACACTAAATCCTGACATAGTGGTTATGGATATTGTCATGCCCAGAATGAATGGCTATGAATTGTGTCGTCGCCTAAAATCAGATCCTAAAACTCAAAATGTTCCAGTTGTTATGTGTTCTTCCAAAGGAGAGGAATTTGATCGCTATTGGGGAATGAAACAGGGTGCGGATGCTTACATTGCCAAACCTTTTCAACCAGTAGAATTAATCGGCACTGTCAAACAATTGCTTCGAGCCTGAATCACAATTATTTCTGATGATACAGTTAGCAGTCTTAGATAGTATATTACAAGAAATCTTATGGTTACTAATCCAGAACTGTATACCGAAAGTGGTCTAGATTTATCTCTAGACATTAAGCCGTTAGAAAATCCTGATGGCGAACTTCATCTGCGCTTTTATTTACCATCAGGAAAGGCTTGCGCTTTTCCTGCCACAGGTATAGCGGAAGTAATGCAACAAACGCCCGATCAGATTGCCCCGATTCCGAATGCTTCTCCTCTACTATTGGGCACAATAAACTTACGGGGAAGAGTAATTTGGGTTGCAGATCTTGGTCAGTTTTTGGGGGATAGTATCGCTTTAAAAACTGACCGTCCCACAATTCCTGTAATTGCTATTGAAGATCGAGAGCAAATTATCGGTTTGGCAATCAGCAGTCTTGGCGATATGGATTGGTTAAATGTAGAGCAATTAAAAATCGATCAACCTGTGGCAGACAGTATGGCTCCTTTTGTTCAAGCTCAATGGCAGCCCGAAAATGAAAGTGATTTAATTGTCAATTTGTTAGATCCAGGAAAAATTTTATGGTCTGCACGATGGGCAACCTAAATATACTCAAGGGTTAGGCAATTAATTAACGCTTAAGTTAAAACTTACTTTCTGATTGAGTAAGATTACAGAAAATATCATTATTACCTTAGTTTTTTTATTTCCTAATATAAACTTACGGTCGTCATAGAGTCAAAGCATAGAGTAACTATCACTCGTCAACGCAAGCAACTAAAATTTAGATTATATTTGGCAAGAAGCATGGCATCAGGAACTAACTATTCACAGGAATACGGGCAAGCAGAGAAAGCCTATTTGGAAAGTAATTTTGCTCAAGCAGCAGAAATAATCGATCATTTAGCCGACGAATTTCCCAATGATCCGAATGTCTTGTTGTTGAGGGGTCATATTTATTGTTATGGATTCCAAAACTATGACCTAGCAAAACACCAGTATGAAAGCGTTTTAAATCTTAGTGAAGAGCAAGATTTACTCGATTTTGCTCATAGTGGTATTGAACAGGTAGAGCAACTTCAACAACAGTCAGAATCAGCCTTAGCTATGGATGAGGAGGGGTTAGAACTGACAGAAATGAGTGACGGTGAAGATGTTGATGAGGCTGAAGATTCAATTGGCATTGATTTTCCTGACGAAGACGTAATCGATGAAGATTTTCAGCGCGGGGGAGAAGACTCCGAAGATATAGAAGATGTCAAGCTCGAAAATATAGCTCCTATCGATGAAAGCGATCGCTCTGGAGATCCTTTTGCTCAGTTTGACTCTAAATCATCTTCAATGTCCGCAGAATTGCCAGTAGGAGAGTCTAGAGGAGTTTATACTAATTCTACCTTAACCGATGATGATGATGACCTACCCGATTATACCGCTGAAGACTTTGTCATTCATCGCAGCGAGTATGAAGACGATTATGATGATAGTTCCGAGCTGGAAATTGATACAGTTCTAACCGAACCATTTTCCCTGGAAAATTCTCGAAACTATAGCATGGAAGATCTTCCCGAACAAGAGGGTTTAGATTATCAGGATGAACTTGAATTTGATGAAATTGACAGCAGCTTCTTTGATTTGGAAGAACTTGAGCAAGGCCTTCCAGATACTGGATTATTTAACGTAGCTGAAGAACCTATTAGTGCTAGTTTAAACATTAGTAATGATTTCGCTTTAGAATCAAGTCCGATTCCATCTGAAGAAGTTGTTGTTAGTGAAGTGAGTTCAGGTGCAACAACATTTGTTAAAGGAAAAGAACCGCCAAAGATAGAAGTCAAGCAAGGAATCTTAGCTGACTTTATCAATGCTCCGATTCCCAAAAAACAGCTAATTACTGCGGGAATGACTGGGCTGGTTTCGGCAATCTCTGTTTTAATTATTGGTTTAATTGGCTCTAATATTACTGCGGGTCAAAATTCAAACCCTAACATCACCCAAAGAGTCCAAAATAGCTTTTTACTCGCTTTGGTGGCTGGATTATCTAGCACGGGAACAACAGCAGCATTAGGTAGCATTACCGCCAAACATATCACCAAAGCCAGTCAGGATTTACAAAATCAGTTTGATGATGTTTATCAGGGTAATCTTAACGCTAAAGCAACCGTATATTCCCAAGATGAATTTGGTCAATTAGCTTCTGGCTTTAATCGCATGACTAGGGTAATTCTGACTACTACTCAGGAAGCTCAAAGAAGAGCCGAGGAAACTGAACAGGCAAAAGAAGATCTTCAACGTCAGGTAATCCGTTTACTAGATGATGTAGAGGGTGCAGCTAGAGGAGATTTAACGGTTCAGGCAACCGTAACCGCCGACGTACTAGGAGCTGTTGCCGATGCCTTCAACTTAACGATTCAGAGTCTGCGCGAGATTGTCCGTCAAGTAAAAGAGGCTGCCGAACAGGTAAACCAAAGCTCTACCGATAGTGAGTTATTTGCTCGTAACCAGTCTAGTGAAGCCTTACGGATGGCAGAAGAATTGGCAGTAACTTTAAATTCGGTACAGATGATGACCGAATCGATCGAAAGGGTAGCAGACAATGCTCGTGAAGCAGAGGAAGTTGCTCGTTCGTCTTCAGTCACTGCTCTCAAAGGCGGTAAGGCAGTAGAACGAACCGTGTCGGGAATCTTCCAGATTAGGGAAACGGTATCAGAAACAGCCCGTAAAGTAAAACGATTAGCCGAAGCTTCTCAAGAAATCTCGAAAATTGTGCTTTTAATCTCGCAAATTGCCGAAAGAACCAATCAGCTGGCTCTTAATGCTTCAATTCAGGCGGCTAAAGCGGGTGAGGCTGGTCGGGGTTTTGCCGTAGTTGCCGATGAAGTCAGACAGCTAGCGGATAGATCTGGTAAATCTTTAAAAGAAATTGAGCAAATTGTACTCCAGATTCAAAGTGAAACTGGCTCGGTTATGACCGCTATGGAAGAAGGTATCCAGGAAGTAATCGACGTAACCGAAAGAGCAGAACAAGCTAAAACTGCTCTAGAAGATATTATTCAGGTATCTAATCGGATTGATGTCCTAGTGCGTTCAATTACTGCCGATACCGTCGAACAAAGAGAAAACTCTCGTGCAGTAGCTCAGGTAATGCAGTCGGTAGAGTTAACTGCTCAAGCCACATCTCAAGAATCACAACGGGTTGGTGGTGCGCTGCAAAGCCTAGTGGGAATTGCTCGTGGTTTGCTTTCTTCAGTCGAAAGATTCCGTATTGATCAAGGCGAAGAATAGAACAATTATCAAATTTTGAGATTTAATCCTTTTGAGCAGTATGTCAAGCTCCTCTTTCGCCCACTGAAATTTTATGATTCAATAGAGTTTTGCGCCTTTATTTGTAAACTGCTCTATGTGTGCCGAAAGAACCTTACCAAAATTTGATTCTAGCTCTGTCAAGATTACTCAGGAAGAGGGATTAATTCTGTATGAGGATATGGTTTTAGGACGCTTATTTGAAGATAAGTGTGCTGAAATGTATTATCGAGGCAAGATGTTTGGCTTTGTCCATCTTTACAATGGTCAAGAAGCTGTTTCTTCAGGTATTGTCAAAGCATTGCGAAGCAAAGGAGATTATGTCTGTAGCACATATCGCGATCATGTTCATGCTTTGAGTGCTGGAGTACCAGCCAAAGAAGTAATGGCAGAACTATTTGGTAAAGAGACTGGATGCAGTAAAGGTCGTGGCGGTTCGATGCACATGTTTTCTGCCGAGCATGGGCTTTTAGGAGGTTATGCTTTTGTAGCAGAAGGTATTCCTGTTGCCACTGGTGCAGCTTTTCAAAGTAAGTATCGACGTGAAGCGATGGGAGATGCTAATTCTGACAATATTGCAGTTTGCTTTTTTGGTGATGGAGCAAGCAATAATGGTCAGTTTTTTGAGTGTTTGAACATGGCAGCTCTTTGGAAATTACCGATTATTTATGTAGTAGAAAATAACAAATGGGCAATCGGCATGGCTCATGCTCGCGCCACTTCTCAGCCCGAAATTTATCAAAAAGCCAGCGTATTTAATATGCCAGGTTATGAAGTTGACGGAATGGATGTCTTAGCCGTTAATACTTTAGCTAAAGAAGCTGTAGCCCGCGCCCGCGCTGGAGAAGGCCCGACTTTGATTGAGGCTTTGACTTATCGCTTCCGAGGTCATTCCTTAGCTGATCCAGACGAGCTTCGAGATCCTCAAGAAAAAGAATTTTGGGGTAAGCGCGATCCAATTAAGAAATTTGCCGCTTATTTGATCGAGCAAAATTTAGCAACGGCAGAAGAGCTTAAAGAAATTAATCGTCAAGTTTCAGCTACTATAGATGAGGCAGTTAAATTCGCTGAAAGTAGCCCTGAACCAAGTCCTAATGATCTGCACCGCTATATTTTTGCCGAGGATTGAATACAGCTTAGATTAATCGTGCATATTTCAAGCAAGGGCAAATGACGATGTGCTTTGATTGCGAACTGTTAAAAGCGATCGCTGAATTTTGATTAATTTTGATTAATTATCTATCAGGCAGCGTTAGGCGATCGCCCATCTAATTATTTTTTGATGATCAAGTGTTCTTATTGCTGGAAAACAGACAGTTTTAAAGCTCTGTAGCTTGGCAAATTGAAGCATCGTTTAAACTTTAATTTGCTATGAGTCTTTATTAAATACATTTGCTCATTTTGAATCGCTTAAAAGTGAGTTTTACGAAAACTACAAAGCATAAAAATATGCTCCATAGGATAAATCTCGGCAAATACAACTACAAGCGCCAAGAATGATCGCTAAGCTCTAAAATTACGAGCAAGAGTAATTGGTTTGCTTCAAAGCATTAAATAACCATATTTGGATTAATTTATTAATGATTGTCGTGTTATTTCTGGTAACTCGGCTAATCAGTAATTTTTTCTTTAATTTGCTTACTTACTTACTCTTTAGACAGCTTGATGTATAGTTCATTTGAATGAATATCTATAATTAACTAAAAACATTTAGTCAAAAAAAATGCAACATTAGCATTGATCACAACTAAGGGTTGATAACCTATACGCTAAAAATGCCAGAATAAATTAATACATGAATTGCATCTATCTAGACTATTATGGCAGATCTTCCACACCTAAGCGGCAGTGACATCCGCAACCAGTTCTTAAAATTCTATGAGTCTAAACAACACAAAATATTGCCTAGTGCATCCTTAATTCCTGAAGATCCGACGGTAATGCTGACCATTGCTGGGATGCTGCCGTTTAAGCCGATTTTTTTAGGACAGCGCCAAGCACCTCAACTCCGCGCTGCTACTTCTCAAAAATGTATTCGGACTAACGATATTGAGAATGTAGGGCGTACTGCCAGACATCATACCTTCTTTGAGATGTTGGGTAATTTTAGCTTTGGTGATTATTTTAAAGAACAGGCGATCGCTTGGGCGTGGGAACTTTCAACCAAGGTATATAAGTTACCAGCAGGCAGAATTGTGCCTAGTGTGTTTGAGGAAGATGATGAAGCTTTTGCAATTTGGCGCGACAAAATTGGGATTGCTGAACATCGTATTCAACGGATGGGAGAGAAGGATAATTTTTGGCAATCAGGCATAACTGGCCCTTGTGGACCTTGTTCGGAACTATACTATGATTTTCATCCAGAATTAGGCGATGAGAATATTGATTTAGAAGACGATAGCAGATTTATTGAGTTTTACAACTTGGTATTTATGCAATACAACCGCGATGCTGAAGGAAATCTAACGCCGTTAGAGAAGCAAAATATTGATACGGGTTTGGGTTTGGAAAGAATGGCGCAAATCCTGCAACAAGTACCTAATAACTATGAAACCGATTTGATCTTCCCGATTATCAAAACTGCTGCTGAGATTGCAGCAATAGATTACAGCCAAGCCGATGAAAAAACTAAGATATCTTTCAAGGTAATTGGCGATCACGTTCGGGCAGTAGTTCATATGATTGCAGATGGAGTAACAGCTTCTAATACTGATCGCGGCTATATTTTGCGTCGCCTGATTCGTCGGGTAATTCGCCACGGCAGATTAATTGGGATTGAGGAGAATTTTATTACCCAGGTAGCAGAAACGGCGATCGCTCTTGCTGAATCAGTTTATCCTAATGTTAGGGAACGGCAAGAATTTATTCAAAGTCAGTTACAAAGGGAAGAATCGCAATTCCTCAAGACATTAGCCAGGGGAGAAAAGTTACTGGCCGAGATGATTGCTGATGCTGCTAATTTGTCAGCCAAACAAATATCAGGTAAAGATGCTTTTGAACTTTATGATACTTATGGTTTTCCTCTAGAACTCACTCAAGAAATCGCTGAAGAACAAGGTTTAATCGTCGATTTAGAAGGCTTTGAACAAGAAATGAAGTTGCAAAAAACTCGTTCTAAAGATTCTTATGAGGCGATCGACCTAACGATTCAAAATGCTTTGGGTGAGGTAGTTACAGGCAGTCACGAAACTAGCTTTTTAGGTTATAGCCAATTAACCGCACAATCTCAGGTTATGGGAATTGTGGTTAATCATGATGATGGCGAAGGCAAAAGTATATCGCGAAACGCCCCTTTAGCCAGCGCGGGTGATCATGTACAAATTATTCTCGATCAAACACCTTTCTATGGGGAGTCTGGAGGACAAATAGGCGATCGCGGTTATCTATCTGGGGATGATGTCCTAGTTCGTATTCAAGATGTCCAAAAAGAAGGCAATATTTTGGTTCATCAGGGTAAAGTTGAGCGCGGGACGCTTAACTTAGGAGATATAGTCAACGCCACGATTGATCGGGCTTGTCGTCGTCGAGTGCAGGCAAATCACACCGCAACTCACCTGCTACAGGCTGCATTGAAGCAAGTAGTTGATGATTCTGTGTCTCAGGCTGGTTCGTTGGTCAACTTTGATCGCCTGCGGTTTGACTTTAATTCTCCTCGCGCTTTGACTCCAGAAGATGTTCAGCAGGTAGAAGAACAAGTTAACACCTGGATCAGTGAAGCCCACGAAGCGGATGTAAATATTATGCCGTTAGCAGAAGCTAAAGCCAAAGGTGCAACGGCAATGTTTGGGGAAAAGTATGCCGATGATGTGCGGGTAATTGATTTTCCTGGAGTCTCGATGGAACTTTGTGGGGGAACTCATGTTACCAATACAGCGGAAATTGGCGTATTTAAAATTATCTCCGAAACTGGTATTGCTTCAGGAGTCAGAAGGATCGAAGCCGTAGCAGGGGCTGCTATTTTAGATTATTTGAAGGTGCGGGATCAAATAGTGAAAGAATTGAGCAGTACTTTCAAAGTTAAGCCCGAAGAAATTAGCGATCGCGTCAATAGCTTACAGGCAGAACTTAAAGCGACGCAAAAAGAACTAGAAGCAGCTAAACAAGAACTGGCGCTATTCAAATCAGACAGTTTATTATCCCAGGCAGAAACTGTCGGAAAATACAAAATTCTGGTGGCTAATCTGGGCGAAATGGATGCTAGATCATTACAGTCTGCTGGTTCAAGATTGCAGCAAAAATTAGGTGAGTCTGCTGTAGTAATTGCTTCGATTCCCAGTGAGGGAAAAGTAAGTCTAGTTGCAGCCTTTAGTCAGAAAGTTATCCAAGAAAAGCAACTACAAGCTGGTAAATTCATCGGCGGTATTGCCCAAATCTGCGGTGGTGGAGGCGGTGGTAGACCAAATCTGGCTCAAGCTGGCGGAAAAGATCCTGGTAAGCTAGATGAAGCTTTGGATCTAGCAAAAAAAGAGTTGATGCAAAAGTTAGGCTGATTTCGATGAGGTGGGTCAATCCCACCTTGTAGGCATGCTTTACCTATTTATAGTCTAGGAAGGTCGTGGTAGAGCAATCTTAAGTTGCTCACTTTCCATAATTTGTTTAATTAAACTAATTGCCAGCTCAACTTTTTCGGGAAATACAACCACCAAACTTTCGGCTTGAGCCTGATTTAAAGCAATGTTGATTGCATTAGTTTCATCGAGCATAATTTCGTAAGTAGCGTTGGGATTTGCCTGACAAATTCCTTTGACGATTATATCGGCAACTTCTCCTGGTTCTCTACCTCTGGGATCTTGATCTTCTTTAACAATAATTCGGTCAAAAATTTGGGCAGAAATATTACCCAATAAAATCAAATCTTCATCGCGGCGATCGCCTGGTCCGCCAACTACACCAGTTTTTACTCCCTGCCAATTGCGCACAAAATCGCCAACTGCCTTAAATCCATGAGGATTATGAGCGTAATCTAGCAACACATGGTAGTCTTTAACCTCAAACAAGTTCATTCTTCCTGGAGTTTGTTCGGCTGAGGTGGTAAAGGTGCGTACGCCTTGACGAATCAGCTCAATATCCACACCTTGAGCAAAGGTAGCCAGACAGCTAGCCAAAGCATTAGCAATCATAAAGGGAGCCATTCCCCCCATGGTCATGGGAATATTAACTGCCTTTTCTACCCTTAAAGTCCATGTACCTTCCAAGATTGAGAGATAACCATCTTCATAAATCGCGGCTAACCCATTACGGCGACTATGTTCGATAATGATGGGATTATCAGGGTTCATCGAGAAATACGCTACCTTGCAGTTTAACTTTTCTGCCATCGCTGCTACTAAAGGGTCATCGGCATTCAAGATGGCGTAGCCTTCTGGTTTAACTGTTTCAGCTACCACAGCTTTGACCTGCGCCATTTGTTCGATCGTATCAATACCGCCTAAACCTAGATGATCAGCAGCAACGTTTAAGACCACTCCAATATCACAGCTATCAAAAGCTAAACCAGAGCGCAAGATACCGCCGCGAGCTGTTTCTAATACAGCTACTTCGACGGTAGGATCTTTAAGAATTGCTCCTGCACTATAAGGCCCAGTATTATCTCCTTGTTCGACTAAATACTCTTGGATATAAATACCGTCAGTGGCGGTAAAACCGACTACTTTATCCGTTTGGCGATAGATATGGGCAGTTAGCCTAGTAGTGGTGGTTTTACCATTGGTTCCCGTAATTGCCACGATGGGAATACGGGTAGGAGCCTGTTCGGGGAACAGCATTTCTAAGACAGATGCACCAACGTTACGAGGCAGCCCATGACTGGGTGCGGCATGCATTCTAAATCCAGGAGCGGCATTAACTTCAACTACTACTCCTTTGGTTTCTCGCAGGGGCTTACTAATGTCTGGGGTGACAACATCAATTCCGGCAATGTCTAGACCAATTATTTTGGCTACTCTTTGAGCGAGCCAGATGTTTTCAGGATGAATCTCGTCGGTGCGATCAACTGCAATTCCTCCTGTACTTAGATTAGCTGTAGCACGCAGGTAGGCAGTTTTTTGGTCTGGCAAGACGGAATCCAAGCTATATCCCTGTTTAGCTAATACAGCTTGAGACGTTTGATCAATAACGATTTTGGTCAGAACATTATCATGTCCGTTGCCGCGCCTGGGGTCTTGATTAGTAATATCGATCAGCTGTTGAATCGTATATTTGCCGTTACCAACTACATGAGCAGGAATTCTTTCTGCCACAGCTACGACTTTGCCGTCAATGACCAAAATGCGATGGTCGTTGCCTGAATAATATCGCTCGACAATTACAGAACGAGTTTTAGAAGCTTTACTAGCCATCTCATAAGCTGCTTCGGCTTCTGAGTGCTGATTAATATTAATGGTAATACCCCGACCATGATTGCCATCCAAAGGTTTGATGACAATCGGAAATCCACCGACATCGGCGATCGCCTGAGACAATTCATCTAAATACTCAATTACCGTACCTTGAGGAACAGGTACTCCCGCACTACCGAGAATATTTTTTGTTCCTTCTTTGTCGCAAGCAAGCTCTACCGCCAAAATACTAGTGTCGTTACTCAAAGTAGCTTGAATCCGTTTTTGTCTTGCTCCATAACCAAGCTGTAACATCGCTCTGGCGCTGAGCCACATCCAGGGAATTTTTCGCGCGTCAGCTTCTTTAATAATTGTTTCTGTGGAAGGGCCAAGAGCTGTATTAGCATGAAGTTCTTGAAGATCCGCTAGGTCTTGTTTTAACTCTCCACTAGGATAAGTACCCGTTTCGACGATCAATTTGCACAACCGAACCGCGGCTCTTCCTGCATAACGTCCCGCTTGTTCTTCAACATACTCAAAGACAACATTGAATACCCCTGGGGTTGAGGTTTCTCTGGTGCGACCAAATCCTACGGGCATCCCTGCCAATTCTTGTAGCTCTAAGGCGATATGTTCAATAATATGACCCATCAAAGTGCCTTCTTTAATTCTTTCGAGAAACCCACCGCGATGCCCGCGGGAACAATGATGTTCGATCAAGCTAGGTAATACTTCAATTACACCATCATAAAACCCAGGAATCTCATTGGATGTCTTTTCGGTTAATTCTTCTAGATCTAGCTGCATGACAATCAGCTTACTGCGCCGAATACTCCAATAGTTAGGACCACGTAGGGTTTGAGTCTTAAGAATTCTCATTATGTTTGCTGTTTTATGTTTTGGGGCAGCATCAAGCGGTGACTAAATAACTAGCTCATCATCTCGTTTTAACGATCTAGCAAACTGTTCTTGATGAACATTTTATCAACCATTTCACAACTTTCTGTCCAGATTTAGTCGGCTAATTAGTTTAAAGGAAGATGGCGATGTAGATCATAGCGATCGCCATAGCCTAAAATATGTAGCTTCAGATTATGCATACTTAACGGCTCGTTTCCGTTAACTTGTGTCTGATTGGAGTGAGACATTTCTCTCGCATCAACAATGGTTACAGCTCCTTTGCCAATTACCTGAATTACGCCGTCACTTTCAAACATAGCGCAAGTATCCTCATCAATACCAATGCCGAGTAGTTCAGGATGACTCGAAATTGCGCTTAAAAGTCGTGCTAAACGATTACGGTTATAAAAATGCTGGTCAATTAATACTTGAGGAATAATATTTAACCCTTTTGCCATATCTACCAGAGAGCGATTAGGTGGCTCGGCACTACTGCCCCCCGAAATCATGTGATGACCCATCACTGCTGCCCCAGCACTAGTTCCCGCTAAACTAATTTCTCGTTTTTGCGCTCTTTCGACAATCCGATTCATTAAAGCAGTATCTGCCAGCAAACCACATAGACGAAGCTGATCGCCACCAGTCAAGAAAATTCCCGTGCAGCCTTCGACAAAACTACGATACACTAGATCATCTGCACTAGGGCGATCGCGTATATCCAAAACTTTAATCTCTTTTGCTCCCATGTCATTAAAGAGACGATAATATCGTTCTCCAATTAGGCTCGGTTCTCTAGATGCACAGGGAACAATCCCAATTAAGGCATCAGTCCCTCCCGAACGTTGGAAGAAAGTTTGCAATATTTCCTTGCCATGTACTTTATCTTCAGCACCACCAATAACTAAAATGGCGTTTTTGGTAGATTGTGAGGAGTATGTGGTTTGATTGTTAACTTCGGTATTGATCATAATTGAGTTTGCGGGCAGGAGACCGATCTCTGACTAGTAGTGATCGTAGCGATTGTTGCTATTCATCTGCTGTGTCAGAGACTACTTAAGTTTCAGATTCAGCTAAACTGATGTTGATTTTCCTGAGTAACTTTGCAAAATTATTAATCGTGCGTTTTGATATTATCACTCTTTTCCCCGACTTTTTTACCTCTCCGCTTAATTGCAGCTTGTTAGGTAAAGCGATCGCGCTTGAAATTGCCACTGTAAATTTAGTAAACCCCCGCGACTTTACCATTGACAAGCACCGTAAGGTAGATGACATAACCTACGGTGGTGGTGTGGGAATGTTGCTTAAGCCTGAGCCGATGTTTGCTGCGGTGGAATCTTTGCCGATTTTGCCTCAGCGAGAAATTATTTTAATGACTCCCCAAGGACAACCATTAGATCAGCCTTTACTTAAAGATTTAGCCACTAATTATCAGCAGCTAGTAGTAATCTGCGGTCATTATGAAGGAGTAGATGAAAGAATACGGCAGCATCTGGTCACCAAAGAAATATCTCTAGGTGATTTTGTCTTAACCTGTGGTGAAATTCCTGCTCTGACGCTGATCAATGGCGTAACTAGACTCTTACCTGGAACGGTAGGCAAAGCTGAATCTTTAAAAGCAGAAAGTTTTGAAACGGATTTACTTGATTATCCTCAATATACTAGACCCGCCGAATATCGCGGTTGGCAAGTCCCTGAAGTATTGCGATCGGGTAATCATAAGTTAATTGATGAGTGGCGTAAACAGGAACAGATGAAGAGGACACGCGATCGCCGTCCTGATTTGTGGGAGAAATGGCGATCTATAAACAATACTTAAAAGGATCTTAAATTTATTTAACAATGCTTATCCCCAATGCTGAAAATGCGGTTGTCGATATTCGTAAGCTACACAGTTGATGGTGTTGCGCTTCGAGCCTGCTTATCCTAATTCTCAGCCTAAGATGATTACAGCTTAGAGCTAACAAAATTATGATGAACACAATTTAGGATAGCAACAGATTGAGCAAACTGGCGATCGCCGTCCCAATCTCTAGAAAAAATGGCGCTCAATTAACAATACTTGAAAAGATTTTAAATTTATCTGATGTCAAGGGGTTGACTTGGAATTATCTAAAACCTCAATTTTGGCTTGATATACTCTATGAGTTGCAAATACAACATCATGACCGCGCTGGCGTAATTCAAGGGCGATCGCGATCTTGGGATGTATATCTCCTAAACTTCCAATTGTAGTGACAACAATTCGACTCATGATTTTGCGTCTCGTTAGCTAATTATAAAAAATATTTTTAATTTAGCTCGTTTATAGTCGCTGAAACTCTGCTTCATCTTCTTCCAAAATATTAATTTTTTAATCGGGAAACCAATCTTCATCTAAAACTTGTGTTAAAGTCAGTTCGATTGTTTCTGGTATATCAAATAATTTGCTGATTGATCGCTTTGAATCAGGTAAAGTCTCTATATACATTTCAGCCAAATTTGCTTTTAAACTAGGGGATTCCTTCAGCCTTTTACGGAGCAAGACCCGAAAGTTAACTACTTCTGATTGCCAATGCTTTTTGTTTCTTTCTTTCTCTACTTCCCAATACTTGAGTTTCAATAGATGTTCAGTCAAACGCAGCAATAAACTTTCTACAGCCCGCTTTTGACTTTTGCCCATATCATCAATTTCTTCAATTAGGTTATCCCAATCTACCTTTAAATAATCTTTATTTTTGAGATTCTTAACCATTGTTTGAGTCCACAAATAATAATCTTCTTCATATTTCACTTTAGTCATTTGCTTTTAAGAAATTGTTTGAATTTTAATAATATTTTAAATGCGATCGCCGTCTTGATCTATGGTCAAAATGGCAAGGTAACAATGGACAAGAAACAATTATTTAGATTTAGTTACTTAATATTGATAGTTTGCTTTTAATAGATATTTTTATGTGTTCGAGATCTTGGATTTTTTGCTTGATCTGCAATAGTTTCCCATGAAGTATCTTTATTTGATCTTGAGTTGATAATTCCCCAGAGTGGAGTGTACTAAAATTAAAAATCCTGTAAGTCATATATTTACCATGAATAATCAAAATACAAACACGCCGAAAGTGGCATTGGTAACTGGTGCATCTTCAGGTATGGGAAAAGCGATCGCTAAACAGCTAATCAGCGATGGTTTGATTGTCTATGTAGCTGCCAGACGAGTGGAAAAAATGCGCGATTTAGAAGAGCTAGGAGCGATCGCCTTAAAAATGGATATTACTCTAGAAGAAGATATTCAAAATGTTGTCGAACAAATTGAGCAAGAGCATAACGGCGTAGATATTTTAGTAAATAACGCAGGATACGCTGTTTTAGGAGCGATGGAAGACACTACTATCGAGGATGCTCGCAGACAGTTTGAAGTTAACCTATTTGGTTTGGCAAGTTTAACTAAATCGGTTTTACCCTCCATGAGAACCAAGAAGTTCGGCAAGATCATCAATATTTCGTCAGTAAATGGAAAAACATATAGTCCACTTGGTTCTTGGTATTATGCCGCTAAACACGCCTTGGAAGGATGGTCAGACTGTCTAAGACTTGAGCTAACACCTTTCAATATTGACGTAGTAATTATCGAACCAGGAGTAATTAAAACTAACTTTGGCGATGTGACATTACCACCAATGATGGAACGTTCTGGTAATTCAGCTTATTCGGCAATGGCAAAGAAAATTGAGAAAATGATTAAAAGTTATAACGACCCAGGAAATGCTTCCGACCCTTCTGTAATAGCAAAAGTAGTGTCTCAAGCTATTAAAGTCAAAAAACCTAAAACTCGTTATCCTGCGGGTAAATTAGCTAAACCATTAATCTTTATGAGAAAGTGGCTTGGCGATCGCATTTTTGACAAAATTATTATGAGTGGAGGATAGACATTAGACAGGAGCAGATATTTGTGCCACAATTTGTTTACCAATTTCAATCGAAGCAGTAGCAGCAGGGGAAGGGGCATTACAGACGTGCAGTGCTTTTTCGCCATTAACAATCAAAAAGTCTTCAACCATCTTGCCATCATTTTTTAAAGCTTGCGCTCTTACCCCCGCAGGAGTGACAACAACATCATCAGCTTGCACTTCAGGAATTAATCTTTGTAGGCTACGAACAAAAATAGTCTTGCTGTAGGAGCGAATCATTTCCTGTAAACCTTCGTTGGAATACTTAGCTACTAGCTTCCAAAAGCCAGGATAGGTCATGGTATCCAAAAAGTCTTTTAGATCGAAATCAAACTTCTTATAAGCCTCTCGTTTAAAGCCCAGAACTGCATTTGGGCCTGCGTGGACACTGCCATCGATTCCAGGAGTAAAATGGACTCCTAGAAAGGGAAAATTAGGATTAGGAACAGGATAGATAGCTCCGTTGACCAAATAGCGTTTTTCAGGTGTTAATTCGTAATATTCTCCTCTAAACGGAATAATTTTAGCTGGTGGCTGCTCATTAGCTAGTTTGGTAAGGCGATCGCTATATAATCCCCCACAGTTAATTAAAAACTCTGTCTGATATTCTCCTTGATTTGTGGCAATTAAATGACCTTTCAATCCAGATTTAAGCCCCGTGACGCAAGTATTGAGGAATAGATCTACGCCCTGTTCTTTGGCGATCGCTACATATTGTTGGCAAACCTGTTTATAATCAACTATTCCTGTCGATTTGACCCAAATTCCTGCCAAACAATTAACATGAGGTTCTATTTCTTGTACTTGCTCTTTACTAATCTTGCTAATGTCAAGATTGTTAGCCATTCCTCTATCATAGAGATTATCTAACAGAGGTAATTCATCTTCTTCTGTCGCCACGATAACTTTGCCACATATCTTATAATCGATATTGTATTGCTCGCAAAAAGCTACCATAGACTGATTACCATCACGACAAAGTTTGGCTTTATAACTCCCTGGTTTGTAGTAAATGCCCGAATGAATTACACCACTATTGTGTCCTGTCTGATGAGCAGCCCATGATGCTTCTTTTTCTAATAAAGCTATCTTAGCAGCAGGAAAACGTTTACTAAGAGCCATTGCCGTAGACAACCCAACAATTCCACCACCGATAATAGTATAGTTATACATATATGACTAATTATTAATAATTAAGCTACGTTCAATCAATCCAAGCTTTAAACAAAACAATAAATAAGGGATGAAGATTAATTCCTCCTCATCCCTTATCTTTAACTTTATATCTGGTTACAGTGCCACAACTTCGGTCGTCACACCCATATTTTTCAGCATTTCGCTAATTTCTGGGGTATAAATGGCATTCATTACAATGACTTTATCTGGTTGATAAGATTTGAGAAATTCTGGGGACATAATTTCTTTGCCCACCCCCGGAATATATTTGCCGTGGCGGTGAGGGTTAATATCGACAGCATATTCAATCTTGTCAATGGTTTTAAGGGTAGTTAAGAAAGCCACGCACTTAGAACCAGAACCCCAAACTACAACCTTCTCTTGTTTAGCGTGAGCATCATCTAAATACTTTTTCCAGTATTCTAACTTTCCTGTAATTTTGTCAGTAAATAGCTGCACATCTTGAGCAACATCTGAGACAGTTTCTTCAAAAGGATGAATCTTATCTGAAGGCATGGCAACAGGTTTAGCTTCAATCAAAAGATACTGATCGCCATAGTCACAGTAGAGATCGGTTACTTCAAAGCCACTATTGCGGAATAAACGCGCTAAGGTACCAGGACTAAAGTAAGAGCAGTGTTCGTAATAAATGTCTTCAAAAGCTTGCTCTTTTAAAACTCTTGTATTATCAGGAATTTCAAATACCACTACGGTATCGCGATCGCCGATAGATTTGCGAACTGTTTTGATAAACTCAGAGGTAGGCTGAATATGCTCTAGGGTATGACGACAGCAAATAAAGTCTCCAACATATTCAGCGTGTTTTTCCGAGTAATAATCTTGAATAAAGGTCACGCGGTTGGCTGCTTCGCTTTCTACTCTGCCAGGAACAACACTAGGGTCGATACCCACACCACGGTTGTTGCCTAATTCACAGAGTAAGAGTAAAAAATCTCCTTTACTACAGCCAATTTCGATAATGTCTTTATCATGCAGATCGTATTTATCGATTAGATGATTAGCTAGCTTCAGGGAAAACTTATTAAATGTGGGAGAATAGCTTTGTTGATCTTCGTAGTTTGGTGCATAGGATGACCATTGGGCATCAAATTCAGTATTGGTAATAAAACCACAGCGATCGCAAAACCCTAGAACCACGTCGCCGCAGGGAAAATCTCTTGCTTCCTTTTGACTAGACATCATCAAGCAACTATGAACGGGAACATCACGAACTTCATAGAAAACAGCAAGCTCATGATGACCACAATTAGGACAGGAATGCTCAATCTTTTGAGTATTTGCTCCTAATATATTGGCAGTAGAAATCAAATTTTGCACCATGGTGGAACACTCCTCAATAAAATTTAGTTTAAAAAGAATAAACGTACTTTAACTTTGATTCAAAAACTGTTAGCGACGGACAAACCTAAGATAAACTCTCGGCAAATTTGACCAACGGTTAAAGATCATATCGCCTTAGAAACGCGAAGTATCTGTCACTAATTATGCAGCTAAACAATTTTTGGTTCGGGTATTGGAACAATAAATTTCCCACCAGATTTTTGATATTCTTGCTGTTGCTGCATAATCTCTTCAGCAAAGTTCCAAGCTAAAATTAATACATAATCAGGTTGGTCTTCTAAAAGTTTGGTGGGTGGGAAGATCGGTAGGTGATTGATCCCCATATAGCGATCATGCTTAAAAGGATTTAAGTCCACCACATAGTCCAATAGAGTTTTATTAATGCCCAAATAACTCAACATAGTTGTGGCTTTAGCAGCAGCGCCATAACCAACAACTGTTTTTCCCTGTTTTTTTAAGTCCCACAAAATATTCATTAGGGAATGCTTAAATGTGCTTACCTGATCGGCAAAATCACGATAGTAGTTAATATTATCTACCTGCGCTTCCTGTTCGTCTTTCAGTAAAGATTTCACCGATTCTTGGACTGCTTCTATTGGTTCAACATACAGACGTAAAGAACCACCATGTATTTTAGTGCGCTCAATATTATTCAAATATAAAGAATGTCTTCTAAAGAGTTTATCTAGTGCTGTCACAGAGTAATAGCAAAGATGCTGATGATAGATGGTATCAAATTCGCAATGTTCTACTAAATCGACTAAGTAAGGGGCTTCAATAACCGCTACCCCCGAATCTTTTAATAAGATAGAAATTCCTGCCACAAAACCATTTAAGTCTGGAACATGAGCCAAAACGTTGTTGGCTAGAAATACATCTGCTTGTTTACCTTCATCTCGCAGTTTTTGGGCTAATTCTTTACCAAAAAAAGTGCAGATGGAATTAACTCCTGCCTTGATAGCGGCATCTACAGGACCAGATGCGGGATCGATTCCTAATACAGGAATGTCATGTTCGACAAAATTTTTGAGCATATAGCCATCATTACTGGCAGCTTCAATTACCAAACTGTTACTATCTAAATCTCTAGTCTTAATCAAATTTTTAGCACTCTGACCAAAGTGCTTTAATAAAGATGCTGATACAGAAGAAAAATAAGGATAGTCTTGGCAAAACAAAATTTCAGGTGGAACTATTTCAGTAATTTGAACCAAACTACATTCAGGACAAAAAACTAGATCTAGAGGTGCAGTGTACTCAGGTAAATCTAACTGTTCTTTAGTTAGAAGATTGTCAGCTAGAGGAGTGTAACCAAAAGAGATAATTGAATTCAGGTCTGAGTTACCGCAAGATAAACAACTTGACTTACGATTATTCATCATACGAGCTTATATTTTTATATTTAGTGATTAACTCGATTATTCAGGGCGATTAATTACTATTAACTGCCCCAAAACTTAATTTAATTAAAAGCAAGGTTAAACAATTTGTGACCTGACTTTATTACTTAAATCAGCAGAAATTATTCAACACTGACTAGCTGCTCTTTTTGCCAACGCAATTCACCATTGAGTAGGTTGTTACCGATCAAGTATTTAATATGAGCAATTCTTTGATATTTGGAACCTTCAAATTCATCCAAAGTCAGACCGACTTTACGATATACTTCATATAGCTCTGCTGCTCCTTTACGGGCATCCCACTGAGGCTGAAAATTAGGCAAAATTGTAGCTATTTTACTACAATCAACCCGATAACAGCGTTTGTCTGGGCCTGCATCAGGAGCATACTCGATTCGACAGTTAGGTACTGTTTCCTTAACAATTTCAGCTAAATCGCGAATTTGATAGTTATCTTCGTTGCGACCAACATTAAAAGCTTCGTTGTGAATTAGTTCTTTTGGTGCTTCTAAAACGGCAATAAAAGCTCTAGAGATATCTTCAATATGAACAATAGGTCGCCAAGGAGTCCCATCGCTTTTAATGTATACCAGACCTTTGGTAAATGCCCAAGCAACCAAATTGTTTAACACCAAATCAAACCTCAACCTTGGTGACACTCCATAGGCAGTTGCATTCCTCAAAAATGTCGGGCTAAAGTTATCATCAGCTAACAGACTAACATCTTGCTCTACTTTAACTTTGGAAACTCCATAAGGAGTAACAGGATTAAAGTTAGATTGTTCATTGAGCCAATCTTCGCCACCTGCACCATAGTTGCTACAAGAAGAGGAAAAGATAAAACGGCTAACTCCAGCTTGCTTTGCTAATTCGGCTATTTTCACTGAAGCCCGATAATTAATCTCTTCGGTCAATTGAGGATTTAGATTACCTAAAGGATCATTAGAAAGACCAGCCAAATGTAAGACTGCTTCAAACCCTTCTAAATCCTTAAGTTCTACATCTCTAACATCTTTTTTCAGCTCTGGTATCTCAACAATTCCACTACCAAAAGTGCTTTTGGCATATAGGTCAGTATCTAAACCGACAACATCATACCCTTTGTCGAGAAGCATCGGAACCATTAGTGTTCCGATGTAACCCTTGTGACCAGTCACTAGTATTCTCATTTGATTTTTTCTCCCAAGTTTTCCAAGGTGCGTTACCGCTAGCCCACAAATCCTCTAAACGGCGTTTGTCTCTTAACGTATCCATACATTGCCAGAAGCCATCGTGCTTATACGCCATCAGCTGCCCATCCCTAGCCAATTTTTCGAGCGGCTCTTTTTCCCATTGAGTATCGTCACCGTCTATATACTCAAAAATTTCAGGCTCTAAAACAAAGAAAGCACCGTTAATCCAACCTTCTTTGGTTTGAGGCTTTTCAGAGAACTCAGATATTTTGTCTCCATCTAGATCTAAATGACCAAAACGTGCAGGAGGACGAACAGCAGTCAGGGTAGCTAGCTTACCATGAGAACGGTGAAAAGCTAACAGATCATGTAGGTTAACATCAGAAACTCCATCGCCCCAAGTTAACATAAATGTTTCTCTACCAATATAAGGTGCAAGGCGTTTGATTCGTCCACCAGTATTGGTCGTTAATCCTGTATCAATTAAATCTACGTTCCAATCTAGCTGATAACCGCCATGAGTTTTTATACCTCCGTTACGTAAATCTACGGTGAGGTTGCTATTAAGAGCGCAGTAATCTACCATAAATTTCTTGATTACTGCACCTTTATAACCCAAAGCCACTGTAAAATCTTGGAAACCGTACTGATGGAAGTGCATCATAATGTGCCAGAGAATTGGTTGTCCACCAATTTCTACCATGGGCTTAGGCTTGTTTTCTGTTTCTTCTGAGATTCGAGTTCCTAGGCCACCAGCAAGAAAGGCTACTTTCATGTTTTTCTCCTGCTTTAAAGATATAAAGCTTAAATAAAAATCAGGTAATTCTAATAACTAGGCTGCGTAGTTTTACTAACAAGTAAAGATTAACTTGTTAATAACCTTATTGTAAATATACTGATGGCTTTTTCATTTAAAGTTTTAGTGAAGTTCAAATCATAAATATGTAAAGCAGAAAAAGAAATTGAAAATTAAACTGAGGTTGTTATTAGAAATCAAACTAAAAATGCTATTTAAATAAACTTTAAAAAGCCGACATTGGATTTAACCAGATAATTAGTTCACGGTTCAAAGCTTGTAAATTACGAGACATTCCCTGATTAAACCATTGACCGATCGCATCAATTGGCGTAAAAAATTCTCCTGTTTGCCACCTAATATTCTGGCTTAAAGGAGTTAAGTGAGTTCCCGTTAAGCTACGTAGAGTCACCATATTAGGAAATCTATGTTGTAAAACACTGTTTAAATTAATCGTCTGATCTAAATCATCTTGGCTAAATCTTAGTAACAGATTGCGGCGTACGCTATAGTGTTGGGCAATTAATTCTTCTGTTTCCCCGGGAGAAGGAGCAAATTCCATATTTAAAACTGGAGTAAGATTAAATTGCTCCATAAACGGAACGGCTCGGCTGGCAGGATAGTTGTTAAATGAAATCAAAATATTTCCTGCTCTTTCAACCTTATATAGACTGCCGATTAAAAGATGGAGTTTACAACCCATGCTATGTCCCACGCCATAAATTGGTAAATAGCCCTGATTTAACTGATTATTTTTCTGCAGTCTTGCCAATACTGTTTCAAAACGATTCAAAACAGCGCGGGCGATCGCAAAATGATCGAAAGTATTCAAAAAAGGAGTGGCAATAATTCCGTAACCCGCCTGGCTCAACTGCTCCAAGATAGAGCGATAGGAGACTTGAGGTGCTGTAGCCACAAATGCTCCACCTAAGAAATGAATGATTCCTTTCAATTCATGACGAGGAAGATAAACCCAATTACCAGAAATCTCTTGCCATTCCATATAGTCTATAGCTAGTAGTAATAATCAATACGTCTTACATTTATCAGATTAACAATAAAGCAATGCTTATGAACCAGATCTGGTTATGTAGTTTGGTTTCAAACTACATTATTCGACAATTTTGCTGATTATTGTAAGCCATAATCAAAATCATGAGCCAAGCTCAATTCTAATCAAGCGCGATCGCATTTATATTAATTATGCCTGAGCAAGATTTAATTCGCTTATCACAGAGCCATCTCAACCTTCTAAATGCTTGTCCTCCTAGATTTCAGCAGGTTTATCTAGACTGTCTTGGCTCCCTGCCTAAACCCAGCCAACAAGATAATATGCAGTGGGGGAGTCGATTTCACTTGCTGATGCAGCAACGAGAGTTAACGCTGCCTATTGAAGCTTTACTGGCCACAGATGCCGAGTTAGATAATTCTCTGAAAGCTTTAATTCGGGCTGCACCTGAATTAGAACCTGATCCCAATATTTGGCGCGAGGCAGAACACTGTCGTACTTTCAGCCTGGGTAATTTTTTGTTTACGGTTATTTATGATTTACTGATTGCCAAAACTGATCGAGCAATAATCTTCGACTGGAAAACTTACCGTAATCCTCCACCCTCGAAGCAACTGGCTAAGGATTGGCAAACTCGTCTTTATCTTTATGTTTTAGCTGAAACTTCCGAATATGAACCCGAACAACTTCAGATGACTTACTGGTTTGTTAAATCTGGTCAGCCTAAAAGTAAAACTTTTAGCTATAGTCAACAACAACACCAGCAAAATGCACAAGAACTAATAGTTTTGACAGCTAACTTAGCAAGATGGTTAAGCAACTATCAGCAGCTGCAAACGGATTTGCCTCATCAACCAGACTGTCAACAAAACTGCCCTTATCATCATTTGTTTTCGGCAGAAGATCAAACAGTAAACCGCCATCAAGAATTGCTCAAATCAATTGATGAAATCGAAGAAATAGCAATATAAGATGAGCGGGAAGGGAGTATTAAGCCTGAGGAATTGAAACTTTAGCAAGATATTTATTCTATGTTTAGGCTGAAAACCAGATAGTTTACAACTCCTCAATTTCCACAGTTCTCTTTAGAGGGACAGAGATAGGGCGGGTATCGGCTTGAGGTAATTCGATTAGTTCTTTCTGTTTCTGTTTGACTTCTTTTGGCAACAAGACAGGCAGTGGTTCTTGTTCATCCTGCCAATAACTCGCTACAGGAAGAGTATGTTCTAAATCTTCTAAGATCCTGGGGATAATCATGACCGCGTGCAGTTCTCCAATGCGTTCGGCTTCCTGCATTCCTGCATCGATCGCGATCGCTACGTTCGCTACCGAACCCCGAATAATTGCCGTACATAAGCCATCACCAATCTTTTCATAGGAAGCTAACTGCACATCGGCAGATTTTAACATCGCATCTGCGCCACCTACCATTGCGGGAAAGCCTCTGGTTTCTAATAACCCAATAGAACGATTACTCAGACGACTGTAGCCTCTTCTTTTTTGAGTTAACTCAATTAAATGGCTGCCAATGGGAAAAATTGCCTCCAAATTAGGCATTGGGCGAGCAATTACTAATTTAGAAACCAATTGACCAAACTTTTCAGCGGTTTTTGCTCCTTCTTCTACAGCTAATCTAACATCGGCGATATTACCCCTCACCACGGCGGTACAATATCCACTACCAATTTTTTCGTAACCCACCAGCGTGACTTCTGAAGACTTGAGCATCATATCGGCTGTGCCGACAATTGCAGGAAAGCTTTTGGTCGATACTAAACCCAGTGCGCTATCTTTGAAGGGGTGTTCGCTATAGTAGCTTGATGGTTGACTAACTTTGCCTAATGGTGTCCTTCTGTGTTCTAAATTAGACATCAAATATCTCTTTCCTTTACAAGTGTGCCACGATGAGCAAGCATTTATTTCCTTATATCCAGTGTAGTCAGAAAAATGAATTACAGTGCCAGTTATAGTTTAGCCGATCGCACTAAAGACAAACTCTAAATAGGTAATCAAATCTGTAATCATCCCAATTAACCAAATTTATAATTGGTAATTACTTGAGTCAAACCTTCTAAAGTGTACTCGCTTGCCTCTAAATCAATTCTACCCAGTAATTCTTGACAGGTTTTTGAGGTTTGTGGCCCAATTGAGGCAAGACAAACATTAGCTAGAATTAACTTAATCTCAGCTAAACTTGCCTGTTGCTGTAATAACTGATCAAAGTTCTGGACTGTTTTGGAACTAGCAAAAGTCACGATGTCAATTCGCTGTTGCTGTAAAGCTTGCCAGGCTAGGGGAGCGATCTGTTCGGGACATTTAGACTGATAGGCAGCAACTTCAATTACTGATGCACCCTGACTGGTTAATTCTTGAACCAATATTTCTCTGCCGCCAGTCTCTACTCGGGGAAACAACACTTTTTGTCCAGTTAAATCTTCTGGGAAGTTAGCGACTAAAGAATCTGCAATAAAATTTGGGGGAATAAAGTCGGGATTTAGCTGTCTGGTTTGCAGTACGGCAGCGGTTTTGCGCCCAACCACAGCAATTTTTACACCGCCTAAAGCACGAGCATCATAACCCAAGGTAGTTAGGCGATTGAAAAAGTAGTCAACGCCATTTGCCGAAGTCAGAATTAACCACTGGAATTGACTCAAGTTAGCGATCGCTTGATCTAAAGCCGTCCAACTAGAAGGAGGCGCGATCGCCAAAGCTGGCATCTCAATAACTGTTGCGCCTTGTTGTTGCAAGAGAGTGGTAAACTTGCTTGACTGTTCAGCTGCACGAGTCACCAAAATAGTTTTGTTAGCCAAGGGCATTGCCGTAACTTGAGGCGAATCCTGATTACTAAGCTGCACGACTTTGCCAATTACCATCACTACGGGAGAAAGAGATCTTGCTGCCGTCTTTTCCACTATATCGCTTAGCGTACCCCAAAAAACTTGCTGCTGCAAGCTGCCGCAGTGACGAATAATCGCGATAGATTCATTTGGCGATCGCCCGTTAGCAATTAAATGCTGAATAATTTGCGCAAGAGAACGTCCTCCCATCAGAATCACTATGGTATCAACCCCAGATAAGGCTGACCAATTTAATTGTTCAGGTTGATGTCCGCTAACCACGACAAAACAGCGGCTTAAGTTTTTATCGGTTAGAGGAATGCCTGCTAACAAGGGTGCAGCTAAAGCAGAAGAGATTCCAGGAATTATTTCAAAATCACAGTTGGCTTGTTGTAAGGCAGCAATTTCTTCATTGGCGCGTCCAAAAATAAACGGATCGCCACTTTTTAACCTAACCACCTGCTTGTCCTGAAGACAATAAGCAACTAATAGCTGATTAATCTCTGCTTGGCTGGTACTCAATTGACCACCACGTTTGCCTACATAGATTTTCAGGCAATCTTGGGGAACTAACTTGAGCAATTTCTCATTGACTAAAGCATCATAAATTAGGACTTCGGCAGTGTTTAGCAACTGCTTACCTCTCACGGTTAAATATTCTTCGCCACCAATCCCTGCACCAACTAAATAAACCTTACCTTGCATCAAGTTCCCAGTTATCAGCTATTAGAATACTTGCTTAACTAAAAAGCTTTTAGCTATTAGCTCTTAGCTAATAGCTTTATTAATAGTAAACTTCTATAGTAATCAGTGAAAAATAACGTGAACTTTTATTTAGGCTGTGCAGTTTGGTCGTATAAAGATTGGGTTGGTAATCTATATCCCCCAAAAAGCCAGGCGCGAGATTTCTTAAACTTATATAGTCGTCGTTTTACTACGGTTGAGGGTAACACTACTTTTTACGCTATACCTGCTGAATCAACGATTAAGCAATGGGTAGCACAGACTCCCCAGGGTTTCAAATTTTGTCCTAAGCTACATCGGCAAATTACTCATCAAGGTTTGTTGACTCCTTATATATCTGAGGCGTTAAGTTTCTGCGCCAGAATTTCTGGGTTGGGCGATCGCTTGGGTACGACTTTTATTCAACTACCACCCAGCTATAGTCCTGAATATTGGTTAGATTTAACTGAATTTTTAACTGCCTGTAGTCAATCTGGCTTATCTTTAGCCTTAGAAACACGACATTTGGATTGGTTTAAACTCAAGCATCGCGATCGCCTTGATTCTTTGCTGACCAAGCTAAATATTGCTAAAGTATTGCTCGATACCCGCCCAATTTATGACTGTCCCGATGATCCTCAAATTGATTCGCCACGCCGAAAACCTCAAGTTCCTCTCCAACCCGTAGTTTTAGGCAATATTGGCTTGATTCGTTTTATTAGCAACCCAGACAAGGAATACAATCAGTTTTATCTTGAACGGTGGGCGAGTCAGATCGATGATTGGCTAAGCTTGGGAAAAACGATTTACTTTTTTGTTCATTGTCCTCAAGAAGTGCGATCGCCTACCACGGCAAAATATTTTCAATCTATATTAGAAAAACGTGCTTTAAAGTCTAATGTTCCCCCCTTGCCTTGGGATCGTATCGATCCCCATCCCACTCAATTGAGTTTGTTTTAGCTGAATAATTATTAATAAATGTAAAGTTTGTCCTCAAACCAGAAATATAAAATTTTTATTTAAGTCTATAATTATAAGAAGAATAGGTTATAAGATAGCCAACTGGTTTTTATAGTAAGTTAGCTAGTTATACCTCTTGACGACTCAATTAAGATATTGCTTAACAGTTCTATTTAGATGGTGTTAGGGGCATTGTTTGGCTGACTCTGCCTCTATATTTTTTTAAATCAAAAGTACTTGATTCTGAAATAGTTTAAACCTCAAATATAAAGCATTCACTTTTCAAAATCGGTGCTTTACAAAAATATACAATTGCTCAAACCATTAGCAGATGTTCAATGCGCTAACTAGGCTGCTGACCAAGTGTTGAAAGAAGACGGTTTTAGGCTAAAACCGATTTAAAATATATAGTTATAACCATGAAGAGTAATTTAGGAATCAGCTAATGCTCTTTTAAATTTACGACTCGAATTAAGTATTGCTTAACGGTTCTATATGGTTGGTGTTAGGGGTGTTGTTTGGCTGACAACGCTCCTAATTTTTTGGTTATTTCTAACTAGAATACAGGTTAATTGGAATTACGGGGTTATGTCTTCCGTAAATATACTAGTTTTTTCCACTAATTTAACCATTCATATTTAAAGCTTTGATAATTTTTTCCGTAGTTTAGCCGATCAGCTTTATTTAATCTTTATCAAACTTAGAAGCAAACTTAGATATGTCAGCTTTTTCGTATACTTCAAAAGGTTGATGAATCCAAGGATTATCGGGTAAGTAGTCCACGTAAAAGTCGGGTATTTCTATTGAGGTACTTTTGTACCAAATTACGGCGGTACGAAGGTCAGTGATATTTTGAGCATATTTAGTTTTGAGCCAGGCGATCGATTCTGCCAAACTAATTCCCGAATCTACTAAATCGTCTACCAACAGAATGCGATCGCCCAAAGGTTGAACAGTAGACAAATGTTCGGATAATTTAATCGTGCCACGCTCTTGATTGTTTTTTCCTCCATATGAGGCAGTAGATAAAATAGCCAAAGGTCGATTGTATAGCCGACACAGAATATCTCCTACCCTCAAGCCACCTTTTGCCAGACAAACAATCTGATTAAACTGCCAATTAGACCGATAGATCTTGACAGCTAAGCTTTCGATTTTATGATTGTATTCTGACCAAGTTACATATAAATCTAAATCTGTCATAAAAATAGGAACTTAAAAAAATTGGATAATAGTGAAAAGTTAATAGCTCAAGAAAAGCTTAATTTTACTACTAAACTTGCCTATGGTTCTGGAGATATGGGACCAGCAATAACGGCTAATATTTTAGTATTTTTTTTACTATATTTTTTTACTAATGTGGCGGGATTACCAGCGGGATTAGCTGGCAGTATTTTAGCTATTGGCAAGGTTGGTGATGCCATAAATGATCCAATTACCGGAATATTGAGCGATCGCACTCGTACTCGCTGGGGAAGACGTATGCCTTGGATGTTGTTTGGGGCGATTCCCTTTGGCATTTTCTTTTTTCTTCAGTGGATCGTACCTCAATTTAGTAACGATACCACCGTGAATAATTGGTGTCTGTTTGCTTATTACGTAGTTATTGGAATTCTGTTTAACATCGCTTATACAGTCGTCAATTTACCCTACACGGCTTTAACCCCAGATTTGACTCTAGACTACAATGAGCGAACTAATCTTAATAGTTTCCGCTTTGCCTTTTCCATTGGCGGCAGTATCTTATCTCTAGTTCTGGCAACCTTTATTTTTCAAGCTTACCCTGACAATCCCCAACAGCAATATTTAGTTTTGGGTGTAGTTACTTCCCTCATCTCGGTTGTGGCTATATTTTGGTGTACCTTTCGGATTCAAGAACGAGGTGCAGCGCCAATTTTAAACCAGCAGGGTAAAAAAGTTTTCGGTTTCGTTTTGGCTGTCATCGGCGCAATTGGGTTGGTTTATGGCATTGCTCAATTAACCAATGGCACGTCAAACGGGAGTGTCTACGGTATCTCTGGTATTTTATTGGGATTACAGCTTATCGCCTTTGCTTTAACTTTAATCTGGGCGAAAACCGAATCTCATCTCAGTAGTTCTCAAGCAATTGCCAGCAGAAATCTGGCTAATAGTGTTCCCTCAACGCCGATTAAGGAACAGCTAAAAATAGCCTTTGCCAACAAAGCGTTTCTCTATGTAATTGGTATTTACTTGTGTTCTTGGTTAGCAGTTCAATTAACAGCTTCGATTTTGATTTACTTTGTAGTAAGTTGGATGGGCATGAATGAAGCTGACTTTCCGATTGTGGCGATCGCCGTTCAGGGAGTAGCTTTGGTCATGTTGTTTTTCTGGCAATTTGTCAGCGAAAAACTGGGCAAAAAAGGCGTTTACTATGTGGGCATGATCATTTGGATTATTGCTCAAGCAGCACTGTTTTTGATTAAACCTGGTCAAATTACTCTACTTTATCTCGCTGCAATTATGGCTGGTATTGGCGTATCTGTTGCCTACTTAATTCCTTGGTCGATGATTCCCGATGTGGTTGATTCAGATGAACTTAGTACAGGTGAGAGAAGAGAAGGGATTTTTTATAGCTTTATGGTATTGCTACAAAAATTCGGTTTAGCTTTAGCTTTATTTTTAGTTGGTCAAGCCTTAGAATTTTCTGGTTTTATTCAACAGATCCCTGGAGAACCGATTCCCGTACAGCCTGAAAGTGCTTTATTAGCTATCCGAATTGCGATCGCGCCTTTGCCGACAGTATTTCTAGTTATCGGCTTAGTTTTAACTTATTTTTATCCTATTACCAAAGAAGTCCATGCCGATATTCGCTTGCAGTTACAAGCGAGAAAAGACCAAGAGATAGTCGGCGATTAGATTATGAAGCAAAATAATATGGCATTTACTTATTTACGTCGAGTTTATTTAGGAGATACTGATGCCGCAGGAGTAGTTTATTTTGCCAAGGGATTAGAAATCTGTCATGAAGCCTATGAACAATCTTTGAGCAAAGCGGGAATTAGCTTGATGCAAATGATTAATCAAGGAAAAACTGCTTTACCTATTGTTCATGCAGAGATAGATTTTCTGCGTCCACTCTTTTGTGGCGATCAATTGCAGGTAAGCTTAAATGTTAGTCAGGTTAATAATAGTGAATTTGCGATCGCTTATGAAATATTTTCTGTGAATGATTTAAACCAAATTTTAGTCAAAGCTCAAACCAAGCACGTTTGTATCAATCCTCAAATTAGAAAGAGAATTAACTTACCATCTATGATGCTTGAGTGGTTAAATTATTTTCAGTAAAAGAGAATCAAAAAAATGAAGACTGTAATTATTACAGGGGGAAACAGCGGGTTAGGATATCATTGCGCTCAACAACTGGCACAAAATCCAGATTGTTACCTAGTACTTGCCTGTCGTAATTTATTCAAAGCAGATCAAGCAGTTAAAAATATTCAAGCAACTAGTAAGACTCAACAGATAGAAGCGATGGAGTTGGACTTAGCTTCTATTGACTCGATTCGTTCTTTTGTTAACGAGTTTGCCAAACATAACTTACCTCCTCTAAAAGCAGTTGTTTGCAACGCAGGAGTACAGTTTATCCAAAGGCAAACCTATACCCAAGATGGTTTTGATACTACCTTCGGCGTGAATCATTTAGGACACTTTTTACTGGTTAATCTACTTTTAGAACACTTAGTCGCACCAGCCAGAATTATCTTTGTTAGCAGTGATACCCATGACAGTAGCAAGACTACGGGAATGCCTGCACCTTATTGGCGCGATCCGCAGTTAATGGCTTATCCAGAACAAGATGCTGCACTTAAAAGCAAAGACATTGGTACAATCGGTCGTATTGCTTATACTACTTCAAAGCTTTGTAATGTTCTCTGCGCTTACGAATTATCCCGTCGTCTCCAGCAACAAGAGATCAGCACAGAATCTAACCCAATTACCGTCAATGTCTTTAATCCTGGGTTAATGCCAGGTTCGGGTTTGGCAACTGATTATACTGCTGCGGCTAAGTTTGTTTGGTATAAGATCCTGCCCATTCTGTGTAAGTTTATTCCCAACGTCAACACTATGGAACAGTCGGGAAAAGCCTTAGCCAAATTGATCATCGATCCTGAATTAGCCACTGTCACAGGCAAATATTTTAGTGGATTTAACATGATTGATTCAGCCGTTGAATCTTATGATCGGGCAAAAGCATCACAGCTATGGAATGCCAGCGTAGAATTAACGCAATTACAGCCAGAAGAGACTATTTTGCAATTATCGGGCGAGTAATCTCTAATTACTGGCTCAAATAGCGATAACCTGATAATCTGATGGGTGCTTTGCAAATTAATCTTGACTGTTAACTAAGTGTTAACTGATATGGCAACTACTACCTGGACAAGAAGACATATCCTTTCCCTAATTGATTTTACTCCTGGGGAGTACGAAACAGTTTTACAGACTGCTGCCAGTTTTCAGAAGGTACTCTCCGGCAGAACTAAAAAAGTTCCTGCACTTCAGGGAAGAGTTGTTGCCAATATGTTTTTTGAACCCTCTACTCGCACCCGCAGCAGTTTTGAACTAGCAGCTAAACGGCTATCGGCAGATATTCTCAACTTTTCTCCAGGCAATTCTTCTTTAACTAAAGGGGAGACTATATTAGATACGGCAAAAACTTATTTAGCTATGGGTACAGATATTATGGTGATTCGCCACCAACAAGCGGGTGTACCTCAGATCATTGCTCAAGAAATGGATCGACTTAATTCTGGAGTGACGATTCTCAATGCGGGAGACGGGTTACATCAACATCCTTCTCAAGCTTTGTTGGATTTATTTACGATCGCTTCAATCTTAGATCCAGAAAATCCTCGTCTAGAATTACTCGAAGGCAAAAAAATTGCCATTGTCGGTGATATTCTCCATTCTCGGGTAGCTCGTTCTAATATTTATAGTCTGACTACAGCAGGAGCCCAAGTACATCTGGCAGCACCAGCAAGCCTCTTGCCCAAGGCCTTTTTAGCGATGGTGAACCCACAGAGTAAGAGTAAACTATTTCTCCACTGGGAATTAAACCCCGCCCTAGAAGACGCAGACTTTGTGATGACGCTACGACTACAAAAAGAACGCATGACGGCTAATTTTATTCCCAGCCTGAGAGAATATCATCAGCTATTTGGTCTTACTCGCGATCGCCTTAAACTATGTCATCCTAATGTTAAGATACTCCACCCTGGCCCAACTAATCGCGGTGTCGAGATAACTTCTGACTTAATGGACGATCCCGATCTTAGTCTCGTCTCGAAGCAAGTTACCAGTGGTGTTGCAACTCGCATGGCGTTGTTATATCTAATTGGCAATAGTAATGAAAATTAAGAAGATCGACATTAATTTTAGCTAATCAAATAGACCTTCGACAGTTTGCCTAAAGGCAATTAAAGCGTGATTTTGAGGAAAGTCTTTTAAATCTTCGAGTAATTGATCGGATACTTCGGCTGAAACGATCGTTTTAACCTCGATATTAGTGTTGTAACCGGCCATATCTCCCATCCGTCTACCATGTCCACCTGCGCCTTGTGCTGGAATAATTGTATATCCCGAGACATTTAATGTTTGCAGTAACTTAATTAGGCGATCTTGTAAAACCGCTTCACAGATAATGGTGACGAGAATTCCCTGGTTAAAAGAAGAAGACATAAAAACTCCGAAAATATTTTATTAGTGATTACGAATGAAAAGCAAAAATTCAATCATGGCGATCACCATGATTGAACTCTAATGAACTTCTTTACTTAAATGATCAAGGTAATCAATCTACTGTCATGCTGCTATTCAGCAACGCCAAACTTAGCGTTTCATCACATCTCCCTCACTGTCTATTTCTAATTCTTCACGACGAACTGTTTCGCTTTTTTCGATAGTTTCTTGCTCGACTTCTTTGTGCAGGCTTACTTCTTCGCGCACAAAAGCTTCCTTACTAACAGTGGCTTTTTCTTCGTAAAGATCGACTTTGAGTACTTCCCCATCCCCAAAATTAGCAACTTCAGGGCTAATTGCCTTTCCCGTAACGTTTTTGCGTTCGATGACCAGACGCTCTTTTTCCACAGGTACAGAAAGGTTGGCTGTTTGGGTTTCAACTCGCTTACCAATAGCAACTTCTCCTGTTTTGGCGCGCTGTTTATTGACGATTAAGCGTTCTTCATAGAGTTTAATCTTTTCGCGATCGCTGATATCAGTTCGAGTTTTGATGTCTTCATCTATATGCGCAACTGATGTTTTTTCTACCTCTGGAACATCATAGATGCCAAGTTCTTCAACACCGTGGTGGTTCATGATCACATCTGCACGAGCAACTTCTGCTGCTGTACCATCAACCATAACCAGAAAACTGCCGTTTTTAACACGATCAGTATATATTTCGGCTTTGTCTTCAGGAATTCCCAATCCAACTAAAGCACCTGCTAATCCACCAGCAGCAGCACCAATTCCTGCACCAGCTAAAGTAGTAGCGATAGTTGTAGCCCCTGCCCCCGCAAGTAAGATTGGTCCAATACCAGGAATTGCTAATGTACCCAAGCCGACAAGTAAACCAGTAATACCCCCCAAAGTACCGCCTGTTATTGCTCCAGCAGTAGCACCATCATCAGCCTTATTGCCAATTTTTTCAGTAGTTTCTATACCGTTTATGTTGACTGCATCTTTAGCGATGATTGAAACGTCGTGCATCTCATAGCCACTATCCTTTAACTCGCGGACTACTGCCTCAGCTTTGTCTCGACTATTAAATAGTCCAACAGCACGTTTATCATCAACATTATTCATAATTGATTCTGGTTTTTACTCACGTTTGTATCTAATTTTGAACCAAGCTTAAAATAATTTGTGGTAAAACTACTTCAAGCTTTTTTCATACTCTTATATTGACATTTTTATCAAGAGTAAACATCTATCTGAAGAGTTAATAAAGATTTAAATTTTTTTAAACTTACTAAATAATCCAAAAGGATATGCAGCATGTTTTTGTATTTTTTTATTCAAACCAGCTACTTTTGCTGAAAATATTATATTTTGACAATTAAATTTTGTAAAAAAATGCTTGTTATCTAGACTTTTAATTATCCAAAAAATTACCTAAGTCTTTGATGATTAATCAGAGTCGAACATCACATTTACATGCACTTTTTACCTTAAAGTCTCAAGTCACAATAGGGTTATTGAGTTAGTAGCTCAGAAAAAATTAACTTTAGATATTTAAAATATACTTTGGGTTTAGAGCGTCGCCTTTATTTGAGAATTTCTTTAGAATCATAAGTAAGAATATATCAAGAAAATTTAAGAAGCTTAGGTATGAAACGGATTGTCTTGATCGCAGGGTTTGAATCCTTTAACGCCAACCTGTATCGTCAGGCTGGGTCAATGGCTAGAGCTAGGTGTAGAGAATTGGAGGTTATTGTTTTTAGCGATCGCGACATCACTACCTCTCCTGATATAGTAGAAACTGCCCTACAATCTGCCGATGTTTTCTTTGGCAGTCTAATCTTTGATTACGATCAGGTTATCTGGTTGCGAGAAAGAGTTCAAAATATTCCTATCAGGTTAGTTTTTGAGTCAGCTTTAGAATTAATGAGTTTGACCCAGTTGGGTAAGTTTGCCATTGGAGATCAACCCAAGGGAATGCCCAAACCTGTTAAGTTTATCCTTAGTAAATTTAGCAATAGCCGTGAAGAAGATAAACTGGCTGGCTATCTTAGTTTCTTAAAAACAGGCCCTAAGTTACTTAAATATATACCTGCAAAAAAAGTACAGGATCTCCGTAACTGGTTAATTATCTACGGCTACTGGAATGCAGGGGGAACAGAAAATGTTGCCTCGATGTGTTGGACTTTAGCAGAAAAATATTTAGGGTTAGAAGTAGGCGAAATTGCCCAACCAATTGAAACCCCCAACATGGGTTTATTACATCCCGAATACCAGGGTTATTTTACGTCGCCGAAAGATTATCTGGAATGGTATCAACACCACGTAGGGGCGCATCACGATGCGCCCCTACAACCGATCATCGGGATCTTACTATATCGTAAACACGTCATTACCAAACAACCCTATATTCCTCAGTTAATCAAACATTTTGAATCCCAGGGATTAATTCCTTTACCTGTATTTATCAACGGTGTCGAAGGTCACGTGGTGGTGAGAGACTGGCTGACTACTACCTATGAACAAGAACAACGAGAACAGGGTAACAAAGAAATATTATCTTTATCTGAAGATGCAGTCAAAGTCGATGCCATTGTTTCGACCATCGGTTTTCCCTTGGTGGGAGGGCCAGCAGGTTCGATGGAAGCAGGAAGACAGGTAGAAGTCGCCAAAAGAATTTTAACTGCTAAAAATGTACCTTATATCGTCGCCGCACCTTTATTAATCCAAGATATCCATTCCTGGACAAGACAAGGAATAGGCGGTTTACAGAGTGTAGTGTTATATTCCCTGCCCGAATTAGATGGGGCGATCGATACTGTCCCATTAGGTGGTTTAGTAGGAGAAGATATTTATCTCGTACCCGAAAGACTCCATCGCCTCACAGGCAGAGTTAAAACCTGGATTAACTTACGCTGCAAACCCACACCAGAGAGAAAGATTGCCGTTATTTTATATGGCTTTCCTCCAGGTTATGGTGCAACAGGTACAGCAGCCTTATTAAATGTACCTAAGAGTTTATTAAACTTCCTTCAGGCTTTAAAAGCACAAGGTTATGACGTAGGCGAATTACCAGAAGATGGCGAGGAAATAATCAAACAAGTAAAAGAAGCCGACGAATCCACCCCCCTTGATAAGGGGGGCAAGGGGGGATCTATAAATGTCCGCACTCTTGAAAAATGGCTTGGCTACCTCCAAACCACTAGAGTCGAGAAACAATGGAAATCCCTTACAGGTACAGGAATTAAAACCTATGGCGATGAATTTCAAATCGGCGGAATTCAATTAGGTAATGTTTGGATAGGAGTACAGCCGCCTCTAGGAATAGCAGGAGATCCTATGCGGTTGATGTTTGAAAAAGATTTAACTCCCCATCCCCAATACACCGCTTTTTATAAATGGTTGCAAAACGAATATCAGGCTGATGCGGTGGTTCACTTTGGAATGCATGGCACAGTAGAATGGCTTCCAGGTTCGCCTTTGGGGAATACTGGTTATTCTTGGTCGGATATTTTATTGGGAGATCTTCCTAACCTCTATATCTATGCAGCTAATAATCCTTCTGAGTCGATTTTGGCGAAACGTCGGGGTTATGGTGTTCTGATTTCTCATAATGTTCCCCCTTATGGACGGGCTGGTTTATATAAGGAATTAATCGCACTACGAGAATTAATTGGCGAATATCGGGAGGATACAGAAAAAAATTCTGCCCTGAGGGATATTATCTGTCAGAAGATTGTTGATGCAGGTTTGGAAAAAGACTGTAGGTTTACAGAGGGATTGAAACAGGGAATTAGTTTTACGGTTGAGAATGCGAAGCTGTTTAGTAAGAATGTGATCAATCAATATTTTGTGCAGGTGTATGAATATTTACAGGTATTGGAACAGCGTTTGTTTTCTTCTGGCTTGCACGTTTTGGGGGAAAAGCCGAGTGAAGAGGGTTTAAAGTCTTATCTGGAGGCTTATTTTGATGGGGAGTTGTCGGAGGGTGAGATTGAAGGGATTATCTCGCACAAAGACAAGGACACGCATTTTGAGGCTTCCTCAAAATCGCGAGATGTCCGCGCCAAGACGCAAAGGGTTTTAGAGAATGATTTGGTTTTGTCTTATAAGTTGAAAGAGGGAGAGAGGATTAGGGATTTGTTGGTGCAAAATACCGATGAGATGACTAATCTATTGCGGGGTTTGAATGGGGAATATATACCGCCTGCCCCTGGTGGGGATTTACTTAGGGATGGTAGTGGGGTATTGCCTACTGGTAGAAATATTCACGCTTTAGATCCTTATCGGATGCCTTCCCCTGCTGCTTATGAACGAGGTAAAGAGATTGCGAAAAAGATTATTCAGCAGAATTTGGAGGAGAAAGGAACTTATCCTGAAACTGTAGCAGTAATGTTGTGGGGTTTGGATGCGATTAAAACTAAAGGGGAATCTTTAGGTATTTTACTGGAATTAGTTGGGGCTGAACCTGTTAAGGAAGGTACTGGTAGAATTGTGCGTTATGAGTTGAAACCTGTCGCTGAAGTCGGACATCCGCGCATTGATGTTTTAGCTAACCTTTCGGGGATTTTTCGCGATACCTTTGTCAATATTATTGAGTTGTTAGACGATTTGTTTCAACGAGCAGCAGAAGCAGAGGAATCGGCAGATAATAATTATATTCGCAAGCATTATTTAGCTTTGAAAGCTCAAGGCGTAGAAAATGCTTCAGCTAGAATGTTTTCCAACCCTGCTGGTGATTTTGGTTCTTTAGTAAACGATCAAGTAGTAGATAGCAATTGGGAATCTGGTGATGAACTTGCCGATACTTGGAAAAACCGCAATGTCTTTAGTTATGGACGCAAGGATAAAGGACAAGCTAGACCAGAAATATTAACTCAGTTATTAGAAACAAGTAGTCAAATTATTCAAGAAATCGATTCCGTGGAATACGGTTTAACCGACATTCAAGAGTATTATGGCAACACTGGCGGTTTAAAACTGGCGGCGGAAAAGCAAAGCGGGAAGGAAGTAGAAGCCTCGTTTGTCGAAAGTTTCTCTAAGGATACTAACCCTCGCAAGTTAAAAGATTTACTCCGCATGGAATACCGCACTAAGTTGCTTAACCCTAAATGGGCAGAAGCTATGGCAGATCAAGGTTCTGGTGGTGCGTATGAAATCTCTCAACGGATGACGGCTTTAATTGGTTGGGGTGGTACAGCTAACTTTAAAGATGACTGGGTATACGACCAAGCTGCTGATACCTATATGCTAGATGCCGAGATGGCGAAAAAGCTAAGAGATGCCAATCCTGAAGCCTTTCGTAATATTGTCGCACGAGCGATCGAGGCTCATGGGCGTGGTTTATGGGATGCGGATGAAGAGAAGTTAGAGAAATTAAGGGAGTTATATGAATCTACTGAGGATGAATTAGAAGGGGTTATAGTTTAATTGATAATGGATAATAAATTTTGATTTCGTTGTATTCATTTGTTGTGTTTCTGGAAAGCTTGACGAATCAAAAACATAACATCATTTAATTTAGATAAAGAAGAAAAACCGACTTCTATATCTCCATTCATTCTCCATCCTGTAATATCTTTGCATATATCTTGAGGATCATCTATTTCTTCTACATTCATGTTTAATATTATTCTGAGACGATTTTTCTGAGGATAAATATCAACAAAGTTGGTAAATGTCTTGTAGGCAATATAATATTTCAAAAATTCTTCTCTCACTGAAATATCTAAATTAATGATTTCTTGACGAATAATTTCAAATAATTCTAAAACTTCACCTTGAAGATGTTTTTTATATTCAGGTTGAATAGATATATCTTTATTAGAATCAGAAAAATTATTATTCAAATCAACAGATGGAAATGACCAAACTTCTGCTGCTATATCTGCTAGTGTTTTTGCTCGATTATTAATTCCTTTCTCATTCCAGATATCTAATTTAGCTAATGTTCTATTGAGATATAGAGGGCTATCGGCAAAACCATCTTTCATATTTTGTTTTTCTTGAAAAGAGCGATCGCTTAATTTTGCATTATGCCCAGTCAAAGTCAGATTACCGATCGTATGTAAATATTTAGCTTGTATTTCTTGCCAATTATTTCCTAAATCTTGCTGCCATTCTACAGATAGATTGGGATTTTGTGGAATAATGTGTTCAATTGTATAATTTTCCACATCTACTAATTCTTTAGTACGAGTATGATTTTCTAACTTGCCTAGCAAGTATTTGCAATTTCTAAAATTATAAATATCTTTAACTATTGTTTCTCTGCAAAATTCGATATCATCAGGAAATCTTTTATAGGAAGTCATTTTAGCAAATGCTGTTTTTATATTGTCTAAATAATTACTTTTGTCAATATTTCGAGTCAAAGAAGCAAAAGTTTTATTCATTGAATTGGTAGGTATTCCACAAATAGCTCTACGAAAAACATAGCTTTCAACCAACTGAAAAATTTCAATTACATCTTCTTCATTAAGTAACTTCTGCATATAATCATCATATATTTCTATTAAAAAAGGATAAGCCACATCAACTTTTAAGTGATTAATATTAGCAATAATTTTATTAAGAGCCTGATTACATTCTTTTTCAAAAGCAATATTGACAAAATATTTGGCATAACTATAGATCTCTTTTACTATTTCTTTTATAGATAGTTCAGGATGTTTTTGCACATGACTTTTGAAGCTATTATACACATCTCTAATATTGGGAATAGCACCAGCTTTAGATTTAAGAGTTAAATAGTAACGTATAAATTTGTCAAACTGTTCTACATAATCAATTTGACCAAAGTTTTGCTCCATCGGGTACCAATAATTACTATAAATATTAGCTTGCTCTTTTGGTTCTAAGTCCATCAAAATATAATTACGAATTAAATCTGCTTGAGATAGTTCTAATCCCGTGGAGTTTAAACTTTCAAAAATCAGTTGAGGATTGTCTTTTTCGCGATCCAAACTAATATCTACAATAAATAGTCTACTAATACTTGAATATAAACTATCAGGATTAATATTGTTTTTGTTGATTTGATTAATAAAAAAATCAAAATTTTCCTTGATTCTACTGGATAATTGTTCTGGTAATTCTTGATCTTCGATTAATCTAATAAATGTTTCTTTGTCGCTTCTGGCCAAAAGTAGTTTATATCTATCTTCGTTATCTTCTTCCTGGTTAAGCAAAAAGTAATTATTAATTCTTTGACTTGTTATCTTTGCGTTATCTTCTGAATTTTTGACTGATTGACCTAATGCTTTCAATAATAATGAGATAGTTGTAAGTCTTTGCTGTCCATCAATAACCAATAGCTTAGGCAGAGAAGTTACTTGATACAAACCATTCTCAATGTAGACAACTGAACCGAGAAAATGACCTGAAATTGTTGGCTCTTGAGCTACTTTAACTATATCATTCCACAACTGCTGGCATTGTTGCAACGTCCAGCTATAAGTTCTTTGATAAATAGGAATAACAAACTGTTTTGGTTGTCTGAGAAATTCAAGTAAGTTAGTTTCAGTTGCTTTCATAATCTAAAGAAAATATATAATTAGTATTTATTACTATATTTCCCTTGAATAATGCTCAAGCTACTAAGTAGTATTACTGAAAAGCCAATAATCAAACGTTTTATATTCTACCTAAGTAGAAAAAATTAGAAACGGCTACAAAGTTACGAGATGCCAATCCTGAAGTTTTTCATAATATTGTCGCACGGGCGATCGAGGCTCATGGGCGTGGTTTATGGGATGCGGATGAAGAGAAGTTAGAGAAATTAAGGGAGTTATATGAATCTACTGAGGATGAATTAGAAGGGGTTACTGTTTAATTGACAATGAATAATTAATTTAAAATTTTTGATTGTTGTATTTTTGGAACGCTTGGCGAATCAAAAACATAACTGACATTCCGCAGTTAAACTAACAAAGCTGACTGGAGGTTACCTCCAGGGCTTGTACGCCAAGCCGACCATGTGGACGGAGCAAGTCGCGGTTAGAGAGAGTTTTTTAGCCCAAGTATAAGTTTTATATAGCTAATACGTTGTACACCTCGGCTAAACAAAAAACTCCAAAAAAATGGAGTGGCTACAGTTAACCACTCACCGCTTATGGGCGGTCATCCGCAAGCCCCGCGGATGACCTAAATATCAAACCCAGTTAAATTTATTTGGCATTTATAAGCCTATACAGAAACAGCTTTTTTAGAGCTAGTGGACAATTCACCTTTAGCGTATTTAGCAGCATAATCGTCTAAGGAAACCTGCTTGATTTTGCTAGCGTTACCAGCAGTTCCAAAAGCTTCATAACGGCTGAGGCAGACTTTTTTCATGTATGCAATAGAAGGCTTGAGGAAGTGGCGGGGGTCAAAATTAGAAGGATCTTTAAAAGCCGCTTCACGGATAGCAGCGGTGATAGCCAGGCGGTTATCCGTATCAATATTAACTTTACGAACACCGCTCTTGATGCCTTTTTGAATTTCTTCTATGGGTACACCGTAAGTTTCGGGAATCTTACCACCATTGGCATTAATGATATCGATCCACTCTTGGGGTACGGAAGATGAACCGTGCATGACCAAGTGAACGTTAGGTAGACGACGGTTAATTTCTTCAATTCTGCTGATCGCCAGAATTTCGCCAGTAGGCTTGCGAGTAAATTTATAAGCACCGTGGCTAGTACCGATCGCCACAGCCAAAGCGTCTACTTGAGTACGTTCGACAAATTCAACTGCTTCATCGGGGTCAGTCAATAATTGCTCTTTACTCAAAGCCCCTTCAAAACCATGACCATCTTCTGCTTCGCCCTTACCAGTTTCTAGAGAGCCTAAACAACCTAGTTCACCTTCAACAGAAGCACCTACAGAGTGAGCTACTTTGACTACTTCTGCGGTTACGTTAACGTTGTATTCAAAGCTAGCAGGAGTCTTCGCATCAGCTTCTAAAGAACCGTCCATCATGACGCTAGTAAAACCGTTACGAATTGCCGAATAGCAAGTCGCAGGGCTATTTCCATGATCCTGGTGCATTGCGATGGGAATATGAGGATAGCTTTCTGCTGCTGCTAATACTAGGTGGCGTAGGAAATTTTCTCCTGCATATTTGCGTGCGCCACGAGAAGCTTGTAAGATAACAGGACTGTCAGCTTCATTAGCAGCATCCATAATGGAGATAATCTGCTCCATATTGTTAACGTTATACGCAGGAATACCATAACTATTCTCAGCAGCGTGGTCTAAAAGCAAACGCATTGGGACGAGCGCCATATATATTCTCCCTAATTTATATTTTTGTCAAATAGTAAGTTTTTAAGAAAGTTAAACTTCTTACTTGTCAATCTTAAGATATTTTTTACATCTAGACGAATCTAATTTATAAAATGCTTTAAATAAAATTAATTTTAATGAGATTTTTCGCGCTATAATCTGGCGAAAAATTGAGAATTTTAAAGCTCAGCTATTTTCTTGGTTGATTTGCCCCAGTAAGATTCAAATAATTAACGCAAATCGAATTATCCTCTTTAATCGAGATGATTCCCTGACGACGGAGCTTACCCATGAGTCTAGTAACAGTGACTCTTGTAGAGCCGATCGCACTACCAATTTGGGCATGGGTTAAACTATACGGTAAACAGCAATTTTGACCCTGCTCAATACCATATTCTTCGATTAATAAAGTGAGAAAACTGATCAGGCGATCAATAGTCTTTCTTTGCCCTAAAGCACTAAGCCACAATAATTTTCTTTGATGCTGATAACGGAAAGCTTCGTATAGCTGCTGTCGAAAATCTGGCCAATTTTCTAAATCCTGCCAATATAGCCAAACTACCTGAGTTCGATCAACATGAGCATAGGCATTAATACTAAATGAAGCTTGGGCAACAATCTCAAAAGGCTTTTCTGCGCCGATAAAACCCAAAAATGACTCTTCGAGCCGCTCTAATTCGGATTCCTCGTCTGATTGGTTAAGATGAAGACCTTCAGGTTGATTTTGGCTCTGGCTTACTAGACGCACCGCTCCTTGGTTGACTAAATAAATTAGCTGGGGCCGGGTGGGAATTTGCTCATCTTTGCGGAAAATGCGATCGCGGTAATGAATTTGCCCCCAGTCAATAATATTTTGCCAGGTGAAAGTTGGGCTATATTCCTCGGACGGGTTTTCGGGAAATTGCATAGTAACAGGCAAAATAATAGATTGACGCATATTTGATTCTACATGGATAGCAATGTATCAAAAAATACTATTTCACATAAGTTTTTTAAACTGCGACTTAATCAAGAAAAAGCAGCTATTTCCGTCAAGAATTTATTAAAACAGCAATTGCTCTTGAAGCTTAATTGGTATCAACAACAATTAAATCGACAAACCGATCTTGAGTTTATGGCTGCTACCCTCGAACGCAAAATTGTGCTTTCAAGCGGCGAACCTAGATATTTATCTGACCAAATTAAAGCCACAGGAATTTTATCTCAACCCCAATTCTCCCCAATTGTGTATAGTTGCCCAATTGGTTTGTGTCTAGCTTCGGCTCTGCAAATGTCACCAGCAATAATTATCGAGCAATTAGGCAGTTTACTTACTTTAAAACCCGATAATCTTGCTGCTGAATCAGAGTTGAAGTTGCTAGTAGAAACAGTCTCATCTGGTTGGATTAACTTTTATTTAGATTCAGAGGCAATAGCGGGTTGGCTGAAGCGATCGCAATTAGTTATTGCCAACCAAACTATCATCACTCGAAGCTACTCCTCAACTTCTGCTGTGCTGCCTGATTACGGTAATCAAACTTTAGACAATCTCTTGGCTATTCAGTATATTCATGCTCGCTGCTGTAGTTTATTATACCTAGGGGCAAAGGAAAAGGTGATCGCCATACACGATTTCGACTGCCTAGGCTGGCAGATCGTTGAGCCGCAATCAATTTCCTGGGTAAATGAGGAGCATAATCTATGGTTGAGCGAATTATCAGAATATAACTTAATTTATCGGCTGCTATCAGTAGCAGACTATTTTGCCAGCAATAAATACGATTGGCTTAAGTTGGCTTGGAACTTGAGTCTTGACACGGCAATTTTTTTGGCTGATTGCCGTTTTTTGGGCGAGGTAAAACAGCAATGTCCTCAAAAAGCGATCGCTCGCTTGGGATTAATCGCTTTCGTCCAATACTGGCTGCAAAAAATACTGGTGGAAAAACTTCAGGTGGCAGCACCAAAGACGCTGTGAGGCGGGAGTCACAGATTACTTATTACTGATTGCTGCTCTAAAATTAAAGTTAAGATAGACCAGCAATTGAAAGTATATAGCTAAGATTAAGAACTCAATGATGGATGCTAATGCCGAACCCAAGGTTGGCGTAATTATTCCAACTTATAATTGCGATCGCTATATTGTCCAAGCGGTTGAAAGCGTATTGCAACAAGAAGAATGTACCTACGAAATAATTGTTGTTGATGATGGTTCAACTGACTCGACAGAGGAAGTACTAAAACCATACAGCGATCGCCTTCGCTATCTTAAACAAAATAATTCGGGTGTAGCAACAGCACGTAATCATGGCATAGCACAAGCCAAAGCTAACTTAATCGCCTTTTTAGATGCCGACGATTATTTTTTACCAGGAAAATTAGCTCGTCAAGCAGAAATTTTACTCAAGCGTCCCGATTTGGGGATGGTTCATAGTGGCTGGCAAAGAGTAGATGCCCAAGGTAACAAGCTGTTGAATGTTTGTCCTTGGGAGCAAATTCCTGAACTAAATCTAGAAACCTGGCTGCGCTGGAAGCCTGTTTTACCGAGTGCTATGATGTTTCGTCGAGAATGGTTGCAGTACGTTGGCGGATTCGATTCTCGTTTTCCCCCTGCCGAAGATACCAATTTGGTTTTAAAACTGGCTTTAAAAGGATGTAAGACAGCATGGTTAAGGGAAATAACAGTTTGCTACCGTCAGCATGAATCAAGTGCCATGCACAAGGGATTGCCTCAGGCTCGTTCTTTGTTAGCAGTTACTGATGACTTTTTTAATCAACCGAATTTACCACCAGAAATCAGATTAATGGAGCAATCTGTACGTCATGGTACATTAGTTTGGATTGCTTGGTATCTTTATTACACAAAACATCACGTAGAAATGATCGAATATCTTCAACAGGCTTGGAATTACCGTTCTAGCTCGGGGATAGAAACTCTAGTAACTTGGAGCGAAAGTTTTGCTGAATTTGCCGACAATTGGGGAGTTAATTTTAACGTCAATGATTTGACCAGTTCAGCAGAATGGCAAGCGTTGATTCAGTGGATGCTTCAGATAAATAGTCTAATTGACCAAAAAATGAGCCATAGTTCATGATCGCTCATCAGTAACCATATATTTATTCCTCTTTTGCTATGACTATTGCTCGTACAATTTGTGGAGGGTTTCTCGCTCTAATCATAGTTGGAACCATGCTGCTGATGATGCCTTTTGCTACCGTTGCAGGAACATGGAACAGCTTTATCGTGGCTCTTTTTACTTCCACCTCCGCAGTTTGCGTAACTGGTTTGGCCGTGGTAGATACGGGTAGCTATTTTTCTTTTTGGGGACAGTTAACCATCTTGCTGTTATTTCAAGTAGGTGGTTTAGGCTACATGATGACCACCACTTTCTTAATTCTACTCTTGGGAAGAAAATTTGACCTGAGACAAAAGTTTGCGATTCAAGAATCTTTTGATCGCCCTTTTTTACAAGGCAGCAGTAATTTGGTGCGATCGATTATTGCCACCACGATGATTTTTGAAATTACAGGAATTTTTTTGCTATTATCGGTTTTTGTTCCTCAGTACGGTTGGTCTCAAGGTTTATGGTATGCAATTTTTCATAGCATTAGTGCTTGGAACAATGCAGGATTTGGTCTTTTTTCTGATAGCTTGGTTGGTTATAGTTCTGATTGGATCGTTAATTTAGTTATTCCTGGTTTGATAATTTTTGGCGGTATTGGCTATCAGGTAATTATCGAAATGTATCTATGGTTAAATAATGTAATTAAGCGCAAGGCTGAAAGATTTTGCTTTTCACTCAACTTTAAAGTAGTAGTCAGCACCACTATTTTATTATTGATTGTCGGCACTGCCGCGTTTTTACTCACAGAATTAAATAATTCTGCAACTTTGCAGCCTCTCAACTTTCAAGACAAATTGTTAGCAGCATGGTTTCAGTCTGCGACCACCAGAACGGCTGGATTTAATAGCATTGACTTGGCTAACATGACCACTGCGGGGTTGTTTATCACTATGGGGTTGATGTTTATTGGTGCTAGCCCTAGCGGTACAGGAGGGGGAATCAAAACCACAACCTTTAGAATTATGTACAACAGTACTAAATCAGTTTTGCAAGGAAAAAACGAAGTGATTTTATATCAAAGAGAAGTACCTAGTACGCTGATTTTAAAAGCGGTAGCAGTAGTATTTGGTACGGCAGCGTCAATTGTATTTGCAACTATTTTAATTTCTTCAATTGAACCTCAGTTTGATTTTTTACCAATTTTATTTGAAGTAATTTCTGCTTTTGCCACTGTCGGTTTATCTACTGGCATCACTAGCAGTTTGGGAGTTGCTTCCAAGGTAATCCTAGTCTGTTCTATGTATGTCGGCAGAGTCAGTATTCTAATTTTAATCGCTGCCATTATTGGCGATCATAGTCCGAGTAACCTGCAATATCCTGAAGAAAATTTGCTGGTTGGCTAACGGTTAGCAAAATTGTCTGAGCAATTTTTGGGGCTAACCAGACAAATCTTTAAAATCGAGCTTAACCAATATTAAAACTTTACAATTGACCTAACTGTGATATAAATATTAAGGATTGTAAAATAAGAGCCGTATTATTCAGTATTTCTGTGACAGTCGTGGGCTAACTTGTTGTTACTCTTAATGATTTCATCTTTGTCCACGGTTACAGCAGAATTCGTCATGTCTTGATGCACGTTCCTTTACTAGGACAGTATTCCTGGATAGAAAAATACGGTCTTGGCAAGACGATAATACTATACTACTTAATCTGAATTTTGTAGGAGGTAGTAGGATTGGCTGCCTGCGCCCTGTGTGAATTTCGTTTCAGGCACTGGTAATAGTCATGGCGGAGTTCTATCAAGCAGGAGCGAGATAATCGGTAACTTTTCTACCTGCGTATTTTGTAGGTGGAAATGTTCTCATGACTTTACTGATGCGCGTTTTAATCACAATTTGTTGGGCAATAACGTCCAAAACTTTGATCGATAATATTTGATTTGCCCAATAAATTTTATGACAGCAGTATTCCCCAAGAATTTCAAGTCTTCTCCGTCTCCACAATTGTCTGACAACATTAAGCTTAGAGACATTATCAACACCTTGCCTAAGGAAGTTTTTGTGAAAAATCCTCGCAAAGCTTGGACTAAACTAGTCATTAATGTTTTATGTGTTGCCTTAGGTTATTGGTTTGTTGCAGTCTCTCCATGGTACTTATTACCTTTGGCTTGGGTATTTTTAGGAACAGGTTTACAGGGCTTTTTCGTTATTGCTCATGACTGCGGTCATCGTTCCTTCTCTAATCGCATCTGGGTGAATGATCTAGTCGGTCATATGATGACTCTACCTCTGGTGTATCCTTATCATGCTTGGCGAATCTTACATAATCATCATCACAAGCACACCAATAAGCTTGATGTAGACAACGCCTGGGCTCCTTTTACCACTGAAACTTTTGATGGTTCTTCTGCTGCTTTACAGTGGCTCTATCGTAGAATGCGGGGTTGGTTCTGGTGGATGGGTTCAATTATACATTGGGCAAAACTTCACTTTAACTGGCAAAAATTTGCTGGGAAGCAAAGAGAACAGGTTCGCTTCTCAGTACTGCTAGTTTTAATCGGTGGTGGTTTTGCTTATTCCACCTTACTTTTTGCTACTGGAATCACTGGCTTAATCAAGTTTTGGCTGATGCCTTGGCTGGTGTACCATTTCTGGATGAGTACCTTTACGATGTTTCACCATACTATGCCTGAAATTCCCTTTAAACCAGAGGAAGAGTGGAACGAAGCTCGCGCCCAATTATCAGGTACGGTGAACTGTAAATATCCTTGGTGGGTAGAATTTCTGTGCCATGACATTAACGTGCATATTCCGCATCACTTAACCACAGCTATTCCCTGGTACAATCTGCGTCAAGCTCATCAAAGTTTGGTCGAAAACTGGGGCGAATATCTCTATGAAGACTGTACTTTTAACTGGGAGTTGATTCAGAAGGTAACTAAAGTTTGTCATCTTTACGAAGCACAAAAGAACTATCAAAGTATTGAAGACTATCGTTTATCTAACTAAAGTTGTCTCGCTAAGCAAGGGAAAATTGTTGATCCAGCTGGAAAACAACTGGAAATAACTTTAATTATTTAATTAATCGGGATATGGCGGGTAGCCATATCCTTTTGTTGTCTTTCTAGCTGCCTGAAAATCAACCAAAAGAAGAGTCATGCCTGAGTTTGTCTTGTATTTGCGATCGCCGCTAATTTATTCAGTTTTCTATCACTTTAGGTCTGTATAATTACCACAAGATAGCTGAGGCAAGCAGACTCTTGGAGTTGCTTAAATAAGGTAAGAAATGACTAGATTTTGGGGCAATGATACTCACAAAGCAACATCTTTGACGATAGCCGATCGCGCTAGGCAAAAAGAAAAGCGATCGCCTGATAATTTACTTAAATTATTAGGCAGTTTGACAGGCTGGTGTTTAGTTAGTAGTCCTCTGGCGGCGCAGATTACCCCTGATAGCACTTTGGGAACACAAGTTAATACTACTGATAACGTCGCGGAAATCACTGGGGGTACAGCAGCAGGCAGCAATTTGTTTCATAGTTTTCAAGATTTTTCCGTGGCAGCAGGCAACACTGCTTTTTTTAATAATGCTTTAGAGATCAATAATATTATCGGTCGAGTCACGGGCAATAATCTTTCTAATCTTGACGGTTTGATTAGAGCTAATGGTACGGCAAATTTGGTTTTGATTAATCCTAACGGCATTAACTTTGGTGGCAATGCCAGTTTAGATATTGGCGGCTCGTTTTTAAGCAGTACCGCAGCCAGCGTAATCTTTGAAGACGGTACTGTCTTTAATGCCGATCTGACCACCAAACCTTTGTTAACGATTAGCGCACCTGTAGGCTTACAGTTGGGACAAAATTCAGCAGCGATTCAGGTATCAGGTGGCAATAATCCTGATGTTAATCTAGAAGTAACTTCTGGTAATACTTTTGCCTTAGTCGGTAACGGCATTACTTTTAACGGTGGTACGGTAACCGCTGAATCGGGAATAATCGATTTAGGTAGTGTTGCCCAAGGACAAGTAAGCATTACTGATGTCACTGCGGGTTGGCAGTTAGAATACTCAGGGGTAACGCAGTTTGCCGAGCTGAAACTGTTGGCAGGATCGTCTTTGCTGAATGCAAACTCTCTAGCGAATCCCGATGGGGAAATACAGGTACAGGGAAGCAAAATTACTTTAGAGCGATCGCAAATATCGGCTCCAGCTTTAGGAGATAATCCAGGAGCAGATATTACTATTAGTGCAACCGACTCGTTATCGCTTCAGGGAACAACAGGAAGTAATTTAATCTCAGGCTCGCAAATTGTTAGCGAAGTAAGTCCCACAGCCAGTGGTCAAGGTGGTGCGATCAAGATTGAGACGGGACAACTAAATATCAGCGATCGCTCTTTTATCAGCACCATGACTTTTGGTTCAGGAGCTGGCGGAAATATTGATCTTACCGCTAGGGACATAAATATTACGGGTACAGGATTTGTCGAATTTCAACGAGATTTTCAAAATGCTGCTTTTATTGGAACATTATTGCCAAGCGATCGCACAACGGGCATTTTCACTGGTACTGCCGCAGCAGGCACTTCAGGCAATTTAATGATTGATGCTAGTTCGTTAAATCTCAATAACGGTGCGGTTATTTTTAGTCCCGTATTTACCACGGGAACAGGAGGCAATCTTAATATCACTGTTCCTGAAATTCAGATTAACGCTTCGGCTATACAGACAGGGACAAGAGGTAATTTAGAATCCGCTGCGGCTGGAGACATCAATCTAGAAACCGAACGCTTAAAAATCCAAGATGGCGGAACGATACTGAACATTACTTTTGCTAATGCTGCTGCTGGCAAAATCAATCTTACTGCTACTGAGTCGATAGAACTATCTAATACCCCAGCTGGAGCTTTATTAGTGACGGGTATTTACGCCAACACTAGTTTTGGGTTAGGAACTGGAGGGGAGATTAATATTGATACTAATCAACTCAAGATGAACAATTCATTGATTGTCAGCAATAGTGGCTCGGTACTAGCAGATGGCACGATAATTTCCGCTGGAGGCAAGGGAGGAAATATTAGTATTCAGGCAGATGAAAGCATTGAAGCAGGGGGACTTCCCTCAAATCCAGCCTTTACCAGTGGCATCGGCACGTCTACCTATAGTGCCTCGGATGCTGGCAATTTGACAATTTCTACTGGTAAGTTAACTATTCGAGATGGAGTAGACTTTGCTTCGGCAACGGTAGGCTCGGGACAAGGAGGACAGTTAACGATCAACGCTACTGATTCAGTAGAGTTAATTGGCACGAATACCAGTACAGAAAATCGAGGCGGTTTATTGGCAACCTCTGGTCGAAGAGAGTTTCCTAGCGCAGAAGCCACTGGTACTTCAGGCAATATTAGCGTCATTACGCCCGCATTATCTGTACGCGACGGAGCTAGCATTGACGTACAAAGTCTAGGCAGTGGAGATGCTGGGAATTTAGATATTACCGCTGATTCAATTTCAATTAGCAATAAAGCAAACTTGTCTGCCTCTACTATATTTGGTGTCGGGGGAGATATTACGATTAATACCAATACCTTAAAACTCGATCGCGGCTTGATCAATGCCTCGGTATTGGGTTCGGGAACGGGAGGAAACATTGAGATTACAGCCAAAGACTCTGTAGAAGTAATTGGCTCTGGCTTTGAATTTATCCAGGCATTACTTTTTGATCCTAGTTTTCTTAGTCCCGAATCTTTAGCCAATCTCGAAATTGATTTAATCAGCGAAGGTATTTTGGCTGCGACTACAGGTAATGGCGAGGCTGGCACAATTGATATTCAAACTGCGGACTTGCAAGCTAAGGAAGGTGGTTTAATCGCAACTGCCACAGCTGGAGATGGAGCAGCAGGCTCGATTTTTCTCGATGCTTCAAAATTGCGGCTAGATGCTTCTATTGTCTCTGCTAGCACTCTATTTGCTGGACAGGGTGGCGACATTACCATTAATACTGAACAGCTAGAGGTTCTCAGGGGAGGACAGGTAACTACTTCAACTCTCGGTTCGGGAAACAGTGGCGACTTAAGGATCAACGCTGCCGAATCGGTAACTGTATCAGGAGCATCAGCCAATAATGTTTTATTCAGCAATATTACCGTAGGAGCGCAACCTCTACCGACAACTACAGGAAATGGAGGAGATTTAACTATTACGACTGATCGCCTCAACATTGATGATCGAGGTGCGATCTCAGTCGGCTCTACGGGGACAGGAAATGCAGGAAGACTCCAGATAGATGCCAATTCGATCTTTTTTAATCGTCAAGGTTCGATTTCTGCCAATACCCAATCTGGTGGTGGCGGGAATATATTTATCGAAGCGGAAAATATTCTTTGGCGAGGAAGCAGTTTTACCACGGCAACCGCAGCTGGTGCAGGTAATGGCGGGAATATATTTATCGATGCCACAAATCTTGTGGCTTTAGAAGCAAGTCAGATTACGGCTGATGCCTTTCGGGGTATGGGAGGAAATGTTCAAGTCAATGCCCAAAGCTTATTTATTTGCGGTGAATGTCAGATTAGTGCTAGTTCTCAATTGGGAGTAGATGGAGTAGTCGAGATTGAAACTCTAGAACCAACCAATACTTTAGATTCATTTGATCTATCTCAAAGGCCAACTCAGCCACAAGAAGCAGTAGCTGTGGCTTGCCCTTCAGCAAGAGAAGCTAATATCAGTCAACTTACTATTACAGGACGAGGCGGTTTACCCCAACGCCCCCAAGAGCTATTGAGTGCTGAATCCATTGTCGAATTCGATGATTCTGCTGCCTCAGCCAAGCGATCGCCCTCTGCTGGCCAAACTACCCTTCCAGCCCCTGCCCGTAGCTGGTACAGGGACGACCAAGGTACTGTAGTCCTAACTGCTCAAGCTGCTGGTATTGCACCTAATAATTCGGCGGCTAATACAGTCGATTGTCATGTTCTCTCAAAATAAAAATATTGCTGAAGTAGTAAGCAGCAATTATGATTCTTCTACTATATACAATCGAAAACCAACCGAAGAACTAATGAGTGACATTCTCTATGGTGAAGTACCTGCTGTTGACTTGATGGACTTTACTGGTAATGACTCTATGCTAAAAAATAACTTTGTACAGACTCTAGGTGATGCTTTTAAAAATATTGGTTTTGTCGCCGTCAAAAATCATGGCTTGTCTGATGTTATGACAGACAACCTATATCGCTCAATCAAAGAGTTTTTCGTCCTACCCGAAGCGATTAAGCTCAACTACGAATTAAAAAATCTCGGCGGGCAAAGAGGCTATACCCCTAAGGGAAGAGAACACGCTCAAGGTAGAATTGTCGGGGACTTGAAGGAGTTTTACCATATAGGTCAAGAAATAGCCGCAGCCGATCTAGCTCGTTTAGGATATCCCCAAAATGTTTTCCCGCAAGAAGTACCCGAATTTAAAGCTGCAACTGTTGCCGCCTACCGCACTTTGGAGACAGCAGGAGTACAAATACTCAGAGCGATCGCCATTTATTTAGACTTAGACGAATTTTACTTTGACGAGCGGGTAAAATTTGGCAACAGCATCCTCCGCCCAATCCATTATTTTCCCCTTGACAATCCCCAAGATATTCCAGCAGATGCAGTGCGGGCAGCAGCCCACGGTGATATTAACCTCATTACTCTACTGATGGGTGCAAGTGCCGCAGGGTTACAAATTTTGCGTCAAGATGGCAAATGGATACCTGTTACTGCCCTTCCCAAACAAATAGTGGTTAACGTGGGAGATATGTTGGCCAGACTGACCAATAAAAAATTAAAATCAACTATTCATCGAGTAGTCAACCCACCCGAGGGATTAGGTCATACTCCTCGATATTCAATTCCTTTTTTTCTGCACCCAGTATCCCAGATGGATCTGACCTGTTTATCTTCTTGTATTGATGAGCATCATCCGAAGCAGTTTGCCGATATTACCGCAGGAGAATTTCTGCATCAGCGTCTCCGAGAAATTGGCTTAATTAAATAACGGCTAGTTATTTTGGCGTAATCTGCGAAAATATGTCCTGTTGAATGATTATTTTGACTTGCGCTACAGTTAAACATTAACTACCAGAAATAATATTTAGCACTCTTTGAATATCGTCAAGCTGCCCGACTATACGTCGGATTGGTTTCGGTGACACCCTAACTAGGGTAGGAGTAGTTGATATTTGATGAATTGCGGCTTGTTCGGGATGTTTGGCTAGATCAATTACCTTTAAAGTATAGGGACTAGTCAACCCCTCTTCTAACAGTCGATGAACATGGTTTAAGGTTTGTTCGGCACTAGGGCGATCGCTCTTGATAAATAGGCGTAGGATATACCCTTCTGCTGCTTCTAAAGCTATAGTCTTGGCTACATCATTGTGTAGCTGATGGTTCTTTGGAGTCGATTGGGCTAAATTCGGGTCAAGACGAATAATTAAATCTTGCGGCAGCCAAAGTTGAGGAAAATGCGGCTGATAAGTTTCAATTACAGCGCGGTTGCAATATTCTTCTTGCCAAGGGGCAATGTGCCAATTAGTTGTAGTTTCCAGCTCAAACAATGCTTGTAGCAAAGGGATATAACGTTGTACGGCGGGATATACTTCAGCAATAGTTTTTAGCTGTTGTGTCTGAGGATCAAACCGACGTTCTACAGTCGCCGTATATCCAGGCACTAAAAAATGAGGGGAATCGGATAACCCCATGATTTGCTGCAACCCATGACATAGATGAATATGCCACTGAGTTTGCTTATTGGGATCTACGCCGTAAATTAAATCTCCCCCTGGAGTAAATAAAGCAATACCTTTGAAGACTCTGGGTAAAACGTTTGCCATTAATCATTTATCATTGATGAATCTATATAGCTGGTTCAATTGTTTTAATGTTAAATGATTAATGTTCGACTAGTGCATGCTTAAATTCTGCCTCGCAGCATCATTGCCATCTCATTAGGAGTAGGTGACATTTCTTGAGCAACTTCTTCAGTAATTCTGCCTTCTTCATAAAGACGAAATAACGCTTGGTTGGTAGTAATCATCCCATCATATTCTCCTTCTAGCATCAGGCTATGAATTTCATCGTATTTACCCTGCTTGATATAGTCTTTAACCGTTTCGGTATTCACCATAATGTCGTGGTATGCGGCTCTTTTACCGTCGGTGGTGCGACACAATCCTTGAGAAATTACTGCGACCAAAGATTCAGAAATAGCAATTCGCATTGCATCTTGTTCTTCTGCCGTATAGAGCGTCAAAATTCTTTCAATAGTTTTGATCGCACTATTGGTGTGTAAAGTTCCCATGACTAAGTGACCTGTTTGTGCCGCTTTTAAAGCAATATTAACCGTTTCGCGATCGCGCATTTCTCCGATCAAAATAATGTCAGGATCTTCTCGCAAAGCTGCCTTAAGCGCATAATCAAATTTGTGAGTATTAATTCCCACTTCTCTTTGTTTGATTAAAGAACGTTTACTACGATGTACAAATTCGATTGGATCTTCGATGGTAATAATATGCTTAGCGTGTTCGGTATTAATATAGTCCACCATGGCTGCCATGGTGGTGGACTTACCCGAACCAGTAGGTCCAGTAACCAAAATTAAACCTTTGTGTTGATCGCTAATGTCTTGAAACACTGGCGGCAAGCCTAACTGTTCGACAGTGAGAATTTTGAGCGGAATTAAGCGCATGACCATTGCTGGACCTCGCAGAGTATCAAAAATATTGATCCTGACCCTGGCAAACTCATATTGAGTTGCGCCATCAAATTCCAAGTCACGTTTAAATCGCTCTACTTCTTGAACGCTTAATACCTCATGTAGCCAACTCATAAAGGTGTTGAGGTCGGTTTTGGGATATTCGGTTAATGCCATTTCACCGCGGTCGCGTATTCGTGGCACTTCTTCAACTCCTAGATGAATATCGGAATGCCCTTGTGTATAAGCTTGTTTAATAATCTCTGCCAAAGAGGGTTGACCTGAGGAACGTTTAGGATGGTCGTTCTTTTTTGCAGCCAATTGTTGCTGATGGCTAGTTGGGGGCTGCCCTGTATTGGTAATTTTCGTTTGAGCCTGTGTTACCGCGACTGAATTGGTGTTAGTTCTTCCTAAAGTTGACGGAGGAGGCGGAGGAAGTGGTTGTGAGCCTGCTTTTTGATTCATTTTTATTACTGTCATCTTTTATATAATTCAGTATGCCCAGTCTTTCCTGTTTTCTAACTGCGTCAGCATCGCCGCCTGAGACGGCCAAATATTTTTCGTATTCCCTAATCAGTAAATTACTTTTAACTAACAATTTGTAACTGAGACACTGTTAGTGATTAGCGTTTAATTTTAATTACTGTAAAGCAAAAATTTAAGTATCAGCAACGTAAAACTTATTAATAATCAATTTAAGTATTTATACTCAAGATTATCTGAGAAATAAGGAAGATAGGAAATATTGAAGATTTAGCGATTGTTAGCTATATCAGTTTAAAAATAGCTTAAAATCTTGCTTATGTAGCGGGGATCGACAAAAACTAATCCGTAAAACAGCATAAAAATACAGTTTGTCTACAGCTTGAGATTCAAACAAATGTAAAAATATATTTAAAAAATGTATTTTGTTGTTTGAATTTTCTTATACTTAGCTGTATCGATAGGAGAGAGCGAATATTTTGCTCCAGAATATTTTATTTAGTTGTTGTTGTTGAGTCTTAAAACTATGGAATTAATACGAAAGAATAGTTATCTTGGTTTGATAAAAAGCTTTTTGATTTGGAGTTTTACTTTGACAGTCTGCCTACTTGTGGTGGGTTTTCCTGCTGGAGCTTTAGTGGTTGTGATTGGTCTTTTGGCGACAATTATTTTGCAGACGGTTATCCCTGCTAGTGCGGTTTTACTAGTAACAGGAAGCATTTTTATGCTTAATATTGCCATTGTTCTAATTAGTGCTGCGGTTCTTGCTTTCAAAGGAATTAATCCAGAAGAAGTAAGCTGGTTAAACTGGCTACACGAACAAAAAGATTTAATTAATGCTCCTGTTTACGCTTCATGCCCTTTAACTTGCCAGTTGGAGATCGATAATTAAAGCGATCGCGCCAACGATGAGAATTAAACCGCTTATCTGTTGGTCTTCTTGGTTTGAATCGCCTTTGAGACAACTAAAATCTCCAGGATAAATATTACCTTGGGTTCGCAATCGCAGATGCCCAACATAAAAAGCCCAGTGTATACTGGGTTTTTTATGTTCTAGAACCATTAGTTCTGTTGTTGAGTTGAGGCAATATGATCACACCAATCTCTGTCGGGGTAATATTAGGAACTCGCCCTGAGGCAATCAAGCTCGCCCCAGTTATTAAACGACTCAATAGTCTAGCTGAGCTGAAAATTCATCTGATTCTTACAGGACAGCATAGAGAAATGGTGGATCGAGTGATGAAGTTGTTTGACTTAAAAGCTGATTACGACTTGGGCATTATGAAACCCAAACAAACTCTAACCAGCATTACCTGTGACAGCTTACAGGGGTTAGAGCAGGTTTTTGCCACGATTCAACCACAGTTAATCTTTGTTCAAGGCGATACCACCACCGCCTTTTCTGCTGCTTTGGCAGCATTTTATCATCAGATTCCTGTAGGTCATGTCGAAGCTGGTTTGCGTACCGATAATTTGTTTAATCCTTATCCTGAGGAAGCTAACCGCCGCTTAATATCACAAATTGCCCAATTTCATTTTGCACCCACCAAATTAGCAGTAGAGAATCTACACAAATCAGGAGTAACTGGGGAAATTCATCACACTGGCAATACGGTAATTGATACCCTGTTGACTGTGGCAGAAAGTAACCCAGAATGTCAGGTAGCTAATTTAGATTGGTCAAAATATCGAGTCTTGCTAGCTACAGTTCATCGCCGCGAAAATTGGGGTCAGCCGCTAGAAGATATTTTGACCGGATTTAAGCTTATTTTGGATCGTTTTCCTGATACAGCACTACTTTTACCTCTACACCGCAATCCCACCGTCCGCGAACCGATTCAGGCAGCCCTAGGCGATCGCCCTAGAGTATTTTTAACCGAACCATTGGACTATAGCGAATTAGTCGGGGCGATCGCTCGCTGTCATCTATTATTGACTGATTCAGGCGGATTACAAGAAGAAGCACCCAGTTTGGGCAAGCCTGTTTTGGTACTGCGAGAAACCACAGAAAGACCAGAGGCAGTTCAAGCGGGTACAGCTAAGCTAATTGGAACTAACCCCCAAACCATAGTTGATTCAACTGCTGAATTATTGGAAAATCCTGCTCTCTATCAGCAAATGGCGACTGCCATCAATCCTTTTGGTGATGGTCAAGCCTCCGCCAGAATCGTTAAAATTGCTCGGAATTATTTACTACAAGGTTCACAAGTCAAAAGTTTGAGGTTTGAAGTTTAGGATTCAAGTATTAAATATGTAATAATCGACATATTTTGTACTGTAGAACAGCCAGTTGTTCGCTCCTACTATTGCCAATTCCCGACCAAAACATTAATTTTGCTTAATAAAACACAGACCAGATAATCTTTTCAGCGATTAAGGAATTTTAAGAACAGCTATTTTCCTTAGCCTTTCCTTATTACTGCCCCTGAACTTGACAAATTGAGCGGTTTAGTATCCACTTTGAATCCTTAGTTGCTCCTTGAAAGATAGTACGGGTGAACTAGTTTAATTTGAGCTTAGGTAGTGGTTAGAGAGAGAAAGTCAGCTTTAACTCAAATCAGTAGGTCTTCAGTTTCTTTTTAAGCGTCTGATTTCGTATTTTGAGAGTTAAAATCACCCTAGAAATTGTAAAGCCATATAGCTGTATCATTGGCTATGAGGTAGCTCTAGCTGATTTTCTGTAGATTTGTATGTCTGTGAGTACTTCCCCTTGTATAGGGTTACTCGGATGAGAGGGGAATAAAGTAAATAGATTTTAAAGAGAGAGAATAAGTAAGCAGGTGGGTAGGTATCTGAAAGATGATTTTAAAGCTGTAGTCATCAATTGAAGCAT
>JAIMKV010000067.1 GCA_020692205.1 Myxosarcina sp. GA_180221_E-2-1-MAG-40_15
TGAATACTTACCTAAAGAGAATTTTGGTTAAGAAAGAGTATTGATTGTAAAATATTCAATAAAGTTTCGATAAAATAGACTAATTTAGAGCGGAATTAATTCGCTTCAGGTTACTATGCCACCGAAGATAAAAGTAGATAATGATTTCCCTCAATTGCAAGAAATAGCTAATTTTTTAGCTGCTAATAATGATGAATTAAATAAGATCAAATCCCATTTAGATTTGGTTCTCTTGGCTTTAGAGGCGATCGCCGATATTAGTTTAGAAGCTATTTTACAGGCTGCACAAGATTTAAACTTAGAATCAGCAATTAGCGATCGCATTAAAAATTTTGAAGGCACAAAAGAACTAGATGCAGAAGTAGCGCGATCGCTAGTATTAATTATTTGTTATTTAGCCAACCAGCATCAAGAATTACTGCGTCGAGGAGTCAGTTTACTAGAGCAAGCAACAGAACAAAATAAAGCTCCTGAGCAAACTACTTTACTAGGTGACTATCTAGATCGATTCATTAATTACTATCACGCCAGAATCAGCAGTAAGCCAAATGTTACGTCTCAAACCTTATCCCCCCTAGCTTGGAAACTACTGATCGATCTGTTGTTTTATAGTGGTCAAAATGGTCATCGTTTACTTTCAATTGCTATCTTTGATGCAGCTCAAATATCTCAATAAAGCTGGAATATTAGTTCATCATGTCTCCTTTCATACATCGCTTTACTCCACCCACCTGCACTTTAGAAATTAAAAGTAAAAAATTGCTTTTTCGGGGTTGGACAGACCAAAAACTAGACAAAAACGAGAAATTTCAGCTGAGATTTGACGATCCACGCGAAATGACCTCAAATCAGGTAACGATCAAAGGCGATCGGCAAGATTTAGAGAGACTTCAAACAGCAATTAATCGATACGTACAAAAATATTTACCTGCTTCTTTCCAATCAATAGATCACAGTGTAAATTTCAATCTAGAAGTTATTCACCATAATCAGCCGTATCTAAAACCCCAAGGATTAGTCAATCATCAACTCTTTTTTGGTTCACTAATCCATGATGCCAAGGATAAGCAAATAAAACTTAGCACAGTCCAGCTATTTGATTTAGTAACTGCATTAGAAGCGTATCAGACTGAACTTGCTACCCAATCACAACAGACTTCAGCTTCCAAAAAGCTAGTCTTTCTATGGGGTGGAATTGCTGCTGTTGCGATCGCGGCGGTAGGTATTACTTCTATCTTGCTTAGATCGCCATCAATTTCTAAGCGAGCTTCGTCTCCAGAATCTCAGTCTCAACCTCTAGGGGAAATTCCCGAACTAGATGAAATTATTCCACCTCAAGCACCAGATCCAATTAGATCAATTTCCCAACCCAAGCTGACAAAACCTCTGGCTTCTGCCAAAAAATTACCGCCTCCTCCCGCGGTAGACACCCCAAAAACCAAACCAGACATACCTGATCCAGCAGACTATCCTTTATCTGATATAGCTCGCCAGTCTGGACTAAATAATTCAATCAAACAAGAAATTTCCGCTCAACGAACTGAATCAACCATTGTAGTTCCTAGCACAACCAATGAGCAACAAGAAGCAATCTCTACAACTATAGAGGCTGATTCAACTCAATCTAAGCTAGCGAAAGCTAGAAATTCGTCATCAGAGAATCAAGCAGAATTTGATGCAGATTCCCCTTCTCAACTAGATCAGATTCAAGAAATTGTCCTTTATTTCCAAAAAAGGTGGCAGCCGCCGACGGATTTAAGACAAAGTTTGGAATACCGATTACTCCTTAATGCCGATGGTTCAATCAAAAAAGTAGTTGCTTTGGGTAAAGCTGCTCAACTATATCTAAATCAAAGCAATATTCCTGTAAACGGAGAATCGTTTATTTCTCCTCTTAGCAAATCACAATCAGCTACAGTTCGCTTATTACTAAATCCTGATGGTAGAGTTCAAGCTTTTACCGAATAAAGGGCTTCGCCCTAGCTATTAGCCATTAGCTCTTAGCTCTTAGCTCGATCAAACATACAAACATAGTCTTGAACTATGACTGCTCGTAGACACCGTGAAGACGGTGGGGTCTTAAACTGCGATCGGACATGGGGAGGAAACCTCTCGTCCCTCACGCGCTATAGCGCGTTAAACCAAGGCTAAAAGCGGTGTAGCGCGTTGCGGGGAGAACCCCCGTTATAGCGACTGCGCCAAGAAGCTAAAAGCTTTTGTGATAAATGAAGCTTAAAAATGTCAAGTATCATTAACATTTTGTTACATGTCTGCTAGTATAGTTTATATAAGTTAACAAAAAGGCAATAAATTTATGACTACTATCTCAGACGAAAACGGCATTATCAACAACTTTGCGAAAGAACCAACCATGTATTATGCACAAGCTCCTTCTTCTCAAGACAAGCGTAGCTATTTGCTTTGGGGTGCGATCGCTTCGGTATTAGTTGTAGCCTCAGTATGTACTGCTGTTGTAGTCAGCTAGCCCTTCTCCAGCATAACTTCAACTTCATTTTGTTTAGAACCTCGGAATAATCCGAGGTTTGTTCAGCAATATTTGCAGCTTGTTCCAGAAAAACTCACTGAAGTTCTTTCTTAGATAAGATAAGTTAAATCAAGATTTTTTATTGAAACATGACTTCTGCACCAGATCGATACCTATCTTCCGAAGAATCAGCAGATGTCGAGGCTGCATTGCTTTCCTCAAGCGAAAAATTCCTCACTCGTTTGACTATATCGTCTCAAAGGTTGCTGCAAGTGATTGCTAAAGACAATCAAGTTGCAGTTGAAGCACTAACTCATCGGCAAATCATTCAGTGGTTTGAGAATGATAGTAAAGTCAAGCGGGAACGGGGAAATGACGCAGGTAGTCTGAAGTGGTAACAAGTGAACAGCAGAGTAACGTTGACAAGGGGCTGTAGCGCGAACCCGTGTCCTCCTTTATAAGCCCCGCCGCCTTCCGCGGTAAAAATTTTAGGTTTAAACTAATAAGTGATTAAACAAGTCATAACCCCTAACCTTTACAATAGAACGTAAATCAAATTATAGAATTTTTGTTCTGAGCAATAGATCAGCCGTTATGCAAACTCTGGATAATCCTAACCTCACCAATCCAACAGCTTTTGATACCACTATCCATAGACGAAAAACACGAGCGGTAAAAGTTGGTGACATCACTATTGGCGGGGGAAATCCAGTAGTGGTGCAATCGATGATTAATGAAGATACATTAGATATTGACGGATCAGTGGCAGCAATCCGTCGATTACATGAGATTGGCTGCGAAATTGTGCGAGTTACAGTCCCTAGTATGGCTCATGCCAAAGCTTTAGCTGAAATTAAAGAAAAGCTGTCGCAGACATACCAAGCAGTTCCTTTAGTCGCTGATGTTCACCATAATGGCATGAAAATTGCCTTAGAAGTTGCCAAACACGTTGATAAGGTGCGAATCAATCCAGGGCTATATGTATTTGAAAAACCCCAAAGCGATCGCACTGAATATACTCCTACAGAATTTGCGGAAATTGGTGCTAAAATCCGCGAAACTTTAGAACCATTGATTGTTTCGTTACGCGATCGGGGTAAGGCGATGCGAATTGGGGTCAATCATGGCTCTCTTTCAGAAAGGATGCTATTTACTTACGGTGATACGCCAGAAGGAATGGTAGAGTCGGCATTAGAGTTTATTAAAATCTGTGAATCTTTAGATTTTTACAACATAGTGCTTTCTCTCAAGGCTTCTCGTGTCCCTGTAATGCTGGCCGCCTATCGCCTGATGGTGCAAAGAATGAACGAGTTGGGCATGGAATACCCGTTACACCTTGGCGTTACTGAAGCTGGAGACGGAGAATATGGCAGAATTAAATCCACTGCGGGTATTGGTACTCTTTTAGCCCAAGGTATCGGCGACACAATTCGCGTTTCCCTAACCGAGTCTCCCGAAAAAGAAATTCCTGTTTGCTACAGTATTCTGCAAGCTTTGGGACTACGGAAGACAATGGTAGAGTATGTCGCCTGTCCTTCCTGTGGACGTACTTTGTTTAACTTAGAAGAGGTACTGCATAAGGTTCGTGAAGCAACTAAACACCTTACAGGTTTAGATATTGCCGTGATGGGCTGTATTGTAAATGGGCCAGGGGAAATGGCAGATGCCGACTATGGTTATGTAGGCAAACAACCAGGCTATATATCTCTGTATCGTGGTCGAGAGGAAATTAAAAAAGTACCTGAAGCACAAGGGGTTGAAGAATTAATTAATCTTATTAAGGCTGATGATCGTTGGGTAGAACCAGAATGAAGTCAGAAGTCAGAAGTCAGAAGTCAGAAGTATTGATCGCTCTACTTGTTGTTGCTTCGGTTTGGTTTTTCTGAGACTATTTTAAGATCACAGACATGGCGCGATTGTTTTTCCATACTAGAATGAGACAATTGAGGCAGGGTCAATTTACCAGCCTGTAGTTATTTATGATCAGTTTAGTTCTAGTATGTGCCTTGGCTTTTGCTGTAGGCTGTATCTTTGGTCAAAATCTGGCGGCAAAAGGAATTACCTCGGACAATGCGTTAAAAAATTATCAAAAACCTTTGGTGTGGTTACTAATTGCGATCGCACCTTTTTTGGGTATTTTGATTATTTTAGATAAGTTTGATCTTGCCCCTCTGCTACCAAAGATCTTGCCCTCCATGTTGTTAATTTACTTGGCAGGTTATTTTAATGAAATTATTGTGTGGTCGGGCTGTTTCTTTCTAGGCTTATTAATATGTTTAGAACTATCGGGCAAACGTCATCGACAAAAGATAGTTCAACTATTAATTGCCATAGGGGTAATCTCATTTGCCCTTAGTATCCTACTCTTTTTTCTCCAGCCAGTACAGGCTTTAGTTACTCAGCCAAAAATTATTAATGGGATTGTGATGCAAACTACTCCCTATACCTGCGCCCCCGCTAGTATTGCTACTCTTGTTCGTTATACTCAAAAAAATTCTCAACTAACGGAACGAGAGGCAGTCAGATTAACCAAAACCAATCGCTTTGGCACAACTACCTTATCAGAACTAAGAGCGATGAAACAGCTAGATCTCAATCCTCAATATCGTCATAACTTGAGTATTAATGATTTAATTGTTCTCAATCAACCCGCCCTGATGCACGTTAAGGAAAAGAGAAAAACGGGCAAGGGAGTAAGGTTTTCTCATGCGGTTGCCTACTTAGGTATCGATCCTGCTAAAGAATTAATCTTAATTGGCAATCCACTTTATGGGATGCAGATTAAAACTTTTAATGACCTTGAAGAGTATTGGTTTGGTGAAGCGATCTTAATCGGAGAAGTTAAGCAGTAAAGAGCTTTTTTTGGTAAATTTTAGACTGTCTAAATAACTTTTGCCCCTACCGTATCGATAGCAAGCGATCGCACCGTCGCATCGATATTCATACTTGCCCAGGTTTCAGCTATTGACTTTACTACTTGATCGACCTTTTCAGGATTAGTTAACGCCAACAAAGTAGGTCCTGCACCACTAATCACCATGCCATAAGCACCTGCATCCATTGCAGCTTGACGAATTTGTTGATAGCCAGTAATTAGCTTTTCACGGTAAGGTTGATGTAGCTTGTCAGACAAAGCAGTTTTGAGCCATTCACCATTGTTAGTTTCTAAGGCTCTCAATAACAAACCCATGCGAGAAATATTAAAAATAGCATCGCTACGGCTATATTCACTGGGCAAAACTGAACGAGCTTCTCTAGTAGACAGTTCAAAATTAGGAATTGCCACTACGGGAATAATCTCCTGATGCCAGGGAATAGAGCAGATCTGCCATTTACCCGCCTCTTCTACCGACAGCAAACAGTTACCTAATAAAGCAGGAACAACATTATCAGGATGACCTTCAATGGCGATCGCCATTGCCATGATTTCCGACTGACTAAGCGGATTTCCAGCTAAGTGATTTGCGCCTAATAAGCCACCAATAATTGCTGTTGCTGAACTACCCAAACCTCTGGCTAAAGGAACACCCAGCTCAATCGTAATGTGCAAACTAGGAGGAGTTTGTCCAATCCGCTGATATAACTTAAGTAAAGACCGATAGATTAAATTATTTTCCCCTATACCTACCTTGGATGCCTCTTCCCCTGACACGGTAATTGTCAGCTTAGTAGCAGGATCTACCACGGCAAATTGAAACCGATTTGCCATCGTCAAGGCTGCACCAAGGCAATCAAAACCAACTCCTAAATTAGCTGTGGTAGCGGGAACACTAACGGTAACTTTGTTCATATAGCTTTTAAATATGACTTAATGATTATAAATTACAATTACTCCCTGGCTAAATTCCAGCTTAATGAAATTCAATTATCAAAAAATTAACCATAGTTGCCAGATATCATTGATGGATCGCTACTTAGTTCGGCAATTGAGTCGCTTATTTTTATTTAGCGTCAGCTTACTGTCTTCATTGGGAGTAGCTATTGGCACAGTCTCCGATCTTGCCTATAAAATCACCGAATACCAGCTACCCATCCCCATAGCCATACTGATCTTCTGCTATAAAATACCAGAGTATGCTGCTTATGCTCTACCTATTGCTATCTTATTAACTGGTTTAATTATTTATGGTCGTTTAAATAGCGATCGCGAATTAACTGCATTATTTAGTTTCGGCATTAGCTTTTATCGAATTGTTCTACCTGCTTTGGTGTTTAGTTTAGTAATAACGGGAATCACTTTTTTACTTAATGAATTAATTGTTCCCACTGCCAATTATCAGGCAAATTTGCTGCAAAATCCGTTTATCGCCAAAAGTGAACTCAATTTGCAAAAGCAAGACATCTTCTATGCTGAATATGAATCACGTCGGTACAGTAATACAGCAAAAAAGCTCAAGCAGATTTTTTTTGCCGAACAATATGAGCGGCAAAGATTACTCAGAGTGACGATTATTAGTTTTAAGGGCGATCGCATCTGGCAAATTATCACGGCCGAATCGGCACAATGGAATCAGCAGCAGCAAATCTGGGATTTAGCAACAGGAGAAATTAATCGATTTAATCGCCGTTCACAAAGCGTTATCGAAGAATTCACGACTATACAATTGCCATTTCCTAAAACTATCTTTGAGATTGTCAATAAAGAACGTAGTCCTGAAGACATGAATATCCGCCAAGCTCAAGAATATCTTAGTCTGATTCAATATAGCGGTAACCCAACAGATGTAGCTAAGTTTGCGGTACGAATTCAACAAAAATACGCCTTTCCATTTATTTGTGTGGTGTTTGCCTTAATTGGTGCGGCTTTAGGTACGAAATATTCGCAAATTAACCGTTCCAAAAGCTTTGGTCTGTGTGTGGCAATTGTATTTACTTATTATTGCTTAGGTTTTGCGATTGGTTCACTAGGAATTACAGGTGTAATCTCACCTTTTTGGGCAGCATGGTTGCCTAATCTTATTGGTATACTTGCAGGTACATACTTACTGGCAACTGCAAATAGTTAAATTTACTAGAAACACAAGAAACTGCTATTTGCAACACTACCCTTTTTGCCCGCCAAATTCAATATTGACAATCATTTATGTCTATCTCTAAAGTAATTATTGACCAAGCCACCGCTAAAATGGATCGCATAATTGCCGAACATTTCTACCAACTCTGGTTAGATAATCATGTTGCTGAAAATTTAATTTGTGATGATTGGTTAGATATTACGCTTAAGTTTATCCAGCAAGCACGTCAAGAATTAAAATTTCAGGCTTTTGTGGCTCAAGTCGAAACTGAAATAGTTGGTTCAATTAGCTGTCAGCTTTTTGCGGGACTATATCCTTCCATTAGACGCGATCGCAACTTTGGCTATATTTGGAATGTATATGTTCTGCCAGATTATCGCCGTCAGGGAATTGCCATTGAGTTGACCCAAGCAGCTATTGAATATTTAAAGAGTCTAAACTGCAATAAGGCTGTGCTGCACGCTTCACCTTCAGGGAAACCAGTATATGAAAAGCTTAGTTTTGTTACCGCGGAAGGCGGTGAACGCAGGCTCTGCCTTTTCAAGGCAGAGTACCGTTCACTAGTAATGAGATGATGCTGGATTTAGTTTAACCGAACTCCTAATGATATCTGCACTAATCATTACCGTTTTTCGCTACTCTTTTGGAAGAGAGTAAAAATTTTTTATTTCTTATCCTTTTCTTAACCTTTCATCCATCATCATTTTAAATATGGCTTTTGCATCAGTAGTCAGAGCGATTAAACAATCGCCTTTAACCAAAGAACTACTAACCAAACTAAATCAAGGGCAGTCATTACTACTTAATGGCATTCCTCGTTTACCCAAAGGGATTATTAGCTCTAGTTTGGCAAATGCCGCAGACAATAATTTATTTGTCATCTGTTCTACTTTAGAAGAAGCAGGACGTTGGGCTGCCCAATTAGAGGCGATGGGGTGGCAGACGGTCAATTTTTATCCTACCTCCGAGGCAACTCCCTACGACCCTTTTGACCCTGAATCAGAAATCACTTGGGGACAGATGCAGGTATTATCGGCAATCCGTAGGGGCGATTCGCGACGCGCGATGCGGTTGCGAAGCAAGTCCGAAGGACTCAGCGAGTCCTTTAGGGAAGCTAGTCCTTTAGAGCGAATCGCCCTTACTGAAGGAGAGAAGGATAAACCATTAGCGATAGTTGCAACAGAGCGATCGCTCCAGCCTCATTTACCACCTCCAGAAGTATTTCAGTCTTATTGTCTGATGTTGCAAAAAGGGATGGAATTAAGCTCTAAGCAATTTGACGAATCTCTGACTAGATTGGGTTATGAGCGAGTAAGTTTAGTAGAAACCGAAGGTCAATGGAGTAGACGGGGAGATATTGTCGATATCTTCCCAGTTTCGGCTGAATTACCCGTTAGGCTGGATTGGTTTGGAGATGAATTAGAACAGTTAAAAGAGTTTGACCCTGCCAATCAAAGATCTTTAGATAAGCTAGAGCAATTATTATTAACCCCAACGTCTTTTAGTAATATTATTGCTAACAGTATTTTAGAAAATGGTAAGAGTGTTGAAAGCTATTTAGATGATGCAGAATTAGAAGCTTTACTAGAAGGTAATCCTCCAGAAGGAATGAAGCGTTTTTTGGGAATTGCTTTTGATCAACCTGCTTCAATTATTGATTATTTGCCTGAAAATACTTTAATTGCTTTTGATGAATTAGAACAGTGTCAGGCACATGGCGATCGCTGGATAGAATTAGCTCAATTTCAATGGCAGGTTTTAAAACCAAGTCTGCCACAAATTCACAGTGATTTTCAATCTTGTCTAGCTAAAACTAATAAGTTTACCTGTATTTATTTGTCAGAAATTGCGGAAGTAAAACCCCGTTTAGCCATAGCTGATCCTGACGCGGTGTCGGTACACAATTTACAGGCGCGTCCGATTCCGACTACGCCCCATCAATTTGCTAAACTAGCTGCAATTCTAAGAGGTAAGCGAGAAATATACAGTGGAATGACGCTAGAGAAATATCAGGCTTGGTTAGTTTCAGCCCAGCCTAGTCGTTCTGCTTCTCTATTACAAGAACATGATTGTCCAGTGCAGTTTGTACCGAATCCGCAAGATTTTCGGGCAATTGAAAAAGCCCAAATTCAGAATACTGCCGTTGCTTTAAAATATTCTGGTTTAGCAGAATTAGAAGGCTTTATTTTACCCACCTATCGCATCGTAATTGTTACTGATAAAGAATTCTTTGGACAACAAACCCTAGTTACCTCTGGCTATATCCGTAAACGCCGTCGAGCAACTTCTAAAAAAGTCGATTTGGATAAATTACGTCCTCAAGATTATGTGGTGCACAAACATCATGGCTTGGGACAATTTATCGAGTTAGAAACTTTAGTTAGTCGTGAATACCTAGTCGTTAAATATGCAGATGGTACGTTAAGAGTTCCCGCCGATTCTTTGGATATGTTAACTCGATTTCGCCAAGTGGGAAAACGTCCTCCAGAGTTAGATAGAATGGCGAGTCAGTCTTGGTCAAAAACTAAGACAAGAGTTAAGAAAAACATTAAAAAGTTAGCAGTTGATTTACTTAAACTCTATGCTAAACGCTCTAAGCTATCTGGTTATGCTTATCCTCCAGATAATCCTTGGCAACAAGAATTAGAAGATTCTTTCCCCTATCAACCTACTCCAGATCAACTCAAAGCTAGCCAAGATATTAAAATTGATTTAGAAAGCGATCGCCCGATGGATCGACTAGTTTGTGGTGATGTTGGTTTTGGTAAAACCGAAGTGGCTATCAGGGCAATTTTTAAAGTAATTACTACTGCTAATAAACAAGTAGCTTTGCTTGCACCAACTACGATTTTGACGCAGCAACACTATCACACTCTCAAAGAGAGATTTGCACCTTATCCCATCAACGTTGGTTTGTTAAATCGTTTCCGCACTCCCTCTGAGAAAAAGGAGATTCTACAACGCCTAGCAACAGGGGAATTAGATGTAGTGGTAGGTACACAGCAGCTATTAGGCAAAGACGTAAAGTTTAAAGACTTAGGAATGCTGGTAGTGGATGAGGAACAACGTTTTGGCGTAAATCAGAAGGAAAAAATTAAAGAGTTTAAATCTCTGGTAGATGTCTTAACCCTCTCAGCCACTCCCATCCCCCGCACTTTATATATGTCCCTGTCGGGAATTAGGGAAATGAGTTTAATTACTACTCCGCCGCCATCTCGTCGTCCAATTAAAACCCATCTTTCCCCCTATAATTCTGAAGTAATCCGCAATGCCATTCGTAATGAATTAGATCGGGGTGGACAGATATTTTATGTTGTTCCCAGAGTAGATGGAATTGAAGAAGTTAGCGCACAGCTAAGAGAGATGGTTCCTGGGATCAAACTGGCGATCGCTCACGGGCAAATGCCAGAGTCGGAACTAGAGTCAACCATGCTGACTTTTAGTAATGGCGATGCAGATTTATTAGTTTGTACCACCATCATCGAGTCGGGTTTAGATATCCCCCGTGTCAATACCATCATTATTGAAGATTCCCAAAGATTTGGCTTGTCCCAACTGTATCAGTTAAGAGGTAGAGTTGGACGCTCTGGTACTCAGGCACACGCTTGGTTACTATACCCCAGTAAACAGACTTTATCAGATCTTGCCCGCAAAAGACTCCGCGCTTTACAAGAGTTTAGTCAACTAGGTTCGGGTTATCAGCTAGCAACCAGGGATATGGAAATACGGGGGGTAGGCAGTCTTCTAGGTGCGGAACAATCAGGGCAAATGACGCAAATCGGCTTTGATCTTTATATGGAGATGCTGCAAGAAGCAATTCAAGAGATTCAAGGGCAAGAAATACCCAAGGTGGAAGATACTCAGATCGATTTAAAACTTACTGCCTTTATTCCTGCCAACTACATCGCCGATCCTGAACAAAAAATGGATGCCTACCGTGCGATCGCGACTGCTACCTCGAAAAAAGAACTGGTACACATAGCAGCCGAATGGGAAGATCGCTATGGATCAATTCCTCCTGCTACTCAACAGTTAATTCAGGTGATGGAATTAAAACAGATTGCTAAGGCAATTGGCTTTTCTCGGATCAAACCCGAAGGACAACAAAATCTTGTTCTAGAAACCCCTATGGCTGAACCTGCTTGGAACTTAATGGCGGAGAACTTACCGAAGCATTTGCGATCGCGTTTTGTCTATGCACCGAAAAAAGTAATTGTACGCGGTTTGGGTATTGTGAAGCCTCAAAAGCAATTGAATGACTTAATTGAATGGTTGGGTACTATTCACAAGGCTTTACCTGAATTGGAGTTGGTTTGAACACTATGCCAGCAAAAGATATTTTTCATGATAATGTTAAAAATGCTCTGATCAAAGACGGCTGGAATATTACTAACGATCCTTGGAAATTATGGATACCATGGAGGAATTCCTAAAGATAACATTGTTCTGGGTTTTCATCTGTAATAAGCGAGAAATAACTGCGGATAATATTCAGCCTGTGGCTTTTCCTCAGATTGATATCAATGTGGAAAAATCATGATTTACTACTAACAAAAATTAATTATCAGCGCGATCGCTTTTTCTATCTTATCGATTCCAGGCTTAGGTAAAACCATACTGCGAACTCCAGTACATTGCTCGTGATCGCATGATAGTATTTCGTTACTGAATAAACCCGTTAAACTCTGCAATAAACGGCTTTTTTTGGTCGCGCACGTCTAATAATGTAAATTATTAAAAAAAAGCGTAAATTACTCAATTTGATGTAAAAACTAGTTATTTAAAGCTATCTTAGAGATTAGAACCATAAAAAGTCTATAAACGATAATTTTAATTATCTATTGTGCAAGCTATTAATTCAATTGTGAATATTTTATTGTTAGACAATAATCAGGCTGATAGCACGCAAATTGGTTGCCTTCTAAGCAAAGTTAAATCTCTGACATTTCAATTAACTACATTTCAAGATTTTACCAACATCTCAAGTTTTCTACAGCGACAACATCCCGATTTAATCTTGTTTATTTTTAATCAAGATCAAAGCAGTAATTTAAGTACTTTGTTAAAAGTCAAAGAAATTGATACTCAAGATATTCCTTTAGTATTAATCTCGACTCAAGGCAACTTTGATCTCAAACCTTTGCCAGTTGGAGTAGTTGCATGTTTAACATGGTCAGAGATGTCGATCGCTGTGCTAGAAAAAACAATTTTATTTGCTCTAAAACAGCATCAATATATCAAAGAGGTAAAAAGATTAAGACAAGATAATTTAGCATTAAGTTCTCAGTTGTCAACTACTAAAGATTTATTCCAAACTATTGTTGACAGCACATCAACCTTAGTTTGGATGATTGATGCTCAAGGAAATTTTACTTTTTTAAATCAAGCTTGGTTGAGTTTTACTGGTCAAACTTTAGCTACAGGTTTAAAAGAGAATTGGCAAGATCGTATTCATCCAGAAGACCTCGAAAAATGCAACAAAATTTATCAGTCTGCACTGAGCAAATGCCAAGGATTTCAAATTGAATATCGCTTAAAACGTTTTGATCATAAATATCGGACAATTTTAAATACTGCCGTCTATCGTAACAATTCTCAAGGAGAATTTGCTGGCTTACTCTGTTCTTGTTTAGATATTACTCAGCGCAAAAAAGCTGAAGGTAAGATAATTCAGCAAGTGCAAACAGAGCGTATCTTATCAAAAATTACGCAAGATATTCATAGTTCTTTAGAGCTAGATATAATTCTTCAGACAGCAGCAGAGCAAGTACATCAATTTTTATTAGCCAATAAAACATTTATTACTAAGGTTATTAATGATGATCAGCTACTTTTATTATTTGAATCGAGTTCGATAAATGCCTTAAGCTGTGAAGCTCGTAGAAGCAAAGAATTGCCTATTAAAGAGTTGAGAGCTAGCTTTGAACAATTATCTCAAGGAGCAATTGTTGCCTGGAATGATCCTGATAAATATGTAGTTATCCACAATAGTTGCGCTGATTTTATTAATATATCTTTCCCCGTATTATTGATACCTATTATCTCTGATTTAAAACTTTGGGGTTTACTTTGTATTGAACAATATCCTGCAAAATTTTGGCAACTAAATGAAATTGAACTTTTGCAGCGAGTAGTAATCCAATTAGGAATTGCGATTAAGCAAGCACAACTGTATAAAAAACTAGAAGAAGCTAATCAAGAGTTGGAAAAGTTATCGGTTGTTGATGGCTTAACTAAAATAGCCAATCGACGTAAATTTGACCAATACATTGCCACAGAATGGACTAGATTAGCTAGAGAACAAAATCCTTTGTCTTTAATTCTTAGTGATATCGATCACTTCAAGCTGTATAACGATACCTATGGTCATCAAGCGGGCGATCGCTGTTTATACAAGGTAGCTCAAGCCATTAGTCAGGTAATCAAACGCCCTGCTGATTTGGTGGCTCGTTATGGAGGAGAAGAATTTGTTTTAGTGTTACCCAATACCGATCTCAAAGGTGCAAAACACGTAGCGCAACAAGTACGTTTGCAGATCGAGGCTTTAAAAATTCCTCATCTTAATTCTCCCATAGATCTTTGTGTAACTCTTTCTTTAGGAGTTTCATGCTGTATTCCTAATTCTAATTTAAGTTTTGATGTGTTGGTAGCAGCAGCAGATCGAGGTTTGTATCAATCAAAAGAAATGGGACGCAACCGAGTTGTAGAATATGAGATTAAGCCAGAATAACTAAATCATGCCTACTGGATATACCCTTCCTGTTTTTGCCTGTGCTAGCGCGATCGCCGCTTTACGCCACCTCCAGCAACAACCGCCCCAAAATCAGGTTACGGTCAACTTGATTAAACCTCCTCAATTAGTAGACATTGACATCGAACAGGTAGCCAAAATTGGGGCAAACTCAGCGATCGCTATAACTCGTAGCGATCCAGGAGATCATTTAGATTTAACTCGTAATACACCTATCTGGGCAAAGGTAGATTTTACCAATTCTGCTGCCAAGCGGATTACTCTTGAAGGAGGAGAAGGAATCGGTAAACAGCAAGGAAATCTCGACCAGGCAGCAATCTACAGTTATGCTCAAGAATTGATCGAAGAAAACCTAATTACCTGCTTGCGCCCTCAAGAAAATATTGTTGTAACCATTATCTTGCCTGAAGGAGCGAGACTAGCTAAACGAACTTCTAATGAGGCTTTTGGTGTAATAGAAGGACTTTCTTTGTTGGGTACAACAGGCATAGTTCAGCCTCTAGCTGCACCAAGTCAATTAGAGGCGTTTCAAGCGCAGATTAAAGCTAAAGCAGCTTCGTACGATTCTTTGGTATTTTGCCTTGGGGAAAATGGCATCGATCTGGCACAAAAATCGGGCATTGAGTCTCACAGAATTATCAAAACTGCTAACTGGCTGGGATCGATGTTGGTTACCGCAGCAGCAGCAGAAGTTAAATCAATCTTGCTATTTGGTTATCATGGCAAATTAATTAAGCTAGCGGGAGGTATTTTTCATACTCACAATCATCTTGCCGATGGCAGGCTGGAAATTATGACTGCCTATTGCGCTCAGCTTGGTTTATCAACATCGCAACTTCAAGAAATATTTAACTGCTCTACAACCGAATCTGCTCTAATGCTGTTGCGAAAAATTGATTCGACCAACCAAAATAATTTTAGTTTGGTTGATGTAGTTTATCAACACCTGACTTGCGCAATCGACTCCAAGTGCCAAGACTACATCTACAAATATACGGAGCGAAAACTCGATGTCGGGTCAGTACTGTTTGATCGTAGTAGAGAGGTAATTATGAAAAGCAAAAATGCTCTACTTTTACTGCCTGAATTATGCTAGTGTATTTAGCATACTTAAATCGTTTGGCTTTGAATAGATTACCCCAGGAAAATATTAACTCGTTAAATCTCAAGTTGCTATCCAAAGCTCAAACATCTTCATACTTTGTTACATAAATTATTTACGTAGACTTTCTAGAGTATAGTGACTATTCAGACAGAATCAATCTCCCCAAGTAGCGACACTTTGGCTCCTAAGTCTCTGGTTGACAACGCTAACCGTCAAAAAATTATTATTATCGATTTTGGTTCTCAGTACTCTGAGTTAATTGCTCGCCGAATTCGCGAAACTCAGGTATATTCTGAAGTATTATCTTATAGGACAACTGCCGAAAAGCTACGCGAGATTAACCCTCATGGAATTATTCTTTCTGGTGGTCCTAATTCAGTATATGACGAACATGCTCCCAAGTGCGATCCTGAAATTTGGAATTTGGGTATTCCAGTTCTCGGCGTATGTTACGGAATGCAGCTTATGGTCAAACAACTGGGAGGAACGGTTGAACAGGTCAAGCTAGGAGAATACGGTAAGGCACAACTATTTATCGAAGACCCGACAGATTTATTGACCAATGTCGAACATGGATCGACTATGTGGATGAGTCATGGTGATTCTTGTACTAAGCTACCGCCAGGATTTTCAGTCTTAGCATACACCAAAAATACCTCTTGCGCGGCAATTTCTCATCCAGAAAAGAAACTATTTGGAGTACAGTTTCACCCAGAGGTAGTTCATTCTGAGTGCGGTATCGCTTTAATTCGCAACTTTGTCTATCATGTCTGCGAATGCGAACCTACCTGGACAACAGAAGCTTTTGTAGAAGAGTCGATTCGCGATATTAGAGCAAAAGTTGGCGATAAACGAGTTTTACTGGCTCTTTCTGGGGGAGTAGATTCTTCTACCTTAGCTTTTTTACTGCATCGGGCTATTGGCGATCAGTTGACCTGTATGTTTATTGACCAGGGATTCATGCGTAAGGGTGAACCAGAAAGACTGGTAGAGATTTTTAAAAATAAGTTTCATATTCCTGTAGAGTATGTCATGGCGCGCGATCGCTTTTTAGAGCAAGTAAAAGGAGTAAGCGATCCCGAACTAAAACGTCGTCGCATTGGACATGAGTTTATTCAGGTTTTTGAAGCAGAATCGAAAAAACTAGGTCCATTTGATTATCTAGCGCAGGGGACTTTATACCCCGACGTGATCGAGTCGGCCGACAGCAACGTCGATCCTAAAACAGGAGAAAGAGTGGCGGTCAAGATCAAAAGTCATCATAATGTCGGTGGCTTACCCAAAGATCTACGATTTAAACTAGTTGAACCCCTACGTAAGCTGTTTAAAGATGAGGTGCGCAATGTTGCCCGTGCCATTGGACTACCTGAAGAAATTGTGCGTCGTCATCCTTTTCCTGGTCCTGGTTTAGCAATTCGGATTGTCGGAGAGGTAACCGCCGAAAGATTGAATATTTTGCGGGATGCTGACTTTATTGTGCGCGATGAAATCAGTAAACAGGGCGTATATCATGACTACTGGCAGGCATTTGCCGTACTGTTACCAATTCGCAGCGTTGGTGTAATGGGCGACAAGCGCACCTATGCTTATCCGATAGTTCTCCGCTTTATTACCAGTGAAGACGGCATGACCGCAGATTGGGCGAGAGTGCCTTACGAGATGTTAGAAACTATTTCTAACCGAATCGTTAATGAGGTTAAAGGAGTCAACCGCGTGGTATATGACATTACTTCCAAACCCCCTGGAACAATTGAGTGGGAATGATTTAAATTACGGTATTTAGTTATTGAATGTACAACAAACGGAGAGGGGGGGATTCGAACCCCCGTTAAGTTTGACCTTAAAATAGTTTTCGAGACTACCGCATTCAACCGCTCTGCCACCTCTCCTAAATAGCACTAAGCTACAGGGTTTATTCTACTGAGATTTGGGGGAAAATAGCTAATAAGTTTGTTAAAAATTGTTGTTTTAATCAAATCTTCCTTGTTTTATGGCGAATCCATCTTGGGGAGTCCAGCGAATCAGACCCTCTTGGGCGGTGTTGTGCAACTCAATCTGCTTTTGGCGTAATTGTTGCCCAATTTCAAAGTTCATTTGATGCGTCGAAGCGATCGCCATTTGCGGCTGCAATAATTCCAACCACGCCGATGCTAGCTTATCTGACCAGATTAAGATTGGCTGCTGAAGTTCGAGATTATGTTGCTCGATGTATTGATGAATCTTTTGTTTTAAGCGATCGTTGTCAGTTTCAGATGTTTTTCCGATAATTAACCAAGTCTGACCTTCGATTTGTAGATTAATCATCGCCAACTGCCGTTCTATTGACAAATGGCTAGAATTGCTGGTGATGCTTTGATCCACTCCCAACGTCTTGATTTTCAATGGTAAAAAAGGAATACTATCGATGGCACTAACAAAATATTTAATTTTTGCCCGCTTCGATATTTCTAACCATTCTGTAGCTGAATTGGAACTGCCGTCAAGGGCGATGGCATAATCAATGTGGTTAACTCCTTGTTGTGCCAGAAAAGGTAAAACAGTGTATTTGGCCTCGTTGTTTTTACCACTGTTAATTAAAATTACTTGTCCCCGATCCTGAATGACAATTATCTGGGATTGACGAGCAGTTAAAACCGTTAGTTGAAGCTGATTTGAGTTGTCTATAACTGTTCGTAAAATTAAAGCGATCGCTAATAGCAATGCTAACCACCAGTGTTTTGTCCACCATTTATTTAACCAGACTAAGATGAGTAATCCGTAGATTGTTAGTAATAAGCCCAGAGAAATCTGTCCGATTGCCCAAGCACTTCCTGGTAGATTGGGAAAAAATTTAGTGATGGCAATTAGTAATTGTGTGGGATAAAATACCAGCCAAGCGATCGCGCTACCTAACGGAGGAATAATCAAAGCCGCAATCGCACTAATCATTCCTCCCAAACTAATTATCGTAATTAATGGTGTACACAAAATATTGACCACAACGCTATAAGTAGCCAAGGTATTAAACTCATAACACAGTAAGGGTAATACCCAAACCGAAGCAGATAAGGGAACAGCAATTAAAGTAGTAATTGCAGGAGGAAGCCAATCTAGTTTGGTCTGTAATCCTGGTAAGGTAACGATCAAGCCCAAAGTTGCTAAAAAGCTGAGTTGAAACCCCAGATCGGCAATTAATAAAGGATTGAACAGCAAGATAATGGTCGCTACCAGCAAAAGCGAACCTAAAGGCTGAACTTTCCGATCCATAGTCAAAGCTAATAGTACTGCAGATCCCATTAAACAAGCCCGCAACACTGAAGCTTGAATTCCTGTTAAGCCTAGATAGATAGCCAAAGTGCCAATTCCTACGACCAACCGCGGTTTAGCAGCCAAACCCTCGGTCAACTTTAAAATAATGCCCAATAATAAAGATACATGAAAGCCTGATGCAGCAAGTACATGAGCTAATCCTACCTCGATAAAGCGATCGCGAATATCATTAGGTAGATCAACCGCCTTTCGACCCAAAACCATTGAACTAACTAATTGCCCTACGGGACTTCCTAATCCTCGCAATTGGCTGCGCACGATACGCCGACGCAGTTTCCACCAACCCCACATCGGTTCAGCTTGACGCTCAAACGTGGCTTCAATCCCCTGCATTCCGGCAAATATTCCCTGACTAGCCAGATATTGTTTAAAATCAAAGCCCCCAGCATTATTAGCTGCTTGAGGTAAATATAGCATCCCCGTTACTTTTAGCTGTTGTCCTGGGTAAATCCCTGTCCCTTGTAATAGAGGCAACGTCAGATAAAGCTTACCCGAAACTTCTTCTTGATCATTAATTTCAGTAGCCTTGAACCATAATTTAAGGCGTTGACTATCGTTTAGTCTGGGTTCGGTTAACACTTTTCCTGTCACTGTAACTAATGTGCTATCGGCTGCGGCTACCTGATAGCTAATATCGTTACTATTCGCCTGAGGAATGCGTAACTGAAAATATAGTATTGCCAAGATCGCAACTATAGCTGCAACGATCCAAAGGTAAATTTTGAACGATTTGCGTAACGCGATCGCGCAAATTAAGGCTAACCCGATTGATCCTGCTGCTAGGATACACAACTCTTGTGGGCTAAATCCTGAGGCAGGAAAGGTAACCAAATTAGTCGAGATTAAACCAATAATGTATGCCAAACAGAGAATTATCCAATCGGTGCGAATCATGGAATAGCCTCAAAACAACGCATCCCAGTAAAACATATCATCATAACTTTCGCCTCAAAATCAGCCGCCAAAAATCGCCTAACCCAGCAGTTTTCTTTGTAAATTTATGTGACAGAGTGCATAAAATACTTAGTTTCCTCCCTAGTAATCAACAACTAAACAGCGTTGTGATTAAAGCATATGCAAACCTTGTTGAAAAAACCAACATCTTTATTGTTCTATCCTGGTGATGAACTGCCTCAAAGAACAAATCAGCTATGGTTAATTGTAAGAGGTGTAGTCAAAAGCTATACTATCAGCGAAGAAGGCGCATCAATTACTTTGGGATTTTGGGGGGCAGAAGACTTGGTAGGCGAACCTTTGTCAAGGGTAGTTCCTCACCACCTTAAATGTATGAGTCAGGTTGAAGCGATCGCTATATCTCAAGCCCAATGGGAAACAGTATCGAAAAACCTACTGTACCATGCTCAACAAACACAGCAGCTAATGTATATTCTTCGCAGTACTAGAATAGCTAAACGATTATGGTTGCTTTTAAAGTGGATGGCTGGCAAATTTGGGCGAGAAATTAAGCCAGGAAAATTAATTGACTTTAAATTAACTCATCAAGAGCTAGCTGATGTGCTTGGTACAACTAGAATTACTGTAACTAAAACGTTAAATCAATTTGAAAGAGAAGGTTTGATTATACGACCAAAAACTCAATGTATTATCTTGAGGCGCTATTGATTTTAAGATCTTGAACTAACTAGTAGCCTTGACTCAACTATAAATATCTATTTTCAACAATCCTCAAAATAAATCTATTTAACTTGATAAACTAAAGTTAAGCATAATCAAGACAAGATATAAAAACTTATGTCCCCTGCCACTAAAGCTCAGGATGTTCAGGTGTTTCCCGTAGCTGCTAATACTCGCGTGTTGCGATCGCGTACCTGGGATCGACTCAAGTTTGAGATTGAATACGCTCTGCAAAAAGGAACTACCGCTAATTCTTATCTAATTGAAGGGGATAAAATTGCTTTACTTGACCCACCAGGGGAATCTTTTACGACTATTTTCCTTGATGCCTTGCGCTCAAGAATTGAACCCCAAAAAATCAATTACCTCATTTTAGGTCACATTAATCCTAATCGCGCTACTACCCTCAAAGCTCTATTAGAAATCGCACCTCAAATTACGATTGTTTGTTCAAATCCCGCTGCTATATCTCTGCGGAAGATTTTGGCAGATCGAGAATTAAATATTCAGATTATTAAGGGAGAAGACACCCTTGATCTTGGTCAAGGTCATGTTTTAGAGTTTATACCGACACCAAACCCTCGCTACCCCGATCATCTCTGCACTTATGACACCAAAACAGAAGTTTTATATACCGACAAAATATTTGGCTGTCATGTGTGTGGCGATCGCGTTTTTGATGAAGGCTGGACAGTAGATCTTGAGGATCGACGTTATTATTTTGATTGTTTGATGGCACCCCACGCTCGCCAAATTATGGTCAGTTTAGATAAACTTGCTGAGAAACCAGCTCGCGTTTATGCTACAGGACATGGCTCTTTGGTGCGGTATAGCTTGATTGAATTAACTGCTGATTATCGTACCTGGGTTCAACAGCAAAATCAACGTGAATCTAGCATAGCTTTAATCTATGCTTCTGCCTATGGCAACACCGCCACAATTGCCAGTGCAATCGCCAGAGGAATTACCAAAGCTGGAGTGGCCGTCGAGTCGATTAATGCCGAATCGGCTAAACCTGAAGAAATCAAAACGGCGATCGATAAATCTGCGGGCTTTATTATGGGTTCACCAACTTTAGGAGGACACGCCCCGACTCAAATCCAGTCAGCCTTGGGTATTGTCTTAGCAAACGCTGCGAAAACACAACTAGCAGGGGTATTTGGCTCTTTTGGCTGGAGTGGCGAAGCAGTAGACTTGCTGGAAAACAAATTCCGTAATGCTGGCTATAAGTTTGGGTTTGAACCAATTCGAGTTAAATTTACGCCTACTGATGCAGTATTAAAAACCTGTGAAGAAGCGGGGACAGATTTTGCTCAAGCCCTCAAAAAAGCCAAGCGCGATCGCACCAAAGTAAGACAAGCTCAAGGAATTGATTCTGATGTTGACCGCACCGCCAAAGCTGTTGGTAGACTAGTAGGCTCTATGTGCATTGTCACTACCAAAAAAGCTGAAGTTTCTGGGGCGATGTTGGCTTCTTGGGTAGCTCAAGCCACCTTTAATCCTCCTGGTTTAACCGTTGCTGTGGCTAAGGAAAGAGCGATCGAATCTTTATTATTTAAAGGCAATAATTTTGTGTTGAACGTGTTACCAGAAGGTCAGCACATTCCCTTAATGAAGCATTTTCTCAAACCTTTTGCCCCAGGAGAAGACCGCTTTAAGGGAGTAGCGACAGAAGAAGCTAGTAATGGCTCGATTATTTTGAGTGATGCTTTAGCTTATGTAGAATGTCAGGTAGCTAACCGTATGGAATGTGGCGATCATTGGTTAGTTTATGCTGTAGCTGAACAGGGTAAAGTCCTGGATTTTGAGAGTGTAACAGCAATACATCATCGTAAATCAGGAACTCATTATTAGCTATACCAAATCTAGCTGAGTTTTAGGAAATAGGACTGTAACAGCTAATTCGAGATCTTCTTAGCCAAATTCACACCATCTTACCTGTATCCTATGTAGTATAAAACCTAAACTCTTAACCAAATCTAAAATCAATCTTTCAGAATCTGATGTTGGTTTTAAATTGGCAATCTGAGTCAGTTTAGTTTACAGGGGAATTAATTTACGCTATATTATCTGGATTTTAAGAATTTTAAACCGTATGTGGTATTGGAGCGATCGCTTGACCCCAAAATATTTACACACTTGCTATGCGTTACCAGATTTTTGGGGGAACAATAATGTTAAATATAACCAGCCTAAAATAATTATTTTCTAATTTCTAAGCAATATTATAGTCGACTGTTTTTGTGTCACCCTTCTTAAATTAAGCTAATTTCTATGACAGCCCAACTATTAACTAATTTAACTACCAAAACCAATCTAGCCAAATTGCCTCGTCACGTTGCTGTCATTATGGATGGCAATGGTCGCTGGGCAAAACAAAGAGGTTTACCCCGCATTGAAGGACATAGAAGAGGCGCAAAAACCCTCAAGGAAATGCTACGCTATTGCAAAAAGTTGGGCATTGAAACTTTAACTGCTTATGCCTTTTCTACTGAAAATTGGGGTCGTCCTCAAGGAGAAGTTAACTTTTTAATGACCTTGTTTGAAAGACTCTTACAAAAAGAATTAAAAGAAATGGAGCAAGAGGAAGTTAATCTTAATTTTATAGGTGACTTGACTCCTTTGCCTCAGTCATTACAACAGGAAATGCGTCGTTCCACCGAACGCACCAAGAACAATCGAGGGGTCTTTTTTAATGTGGCAATTAACTATGGTAGTCGTCACGAAATGATTAATGCCTGTCGTGCGATCGCCAAAAAAGTGCAGTGCGGCGAATTAGCCGCTGAGGCAATTAGCGAAGACACCATCGCGCAGCATCTTTATACCTCTGCTAGTTCTGACCCCGACTTACTAATTCGTACCAGCGGGGAAATGCGTCTGAGTAACTTTATGTTGTGGCAGCTAGCCTATACCGAAATATATGTTACCGACACTCTTTGGCCAGATTTTGATGGTAAGCAATTTGATCGAGCCTTGGAGTCTTTTCAACAGCGCGATCGCCGTTTTGGCAAGGTTTGATCATTATGCTGTACTCCTAATCAGGATATTCGGACATTTGATAATTTACGTTAATTCAAGTTGCCCAGATCCGGAGAAACCAGCCGAGCGCAATTCCTAGAAAAACAAAGCGTACTACCTGCCAAAAAACATCAGGTAGCAAAACACTTTCTAAATTAAGCTCTAGACTATCTAACTCTTGCTGGAGGTTACGCAGTTCGGTTTTTAGAGGCTTGGCAGAAGTCGAATCTTTTTGTGACTGTTTTAATTCTTGCTGATGCTCTAGCAGGCGCGATCGCTTTTCTAGATCTTGTTTTACCTGGGTATATCTTTCCTGTAGTTGAACTAAGGATTGTTCTACCTCAACTAAAATTTGTTCTAATTCGTTTTCTTTCAGATCGCCAGATTTGGGAGATGACATCGTTAGAATTAAACATAAAGTAGTTTAGATCGACACGATATTAACCTATGTTTGACATAACGCCCCTATCAACCAACAAAGTACCGGCTGAGTTTACCGATCTAGAATTAGCTCAAGCCTTAGCAGAACGAAGCGCGATCGCCCATCAGAACTGGCATCGCCTCAAAGGTAATCGGCAAGCTCAGGCAAAACAACAGCTGACTTCAGCATTAGTTTTTTTACTCAAAGACCAACCCCAAGCAGCTCTTCAACATCTTGAACAAGCTACAGGATGGTTAAATGGTTCTTTAGTAAGTCCACCTTGTCCCGATGCTCAAAAGAAAAAAGTAACCCAGGATTAAACTATTTGTAAAATAGCAGGAGTTATTGAGCGAAGCAGAGGTGAACAAAAACCGTGGCAGGACATAGTAAGTGGGCTAATATCAAAAGGCAAAAAGCGAGAGTTGATGCCAAAAAAGGTAAAACCTTCACTCAACTATCTCGGGCGATTATTGTTGCAGCCCGCAATGGTATCGCCGATCCTGATGGTAATTTTCAACTTCGTACTGCCATAGACAAAGCTAAAGCGGCAGGGGTTTCTAATGATAGTATCGAGCGATCGCTGGCTAAGGGAGCAGGAACTTATCAAGATGATGATGCTCAACTAGAAGCAATCCGCTACGAAGGCTATGGTGCAGGAGGAGTAGCAATTTTAATTGAAGCCTTAACTGATAATCGCAATCGTACTGCTGCCGATCTCCGTTTGGCATTTACTAAAAATGGCGGAAATCTGGGAGAAACAGGCTGTGTTAGCTGGATGTTTGAGCAAAAAGGAGTCATAACTGTAGCCGCAACTGATGAGGAAAAATTGCTCGAAGCCTCAATCGTCGGCGAGGCAAATAACTATGAACTGTACGATCACGAGTTTAGTGCAGATGTATTTACCGAAGTTGCTAACTTGGAAAACTTAAATCAGACTCTACGAGAATATGATTTTTTGATCAAAGATGTTGAGTTACGATGGATACCCAACACTAAGATTGAAGTAACCGATTCAGGGCAATGGCGATCGCTAATTAAACTTATTGATACCCTAGAATCCATTGAAGACGTACAAAACGTTACGGCTAATTTGGCAGTTAAGTCAAGAATTAATTACCAGGTAGATTGACAAGACAGTTTTTTTGAGCTATTAAAATATGCTAAACGAGAGTGAGATTTTTTATGCACAACTATGGGGCAACGTTTAATACTGATCGACAACCAGTTCTTCCCTTTGGTGATTTACTTAGTCAAAAAAAAATCGAACCAATAGCTCTTTTGCCCATCGGCAGCAAAATAAAATCTTTCAAAATTGAGCATTTTAATTCTGTTGATTCGGCTAATGTCCAAGCTGTTAATCAGAAAATAAAGATCAAGCTACCCAATTTTGCTGATTTGCAATCATACTCACTCAATGTTGATAGTCAGGAGATGGTAACCAAATCCCTTGATCTTACGCTGCTTGATCAGAGCAATTTGAGATCGATGAAAAGATTCTGGTGGCATTGGTTATTATCATCCAGTCAAAAAATCTCGTTTTTAGTCTTGCTGATTTTATTTCAGTCATCTTCTCAAGCAAGCAACCTATTAGAAAGAGCAAAAATCTACATCGATTTAGATTCTCACGAAGCCGTTACGCTTCCCACTAGCAGCAAAATTTATTTAAACCATAGCCAAGCTTCTCCATTCAATCGAGCAATCACAGAGGCGAGAAAAATTGAAGTAAATTCTCCTTTTTATCCAGAGGCACGAGAAGACATTAATCGCTGGAGTAAAACAATTTTAGATATTGCTCAAGGAAGAGCTGATCAAGGAGACTTGGCTGGCGCGATCGCTGCTGCCGAGTTAATTCCTCAAAATTATTCATCTACTGAATTAATTGCTCAAGAAGCAACAAAAGCAGTGAAAAATTGGCAGCAAACTGGGCAGAAAGATCTTTATCCAGATTATCTCGTTCAAGCAAAAACATTAATTAATCCCAATCAAGCTTCATCTTATAATCAGGCAATAGGAATCCTACAGCAAATAGCTCCAGGAGCAAAGGAATATCGAGAAGCTCAACATTTAATCAGTCGCTGGAATGAGCAGATATATCTAATTACTAAAAATCGTGCAGCGGAAGGGAATTTTCAGCAAGCAGTCGAAGCAGCCATTTTAGTTTCACCGACTTCCATCTACCATCAGCTAGCCAAAGACGTAATCGAAATAAAAATTAAATCAATCTATGCACAATATTTACAGTAAACAAGATAAATGTAGTTAAATAGGAGCAAAAGATAAATTAAGCTATCTTTATAACTTGGCAAGATGATTGAACTACACACTCATACTACTTATTCTGACGGGATCTTAACCCCAAAACAGCTAGTTGAAAGAGCTGCTAACGCAGGGGTCAAAGCCTTAGCTATTACCGATCACGATACACTTCATGGCTGGAGTGAGGCGATCGCAGCAGCCCAAGTTTATAATTTGGAAATAGTACCAGGAGTAGAATTAAGCACGGTTCATCACGGGCGATCGCTTCATATCTTGGGCTACTATCCTCGTAGAGAGCTTTTGGCAGAGCCTTTAGCCGAGCGTTTGGCGGGCAGAAAGCGGCGGTTTAGGCAAATGGTAGAAAATCTCGCCCAGATGGGTTATCCGCTAAAGATAGAGCAATTAGATGGCAATATGGCGTTAGGTCGTCCGCATCTTGCTAGTGCCATGGTCAAAGCGGGCTATGTAAATTCTAGTCAGGAAGCTTTTGCCAGTTTTTTAGGGGAAGATGGCTCAGCCTATGTTCATTATGAAAAGTTTTCCATCCAAGAAGGAATCGGTTTAATTCGTGACTGTGGTGGTGTTCCAGTTTGGGCGCATCCTTATTTATTTCGCGGGGGTTCAGTTGAGACAGTTTTACCCGAATTAGTCGCAGCAGGATTGATGGGTATTGAAGTGTATCATCCTCATCATGGCAATAATAAGGTAAATCGTCTAAAAGAACTATGTCAGCAATACAATTTGTTAATGACGGGGGGAACAGATTATCATGGCGATGATTTAGAGCATCCCGAAAATGAACGCTGGCAGCTCAATCAGTTCAATTTGCCACTTAGTTTGCTTGAACCTTTAAAGCAAGCAGTAGGTAAATAAAGTCAGAGGTATAGCA
>JAIMKV010000068.1:0-21676 GCA_020692205.1 Myxosarcina sp. GA_180221_E-2-1-MAG-40_15
GATTTATGGTATCTTTATTTGCGCCTTATTCCACTAGTATTTTTCTAGACAGTCTTCACACATTTTCGCTTCTTTACTAATTGTAAATATTTCCTAGCTTAGTTACAAATCTGCAACACTACCTAACGTTAGTAATGAATGTTCTAGCAAAGTTACTCCCCCCAGTAAAAATCGAAGAACTAAAGGAAGAGGTAGCGGTTGGATTGAATGTAAACCGATAAAGCGGAGTGGCAAGGAGTACAAACAGTATTGGTATCACTATGAGGAATGGAGTTCGGGCGATCGCCTGACCAAGAAAAGCCGTTATATTCCCAAGCGATTAGTGCAGAAGGTGGAGAGGATGAATGGTGAGAAAATGGCGGTGGGGAAGATTTTAGAGGTTTTGAGAGGTAAAAGTAAGAAATATTAAACTTCCCATAAATAGTAATTATTCTTCTTGAGTAAAAATAAAGCAATTAATTTTCAGAAATAGAAAAATAACTATCAAAAATATTCAATAGGAGTTTAAATAATGTTAATCGATCCAGAAATTTACAATGAAATTCGGGAGGCTGATGAAAATAAATTATCTGTCAGCCTAAACCTGAAGGAAGTCAACTAGATGAGTTGGTAGAACTAAAGAATATATCTTCAGATTCCATAGTCTTGGATGGTTGGTATCTCACTGACAAATTAGGTCGAAAATTTGCTTTACAGGGAAGTTTGAATTCAAAAGAAAGTAAGAAATTTAAAGTTAGAAATTCTAGTGCTGAATCCATGCAACTAGGCAATTCTGGCGGTCGAATTGTTCTTTACCAACCCAATGGAGAAATTGAAGCTTCTGTATATTATAACAAAGCTCAAACAGGTGAGACTATAACTTTTAGTTAAAAAAATTGGTTCTGTTGCAAAAAATCTAAATAGAGAAAATATTCCTGTGATTAACTAATTTTTTAGACGGCAATTCCAAAGAGAGAATGAACAAAATCTCTTTGTCCCAAAATATCACCTTTGGCAAGATTTTTTATTTGCCCTTTGCGAATCGCATTTATCATTTCGTATCCTCTCAATGTCCGCCATGCTGTAGGAAAATATTGAAAGTATGATTTATGTTTAGCCAGCCTTTTCGGAAATCTATGGTGCGGAATGCACTGTTTCGCAAGCGCTTGAATTAAATTCAAGCGACCGAAACAGTCTTGCTCGATGATATTATTAAGATATTTTTTCTGCCTTAATTGACACTCATTAGAGAGAATCTTTTCGGTTTGGAGTTCTTCAACCGCTGCGGGATAAGCAGGATTTTTGTCTACATTAATAACTCTTGGCTGCTGATTATGTCTTGCTTTCAGTACTTTCTTCAGGAATCTTTTGGCAGCTTGTTTATCTCTCTTAGCACTGAACATAAACTCTATGGTCTGACCACTGCTGTCAACTGCTCTGTATAAATACTTCCATTTACCTTTGACCTTGAGGTAAGTTTCATCGACCCGCCAAGAATCATTAGTAGGCTTGAGATATTTTCTACTCCTTTTTTCTATTTCAGGTGCATAAATCATGACCCACCTGTAGATTGTCGTGTGGTCTACAGATAGTCCTCTTTCCAGCATTATTTCGGCTAAATTACGATAACTCAAACCATAACGGAGATACCATCTCACGCAAAGTAAAATTATTTCTCCCTGAAAGTGTTTCCACTTAAATGGCTGCTTTGAGTTCATTTGTCCTATTGATTGCTTGCAGCTTAAGTATACTACAAGTACATCTTAGGTTTTTTGCAACAGAACCATTATCACAACCATCCCTTTTTTTAGATGTTGAAGAAGGTGAGATTTAATCCATTCGATAAAAACCTGCTTGTTGACATTATGGTCATACGTATTGGTCGCAAATAGCTTATTGTTTGTTGACCAGGCCCCTATTACATTACTTCTGCGTTGTCTTGTTCCATAAGTCAGGCCATCTACTTTTTCTCCTCTAACAGCATATCCATGAGTTCTTTGCAAACGATGACATAGGCCACTCTCATCTAGATAAATTCTCTGTTGTTCAGGGTATTGTTCTATCTCCCCTAGATAAACACTTCGCTTTTCTTCATTCCTTTCTCGGTACTGAGGCGTCTTTTTTTTCGACTAATCTTCAAACGTTTGAGTGCTCGACATACGGTATTTTCTTTGGCGCCAAGGGCTTGTGCTATCTCTGCTTGATATGCATTGGGATTTTGAGCTACATAAGCTTTTAGTTTTTCATCATCCACTCTGAATCCACCTCGCTTCTTAGGATAAGTTGCTGCCAGCTCCCCCCTTGAGGCTCGCTTTGACCATCTAAGCAAGCTGGTTCTGCTACCCTCGAGCATTCTGGATATCTCTGTCTTGTTTTTTCCTTCTTTTATCAGCTCTAATGCGCGTTGCCGCATGTCTAAAGAATATGCCATCTCTTATTCTCAGTTTCTTTGAGGTTATAGGGTCTATTCAAATTTACCCTTCATTCTTCGCTGATTCAAACTTATTTCATTTGGCTATAGTTTTGATGATGAAAGTGCCGTAGCTCAACTCAAAGAATTACAAAGTGCTTATCCTGGGCTACAGCCGACATATGTACAAACCAGGACACGATGTTAAGTAATGTAAAAAGTGGCTTGTATTCCAGCTTTTCAAAACTCTTGAAATTGCTTTGCTGACTACTTTATAGAGCAGATTGAATAAGAACCCTGAGAGAAATAAATTACTAACTTCCTCAAAAAAGATAGTTGGCTTAAATGACCAGGGTTCAGAAAATCAGCCTCTCAAGGCACTAATTATGGAAAACTTGCCCATTAATAACCATTTTTTGGGGATATTTTACCCCTCAATTAGCTTGAAAAGTTACAAAACTTTGTGTCATGTCCTATTTTGTAGGTATGTGTCGGCTATATGCCATCCTGGGGCTGAGATTTACTTGAATGGTGAATTAACTATTGATTTTTCTGAAGACATCAAGATTTCCGTCGAGCCTAATCAGAGGGTTACGGCTGAGTTGGTTGGGGGTAGTTTGAAGTTTAATTATTGTGAGTTGGGTAGGGCAATCGCGATGTTCAAAGAACAGTATGTAATTGGGACTATAGAGGTTAGGATAGTACGACCTAGACGAAAGTATTATATCTAGAAAATTTCTGTTTAATAAATATTTAGCCAACCTAGTTACTTAGAAAAAAATATTTAATATTTCCATTATCAGAATCATGGAAAGCAACAATAAATTTAATAGCAGTAATAACAAAGTTATTTTTTGGACTATTTTGCTGGGAATTCTTTCAGGGATTGTTGCAGATTTCCAAATACATACTTCTCTAGAGCGTAACCAAAATCATAGGAAAAACGTATGTCTCAATTAAGTTTTGAGCAGCAAATGGTCGCTGCCGAACAACGCTATGCATCTCGACGTGTTAATAAAAAACAGAATGAAGAAAATCTATCCGTTGGTGGAGACTGGCGTTTGGTCGAGACTCCCGATCGCGTTATGCGACGAATTACTTCTCTCGGACTTCAAGAACTCGGTAGCCAACTCATTGCGACTAATGCTGTTACACAGCCTGTCCAGTCCGCTTTGAAACCCGGTGAACTGGTAAGCGTCCTAGAACGTATCATCGAACAAAACGATCTGATCTCCAGTAGCTTTTTACCAATTGGTGCTGCTCTGGCTCGCGCTGTGGGTCGGATTACCCTCCGCCAATATGGTCGCAACGTTGGATATGGCACTGGTTTTCTCGTCTCTCCAGAGCTACTCCTAACCAATCATCATGTACTCGAAACGGCTGAGATCGCTGCCGATAGCTTCGTAGAGTTTGACTTTTTTGAACGTCGTGACGGTAACACCGGCCCCACTGTTGTTTATCGGCTCAAGCCAGGGCAATTCTTCCTTAATTATGAAAATTTAGACTACGCATTTGTCGCCGTTGCTCCGCAGTCTGACGAAGGTTTACCCATCGCCGACCGTGGCTTTATTCCTTTGATTGCTGAATCGGGTAAAGCCTTGATTGGCGAACCAGTAAATGTGATTCAGCATCCTGCTGGAGAACCCCAGCAAATTGCCATCCGCAATAATAACATTACCGATATCGTTAGTGATTTCCTGCATTACGCCGCCGATACCGAGCGTGGTTCCTCTGGCTCGCCTGTGTTTAATATGCAGTGGGAACTGGCAGCCTTACACCATAGTGGAGTACCTAAAAAAAATCCCCTGGGTCAAATTCTGATGATTGACGGTCAAGTGTTCGACGGACGACCCGAAAATCAGGAGAAGATCGCTTGGCAAGCTAACGAGGGAGTGAGAATCAGCAGCATTGTGGAGGATGTCCGGTCAAAACTATCGGCTGATCCTAATAAACATCGTTCTGATCTTTTTGAAGCAGCGATCTCAAATTCACTTAGTACGGTTCAACCTCTAAGATCGGTAATTCCTTTTATAGCCACTATTCCTTCTCCAAGCGAAATCATCTCTCCTCGCGAAGAGTATTCGGATGAACAACTAGATCGACTGACACCAGAAGAGATTTCTAAAATGGTGAGCGAACTTGACGCTAACACCCTAGAGTTTTACTCCGAAGCCACCACCACCAACGAACCCGACAAAATCAAGAACATCAAATCAGCCTCCTACTCCTCAATTTAAACCTGTATTAACTCATTGCCAAACAGCAGCGACTACTTATATTAGGAAGGGAAAACAATTTTACTCTTCTCAGTTTCCTGTCGCATTAAATAAATGTAAAACAGCAGCAACTACCTGTGTCACAAAAGGAAAACAGTTTTACTCCTCCAATAAAAAGACGATTAAATTTACTGCTTTAGGATTAGTCTCTTTAACTCTTACCGCATTTGCTGTCAGTTTTATTTCGCAGGAAATAGAAGCAGCAAAAATCAGAGAACAGGAAAGACAAACTGCTATTAAGGCAGAAGAAGAAAGAAAAGCTGCTCTCAAAGCCATAAAAGAAAAACTGGCTGCCGAAAAAGAAGAAAAGGAACGTATAGCTGCTATTAAAGCTGAAGCGGAGAGAAAGGAAAAGGAAAGATTAGCTGTTATTGAAGGTGAAAAAGCAGCAAAAGAAGCTGCTATTAAAGCTGAAACGGAGAGAAAGGAAAAAGAAAGATTAGCTGCTCTTGAAGCTCAGAGAAAAGAATCTGAAAGAAAGGAAAGGGAAAGATTGGCTGCTATTGAAGCCGAACAAGCTGGACAAGCTGCTCTTGAAGCTGAGAGAAGAAAACAAGCAGCAATCAAAGCAGAACAACAACGAAAAGCCACTATTGAAGCCGAACAAGCTAAACAAAAAATGATTCAGGCAGAAAGAGAAAGGCAAAGACAAGCAGCTATTAAAGCTCAGAAGCAACAAAATACTAGCGTACGTCAAACTTCAAATAATCCTAACCCTTGGGAATTACCTGCAATTAAAAGTAATTCAGAGGATTTGGAAGATGTAATTCGTAGAGGACAATAATGATGAAAAACTTTGCATTTAAAAATCTTGTTGCAACTTGTGTTGCTGGCATAGCAATATTTTTGACACCAAAAGCTAGTTTAGCTCAGGTTGATATGAGCTTATTGACTGAAGTTGCTAGCAGTTGTCAACGGGATGTATTCTCATCGGAATATTATCAACAACTGGGACAGAAATATAAAGTTAATGAAAATGATTACCAAGCAGATTTTGCTCTCAGTGATTGTATTAAATCTCGATATCTTTATTCGCAGGTTTTATATAAGTTCCCTTGGCTAGCTTCAACAGAAGAAATGCTACCTGGATACCCTGGCTCTGTAGGTGTTTCTCTAATTACTTATGTTAATAGTGGTGGCTTAGACACTATTGATTGTCTTGCTTCTCAAAATCAAAACAGTGAGGAATGTACAGAAAGTGATGCCCTAAAAGCTTTGTATTTGGGAGATATTGATGAAAATCGCAAAATAGATTTAATATTCGCTGGAAGTCATAGCTCAAGAGTTAATTCGTATGCTTATATATGTTCTTCTTGTTATGTTGCCTACAACAACTATCCATCAGGGAGAAAGATGATTGGTGCATTTATAGAGTGGTTTATGGGACTCGAACCATCTCGTAGAAAAGAATTGATGTCTATTTTGGGAGATGAAGACACTGCATGGATTAATAGTCAGAAGATGAGGAAGGAAGCTCAAAGAGCTTGGTATGAATACGAAGAAATGCGCGAAAGAATTGCTGAAGAAGAAAAAGAGCAACGGAGACAAGAGCTTTTTGAATAGCTTAGAGAATTAAACTTCGCTCCATATTAAGACAAAAATATGTATTGTGTTGCTTTATGAGAGATAGCGGGTAATTTGGATAAACAAACTTACCCCTAAACTTCGGACTGAGTTTTCATAGAAATCAAACCCCTTAGCATCCATTTCTTTCTTCATTGTTTCAATACAGAAGACTAAAAGTTTGGCACGTTCTTAGGTAAAACTTCCAATGCTGACTGCCTGACACATCTCCAAAAAGCTAAACAATAGAACTTTTGATCTCATCAATCCGACTGAACCAAATGGCATCATAGTATTGTCTTTTGGCTTTCTTGGAAGCGAAACAGGGTTGAGGATCTGTACTAATCAAAGCCATGGGTTTGAGTAAATCGCGATCTTTATGTAATACTCCTCTTAGCCACCGTAAACCAATCTTGAGATAGCTAATACCACGTTTCCAATGCGGATCGACTCTTTGTCTAAGTCCTTTAATTTGAATTGCCATACCATGAACGGTAGAAAACAAGAGGGCTAATGCGACAACTAAATATAAACGTTCGAGATCGTGGCGATCGCGAACCTTTGATTCTTCTAATTGAAAAGCTCCTGACTTGGAATCAAGGAACAACTCTTCAACACGAAATCTCAAGCCATATTGCCATAGCGTCTGCAAAGACAAGACGGTTTTTCATCAGTAATGACTGCCCAGGGTTCTCTAACTCCTCGAACATTTGCTAAGACAAGATTACAACGATATTCTCCATCCAACCATAAACCAACATGATGATACAAAATTGCTTCTGCTTGAGGTGGTGTCAAATATTTCAACTCGATTGGATGTCTCCTCGCACCGTGAATCATGACATCACAAGGCAAACGCAAACAGTAATGCCATCTACTATTTTGTAGCCAGTCGATCAGTTGATGGTTGGCAAAACCACGATCTGCCAAGAGCATAATGTCAGGATAGTTAAATAGTAGTTTTTCTGATAGTTTTAGCATTAATTTATATTCGGTAAAAGCTACGGTTGAGCTTTTGTGTTCCAAAACTTTCCATAAAAACGGGATTGCTCTACCACCGCAAACTATCGAAAGATGAATAACGCAAAAACGATTCCATAACACCGTTGTATCTAAAGCCAGATAGAGACGGCATGAATTCCAATTGCTGATAGCAGTTAAAACAAGAGGTAGGTAGAGAGACTTGACTTTGATTTTGCGATTACGGATGAATCTTTGCCATCTTCTCTCAACACAAGTCGCTTTGGTTGCACGACTGGTAACGTAAGACTCCCATTCACTCAAATTAATTTTACTACTACAGATTAAAGCATTAATCATCCAAGCCAATGCCTTGAGATGACGTAAATCTCGATATTGACTGTATTGACTAAGCAAACTAAACAATTGATTATAAAGTGGGGTAGAGATAGACATGGAATTTGAGGCTCAAAAACATCTATATTTTAGCTAACCATGAATTCTCTCCCTGTTCTTTTCTTCAACCGAATATCAGGGCTTTCAAGCACTTCTGTCAGGCAGTCAGCTTCCAATGTCACACTTCATAGCTCAAAGTTAGATTAGACAAACAATATTTAACTTTTATGGTCTATGAAATTAACTATTTTACTTAGGATGATTGGGTTGGTTGCTTCTACATCAATTGCAACTTCTTCCATAGCAAGCACTTCTCTTAGCGAAGTAAAGAGCACCTACAAAGTAACTAAAATACATGACGGCGATACAATCTCAGTAGTTAATACTCAAGACAATAGTTCTAAAAAAGTTAGATTAGCTTGTATTGATGCCCCAGAAGATTCTCAACCACAAGGTAAAGTAAGCACTGTTACTCTGAATGCCTTTATACCAGTAGGCACAGTGATAGAACTTAATATAGTTGATAGCGATCGTTATGGTAGGAGTGTTGCAGAGGTACTAAAGAATAGAGTAAATGTCAATCAATCAATGCTTCAAAAGGGTCAAGCAATTGTTTATCATAAGTACCTGAGTAATTGTCCAGATGGTAATTCTTATATAGAAGCAGAGAAATTAGCCAAAGATCAAAGGTTAGGATTCTGGAATGACTCTACTTTTATTACTCCTGAAGATTGGAGACGTGGAGAAAGATCAGTAGTATCAAGTCCAACTACAACAGTAAGTAATCCAAGTTCTAATAGTAGTGTAGGATATGTTGCTGGTAGCTGTAAGTATTTAAAGAGTTTGGGTCTATCTAGATTTACCCCTGGAGATCCAAACTACACGAGCAGTAGAGATAGAGATAATGATGGTGTGGCTTGTGAATAAGAGAATACTGGTATAAATATTAGTCACAGTTGGCAGCATGACTTCGACTTCTGTAGATGAATCATTGCCTCTTCCTTGAACAGGAATTTAAAGACTTCTGCGTCGAGTGAATGACATTTGGGCGATCGCTAGATTGTTCGGTCAAGGTCAACAATGTAACCTTAAAAGTTGCGTTCTTGTTACACTAGTTATTTTGAAGCTTGAGTTACTACAAAATGTATTATATTTATGTTTTGGCGGCTAAAATCGGCAAGCTCGATCGGGGTTTGACTCACTCAATATTGCTTGCCCTTTTTGTAATATGCGCTCAATAGGAATAACCAACCCCCTAAAAAAGGCTCGAATCGCCTAATTAATGTCTACAAGTTGTCTACAAATTGTGGACAAAATGTAGACATAAGGATTGCCCGAGCGTGTCCAAAAAACTGAAAAAATATGAATGTAGTATAGAATTTTTGGAAAAATTGTAGACAATGAAAGCAGAAAAAAAAGGCAGTCTCCAGTAGTGCCTCAAAGGATTTGCGCCGTTTTGGTCAATCAACAAAATGTCAGCTAAATAATATGGCATATTTACACCATATTCAATTGAAAGAGTTGACGGGATTTGATAAGGGGGTCAACAGAATCAGAAGTAACAACGGTAGTAGAACAAGTTCTCAAAATTGGTTAGTCAAATAAAACAATAGTAGAGAAAGATGCGATCGCTATTGAAAGCTGGAGCGATGATCGAAACAGCAAATAAAATAGCGAAGATTAATGTCAGACGAGCCAGACGTTGCATTTCACTTCCCGAACTCAGGTCAATTAGGTCTGGATAGCTTAAAACGACAGTCTACTATAATTACCTAGGATTATCTAACTGAGAATTCAACCATTGGCGATCGCAGTAAGCCAACTTTTAGGTGGACGGAGCAAGCAGGCTCTGCCTGCGTTCATCTGCGTTGAGTTTTTGTCTTATTCTATCTACAACTGTAGAGTTAGGAGAGCGTCAAAGTTGAGGATACCGTACTCGTCAGCACCCAAGCATAAGCGAGCAGTCCTAAGATAGCTAAACCTATGACAGTCTCGTTGTGTGTCGTCATCCAATGCAGACAGCCTTGCCAAAAATAGCTAAAAGCGGCGCGGCGTTCAACAGCTAGTTCTGCCATTAAATCAGCTACTCTGGCATTTACTTCCTCTAGAGGGATTTCACCTTGCTGATAAGCAATCTCTAGTTCATCTAGCTGGCGCCAGTATTCTTTTGTTACTTGAAGAAGATTAAAAAACATTAACTAAAACTAAAAATTGTAATTTGAATTTACAGCGGCTTTGTAGCAAAAACTATTTACCGCCCAGAATATTGCTATCAGACTCATTTTTTTGGCAGCAGTAGCTACTCGTTAACTACTCAAATGAAATCCTTATTCAGACACAAGACGAGCAGACAAGTTTTTCAACCAGGCAACAGGACTTCCTCAATTTAAGTTGAGGAACCGAGAGTGGTAGAAGTCTCAGCCATTGTTGAGGGAGTTTTATATTGAAAGACAAATTTGTCATAATCTTGCTTGATTATCCAGCCCAATTACTGTGAGGTAGATTTGAGCAGATAATCAAAATATAGTTTTGATAAATAGCTAGCAAACACTCTACTTATTTCACGGAGCTTAAAATGAGAGCTTCAATTTCGGCTCTAAACAAGTCCTTCGAGAGTTGCACCGACGACTCGATAATCGGAATCCCGTTGTAGATTCGCTAGAGCAGCTTCTGCTTTTGGAGTTTCAAAATTTCTCAAAACTCTTGCTGCTATGGCGCGAATTGGCGCTTGCTGCGATTGAGCTGCTGAGAGCAGAAGTTCTAAAGCTCTCGATTCTTGTGGCGTTTGGGCTAATTGTCCCAAACTAGCTAGTACTGTTTGTTCTCACGGGGTGACAAAGGATTCAAAGGGGAGATAAACAGTTAGATGTAGCAGTGAAATGGTAGAAAAAAGGCGTTGCTGAATTAAGGGTTGATACGAGGAAGAGGAATTTGTTTAAATCTTAAGTAGTGCATTAGCAGCCTCATAGAATGACGCAACATAGAAGTTGATTTTGAGTAACTTAAAGTCTGACGCTTGAGCCTTGCTAGGTAATGTCTTAATCTAGTATTTTCAGACTCTACTCTAGTTAATTGAGTTTTCGGCAAGACTTGATGTTTCTTGGGGGGGATATAATTAGCGTAAACACAATACCCATCAGTTAGATATTTTCTGCTATTCCAAGTTTTAATTCTCTTCCAAAGTTTCTCAAAAGTTTGACCACTACGGTCTCCTATTTGTACCGCTAAGATTCCAGGCAGATAATGATTAACAGCCGTCCACACCCAGATCTTATTCTGTTTACGACCTACATAAGTTTGAAGTTCATCTAGTTGGGCTACTTTTGGGTTTGCTGACTCATCCTCTGATAAATCTTCTCCCGATTTTCTTACCCAATTGATGATGGTAGTATGATGAATCCCTGTCACTCGTTCAATTGCCCTAAATCCCATGCCATTTAAGTACATTCTCAGACAAATTTTCTTGACATCATGGGAATATCCTATCTCGCAATAGCTAGATTGAAAAATCCGACCGCATTCTCGGCATTGATATCTTTGCTTTCTATTTTTGAATCCATATTTGCGTGGGTTTGGAGCTTGGCAATTGGGACATTTCATCGATACAGTTGAAGTTAAAATTTGATTTCTTTCTCATCTAAACAAATTTATCTCGCTTTTTTCAACCTTTAATTCAGCAACGCCAAAATCTGAACGTCAAGATTCCTCTCGTTTGTTACGAGGAGAAGCCTTAGTTGAAGGACAAACTTGGGCAAGAAAACATAGTATTACCATCACTGAAAGAGATTTTCTGCAAGCAAGTGAATTAATGGCAATTGAAGAACAAAGACAAGCGGAATTAGCCCGAAAAGCTGAATTTGTAACCAAACAATTAGCCCAGGAAAAACGTCTAGTCCGATGGCAGAGACTATTTATTCTCTTCTCTCTGGCAATGATTACAGGGTTTTATCTTGAATCTCGTCGGGCTAACCTTAGTAATGTTACTGCTTTAGTTCAATCTAGTACCGCTTTATCTGCTTCTAACCAAAAACTGGATGGATTGATTGCCGCTATCAAAGCCAAACAAAAACTAAATAAATCTCTCAGGGTCGATCGAGATTTAACTCAGCAAGTAGATACCGCATTGCAACAAGTAGTCTACCAAATTAAAGAAAAAAATCGTCTTTTAGGACATAGCGATCGCCTTTATGATATCGCAGTTTCCACCGATGGCAAACTAATGGCTACCGCAGCCGCAGATAACACCGTTAGATTATGGAAAAAAGATGCTACGGGATGGCAACCTCACAAGGTATTAAAAAGTCATGATGGTTGGGTAGTAGATGTCGCTATTAGTCCTAACGATCAGATTATCGCTTCTGCCAGTCGCGATCGCACTGTTAAACTCTGGAATCAGAATGGTAAGCTAGTAAATACACTTCTACACCCACAAGCAGTAACTAGTGTCGCCATTCAAAATCATCAAATTATTACAGGTAGTGCCAACGGCAAGATATATATTTGGCAGCAAGGCAAACTAATTAAAACTCTTACAGGACATACCGCAGCAGTCGAGGCGGTTATTATTACTCCAGATAACAAAATTATCTCTGCCAGTGAAGATAAGACTCTCAAAATTTGGCAAGCAGGACAATTAATTAAAACCCTGACAGGACATACGCAAGGAGTACGTGCAGTAGCCATAACAGCCGATGGGCGCAAAATTATCTCAGCCAGTCGCGATAAAACCGTGAAAATTTGGGATAGTAACGGGACAGAAATCGCCACTTTACGGGGACATCTTGCACCTGTGTATAGTGTGGCAGTAAATCCGATTAATAATCAAATTGTCTCAGCTAGTGCCGATAAAACTCTAAAAATTTGGGATACTAATGGGACAGAAATTACAACTTTAAGGGGACACACTAATCGAGTCTGGGATGTGGCATATACCCCTGATGATAATGTTGCTAATGTTGCTTCTACTAGCTGGGATAAAACCGTCAGACTTTGGCAGCCTGAAAATAATCTGATCGAAACCTTGTCTGGTCATCAAGATGTAGCGATTGCTTTAGACTACAATGACAAGATAATTGCCTCTGCTAGCGACGATCAAACTGTCAAATTATGGAATCTAGAAGGGACTCTCCTCAAAACCTTTCGAGAACATACTGCCGAAGTTTATGATGTAGCAATTCGCGCTCATACTATTGCTTCGGTTGGTGCAGATCGAACTCTCAGAATTTGGCAAGCTAACAGTAATAGGGTCAAAACGATTAAAGCTCATAATGCTGCTATTTGGGCTGTAGATATTAGTCCTAATGGAACTAAAATTGTGACGGCTGGGGATGACAACTTAATTAAAATTTGGGATATCAGAGGTAATTTACTTCATACTTTAAAAGGTCATAAACAAAAAGTTTGGGATGTGGCGATTAGTCCCGATAATAAATACCTAGTTTCTGCTAGTGAAGACAATAAGGTTAAGGTTTGGGATTTAAAGGGTAATCTTTTACGGACTCTCCAAGGACATAAAGATGCAGTGAGAACAGTTATTACCAATGGCAAGCAAATTATTTCTGGTAGTGAAGATCGTAGTATTAAAATTTGGGATTTAAAAGGAGACTTATTAGCAAATCTTGAAAAACATCACAGTGCTGTTAAAGGAGTTACTCTTAGTCCTAATCGGCAATACCTAGCTAGTGTTGATGACGATGGTGAAATTATACTTTGGCAACCAAATAAGCAAACTTGGCAACCTCTACAAACCTTACAGGGACATGATAATTCTATCTGGTCAGTTGCTTTTAGTCCTGATAGCCAAATTTTGGCTACAGCAGGGGAAGATGCCAAAATTATTCTCTGGAGTTTAAATAATATTCTTCAATTAAACCCTTTGCAATACGGCTGTAACTGGATAAACGACTATTTACAACATAGTCCAGAAATTGACCGACAAGATCGAAGTCTTTGTCTTTCTAACCGATAGGCGGCGACAAGTAAACTAGAAAGAAGACTTAATAAAAGAAACAGCCCTCATACCTTTGATATAATCAGGCAGTTTTGGAGCTGAAAAACGAAGTAATTACATAAACTACATCCTGGAAAAATACTATTGAGTATATCCAATTTTGACCACGCAATCCAATAGAAAAACTACTATGTCTTGGGTGAGTAAGTTTTGGTTTAGGAGGACGAGAAATATACTTGGAAATACCTTTTGACTTAATATTTTGTCCAATCAAAGTAGATAAAGTATAAGAAGACAAATTAATAGAATGAGTAAAATAATTCGGCAATCGCTAGCTCTGGTAGTTTCACAAGGTTATAACCCCCTCTCTAAAAATTACGGAACATCTGTTCAATCTTCATTCTTTTAGCATAAGCATTTGTAGCAGGAGATCAACTATTAAAATTAGTTAAAATAAACCAAGTTTCTTTACTAGATCTACCTTGATACTTTCTGTTCCATTCCGCAGCTAAATTAAAACCACCAAATCCTTTTGTCTTAGTAACTTTAATTCTTTGATAATAAAGGGATATTCCAGAAGTTAAACCAAAGTCAGACAATTTAAATCAAATATGTTCTTCTAATTCAACATATTCATTTTTCTTAAGTCTAAGAAAATGTACGAAAAGTCTAAAATGTAATTTCTAAGTACAAATAAACTAGGAGTAATGAAAAACAGAAAACCTTATTCTACAGATATCTCTAACCAACAATAAAGCATTCTAGAACCGGTGATTCGGGCCCTTAAACCGGGTGGGTGGTCGTCCTCGAAGTGTAAATGTGCCCCATGTTATCAATGCTATTTTTTATATTCTTGCTTGACTGTTGCGCTTGGCGATTAATGCCCTATAACTTACCACCGTAAACTACTGTTTATTATTACTTTCGGTCTTGGCGTATCCAAGGAACTTGGCGATTGATGAACCAGGTTCTGCCAGAACAAATCGGACTCAACTCTAGAAAGAAAAGACTCCCTCAGCAGCGATTATGGATAGTTAATCCGTCAAAACCACAGAGAAGAAGGGAGCTATTCAACTGTTAGAGCAGATTAGAAATAAATTCCTTAGAGGGCGCAAAAATTTCGCGCCCTGGAGGTTATCAAGTCAAAAGTTCAATAACCAGGTACAGCAAGATGATAATTTAGATTTAGAAATAGTAAAACGCAATCAAAGCAAAGGATTTAAAGTTTTGCCTTAGCGATCAATAGTGGAGAGAACATTTGCGCTTGTTATTAAGATATCGTCGATTGACGATTGATTATCAAGTCTTGCCTGAAACTGCCGAAGCATTCATTTATGCAGCGATGATTCGGATTATGGTTCGTCGGCTAGCGTAGCTTTTTAGACTTTTCGTACATCCTCTGAAGAGATTTTGAAGGTATTAAGAGTGAAAAGATAGAGCATACACTTTTTTTGCTTCAACGCCAGGTTATGAAAAGTACAATAAGTTTAACTCTCCGATTCGTTATCGCGACACTTCATGGGAACGCCATTAGAGAGATTTACGATTTCTGACCCCACCACTTTTTCTCCTGCTTCTAAACCAGAAACCACTTCATATGCTTGTCCCTGAACATCACCTAAAACAACTAGTCTTGGTTCTGCTACAAGGACAACTTCTCCTGTTTCAGATTTTTGTCCAGTGACGACAAAAACAAAATTTCGACCTCCTACTATAGATATAGCAGTAGTTGGTACTAATACTCCCGCTCGCTTTGACCAAATGACTTTGGCTGAAACTATCTGGTTATCTCGAAAACTTCCGTTATTATGGACGGTGGCTTTGGCTAGAATAGATTGTTCATTTCGGTTAACTCCGGGAGAAATAAAGTTAATTCGACTTTTTAAACTAACATTTTTTGAAGAGTCAATAATTTCTATAGGAAGTCCAATTTTTAATTGGGATGACAGTTCAATTGGAACATCGATATTGAGTTCTAGAGTTTGGTTATTAACAATATCAGTTAACGCTTGACCCTTAGTTATAAATTTTCCCTGATTAACCAAAATATTGCTAACTACTCCTGAAATAGGTGCTTTAATTTGGCTGCCAGTATCTAGCAAAAAAAGAGAAGTACCAGCAATCACGCTTTTTCCAGTTTCAACTAAGATCTGACCTATTATTGCCTCATTTTCTGCTGTAATAGTTGCACTTGCTTTAGCTTGTAAAAAACCAGAAAACTCTTTGCTAATAACAGTTGTAGTAGTTTCAACCGTCTGACAAGTAACCAAGATGTCTTTACTACAACCAATAAGACTAAGCCCAGAAAGACAGGCAACCAAAAAAAGTAAATTTCTCATTTTGTTTGTTTGTTTGATGGCATTGGTATTGAGAAAATTTTAATTCTCTTTCTTTAATCTCTCTTTTTATTTAGTATTAATTGTTGCCTTCATAGCAATCGCTCTAGAAAATATTGTTGGATACCCAAGTCGCGATCGCCCCGAAGGACGATCAAGCATTGAAACAAATTCGCTTAAGCACAGTCAAATGTTCCTCGAATTACACATTTTTGTCTAACCAATAATAATGAGTTGAAAATAGTTAACTGTCAGGACTGAGTAGCCACATATCGTGAGACAAAACAGTACTTTTCCCTTATTTTTTAGATGTTTATAGAAGAGTAAAAAAAGACTTTTAATTCTTGAATTCCGTCAAGAAATCTGTTTCTTTGATCTGATAAAGATATGAATTCACCCTTTTGAACCAAAGTTTTCTTTAAAGATTCTCTGACGCTAATAGATTTGCCCGCTCTTAATGAAAACATAATTTTCGAATAAGGCAAATGTTTAATAGCTAAAGCAAAGTCCTTTTGCAGAGAAGTATTTTGATAGCAGGCGTATGTTTGCTCGATTTCGGTAACTAAATTACTATATTTAGCTTCAATTTGGCGATAAAGCCCTTGTCATTCGGGATAATAACTCAGAAACTCTTCTCCTTCATTGCTAGCCACAATTTCTAACATTTTTCTGCTAGAAAAACCCGTACGTAAATAAGCGACCGCTACATAATTGGGAGATTTAATCTTAATCCTCTTAAATTGAGCATCGCAGACAATATATCCTTCAGATTACAAGGGACCTAATTTGTCGCTCAAAGCTATAATTTCACCCAAAGTTTGTGTGGGATAAGTTTTAACAACCTGCCAGTTATATTTCTCACTCCACAACTGAGGATCGGCTTCCACCAAAGTAGAACGGTGGCGTATTCCGTGCAAAACTAGTTTATTACTGTTTTGTCTGACCACAACCCGATTATATGGAGTCATTAATTCAAACATAAAACAATACTCGGTTTCGGTCGGCAATTGATAGTTTAATTCTTGCCAAACACGCCAAAAAAGCTGCTCGAAAGAATACTTTAAACCGCTTACCTCTCCCGCCGAATCCGCCATTCCACTAGACTGTACGCGCCATTTTCCTTGATAGAAATTAGAGAGTCATCAAAGAGCCATCTAATTTTTCAAAAATCTTGGCAGTAGACCAATCTAGCTGAGGTGCATAGCTTTCTTCATAGTTGAAAAACTTGTCATAAGGATAAGAAACTATCTGCCAATTATTAGCCTCATCGAGAATAATTCCGCGACATTGCTGGACTATTTTTTCTCCCATTGGCGATTCTAACTGAGAATATTTAAGACAAACTAAGTGATCGAACTTTCCGTGACGGTTGACTTTGATTTTATATTCTTCAACCAGTCGATCTAATCCTTATTGTTGTAAATATGACTGTAATTCCATAGCTTATCAAGATTTAATTAAAGTTTATGGTAGAAGCATTCATGTAGGTAACAAATTGATTATTTGCGATCGCCCACTGATATTCATTAAATTCGTCAACAGTGTCCTGAACCTGAAGCACCGCCACCAGAATTTTTGCGAGAAGTCCGCCTCCACATTAAGACGGTAAGCCAAAATAAAAAAAATTGAATGGGTATTGGTACAGAGGACGAACAATTAACTGTGGCTCGTCTGGTAAAAGCGTGCATTGGTTCAATCATTCCAAGAAATCTGTTGTCTTGTTCAATCATAAAAGACCGACTAAACAGCGACTCAGCTTTAAGAACTAGCTCTCGACTATCGTAGGATACCTCAAACAAACGAGTAAGAGGATTTGGTTTTATTGCTATTGCTACAACTCTGCCATCTGACTTCAGTGACCATTCGCCACTTAGCCAAGTATGTTTAATATCGTAATAACTAGACTCCAAAGTAATGTTACCTTGTTCACCCATAAAATTAAATTTAACTGATGCTTTGACATCAGAATCTGAAATTGTAACAAAATAGTCCCATGAACAAATTGTTTGTGGAAGACAAGTCAAGTTTGTCATAACATTTTCATAAATAGCTATACTGGGCGATCCGACAGTAAACCTACAGAAAACAACGCGCTCGCGTATAATTATAATTATTTGGCCAGAGTTATTGAGAAACTTTACGTATAAGAAGTTTCCTAGGCCGAGTTTTGGCTAACTAAGCCTATCATTGTTCAAAAAAGTAGAAATTATCCATTAAAAAACTGGTCGTATAATTAGTAACCACTTTTAATAGTTATTTTGAACTAATAAAAATGGATTGGTAGTAAAATCGTTCAAAGTCTTGTTAAATAAAAGCTTCAAAATTTTACCCTATCGAATTATACGTTGGGCGTTGTTTTTTGTTCGATTGCTGTCTCAACGTCTCTTACTATAGGTAGCGCGATTGCGATGGCTTTGTTGTAATTAACTAAAGCTAATTCTAGTTAATTTTGCCGTAGGTAAAAAGTAGCTCGATAAATTTGTTCTCCTATTAATTGAGGCTTTGAAATTAAATATATTTAAAACAATTAAGTAATTCAATCTAAAAAATATAGAGACTTTGTTCCGAGTCCAAATTAAAACTAGAAAAAAAGTGGAATAAAAGTAGAGTGATCGATTTTTTAGCTATTTAAACCGTATCTACTTTGAAAACCGTAGTTTTTCTTCTTTGAGATCGAGGTGCTTTTTGACCCATAGGCGATCGCTATTGCTCTAGAATACCTTAATGATAATTCTGACTTCATCAACATTACTTGGTGTGCTGACGATGTTTTGTCTGTTGCCGAGCGGCGAAATTTAAAACTCTCTAAAACCCAATGTTTAGAAGTTTTGGACTATCTCGATTCTAACCACGATACTAATTACAGTATCTCTTGGCTCACTATCGAATGCGCTCTTGATTCTCTCTACAGCGATCGCTCTAAAGAGTGATCGCATTCTTTCTCTACTCTTGTTTTATCTGACTAACCAACCTGTTTTGAGAAGTTGTTCTACTGCCGTTGTTACTTCTGATTCTTTCGATCTCTCTATCAAGTCCCGTCAACTCTTTCAATTGATTATGGTGTAAATACGCCATATTATTTAGCTGACATTTTGTCGCTCGACCAAAACGGCGCAAAGGCTTTGAGGCACTACTGGAGACTTCCTTTTTTTCTGCTTTCATTGTCTACAATTTTTCAATGGATCGCATACTACACTCATATTTTTCAGTTGTTTGGACACGCTCGGGCAATCCTTATGTCTACATTTTGTCCACAATTTGTCTACAAATTGTAAACATTAATTAGGCGATTCGAGCCTTTTTTAGGGGGTTGGTTATTCCTATTGAGGGCATATTACAAAAAGGGCAAGCAATATTGAGTGAGTCAAACTTCGATCGAGCTTGCTGATTTTATCGGCCAAAACACAACTTTAATACATTTTGTAATAACTAAAGCTTCAAAATAAATAGTGTAACAAGAACGCAACTTTTAATCTTACAGAGCGAACCTGCGATCGCTAGCCAACTTTTTCGCATTGCTCCCCTGGTGCAACAATACCCTTAGAATTCACGGCGACTCACAGGAGATTTCTCGCCTTCGGTGGGATGAGCATAGAATCTATCTAACCAGCGGTCACATAGATAAAAGTAGGCGAAGTAAAAGTTTAAACAAAAGTGATGAATAACAAGAGAAGTCTACTAGACAGATTAAATTAGAAGGGCAAAATTGAGAACTAGTTCGATTTTTGAGCATTGCTTTGGACTATCTTAATCTCACTTTTTCAACAAGTCGATTGGGCATGATCGGGAAACCCGACCGCCCCTCGACTTCAATTTTTGATTGAGTTTTGAACAATGCCTTCATCAACATAACATCTATAATTACCAGTGCTTTTAAGCATCACAGTATCCATTACCTCTATCGCTGCTATTTTTTAGTCACAAATATACTACACGATAAGCAAAATAACTATTACCGTCCTTGGGTGAAGATATCAGCTATTATTCGCTTTTTAACATCAGTGTTGATAGTTCTATTTGCCAAGGCAAAGTCGCTACGGTTGTTAAGATTCCCGCTATAGCGCAATTAACTCCTTGAAATACTGTATCTTCGCTTAGGTCAATCCTATTATTTTTCTCGAAGCTTTTCTCCAGCCAAGGTAGGTTTTCTGATTCTGCATATTCAATCGCATCGTTGAATTCGCCCCAGAACAACTGTTTTAACAGTGGTAAGCTGCTTGGCTGGGCAAGAACTATTAAAGCATCTTGTATCAATGTATAGTGATGCGCTAATTTTACTTTCTTTTGACCTACTAAGCTTTGAAAATACTTTTTCGCTTCAGGCAACGTCACTACGGGCTTCATACTTGAATTGCTACTAAACGAGTTTTCACCTTTTAATAAAATTGGTTGGTTTTCTAAAATTGCTAAGACTAGTAATTCCAAAAAAGAGCGATCGTAATTTTGAGTGAAAGTGTTTTGCCAGTGGTCGATCACCTCATCAAAAACCTCGTCTAAAGTAGTTTGGCTCTCATCTTGAGCGATATGACAACTGGCTTTAAGGTGATAATTTTGATAACTGGGAGGTGAATTGATGTAGTCATGATACCCGCAAGTCTCAAAATGATTTGAAATTAACCTAGAGATGTTTTTAGCAATTAAATTTCTTCTCGTTTGACTGCTTAAACCTAAAGGGAGACCGTACCCTGAACCCCATTTTTGTTTTCTTCTTTTGGCTTCGCCCATTCTTTGGCAATTTATAATTAGAACTTCTCTAGCCGACTTATCTCAATCAATTCGTCCACCAACTCTAATGCTACCAAATTTGATTCTGTTGCTCGGACGGTAAATGCTGATGCCCTTGACCAATGACCAAGACAGTCAGAAATAGTTACAAGATCGCCTACACAAATCTCTTCACTATGTTCTGTCTCTACATTTAATTTTTGATTTGATGAGATGCTTTGCTCTTGTTTTGTTTCTGTTTCTACTTGCGTTTCTGATTCACTATCAAGACCATCAGTCGAAAAATTGGCACTAATTTTTGAGCTGTACGGTTAAGTTGACAATACCACCGCACAGACTAAATGAGGATCATGAGCATATAAAATACAAGAATCGCAATCGGGAATTTTCGTCATGGTAAAAGCCGATTTACTTGATGGTAGAAAATTATGAATTTTGAAATTAGTTTACTGCATGAAAGCGAGCTACCAGAAGCAGGAAAACTCTTACGACTTTCCTTCGGTACTTTTTTGGGATTAGACAAGCCAATGGACTTTGGCAATGGGGCAGAACATACGAATCGTTGGTATAAAGATCCTTCATCTGTCTTCGCAGCAAAAGCCGATGGAAAACTCATTGGTTTCTCGATGGTAGCTAATTGGGGCAGTTGTGCGGGATTTGGTCCGATCGTTACTCATCCCGATTATTGGAATCGGGGTATTGGTTCTCAATTGATTGATGCCTCGTGGTCAAAGTTCGATGAATGGGGAAGCCAACAGATTATCTTCTGTACTCATGCTAACAGCCCCAAACATATCTACCTTTATGGCAAATTTGGTGCCGAACCCCGATTTTTAATTGCTTTGTGTGCTAAAGCGATTAAAAATCCTCAAGTTACAACTCTATTTGCCGAGCGGTATTCTCAACTAGACTCCGAACGACAAGCAGCAAGTTTAAATGCTGCCTATCAGTTAACAGACGAAATTTATAAAGGATTGGATTGGCGTTGTGAAATTCTTCTTCTAGAACAACGCTCTCTGGGAGACACTTTATTTATCTGGGATGATGTGGGATTAATCGGGTTGGCTATCTGTCATTATGG
>JAIMKV010000068.1:21698-26859 GCA_020692205.1 Myxosarcina sp. GA_180221_E-2-1-MAG-40_15
TTGGGAGCAGCTAAAGAAGCCAAAGCATTCGAGCAGTTGATCCAAGAGTGTGAAGCCTTGGCTGCAATATTGGGAATGTCTTCTCTAATAGTTGGTGTAGATACGGCTTGTGTTGATGCTTACCGCCGAATTATAGCAAGAAAGTTTCGCCCCTCTGTCCTCTCTGTCTCGATGCACAAACCCAATCGAGCTGGTTATAGCCGTCCTGATGTTTATGTCGTTGAAGATAGACGTTAAATTATGGTAGTGTTGCAAAAACCTGAAACTAGAGTGTAATAATATTTAATTACTGTATGTTGTGACTATTGAATGAATTCCAAGCAACCTTTCAACAAGTCGATTGGACAAGCAGCTTGGCTTCGCCTCGTCCTTTAGGACTGGTCATCGATTACTGTTTAAATGCTTTTTTAATCGAATGATTTCAATTAACTCGTCAACTAAATCCAATCTTACCCAATCACCCTCAATCCCCTCAACTGTAAACGGACTTGCCCAATTCCAATGCCCTGGGCAATCATCAATCGTTACTTTGTCTCCTACTACGATTCTCAAACTGTCACCATCCTTCACATCTAAAGGTTTATGCTTTGGCGTTTCTAAACACTCGACATTTAATTCTTTCTTTGGCTGCTGCTTCTTATTACACTCAATTTTCGTTTCTATAGTATCTGTATTATCTAAAGACTTTTTATTTTTGCCATCATATGCGGAGCGGTATCCTTTAGGACACTCGTCACATCCATCGCTGGCAAGGCTTTCATCTATCACTTTATCCATCATATCCGTCACCTTATTCATTACCATCGTCCACAATCTATTTATTACATTTGTGTTGTTGTTTTCCCGACTAGGGTTAATTACTACTTGGCTATTTCCCGTTATTAATGGTGGCTCATGGTCATTCTCACCCCGAATCTTCAATCCTACAAAATATGACCCGAAGCGATCGCGTTCTTTCCTGATATTCAAACCCAATTGGTTTTTACCCAAATCAGAAAGCAAGGTGACAAATCGACGTAAGCTAACTATTGCGAGTACCACTGTTATGGCAGTACTCGCAATAGTTAGCGTATAGCCATTTATCAGTGTCTAAATACCAACATGGTGAATTACTATCCTTATCTCTTTTGGCTACTCCTACATTGGTTCTTGCCGAGGAGTCGTAGACGATAAAGTTATCTAACCAATCGGCAATGGGATTAGTCTCAACCAATGTTCTTGCCTTCATTGCTAATAACGATGGCACGTTAGCTTCATAGTTTTTGACAATTGAAGTAGCTGACTCTTCGTCCATCGACAGCACCCAATTCAATAATCCTGGGATGTAAGGCAAAAAATCACCGTACATTTGACCATTTTTGTGTTCGATTAAGTTTTTTTGGCGATCGCTCTTTATCTGATTGAACATCGGTATTGAGATTCTCCTTCTTGCTAGTCCCGATGTATAATCACAGCTTTGGATTACTTCGTTGGTACTGACGATAACTAAGGCTGAAGGATTAAACCCGCCCTTAGACTGTTTAAACTTAACTTCATAGGGCAAACTATCTTGCCCTGTAAGGTTTTTAAGTTTACCTACTTCTCCTATATACCTTTGTGAATCGTTAATTAGTACTAAACGCTTACTAGCTATTGAGGCAGTTTCAAACTTAGATTTTTCTAGTTTCTTGAGGCTGGTGGTATGAACATTCTCTTGTCCGACTAAGGCTGTGGCTAATCTAGTAAAGGTACTTTTACCTGTGCCTCCTGGTCCAATTAATTCCAGGTATTTTTGCCAATCTGTCCGACCCGTGACGAGTCCTAGCAAATAAGCTCTCATTAATTGAACTAGATTGCGATCGCCATTAGACATAGTTAACAGCCATTCTTGAATTGGTTCGCAAGTTGCTAGGATGTTGTATTCGTAAGGCAAGCACCATGTCAGTTTGTTGTCTGGGCTGTGAGGCAGCAGCCTCTTGGTTTTTAAGTCTAATACTTCATTGAGTAATGGTAATAGTCCTGTCGATTCAGACCACTTTCTCACTGCCAACTTCATCTTTAATAAGGCGATCGCTCTTGGGATAATGCGATCGCCCTGATATCACTAAAATCTTTACCCATGCCCGAAATCACAGTTTTTAATCTTCTTTTCCCCGATGTTGCCACGTACCTAACACGTTGATGTTTATGTTTGAATAATACTGTTGTAAGTCTCGTTCTATCTCAGGTAAGCGCTCGCTGATATCTCTACTCGTAACGCCTATTTTATGTAATATTTTGTTATCTACTTCTATCACAAGAAAATAAAGAGTAAATCGCAAGATCCGCTGTATTTGCAGTCTATAAATCTTCAAATCCGCTAGCTTCTCTTGCAATAGTTCTCCTCCAATAGCTTTAGCCATCTCGACTAAGTTAGTCAGGCGAGCGAGTTCTGACAGTATTAGAGGTTCTTGTACGGTATTGAACCTTGATAGAGATAGTCCACCAACGGGAATCTTGCCCAGATCTGTAAAGTAATATCCTTGAGGTGTCCAGTTAAACAGCTTTTTGATCTCCAATTCAAAAGGTACGGTGATAATGGCATAGTCTGTATGCCCGTATTCACGCCATAGATCTTTTACTAGCTGAAAGTGCTTGGCTGATAGCTGAAGATGAAAGTTATCGTACAGTGGCAACGATGGAAGTTTACCTTTCCTAACTCTCAAACAAGTTTCTCCTGTATGGGCGAAATGATGCTGTTTGATTTTCCCCTTTTTAGCTGTAAGAAAGCCATTCCTATATGCGAAGCTTATCATGCACGGACTAGCTCCGCGTCGTCTAAGGCAACCGCAAAAAGGACAGACAAGATTGGTTTTTCCCGAAGTTACCTCTTCAATCGTTATTAGTTCGCCTTGCAGGTTTACTCCGTACTTTAGCTGCCACATTGATTAAGAACAGATCTACCAAATAGAGCCATATATAGTATATAAGTTCTATAGCTTTAAATCTTGCCAAACGGTTTAAAGTATTTTATTTTATATTGCCAGTGTAAACTGTTTTGAGAAATATGGTCACATAGGAACAACGTTAGTTGCACATGGCCCTTTTCTTCCTTGACCAACCTCATATTTTACCTTTTGATTATCTGTAAGGCTTACATCACTACCTTGAATCTCCGAGGCATGAACAAATAGATCGTCTCCCCCGTCATCTTGAAGAATGAAACCAAAGCCCTTTTCGGCGTTAAAAAATTTTACTGTACCCGTACTCATATTTTGCTTTCCTTTGTTGTGATTAATGTTTGGCAGTATTGACTGTAGCCTAAAAACGACTAGGGCAAAAATTAATTTAATAGATTTTTACAGGACATATTGAACTAGTGCCAGTTTAGAATAAATATTAGGCATTTTTTTGTCACACATTTTCGTTCCAATCAAAATTAAAATTCAAGAAATCGCTCCAATGACGCAGACCAAATCACCACAACAATTTACACTGGCAAATGTAGATGGCTCAGTAATTATCTACCTAAAGCTTCAGTCCAATGGCTCTTACCAAAGAAGGCTAATTAGCGATGCTTTTATCAGTGATAATGACAACGATGACAGCATCAACAAGACAATTACTGAAGCTATTAGTGCTTATTTTCGCCAAAATAAGGATGTTAAAAGTGGTTATTACTTTATCGTTAGAGCAGATGAGAATACAATTTGCGTAGAAAACATCGGTTACTTCTTTGAAGATGTAATTGAGAAACTACAGAAATTAAATATTGTGATTCCTTTTATAGAAGGAGAGAGTCAGAGAACGGCTTTAATCCCATTTGAGAGTGAAGATAGCGTTGCGCGAGAAGATATTCAATTTGATGGTCGAATCTCTTTCCAGCATCATATAGCAGAAGAAATAATCGATCATGAGTCAGAATAACTATGCAGCGGATTAAAGCAAAAGTTTGGCAAATAGATATTAGCGATTGCAAAGCTAGCTGCCCTAAAGGATTCGGCAGTTTCTTCAACGGAGAGTAAGGTCTTGCCCGCAACTGCCTCACCGCTCAACGGACTGTCTCACCGCTTCGCATAAAGGCATCGCTCCTCCTTTCTAGGACTACGATCATGTGGCGGAACACAGCTAATAATTTCTTTAAATTACGTTATAGAGTGTTCCACGGAAAAACTCTTACAGTATCTATGTACCAAGTAGAAATACTTTTTTAAAGGTCAATAGCGATCGCGAATTATTTAGCCATATATAAACTTAAAAATTTACTCTAGTTAAAATAGTCTGGTAAAAACTACAATTGGTGGAGTAAGCAGATTAATCGTTACGGCTGGTCATTAAATCAAAGAGATCCTTAGATAATTAGCAATCTTATGCCGTTGTGGGGATGATTCTATAAATATTATTTCCGAGTTAAAACAGAAGGTTGGCATCATATCCCTACTCAAAAACAAGTTTTGTTGGTTGGTTCTCATAATGGTGGTTTGGCAGCACCAGATATGATTATGACCATGTACGACTGGTTTGAGAATTTTGGTACGGAACGTTTAGTCATGGTTTGATGCATCCCTATGCCTGGAAAATTAATCCTAGTTTGGCACGATTAGCTGAAAAAACAGGGGCAATTGAAGCTCATCCCAAAATGGCACTGGCTGCTTTGCAAAAAAATGCCAGTGTCTTAATCTATCCAAGTGGCGCACAAGATGTCTTTCGCCCTCATACTCAACGCTATAAAATTAATTTTGCAGGACGTAAAAGTTTTATCAAACTGGCTTTAAAACAAGAAATACCAATTATTCCGATTATTTCTACTGGCGCACACGACACCCTGATCGTTTTAGTCGATCTTTATGGCATAGCGCAACAACTCAATCAAATGGGTATGCCTTGCTTATTTGACCTAGATCCTCAAGTATTTCCTATTTATTTAGGTTTACCTTGGGGAGTTGGTATTGGTCCTTTACCCCTGTGAGGGCGACACAAAAGGTTGAAAAGCAAGCTTGAAGGCTAATTGAGTAAAGTAGCCTCCCAAAAAATGAGAGACGCGGAAGCGAAGCTTCCCAGTCGTCGTAAGACGACGATCTGCGCGTATGCGCTGCATCAATAATCTTTTTTGTTGAAAACGCAATGATTCAACTACCTGAATTATATAGCAAGCACCCTGCTTGACTGACAAAACTAAAAAGCTGGAATGTAGCTGAGAACA
>JAIMKV010000069.1 GCA_020692205.1 Myxosarcina sp. GA_180221_E-2-1-MAG-40_15
ATCAGATTGTCTGGTAAGGGTTTTTGTTTTTTAGATGTATTTAGTTACCGTAAAATACAGAGTCACTATTTTTGTTGACTGCCCAATCTTCGTTTTGACCACCAATAATAATTCTGTCAATTTGTACAAACTCTTTACTTAGCTGATTAATAGCGTTAATTAAAATATCGATCGCAATTAAATCGCTAGTTCCTAAGTCAAACCAGCATCTACCCCAAACACCTAAATACTCAATGTCTCCCATATTGTGCATTGGAGCCATAAAAGCTTGGTCTAACTCTGTTCGCTCATATTCCATATAGCTGATTTCTACGCCTGTATCCTGAACGCGAAGATTTTCAGCATTGAAGCCACCGAGCTTACCTAAATAAAACCAGGAGTTTAATAACTCTTCAATATATTGTTGTTCCATCCTAGAAGGAACAGTAGGAAATTCTAACCAAATCCAAACATCAAAAGGATTAAATTCTCTAAATTCTACTTCCATAGTTTTAAATAATAAGTTGGGTAAAGATATGTGAGTATTTATTTAATGCCAGCAAAATGGCTGATGAAAATAAATAAAACCATTAGCTATATTTTAATTAAATAGGAATGATCTAACTGTATATCTCGTTGTGGGCTGTTTAAAATTTATTTTAGGTTGCTATTATTTTTTAACTGAGCTTTATGAACAAACTATCAATAGGTGCTGGTTTGACTTAGGAACCAGCGATTTAATTGCGTCGGTTACTGATTCCCAAATGAAAATTGCCCAAATTATCAGCTATCTAACAATTGCTTAATGGTCAAGATTGGCAGTTGATTGTAGATGTAAATCTTTAGCAAAAATAGGCTGAAATCAGCTTGTATTTTTTTTTAATACCTTGATAACGTAAAGCTGCTGCCCAAAAATTAATTTAATGCAGGATATAATTAATTTTTAATTTATCAGAAGTAACTAATGAACAAAAAATTACTTACCACATTAGGCTGTTCTGGTTCGGTAGCCTTATCTTTACTAAGTGCAAATTCTGTCAGTGCCAGAGAGTATGTTTTTACTGCTCCTGAATTAGACAACCAAATTGCTGAAATTCCCAAAAGTGAAACCGACTATCCTTTTGCTGACTGTAGCTGCAATGAATACGACGCTGAAACAGCAGCCAAACTAGACCGCGAAGGCGACGAGGCAATCGAGCTTTATGGGTGTGATTGTGCTGGCTGTAGAAATCTAGTGCGTAATATTGAGCCAAGTCAACCGCAATCGTAGTTAAAACTTTAGCTAACATTAGCCCTAAGAAAATTGCCTAATTTGGGCGTTATTACCCTGGGAAAAATTATTAGATTAATTACTTAGCAGCCAACTACGACTAAATGAGACATTAAGGTGCGTCCGCGGGGGACGCACACATAACGCACACATATTTATCTATCTCTTCTCTAGCCTGCGATCGCAAATCGGTTGACAACCAATACTATCTTGGCAGTATTTCACTTGCTCAAGGTTAACTCTTCTTTGTTCCCCAGAATTCCTTGAGGTCGCCACACCATCAAAACCATCAGAATTAGGCCGATGATCATAACGCGGAAAGCTCCTTCTTCTGAACTATTAAACCAGCCTAATTTGGGCAAATAGAAACGAGTCAAGGCATCATAAGCCCAGAAAATAATTGCTCCTAATAATGCTCCAGGGTTTTTACCAGCACCACCCAAAACCACCATCGTCCAAACATTGAAGGTAACGAGAGTCTCGAAATTGCTGGGATAAATCGTAGTTAGTTGCCAAGCATAAAACGCTCCTGCTACACCAGCGATCGCCCCACCCAGCATAAACGCTTGTAGCTTATACCAGAAAACGTTTTTACCCAAAGCTGTAGCAATTTCTTCATCTTCCCGAATTGCTTTTAGTACTCGACCCCAAGGGGATTTTACTAGTAGCTCTAGTCCCCAATAAGTGACGGCTACTGCAATTAAAACTAGCAGCATTAAGCCAGCTTTGTAGTTGTAGTCTAATAAGGCAGCACAGCTATTGATATATATAGCTAAGATCACCGCCATACCCACGACGCCCCAAATAATCAGACTAGCTGTTTTAGTTGGTTGATAGCTTTTGCCCTGAATTTCTTGACCCTCGCGCCATTGCGATCGCATACCTTGCCAGAGTTGCCAAGCTGCAAATATTGCTAATAAAGTCAAGATTCCAATCAAAATATATCTTTGCAGTAGATTAGGAGCAAAACTTTCCAGAGGTAAGGGAAAACCACGAACCCCAAAAGAGCCTTCCGTTAACCATTCTTCATTAAGAGCAATTAAACGTAACAGTTCAGAAACGCCGATGGTAACTATGGCCAAATAGTCTTCTCGTAATCTGAGGGTAGACATACCAATCAATAATCCTAGCAATGAGGCGATCGCCACTCCAGCAATAACTGCTATAAGTAGCGGAACGCCTTGCGAACTCAGCAGCACTGTTGTGTATGCCCCCACCGTCATGAAAGCTACATGACCAAAATTGATTAATCCTGCATAACCCCACTGTAAATTTAGCCCTAGAGCAAACAAGGCATATAACCCAACATAGATTGTTAGAAAAACTAAATAACCAACCATTAGATATTCTTAAAGCAATTAACTGCATTATTGCAGCCGATTGTAGCTTAGTTGACCAGATAATCAGTAATTAATGCAACTAAACAGTTAGAGTTAGGCAATTTTGCATCAGACTGTAACTTACTGAGCAGCATGGTAAATAAACTGTTATCGTCTTAATTATCACTTTAGATAATCGCTAAAATTTAATTTCCCGCTTAAGTTAGTTGATCTGCTAGCAAAAATAAGTTAACTTGATGAGACTCAAAATGTTTTTAGGAATCTTCTGTATTCTCAAAAACTAATGAACAGCTTCTGGTAACTAAAAATAGTCAATTCTAGCTTAAGTCTATGTGGCTTAATAATTGTTAAATAAACAAAAAAAATTTGTATCAAGCAATCATTCAAACAGTATTACCACATCAATATGGAATTAGCTCAAATATTTCAAGCTGTTGAAGAAACACACCTTTTAAAAAGACTATCGTCTCAAGGAAGATTATTTTTTGTTGGCGATTTAGCTGCTTTAGAATATATCAAAAACTTTTTTAGTAATTATCAACCAGCCAATCTTAATTATTATTATGATTTATCAACTAATCAATTAAAAAACTTAAACCAAACCGTTTCAGATTTTCAGTTATACCAAGCAGTAGTTGTCGTATCGTTAGAAGATGAAGCTACTCTATTTCAAGCAGTTAAAGAGCAAGTTTCGCAGTGCGACTCTGAGGTAATAGTATTAAGCTTATTTGCTGATATTTTCATTAATCTTTTATGCCATAGATCATTATTAACAGCTATCCCGATTCATAGCCAAAGACCGCAAAAATCTTACGCTATTGTTACTACCCCTAGATCGGGATCGACATATCTGTGCGAGCTTCTCGACTCAACCAAAATTGCCGGACATCCAACCGAACACTTAAGGCTTGCTGCTCAAGAATTATCTCGCTATTGTAATTTTAATTATCTCAAACTACTCAATAATTTAATGGAATATCGGATTACTGATAACGGAGTATTTGGTACTAAGTTTATCTCGCATTTTTTATTTGAGCTGCAACAAACTAAACCCGATTTTCGGCAAATTTTTCAATCAATCGATCAGTTCATTCTTTTAATTAGAAAAGATAAAGTAGCTCAAGCAGTATCCCTAGTTTTAGCTCAAAAAACTGACGTTTGGCATCTGCGCCATGATACTAAAAACCCAAACTACCAATCAAAGTTAGAAAATATTAAAATTGATAGCGTTTTACTGGATAACGTAGCCCAAAAGTATGATTTTATTGTCAAACAAGAAGCTCGCTTAAAACAATTATTAGCTAAGCATCAGATAGAACCATTCGAGATAATTTACGAAGACATTTTAGCAGCTCCTCAATTGCAGATTAATCGTATTTTAGACTTTCTGGCGATCGCCAAGCCAGATCCTGACCTGATGCAAATTAACTCTGGTATCAAAAGAATGCCTTCGGGTATTTCTCAAGAGATTATTCGGCAATTTGAGCAGAGAAAAAGTATTGTCTGTTAACCAAAGCGTTGATTAATCGTTTCAAAATGCAAAGTCGCTAACCCAAGGAACTAATTCGCTGTCGATAGGCAGCCTCGTCCAATCCATTACCTACATTTGCTCGCTGTGGCTCGATAGTTTCTTCTAGTTTGGCAACCCGATCGCTTGGTGCTGGATGAGTACTTAAAAAGCTGGGAACTGAAGAACCTTGAGCGCGGATTTTATCCAAAAAATTCACTGAAGCAATGGGAGCATAACCAGCATTTTCTAGAATTTGCAATCCACTGAGATCAGCTTCAAATTCATCCTGACGACTATTGGGACGACTCAATGCCAATTCTACACCAATGTTTACTGCCGCGCTGCGGTCTAAACCTGCGGCGCTAGCAACACCGCGAGCGATCGCTGTCTGTCGCATTTGTCTGATGGCGTGACGATTGGTAATGTGACCGATTTCATGGGCAACGACGCTGGCAAGCTGAGCTTCATTATCGGCAAATCTCAACAAACCCGTGTGCAGGTACACAAATCCTCCCATGGTGGCAAAAGCGTTGACACTGTCGTCATTGACTAATTGAAAAGTGTAAGAAATATTGGCGAGGTCGCTACTTTCGACCAATCTCTGACCGATTTCATTGACATAATTATTTAAATCTGGATTGTTATAAAGCTGAATTTGGTGGCTGACGAGCTGCTGGTTAATCTGCTGACCCAATTCAACTTCCTCTTGGTCGGAAATACTCGATAATTGAATAATTTGCGCCCCTTGACGCAATAAATCTAACCAAGGTAACGCTTCAGTTACTTGCATCGAACTAAGAATAGTACTTAGAGGTACAACAAATGCCAGGAATAGATAAAACCAGGCATGGCGCCAACGACGACTAAATAGACTAAATAAAAAATTTAACTTAGACATAATTCAGCGATTTTTTAGCAGTGATTCCAAGTTGCGATCAACGAGTGAAAAAATTGCTTGCCTGAACAGTTATAGCGAAAAAACTTTCAACAACGGTCACATTCACCATTGAAACTCAAAAACCAAGACGGGAAGCAATTTCTAAACCCATGCTAATTGAATTATAGGCATCGGCTAAGCGATCGCCTTCAACATAAACTTCGTCAGTAGGATAATTTTCAATTACTTCAATCAAAGTAATTTGATCATTAGATAAAGCAGAATTAACTAGTGCGGCACGTAAAGCTTGTCTGCTTGCTCTTCCAGATGACGTTCTAATTATTGTTCCTACTCGGTCTAATAAAATTTCACCTGGTATACTATTGAGCGCTCGGGATAAAGAAACACCATCTACGTCTACTTCTTGGGTAAGTAATCTTTGTAAATCTTCTGGGTTTGTATTGGATAATCTCAAATAGCTTTTTAGGGAAGAAGAAAGTTCGCCGCTTTCAGCAAAAGTGCTGAGTTCTTCTACAGATATCGAACCTTGTAAAATACCGTACTGCAAAATCACTGTTTCGGCAGCGTGAATTCTACTTGCTAGGGTAAAATTTCCGATGCTAACTAGTAAACATCCATAAAAGAACCATTTCAAATTGTTTTTCATTTTTGTCTTTACTATTCTTTATTACCTATTTCTCGGCGAACCTCTTCAACTTCCCCCACCTCAAAAATCAAAGTGAACGATTGACCAATCTCTTGATTTAAAAATTCTTCTAAAAGTGCTACTTGCCTTGGCGTTACTGCTTCTTTAGTGCGAACATTGAGACGAACTTCAGGAGGATTGCTCAACCAGTTGACATCCGTATCGAGTAAAGTCATTCTCTGTAAAGTAACCGTTCGATTCAACAATGCTTGCCTGAGACTATTTTCCAGTCTAACTTGTCTGACCAAGCGCCAAAAACTCACACCTAAAGGAATCAACAGTACAGCGGTAAAAACTAGGGTAAAACCAATTGCTTTGTGTGCGTGTCTAACAGTAGTGCAACCAGTGATCAAAAAAGTCAGCATACAAGAAAGAGTAATGCCAAGCAAGTTGGTTAAATAAAGAATAGTCGCACCAAGACTAACTCGCCAATCGCCCTGTGCCAAACCCAAACCAATAACACAGATCGGTGGCATCAAAGCAACTGCGATCGCTGTTCCTGCCACACTACCAGAAATTTTCGCTTGTACTTTAGCAAAAGCACTAATTCCGCCAGCGGCAATGGCAATTCCCAAATCGAGTAAATTAGGGCGAGAACGACTGATAATTTCGCTGCCAAATTCGGGAAATCCGACGAGATAGCCCATCAACCAAGCCAGAGCGATCGCCCCACTAGTTCCCACGACAATAGCGATCAAAGCCCTACGAAAAAGAGCCATATCGCCCTCTAATGCGGCAAACGCTAGCCCGCGGATAGGTAACATTAAAGGTGCAATAATCATGGCACCAATAATTACCGCAGCACTATCAGAAAGCAATCCTAAAGTAGCAATGATGCAAGAACTAACAATTAATGTTAGATAGCTAACATCCATTGTTGATTCTTCAGACAGTTCCTTTTGTATTTGTTCTAGTTGTCGTGGTGCAATATGTCTGTTTCTAAAACTATTAAACCGATTGCGAATATTACTAAAATAATCCCCCAAAATGCTACCTCTTGATCGCTAATTAATCTCTCAAGATGTAAGATAAGGCATAACATCTTAATGCGCCTCTACTTTGAGGGTAAATGATCATTCTTTGCTACTGAATTGATGCGGGATTTTCGGGAACAATCCATAAATAAATGGTGCTACCATCTACTTGCTGGGTTTCTTCTGGTTCCCAATCACCCATACCGAAGGCATGAGAGACAATCCTCGTGCCTGGTTCAAGTTCTTGAAGCAGCCTGGGTCGGAGTTTTTCGTTTAGGTCAGAAAGTAGGTAAAGCGTAACTACAGTAGCATCGCTAAAATCTGACTCGAATAGATCTTGTTGTCGAAATTCAACGCGATCGCTGACACCTGAATTTTGAGCATTTTCATTTGCTTCGCTCACCCGTTGCGGATCAATCTCGATGCCAACACCGCGAGCATTATATTTTTGTGCCGCAGTAATGGGAATTCTGCCATCGCCACTACCAAGATCGTAAACAACATCGTTACTATCTGTATTTGCTAATTGCAGCATTGCATCTACAACTTTATTAGGTGTCGGCACGTAAACGACATCGGGCGTTCGCGTACCAGTTTGAGTTTCTGATGTTGCTGGTTGAGTCTGGTCATTATTAGCACCAACTTGATTAGCAAAATCTCGTTGTTGGGTGCAGCCAAGCAATAAAAAACTAGCAAGACCAATACCAGCGATCGGCAAGCGCCAAAGTGTTTGTAATTTCATAGTAAATATTTCCTCTTGAGTCTATTAAAATTTTGGTCGGAAACGACCTCGGGAATAAAGCGAATCGCCATCTAATCAATGAACTAAGCAACGTCTACCCAAGTTAGTAAAAAGTACAGCATCGGCTTTTCTGAATTAATTACAAACAATTACTTCGTTTTAGGATCAATTAGTATTGACAATAAATGTGACCAGAAAATGATCAGGAAGCTTGCGCTCTGCGATTTACTTCATCCCAATTGACCACATCCCACCAACTACTTAAATAATCTGTACGGCTATTTTGGTATCTAAGATAATAAGCATGTTCCCAAACGTCATTTCCCATAATCGGGTAAAGACCTTCCATAATTGGATTGTCCTGATTCGGTGTGGTCGTAATTTGCAGTTGACCTTGCTGGTTGCGGACTAACCAAACCCAACCACTACCAAAGCGATCGCCACCTGCTTCGTTAAATTGTTCTTGAAACTCAGAAAAACCGCCAAAAGTTTCGTTAATTTCTTGAGCAATTTCTCCCGTTGGTTCTCCTCCCCCATTAGGACTCATAATTTGCCAGAAAATTGTGTGGTTAAGATGTCCGCCACCATTGTTTTGTACCTCTGTCCGAATATCTTCTGGTACGCTATCTAAATCGCGCAGTAGGGCTTCTACACTTTGGTTTTGTAAATCAGGAGCCTGTTCTAACGCTTCGTTGAGAGCGTCAACATAGCTAGCGTGATGTCGATCATGATGCAATTCCATCGTTTGAGCATCAATGGCTTCCTCTAAGGCGTTATAGGCATAAGGCAAAGGTGGCAATTCGGCTGGGTAAGCATTTAGTTCATAATCGGGCGACGCTACTGGCGTAGCAGTCGGTGTCGTTATAGATTGCGATTGAGCTGGTTGTATTAACTGACTAGAAAATAGTAGTGTTATTAACGCAATTCCTGTCAGAAAAAAAACGATAAATCGACGGACATTTTTTTGCATCATTTCCTCTAAAAACTGGAAATTTAAATAAGTAATTGTCAACAAATTTGGGGATAAAAACTTGAGAGTTTGAAAAAATAATGTCGCTCGCTTTAACAAAATTATTTTAACAATGACAAGCTTTAATTTAAAAACATTAAACAAACCCTATATTTGGCTCTTGGCTCGATTATGCAAAATAAAAATGACCAAAAAGTGACGTGTTAGCGTAATTCTTAAAGCTACGAAAATGTTATCAATCGCCTTATGTTCTAAATTTATCTCTACAGTTAGAAATTACTCGCTAATAAATAAATCTATCGATAGAGACATTTTGCTGCATCTTTTTGTTAGTCCTATAAATAGAGATTTTAGGCGGAGATTTCTCGCAATAATTTAATTTGATGAAATCGATTAAATTATCGAATTAGCGTAAAACTTTTTAAAAATATAAACTACTTCACGATTATTTTTACTGGGAGGTAAAAAGATGAATAATCATGATTTTTATCAACAATTACCCGCATTAAAAACCGATGTCGAGCCAAGTATAATTATCAGAGAAGAGAGATTCGACGAAATACAAATAGAAGAGATGCCCATAACCGACATTTTGAGTTATGTAATTCTGGTTAGCTTGGGTTTAGCTAGTACAATTGTCTTATTGGACTTATTAAAGTTAGGAAGACAAAGACTCGAAAAAATAGCCACTCCCGTGAAATATTTTTCTCCAGTTCCTTGTCGAAAATGTCGATTCTTTTCGAGCAATTCTTATCTCAGATGTGCCGTCAACCCTTCGATTGTTTTAAGGAATGAAGCGAAGGATTGTTCTGACTACTGGTCAATCTTTGCCAATAATTAAGATATAACCTAGAAAACAATCAATTTTTGGATTTTTGTCACTTTTTAGTCATGATTTTTATCCACACTCGATTGAATTAGGAGTTACTGCTACTTCTTTGAGCAGTTTAAATGAATAATTATGAATAATGTCAAGCTCGCTAAGATCTGGGACTCGCTGCACTCAAGTTATTGGTTTTTACCGACCATCTTTGCCTTGATAGCGATCGCCCTTGCATCTACTATGCTGTGGCTCGATGTTCAAGGCTATTACGGCTTCATTGAAGAATGGGATTGGATGTACAATGTGGGAACTGATGGAGCGCGTGAGGTGCTTAGTGCCGTTGCCAGTTCGACTATCGGTGTTGCTGGTACAGCCTTTTCAATTACGATTGTGGCACTTCAGTTGGCTTCTTCTAATTTTGGCCCGAGACTGTTACGAAACTTTATGCAGGATACGGGCAATCAAATCGTCCTCGGCACTTTTATCGGTACATTTATTTATTCTTTGCTAATCCTGCGAACTATTCGGGGAGATGGAGACAATTTCGATAGATTTGTGCCACAACTATCCGTTACAGTAGGTTTGTTACTGGCGATCGCTAGCATTGGTGTCTTAATTTACTTTATCCATCATGCCTCTACAATTATTCAAGTGTCCCACGTTATTTCCGATACGAGTAAAGAGCTAGATCGCGCCATTGATCGCCTTTTTCCCGAAAAACTTGGACGAGGTGCGCCTCAACCTCAAACAGGAATGGCAGATATCCCAGCCGATTTTGATGATAATACTTATGGGGTAAAAGCGAAGGGTAGCGGATATTTGCAAGCGATCGACAATGAGGAATTAATGAAGCTTGCCTGTAAACAGGATCTCATCTTGCGCCTCAATTATCAACCTGGACAATTTGTCATCAAAGGTAACGAATGGATCGTAGTTTATCCGAGAAAATCTGTCACGCGAAAAATACTAAAAAAGCTAGATAATACCTTAATTTTAGGTACAGAACGAACCGAGCAACAGGATATAGAATTTCCCATCGAACAGTTAGTTGAGATTGCCTTACGCGCCCTTTCTCCTTCGCTCAACGATCCGTTTACAGCAATTCGGTGTATTGATCGCCTCAGTGCTGGATTGTCCCATCTCGCTCAAAGAGATTTTCCTTCTCCCTATCGTTACAATCAAGGGGGCAATCTGCGAGTTATTGCCAAGTCAGTAACGTTTGTCGGAATACTTGATACGGCGTTTAATCAAATTCGACAGAATGGCAAAAGCGATGTCGCAGTCACTATTCGTTTGTTAGAAGCGATCGCCACTGTCGCTCGTTACACACCAACTCAAAAAGAGCGTGCGACACTATGGCATCATGCGGAGATGATTCGGCACGATAGTCAGCAAGCAATCTCGACAGAATCAGATAAACAAGATATTGAAGAGAAATACAAAGTTGTAAAAAAAGCTTTGGAAAGATAGAAAAAAGATGAGAATTTTGTCGCAACAATAATTCCAAGATAATTAATGATCGCGCTCAGACTAAAAACGAAACCCGAGTAAATTCCAGTAGTTTCAAAACGGAATAAACATCAGGGCAGCTAGGGTAAAGATAGAGTAATACAGTCTTCTTAAATATATATTTTTTGATAAATCTACCTAAAGTTTGATCCAAAAAATAGCTGCTTCAAAAATTCGTTGTGGGAATTGTTCTTCCATTGAGGACAAAGGCTAAAGCCAGATGTAATCCTTGGTGACTTCTTTTTCTACGTAAAGAGATAAACCGAGAATCGCGATCGCTTTAGTCATTTTCTGAGTAATTTTCCCAAGCTATCAACTCGTTCAACACAAAATCTTACTAAAAAGTCTTAACTAAGTAAAATACTTGGAGGAGCTGATTAAGCCGCGCACAATTGTTCGCGCTCTTTTTATGTATCTAACAGAAGATAGACTTTGAATAGTCATTATTTAATTATTTTTAGGCGTTTTCTAACCACAGAACGATAAAAATACCTTTAAATATCAATAAAATAAAATTATTTTCAAAAATCAAACTAAAGGTAAAATCAAATTAAGTGAAACAACTGCAATCTTCTGATAAATTACTCGGTGCGGGAAGAGCGGGAAAAGTATTTTTGGTAGAAAGCAAACAAGGTTTGCTAGCCAGAAAAATCTTTTATAAAGACAAGCTTGCGAGCATAATTAATTATTTTTTCTGGGGCGCTCCCAATCCTTATATTTGGAATGAAGATGCAATAAACTGTGCGTTTTATCGTCGCAAGATTCTCAGCGCATTAGTACAGTTTTGGTTTGGCGATCGCTTAAAAATCGCCGAAGCGATTGAGGTCAATTGGAATCAAGAATTTAAAGCATATCAATTCGATACAGGATTTGTTAAAGGTAGACACGTTGCCCTACGTCATCCATTCAACCAAGAGCGAACTGGCGAATTACCTGCCTTAGTCAAAGGCATTATGATGCCATTACAAAAAAAATTACTTGAGGCTGGTTTTGATGGCTTAATTTGGCAAGTTGGAAAAGGAACGCCGAATGCGTTAAATAATTTTTTGTTAGCGGAAAGTACTCCAGGACAATATGTTTTTGTTTGGATTGATTTAGAATCAGGAGTACCAGCTTTATTTCCCTTAAATCCCCTAGCACTTGCTTCATTTTATTTACCCAAATCAATTCAATATAAACGGGCATTATTTGACGATGTAAATCCTCAGAAATTGAAAGAATACGTCAATACATATCAAGCAGAGCTACAAAAAACTTGGGGTAGTCAACAGTATAACGAAATATTAGAGTACATTGATCTCCTAGAAGTTAGTCAAGAAAAATGGAAGTCAAAAAAGAGAATTGAGAATAGTATTCAGTATCACCTCAAAAAAGGAGAGATTAACGAAAGACAAGCCAACTGGTATTTAAGGCATTCCTTCTTTTGGTACAAACGAGAAGCGATCGCCTTGTCTAAACTTATCATCAATAAGGTCTTTGTAGCTTTACCTATTTTGATTATTCAAAAACTTACTACCATTCCTTACCAGCAATTTCTCCAGCAATTTTATCAATTTATTTTCTCGCAACGCTATCGCTTAAGTTTAGCCAAAAATTACATCAGAAAAAAAATCAACTACTGGCAAGATAGAAAACATTTAACAGAAGAAGAATCAAATTATTTACTCCAGCATTTAGAGCGCGATCATAGTAGTGATTATCTAAATGATTTTGGCGTTCATTTAGGAATTAAAACTTTTTTTACGGTTGTCGAACTTGTTTTTACACCACCACTTTACCTGGTAAATTTCATTGATGAATTTATTGTTGTTGCTTGGCTAATTGCTGGAGGTCCAATTTATCGAACAGTTTATACCTTATGGAGAGTGTTTCAAAACGCGAGCAACAGACAAGAAATTCCTTGGGTAGCTCTTTTGGTTGGATTGATTCCTACTTTTGGAGTTTTAGCTTATCCCTGTCAAATTATTTATTCAGCTCAAGGAAGAAAGAAAAAAATTGCCAAATTTATTATCTACGATTTCTTTACTCAAATTGGTGCCAAAATTCCTATATGGGGTGGAGAAGATACCCAGACAGAACATTTTTTCAATCGATTTGCTGATAAAATCGTTGCTCGACGAGGAAATAGAACCAAAGCTTTGCAAACTACTAAACTTTAGCAATTAATTGAGTTCAGCAAAGACTATTTTGTTACTTACTGCTTTTTCTTGCGTCGGCGACGAATCACCCAAATGCCTATACCGACAACTGAGACTACCAACACGACTAGAGAAATAGAACCAAAATATCTTTCCACCAACTGAAAATTCTGTCCTAAAGCATAGCCTGCATAGGTCAAACATCCTACCCAGATGAGCGTGCCAGATGCAGAGTAAATTATAAAAGGGGTTAAAGACATCTCTTCAAAACCCGCAGGAAGGGAAATGTAAGTGCGAATCCCTGGGACAAGACGACCGAAAAACACGACATTTTTGCCATGTCTATTAAACCACCGTTTAGATTTGCCCACGTCTTCACCAGATAAACCTAGCCATTTGCCATGTTTGTCTGCCCATTTCCTCGTGTGTCGTTCTCCTACCAGCCTACCCAGGCGATACCAAAGCAAAGCACCGCCAACGGTTCCTGTAGCTCCCGCCAATACAACCAAAGGAAAACTCAATTCGCCTCTTTGCACGGCAAACCCTGCTAGTGGCATAATTATCTCTTCAGATACAGGAGGAAAAAAGTTTTCCAACAACATTAACAGGGCAATTCCCAAATAGCCCATTGAAGAAATCGTGTTTATAATCCAATCCAGCATAATTTAATCGATTTGTTTGACTTGTTTGAGATGCTGTTAGCCTTGCAATTAAAAAAACGGCGGCACAATTACTAAGAGAATTGAGTTAATCACTGCCAAGACAAGAGAACCCATAGTAGAACTCCAAAAGCCATAACGCAAATGAATTATTAAATTTGCCAAGGTTGCCAAGCATGCTGTTTTACTTCAATCTCACCTTGAGTTACTAAAGCATCTTAATGAGTGTGATCGCTACTTAACATATCAACTTTTCTTGGTGCAAGATCTGAGTTAAGTTATGATCCGTACTTGATATTATTATGTTGTGGAGAATTTCCCTCATGATCGCAACTGACATTTTAAGGACGGAATCCAATAGCTGCTTGACGCTAAACTAAATGGTATTCCATCGCATAGCGAATTAGCTCAATACGATTGTTTCGCTCTGACTTGCGTAATAAGCTGCTGACATATTTTTCAATGGTACGGTGAGACAGATGCAAGCGTTGACCAATTTCTATATTGGAATGTCCTTTCATTAATAATTCAAGAACTTCCTGTTCTCGCTGAGTTAGTTCCAGCTTGTCAGACAATTCTTGCTGACTCAGATCAACTGCTGCATTCCATGATTCTAAAGATTCTTGGGGCGTAGTTTCTGACTGTTCCAGGCTATCGTTTTGCGAAAATCTTAGTTCAGAGTGGATTATTTGCGATCGCTCTAACAAATTGCGAATAATTGCCCCCAATTCATCCATTTCAAAGGGTTTGGGCAAATACATATCGCATCCAGCCTGATATCCACGAATGCGCTCTGCGGTTGCCTTACGCTCACTTAACAGAATTACTGGCAACAAACGATATTGAGGCAATTTACGAATACTTTTGATCAATTCATAGCCATCTTTATGTGGCATTTTAATATCCGAAATTAGCAGATGAGGATGGTATTTGCCTACCATTGATAAGGCTTGTTGACCATTCTCAGCGGCAATTACTGAATATCCATTTAATTCTAAATAATCACTAACAGACAGGCGAATTGCTGGATCGTCTTCAGCAACCAAGATTAATAAAGGCATTAGGTTTCAAAAATATTGTGTGCCTACTGAACCTTTATTTTATCGCATATTAATATTTTCTTTAGAATTGCTTCTAGTTTAGTCAAAATTTATTTAAATTTGGAGGAAAGGGAAAGAAGAACCATCAATTTGGTTCTTTTGGGTAGATGAACATACCACATTCCCTCTTCCTACATTTGGATAAGTTTTTCAGTTTTATCCCTGCCAAGAAATCTTAATCGTATCTGGCTTGCCAATATTGCCTTGAACCATAATACCGCGATCGTTGGCGTAGAGGTGACGAACAATTTTATAAATCGTTTCTATCTCATCGCTTGCGTTGGCTCGATCTGCTAATTCTGCTAGAGATACTGGGGAAGAAGTCTGTTTTAAAGTATCTACTACCTGTTTTTGAATTTCCAGTACTGAAGCTGCTGCTTTTTTCCCTGCTTCTACTCCTGGCTGATGATAGGCATTGATATTAACTAAAGAGGCATAAATACTAACTCCTCGTTCATACAGAGCAATTAAAGCACCTACAATACGCTCATTCACCTTGGGAATAGTAATAGTAATCGAATCTCGTTGTTTATCATTTAATGCGGTACGAGTTCCTAGTAAAAACCCTTTGAGATAATCGCCAGAAGTTATGTCAGGCTCAATTTCAACATACTCTCCAGTTCGATCCTTTAAAACTTCAATAAAGGTCAAGAAGAAATTGTTAACCCCTTCTCTTAATTGTTGGACGTAAGCGTGTTGATCTGTAGAACCTTTATTGCCGTAGACAGCAATACCCTGATTTACTACATTACCATCAAGATCTTTTTCCTTGCCCAAAGATTCCATGATCAGCTGCTGGAGATAACGACTAAACAGCAACAGACTATCTTTGTAAGGCAAAATTACCATATCCTTTTCGCCTCTACCATTTCCAGCACAGTACCAAGCCATAGCCAGGAGTGCAGCAGGATTGTCTTTAAGATTGTGGTTACGAGTTAAGGCATCCATCGCTTTAGCGCCTTCTAGCATTGCCTTGATGTCTATCCCCTGAAGTGCAGCAGCCACCAAACCGACTGGAGATAATTCAGAGGTACGGCCCCCAACCCAGTCTCGCATCGGAAAAATAGCCAGCCAGCCTTCTCGCTCGGCGATCGCTTCTAACTTGCTGTTTTTCCCGGTGATTGCAAAGGCATGGGAGGCAAAATCTAAATTACGATCCTGATATACTTTTTTAACTTCCAGCATGCCATTACGAGTTTCTGGCGTACCACCAGACTTGGAAATGACCGAGACGAGAGTTGTTTCTAAGCGATCGCCAATATTGGCAATAACTTTGTCAATCCCCGCGGGATCAGTATTATCAATAAAATGAATTTTGAGGGGAGGTTGGTCAGGTGCTAGAGCTTGAGCCACAAATTGAGGACCTAAAGCCGAGCCACCAATGCCAATCGAGAGAATATCAGTAAACTTACCGCCACTGGGAGGATGAATTGCTCCACTATGTATTTGCTGTTGAAAATCGATCACGCTGTTATTGGTGTCGATAATATCTTGTCTGAGTTTAGCAGTGGGAGCAAGATCGGGATCGCGCAACCAGTAGTGACCTACCATGCGATTTTCATCGGGATTGGCGATCGCTCCAGCTTCCAAAGCCTCTATATCCTTAAATGCCTTGTCAAATTTTGGTTTTAGCTGTTCTATCTGAGCGTCACTAAAGCTAATGCGACTAATATCTAAATAAATTCCTAAATCTTCGTTGTAATAAAGCCAGTCTTGATAGCGTTGCCAGAGTGCAAGATTGTCCATGAGTTTTTTTATGTCAGCACGAATTCTACCTGTAAGTGTAGTAGAACCCTCTGCGCTTTAAACCGCGTTTTAGATTTTCTCTATGTCAATCACTAGTCCTGTACAAAAGCAAAACGGATCAACTGAGCAACCTCATGCTTGAATATAAAAGGCATAAATACTAATTACTTTACGATGTGTCGATTATTAGGCTACCTGGGTTCCTCGATTCAACTAGACCGTATTTTGATTCAACCAAAACACTCTTTAATTATTCAAAGTTATCAGCCACAGGAAATGACGGCAGGATTATTAAATGCTGATGGCTTTGGTATTGGTTGGTACAGTTCAGAAAATCTCCCCTACGTCTACAAAAATGTTTTACCGATTTGGAATGATGCTAATTTACCCCAGCTAGCGCGTTATATAAAATCCCAGTGTTTTTTAGGATATGTGCGCAGTGCCACTTCTAGTCTTTCGGTCGATATGATTAACTGTCAACCATTTTCACATCAGAATCTGGTATTTATTCACAATGGTTTTATTGATGACTTTCGCCAAACGCTTTATCGACCAATTCGCAATCAATTAAATGATTTTGCTTATCAACGTATCGAGGGTACTACCGACTCAGAGCATATTTTTGCCTTGATTGTTGATGAACTGGAAACTAACAACGGTATTAGTCTACAGCAAGCTCTAAGCAATACTATTAAACGCGTAGCACACCTAGCGCAATCAGACAAAATCAATTTTTCTGCCAATATTGTTTTGAGCAATGGTCGGGAATTAGCTGCCTGTCGCTATTCTAACCGTGAAGCCAGCCCTACTTTATACTATATAAAAGATAATTCTCTGGATTCTAATGCCGTAATTATCGCCTCAGAACCTATGTTTGAGGGTAACTGGAGCGGTTGTCCAGAAAAAAGTCTTATTGGTGTAGGAGAAAATCTTGAAGTCAGCCTTAATTCAATCTCGTAGACAATCTATTGCAGTAGCATTAGCACAAACCCGCCAACTTTCTCTAGATTTATTCACCCAAATAGATCAATCGCTATTTTTTAAGCAGGCTCACCCAGAGTTTAGTCCGATTGGCTGGCATTTTGGTCACATTGCTTTTACCGAAGCTTACTGGATTTTGGAATCTCTGGCTGGTTTACCGCCAAGCTTTTGTGAGTATCAGGGTTTATTTGCTGCTGATGGATTGCCAAAGCATGAGCGTCAAAACCTACCTAGTCCAGCAACGATCAAAGATTATTTACATACTGTTAGGGCTAAAACTTTAGACTATTTGGCAACTGCACCCATCGGACAAGAGGAGCGCCTTTGGCAATGGTTAGTTCAACATGAAAGCCAACACGCTGAAACTATTTCTTTCATCTGGCAACTGCATCAACAGCGTAAGTACAACCTGTCCTCAATTGATTTTGGTCAAGCTAAATCGCAGGTTGGCTGTGATTTGCTCAAGCCTTCAGCCAATGATTATGCTGAAATGGTTATAGTTGAGGCGGGAGAAGTGATTATGGGTAGTAATGCGATCGCTGCCTTGGACAATGAACGTCCTGCTCATAAATTACATTTAGATACTTATTGGATTGATCGCTATCCTGTTACCTGTAGTCAATACTCTCAGTTTATGACTGCTGGCGGTTATCAAAAACGTCAATATTGGTCAAAATCAGGTTGGCAATGGTTGCAACAAAATCCTGTTGACCAGCCTTTGTATTGGTCTAATTCTTCAGACTGGCTAGATCATCCTGTATATGGCGTTAGCTACTATGAAGCCGAAGCTTATGCTAACTTTGCCCGTAAAAGACTGCCTACAGAAGCCGAATGGTCAAAAGCTGCTTTCGGGTCATCTGATAATTGCAATCACAGTCGTTTAATTGGTCATACTACACCTGTAAATACTTACCCAAACCTCAGTAAGTATGGTTGTCAGGATATGCTAGGTAACGTTTGGGAATGGACTGCTTCTTGGTTTGCTGGTTATCCAGGATTTGCTCATTACCCTTATCAAGGCTATTCGGAAGTTTATTTCGACCAACAACATCGAGTATTGAAGGGCGGTAGTTGGGCAACTAGCAGTGCCGCTTTAAGGACTAGTTTCCGCAACTGGTATCATCCAGAAGTTAGACAGATATTTGCTGGCTTTCGTTGTGCCAAAGATTGATCGTGCAATGCCAGTTGTTGATTATAAATCATAATTTGCTCCTTAACTCTGAGCTGTCTTGATTACGGGTAAATGAGTCAGAGGTACGGTGAAAGTAACTGTCGAACCCAAACCTTCCCCCATACTATAAAACGAAATAGTCCCGCCCATAGCCTCGACTAGTTTTTGCGAAATAGCCAAGCCCAAGCCAGTACCAGCATAGGATTTGGTACGTGAACCATCAACCTGATAGAAGTTGTCAAACAGTTTGTTTTGCTTTTCTAGGGAAACTCCGATTCCTGTATCGGCAACGCTGATTTTAACCATGCCTGGAAATTCTATACCTTGGCATTCCATTTTCTTATTACTTACTTCGGCACTAATGATAATGCCTCCTTCTTGGGTAAATTTAATGCCATTGCCAACCAGGTTTAACATTACCTGAAGCAGACGTTGATAGTTGCCATAGAGCATTACAGGAGTAAGAGTCGCTGGATATTTGAGCTGAAAATTAAGACCTTTTTGTTCTGCTTGAGTATGAATTAAATTATCTACATTATGAAATAGTTCATCTAATTCAATTTCGGTGAACTCCAATTCCATTTTGCCAGCTTCAATCTTGGCGATATCTAAAATGTCATTGATTAAATTAAGTAAATGAATTGAAGATTTATAGGCTTCTTCAATAAATTCTCGTTGTTCTTCGGCATTATCCGCCATGCCTTCGAGCAATAGCTTGAGAAAGCCAATAATGCCGTTTAGAGGAGTACGCAGTTCATGAGAGGTATTAGCCAGAAAATCACTTTTAAGGCGGTTTGCTTCTTCAGCTTGAATACTTGCCTGCTCAACTTCACGATAGAGCTGGGCTAAAGATATGGCTGCCTCTACCTGTTCGGCAATTTCCCGCAGCATTTCCATTTCTGCCGTTGTCCAATGGCGATAGCGATCGCACTGTTGTAGACAAATTAGCACATTATTTTCACTGTTGCAGTTAGTAGACATCACCAACATGGACTTGCATTGAAGAACATTTGGTTCAATAAAGTCTGCTGCCAAGGGATAACTTGATTTTAATGCCTGTTGCAGATGAACTTCATTGTGCCAGTCAATTTGATATTTGGTAGTCGAACCGTATTCGGCACGATAATATTCGGCTTCTACTGATAGTCTCGTGATATTGTCATGATGTGCCAAAATTAAACAGCGACTGGCAGCAAAGGTTGAGCCAATATTATTAACTGTTTGTTGATAAATGGTTGCCAAATCCAGACTACGGCGGATCTGATGAACCACCTGACTCAACAATTTTTGATAGCTATAAATTGCTGCTGGGGCTTCATGCTCAGCAAAAGAAAACATTTCTGCTTCCTCTAACAAATGTCCGATAACTAGAACAGTCTGAGGTTCTCCTTTTATTGGTAGTATAGGGCTAATAATTAGCTCAAAATAATATGAAGTTCCCCCAGAAGATTGAAACAGACAAGAGCATTGTTCTGGTAAGCGACGTTTAATCACCCGGCGAATTTTTTCCAGATATGCCAAAGAATCAACGGGAGCAAAAACTTTGTTAGTTAAATGAGGATTCTGGAGATCGCTATCTAATCCGTGTTCCTCAGCTTTTGCCCACCAAAAAGAAAGATAATTTCCAGCAAGATCTTGAGTAAAAACCAATTCTGCTCCCAAATGCTGCCATTCAATCTCGCTGAGTGACATAGTGGTATTACCATTAAGTTTTGAATTAAATCTAGGGAGCATTATTCAGTAGATTACATTGCACTGGAATTCCAGACAGATTGGACGTTACATCTGAAACTATAACCTATAGATCACTTAACGTAGGGTTTGGTCAGTAGATAGTGGTGTTTAGTCTTTAATCCTGCATCTTTTCTTTTATTCCTCTTCTTAGTCGTTCCATTCCCCTTGGGGCGGTACAGGAGGATTACGCTGAAAAGTTCGAGTCAGGTCGGTATCGCCATTTCTCTCGCCTCTAAGCCACTGTTTGATCGCTGCTTCAATCACTCGGCTAGGATCATTAGTCAGATGCTTAATCTGCTCCAAGACTTCTGAGTCTAGATCGATAGATACTTGAATCTTATCTGGCATTCTAGTTTCGCCCTCGGATTTATTCTCGTTGGGAAGGTCATCATTCATAAACGTTATTTCCTGATTCATTTTCTTATTTTACCTATTAGACCAGAACCCTCGCCTAAAACCCGCTCGACTTTAAAAAAATCTGCAATCTTATTATAAATAGGTAAAAATGAACATTACAATAGTTTAAACGGATAGAGGTGTGACCCCTTAAAAGATTCAACGTTGCTGCTAAAAAAACCTTAAGACTGCGATCGCCACAAAGGATTTATCCCCATGTAAAGACTTATACAGTTATCTCGATCCTGCTCAAGAAACCAGATCAAGCTCAATATCTAGGCTGAGGGCAAGCACCCCAAATACTAACTTTTAACAACTTTCAACTCAGATAAATTTTTATGACTGACGTTCCCGTCTCTCGAATCCGTAACTTCTCAATTATTGCTCATATCGATCATGGTAAATCTACTCTTGCTGATCGAATGCTGCAATCTACTGGCACCGTTGCCCAGAGGCAGATGAAAGAACAATTTCTCGACAACATGGATTTAGAGCGAGAGCGAGGAATTACCATCAAGCTACAGGCAGCTAGAATGAACTACACTGCCAAAGATGGGCAACAATATGTTTTAAATTTAATCGATACTCCTGGTCACGTAGATTTTTCTTATGAAGTATCGCGCTCTCTAGCGGCCTGCGAAGGTGCATTATTGGTAGTAGATGCTTCTCAAGGAGTTGAGGCGCAAACTTTAGCTAATGTTTATTTAGCCTTAGAAAACGATCTAGAAATTATTCCCGTACTCAACAAAATTGATTTACCAGGAGCTGAGCCAGAGCGCGTTGCTCAAGAAATTGAGGATGTAGTCGGTTTAGACTGTACCGATATTATTCAGGCTTCAGCTAAAATTGGTTTGGGAGTTGATGATATTTTAGAAGCGATCGTGCAGCTAGTACCACCGCCCCAAGACACTATAGATGAACCGCTACGTGCGCTAATTTTCGATAGCTATTACGATGCCTACCGTGGAGTAGTTGTTTATTTTCGGGTTATGGATGGCACGGTTAAAAGAGGCGATAACGTGCGTCTGATGGCATCGGGGAAAGAATACGTTATTGATGAACTTGGAGTTCTTTCCCCAACTCAGGTGGAAGTTGATGAACTTCATGCAGGGGAAGTAGGTTATTTTGCTGCTGCGATTAAAGCTGTAGAAGATGCCCGTGTCGGCGACACGATTACTTTAGTAGATGCTCCTGCACTAAAGCCTTTACCTGGATACACCGAAGCCAAGCCGATGGTTTTTTGTGGTTTGTTTCCCATCGACTCTGATCAATACTCTGACCTGAGAGAAGCCTTAGAAAAACTTAAGCTGAACGATGCTGCTCTTTCTTATGAACCCGAAACCTCTAGCGCCATGGGTTTTGGCTTCCGTTGCGGTTTCTTGGGTCTACTTCATATGGAAATTGTGCAAGAAAGACTAGAGCGAGAATACGATCTGGAACTTATTACTACCGCACCTTCGGTTATCTATCGTGTTACAACCATCGACGGGGAGGTAATGGAAATTGATAACCCTAGTCTTTTACCCGATCCTCAACAGCGCGAGAAGATTGAAGAGCCTTATATTAAGGTAGAAATTATTACCCCCGAAAACTACGTTGGTACCTTAATGGACTTGTGCCAGACTAGACGGGGAGTTTTCAAAGACATGAAGTACTTTACGCAAAATCGTACTTGTTTGATTTACGAACTTCCTCTGGCCGAAGTAGTTACCGACTTTTTTGACCAGATGAAGTCCCGTACTAAAGGTTATGCCAGTATGGAATACCAAATGTTAGGTTATCGTGCGGATCATTTAGTCAAGTTAGACATTCTCGTAAACAAAGATCCCGTAGACGCGCTTTCAACTATTGTCCATCGAGACAAGGCTTATTATGTTGGTCGAGCATTAACCGAAAAGCTCAAAGAATTAATTCCCCGCCATCAGTTTAAAGTGCCAATTCAAGCTGCTATTGGGGCAAAAGTTATCGCTAGTGAACACATTCCTGCCTTACGTAAAGATGTTTTGGCAAAATGTTACGGTGGTGACATTTCTCGTAAGAAAAAACTACTGCAAAAACAAGCCAAGGGTAAAAAACGGATGAAAGCCATTGGTACAGTAGATGTTCCTCAAGAAGCATTTATGGCAGTGTTGAAACTGGGTAAAGAGTAATTGCCGATCGGCGATCGCAATTTCGCTTAACACTCTGGGAAATCTAAAGAGTATGGCGATCGCTTTAACTAAATATTTTATATCTGAGAAGTATCCAGTCATAAGCTTGCGATATGAATACCTACACTCTTAATTTGAAACCTTTAGCTAATCTCATCACGGTTGATCACTTTGAACAGTTATGTCAGCTTAATCCTGATTTAAAACTAGAAACAAATGATCGAGGAGAATTAATCGTTATGTCTCCTACTGGATATGAAACAGGAAAAAATAATGCAGAACTCCTAATTCAATTTGGTATCTGGAATCGAAAGTATAAGCTAGGTGTGGTGTGCGATTCTTCTACAGGTTTTGTTTTAGCAAATGGTGCAATTCGATCGCCTGACGTAAGCTGGATAGCTAAGGAAAGAGTTAATCGTTTGACGAGAGAAGAGAAAACGAAGTTTTTATCTCTAGCACCAGACTTTGTTTTAGAGTTGATGTCGCCAAGCGATCGCCTGGAAACGATTCAGGCTAAGATGAAAGAGTATCAAGATAACGGCGTTAAATTAGGCTGGTTAATCAATTCTCAACAGCAACAAGTAGAAATATATCGTTTAGGACAATCTACCGAAATATTAAACAAACCTCTTACTATGCCAGGAGAGAGTGTATTAGTTGAATTAGTAATTGAGTTGGATTTTATTTGGGAATAGTTAGTATTGCTAGTAATTTAAAAAAAGCGATCGTCTTTGGCATTTCAATTTGAGCAAGAGCGATCGTTTTACAGCAGTTAGAATAAAGGTGGATTTTGAGCAAGAAAAGCATTCAATCGCCTGAATTATGGTAACCCATCTTTTACAAAGAATTACGCTTCATCAGGATATATGTCATGGCAAACCCTGTATTAGAGGACTGAGGTATCCTGTTGAATTTATTCTAGAGCTTCTCAGTTCGGGAATGACAATCGAGGAAATTTTAGCAGATTACGATGATTTAGAAGCAGAAGACATTCAAGCAGTTTTGCTGTTTGCTGCAAGATTAAGTCAAGTCAAAAGTATCCATAAAATATTGCGAAGAAATTATCGTGCATCAATAGTTTAGTCTACGATCGCTATTCCCGAAAAAGTAAAGTGCGATCGCCTCTAGTCTTCCAGTTAAAACAACACACGATCGCTTTTCCCTTTGTTTTTTATATAACTTCAGAAAGCAATCGAAGTATAGAAAACATTGCCTGTACTAAAATAAAAAATATTTAATACTTCATAATTTAATGCCTCAGTTACCCGTAATTGCAGAACACATTGAAATAACTCCTGATACTTGTGGCGGAAAACCTCGTATTGCGGGACATCGAATTAAGGTGCAAGACATTGTAATCTGGCATGAAAAAATGGGTATGTCACCAGATGAAATCGTTTCCAGCTACTCTACTATTAACTTGTCTGATGTATATGCTGCCTTAGCTTATTATCACGATCATCTCGAAGAAATTAGACAATATATCAAAGAAGACGAAGAATATATTAGAGAGTTACGAGCAAACACTTCTTCTTTAGTCCAACAGAAGCTTAAAGACTCAAATGGCTGAAAAGATTAAATTTCATCTGGATGAAAATGTCGAAAATGCTGTTGCACAAGGATTGAAGCGAAGAGGAATTGACGTAACTACCACCCATAACAATTTTCAATCTAATAAAAGGTTTGATTTTAATTTGGGAATTATTAGAGCCATCTGATATGTTGGGCAAAGTTGAATTTATTTGAAATGCGATCGCTATTCCCGAAAAACTAAAGTGCGATTGCCTTTGGCATTTCAATTTGAGCAAAAGCGATCGCACCTTCATAGCTTGTTTTTTTTTGTCGTTATAACTTATTTATCTTTCATCCCCTTCTTTAGCTCGCTCTTATGGTTGTGAGACCACACTTTTGCAAGAGACAAGATTGTAAGAACGATCTGAACCTTTCGCTACCCAACCATTACCTTTATTCATTGCTTCGGAAAACATAAGGGGACTATCTTCTCCTTTTCTCATACCGTTTTCGTAATATTCAACTTTCCAAAGTGAAGCCATAATTTGCTTTTATTCGACATTATAATTAACCACTTCAGTATCCATATAAAATTATTAGTTAGTCAACCGTAAAATTACTATTTTATTAATACAAAATAAAAGTTAAATTCAAGGTATATAATTTATTTTCTTAGACAAAATAAAGTTTCACATGAATAAGATACACAAAAACAAAAATCAAAAGATTGCAGGAGTTTTTAAAACTGAAGAGGCAGCTAATAATTTTGTTGACCGATTAAACAAATTAGATAATACGCATTTGTCTTCAAGGAATTGCCAACCCAAGAAATACAAAGCTGTCAAAGATCAAAAACTAATATCCACCCCGATAACAAAAAACGATTATATTATTATCATGGAAGGTGAAAAAGAAGATTTAGATGGAATTGACGAGCAAATTTTATTTAATGGGTGACGTTACTTATCATCAGAACAGATGAATTCATTTGAATTGACTGATGATTGTTTGTTAGAGCTACCGTAATGTTTTCTTGAATGTTTGTTGTAATTTTATACTTTAAAATTACAACAATATCAATTGAAATAAACTGAATTATAATAATAAATAAATTAAGACAAAATATTTTTTATGTATCAATTAAACGATTCTTTAGATATTCCAAAAGACGATGAAAAAGTGTGGCGTTATTTAGATTTTGCGAAATTTCTTTCTTTACTAGATAAGCAAGCAATATATTTTGCTAGTCTCGAAAAATTAGCAGATTCAGATAAGTTTGAGGGATTATATCCAAACTTTGATGATAATATTTTCTCTCCACTTATTCCAAATTCGTAAGAATTCAGGTACTAAATTGAGGGATTAAAGAAGGGCGATCAAT
>JAIMKV010000070.1 GCA_020692205.1 Myxosarcina sp. GA_180221_E-2-1-MAG-40_15
CTACTACTCCCATAAATATCAGCCTCAAACCCGTTCCCGATCTTCAGGTAAGTGAAGTTTCAGCAGATACCACAGGAGAACCTGGAGAAAACATCACCGTAGATTGGACGGTAACTAATACGGGTAGCCAAACAGCATCGGGTAACTGGCGAGATTATATTTATCTGTCTCCTGACGGGACATTAAATAATGCTCGCAAAATTAAAGAGGTAGAGCGTTTACAAGGATTGGCAATCAATTCTACTTATCAAAGCTCAACTGAGATAACGCTGCCAGCAAATACCGTTGATGGTGACTATAAGATAGTTGTCTTGACTGATGGCAATAACCAGGTCTTTGAAAGAAATGGGGAAAGTAATAATCTGGGTGCAGCAAATAACATAACTAAAGTATCCCACGCAGATATAGTCCCTACTTTGATATCTGCCCCTGCCACCGCTCTATCTGGGTCAAATGTTGACCTCAGTTGGTTAGTAACCAACCAAGGAACATCCGCCACCATTAGTTCTTGGAAAGACAAAGTATATATCTCTGATAACCCGACTTTTGAAGCTAATAAAGATAGGGTTTTTGGAGAATTTGAACATAAGGAAAGTTTGACGGTAGGGGAAACTAAGGAAATCTCCATTAATACCAATCTTCCTGAAGACATTATTGGTAATAAGTATGTATTGATTGTCGGCGATACAGACGATAATCTAAAAGAAGCTATCGGGGAAAACAACAACGTTGTTGCTAATCCCATAGATATTGAACTCGCTCCCTATGCAGACTTAGCCGTCTCTAATGTCACTGCCCCCAACCTAACCATTGATGACCCCGCTAAAGTCAAGGTTAGCTGGACGGTAACGAATCAAGGAACGGGAACTGGCTACAGCGATACTTGGGTAGATCGAGTTATTGCCTCTAAAGATGAGACTGTCGGCAACGGTGATGATGTTGTCATTGGCGAGTATACTCATTCTGGTTCTCTGGCAGAAAGTGTATCCTACAGTAGAAATGAAGACATACCTCTACCTCCCGCCTTTACAGGTCGCTACAACCTCTTTGTCCAGACAGATGCCAAGACAAAAGTATTTGAAAACGGTTTAGAAGAAAATAATGTTGGTCGCCAAGATGGCTTCTTCGATGTGATGACCATCCCCTATGCCGACCTGCAAATCACCGAACTGGAAACGACTAGTGCGGCCAATAGCGGACAACCCATAACGGTAAACTGGACGGTAACCAACGACGGTATCGGTTTAACTAATACTAGCGAATGGTCTGATTCTCTATACCTAGCAAGCGATCCTCAAGGTAAAAACATAGTTGCCGATTTAGGTACATTCGACAGGGCAGGAGCTTTAGCAGTAGGTAACAGCTATAATCGCTCGGTACAAGTTACTCTACCAGAAGGCATCTCTGGAGAACACTACATAGTTGCTAAAACTGGTGGTCCATTTGAATTTATCTATAACAACAATAACTCCCTAGTTAGTAATGCCTTTGATGTTACCTTTACTGCTCCACCAGATCTAGCTGTAACTAATATAGTTGCCCCTGAAGCGATAACTTCGGGTCAGAAAATCGACTTAACCTGGACAGTTGCCAACCGAGGAACTGGTAATGCAGCAGGTAATTGGCGAGATAATATTTATCTACAAGAGGTTGGTAATCCTGATGCAAGCTTGATTAGTTTGGCGGGTTACGCCTATGAAGGAGAATTAGACCCAGGTAAATCCTATACTCGTCAAGAAAAAATTAGTATACCAGGTGAACTACAAGGACTCTATCAAGTTGTAGTTAAAACTAACACCAGTAAGAGTCTTTATGAAGCGAGTAACACGGGTAACAATCAAACGGTAGACGATGGCACTTTACAGATAAGTCTGCCACCTCGACCCGACCTACAGGTGCAGTCAATAGTCGCTCCTAATAAAGTTTCAGCAGGAGGAACAGTTGCGGTTGAATTTGACGTAATCAATCAGGGAACGGCAGACACTAACATACCTAATTGGACAGACAATATTTATCTATCTCTAGACAATAAAATCAGCAGTGATGACATTGTTCTTAGCACCATTGATAATGGTTCGGCATTAAAACCAGGGGAAAGTTATAAGTCATTTACCGAATCAATTGTCATTCCTAAACGCTTTAGAGGTGATGCCTACCTAATTGTTCAAGCAGACAATAGCAATCAAGTTAATGAACTGCCTCAAGAAAATAACAATACCCAGTTCAAACAAATTGAGGTTGAGTTTGAAGGTACTGAAACTGGCGGTAGCGGTCAACCTTCAGATTTAGTTACTAGTAATGTAGTTGCTCCTAAGCAAGCTTTTGAAGGGTCAACTATTGAAGTCCGCTATAAGGTTACCAATAAAGGCATTGACGCTACAGATGTCGATAGTTGGCAAGATACGATTTGGTTGACTAAAGATAAAAATCGTCCTTCTGCTACAAATCGTCTTGATGAGAAAGAAGATATCTTACTCAAAACTATCCCCCACAATAGTGAATTAGCAGTTGGCGAAGAATACGAACAGGTAGTTAAAGTAAAAATTCCCAGTCAAACTACTGGAGAATGGTACATCACTCCTTGGAGTGACACCTTTGATGTTGTTCTAGAAGACACCTTCGACATCAACATTAATCCAGATGACCCCAACGAGCTAGACAGCAATAACTACAAAGCTCGTCCGATAACTTTACTACTTACTCCTCCTCCAGATTTGGTAGTCAACAATGTTTCTTCTACTAGCCAAGCTAAGGGGGGAGAACCGTTTGAAGTTTCCTGGACGGTAAAAAATCAAGGTGCTGGAGCAACTACCGATAATCAATGGACAGATAAAGTATATCTATCCGACAGTCCAACTCCTGATGCTCCAGGTTCAAAACGCTGGGATTTAGGCGACTTTGTTCACGATGGTAGTCTAGCATCGGGAGAAAGCTATACTCAAACCGCTAGTTTTGACCTGTCTCCTGCTGCTGCTGGCAAGTATGTGATTGTAGAAGCCAATGCCCAAGTTCCTGGAAAAACAAAAGCCTGGGAAGGTCTTTATACTAGTAACAACATTGGCACGACAGACACCAACGTTACTAACAATCCTGCCGATTTAGTAGTTAATTCAGTTAACATACCCGAAACCAGCGATAGCGGTGAAGTAATTACCGTTGAATGGTCAGTAGAAAACCAGGGGGCACCTATGTGGTCGGGTACTAAGTACTGGTATGACGAGGTTTGGATCTCTAAAGATCCTACCTTTATTAAAGAGCGAGCTACTAATATAGGTTCATTTATTCATACAGCCGATGCTCCTTTAGTCACTGGCGATACCTATACCCAAACTCAAGATATTAGATTACCCGCAGGTGTAGAAGGTGAATACTATGTTTATGTCAGCACTGATTTTAGCTACCTTCCAAATAGTGGCGATCGCAGTGGCACATTATCATTAGGTAATAGAAACGATAATACTGAAAGTCGAAAAGGTTATGTAGGCAGAGGATTTGAAGATCCTAGCAATAATTTAGGCAGCAGTTCTTTGCCCGTTGTTTATAAAGAACCCGATCTAAAAATCACTGATATTAAAGTACCTAATGAGGCGGCGTTGTCAGGTGATACTGTACCGGTTAGCTGGACGACAACTAATATTGGCACGAGAGAAACTAGAAGTCGCAACTGGTATGACCGTGTATATTTATCTAGCGATCCTACTTTAGATTTCAACGATCGCTTATTAGGTCAATATGAACATGAAGGTTATTTAGACATAGACCAATCCTATAACGTAACTCGCAATGTCACGTTGCCTGAAAATATAGAGGGTGATTTCTATCTTTTAGCCTTCACAGATTCAAATGTTTATCCTCGCGGAAATCGCCGTTATCCTACTAAGCTTGGTGGACCTAAAGGCTCGTTGAACTATTATGAAGCAGCAACGAGTGACAATTTGGCTCGTATAGGTGAGTATCAAGATGAAGGCAACAACGTTACAGAAGCGCCCTTCAGCATCATCCTTAGAGATCCCCCAGATCTTCAGGTAACTACGGTAGATATTCCCCAACGGGCGACGGTGGGACAGAGCTTTGAACTTAGCTACACCGTAACTAACGAGGGAACTGGTAATCCTACTCAAACTAGCTGGCAAGATCGCGTCTATCTGTCCCGCGATCAGTTCTTAGATCTACAGAGCGATCGCTATTTGACCTCCTTTGGTCACTCTGGTGGTTTAGATGCGGGAACCAGCTATAGCGTCGATAAAACTGTTAACCTACCTACAGATCTGTCAGGCCCTTATTACGTCTTTGTAATTACTGACCCTGCCCAGAATGGAACTAAAGGTCAAATCTTTGAAGGAGAATTGGACTTTAATAATTCCCGAACCAGTACTCAGCCCTTATCTTTAGACTTCCCACCCCCAGCGGATCTGCAAGTAGCAGATATCAAAATTCCTACAAGTGCTTTATCGGGAGATAAAATCAATCTCGAATGGACTGTTACCAATACAGGCCCTAATCGAGCTACAGGAGAGTGGAGTGATGCCATTTATCTTTCTACTGATGCGATTTGGGATATCAAAGACCGTCCTTTAGGTAAGATTAAACAGACAGGAACAGTTGAGACGGGAGCTTCTTACACTCAAAAGCTAGAAACCAACTTACCTGCTGCTGCCCCTGGACAGTATCGAGTTATTGTCCGTCCCGATATTTTAAATCAGGTCTATGAAGCAGAAAATGAGGTTAACAATCGCACTGCCTCAGCTAATCCCCTCAATGTCACCGTTGAAGAATTAAAACTGGGAGTAGTTAAAGAAACCACCCTAAGTACTGGGCAGTCCCGTCTCTATCAGATTGAGGTAGGCGCGGGAGAAACGTTACGAGTTAAGGTAGATTCTTCCTCCGACAATGCTGCCAATGAAGTATTTATCAAACAAGGCACAATTCCTACGGGTACAGACTATGACTATGCCTACAATGGTGGTTTAGAAGCAGACCAAAACGTTATCGTTCCCACCACCGAGCCTGGAACTTACTACGTTCTAGTTAAAGGTTTCTCGCAGCCTCAGCAAAATACGGCAACTAGTGTGATCGCCGAAGCTTTACCCTTCAGTATTACGGACGTGATTGCCGACCAAGGGGGAGATAGCAAATATGTAACGGCACACATTTATGGTGCGAGATTCGACGAAGATGCGATCGTTAAATTTGTCCGTCCTGGCATTACTGAATATCAGCCAGTTAGCTATGAGGTAATCGATGGTACGCACATTATTGCTATCTTTGACTTTACCGATGCACCTCACGGCTTGTATGATGCCAAGGTAATTAATCCCGATGGCGAGGAAGCGATCGTTCCCTATCGTTATTTAGTAGAAAGAACGATAGAAACCGATGTTACCGTTGGTTTGGGTGGCGATCGCGTCTTGGGTATCGGTCAGACTGGTCTTTATGGCACCTCATTTAATAGCCTGACTAACATCGATACGCCCTATATTCACTTCCAATATGGTGTACCCGAACTGGGCGATAACGATTTTCTGCTGGGCAAATTTAAGCCAGCTACCCAGGCTGAGGCGGGAATTGAGGAGTTGCCCTACGTCGGATTTAGCACTAACCTAAGAGGAACTCCACCTGAAGTTGACGACAGCCTCAAAGATCTACCTTGGGCGAGTCTGAAGAGTGATGTGAATACCGATGGGGAAATCCTCGCTCCTGGTTATATTTACGATCTCCCCAACGCCTCGGCGACAGGATTGAGTTTTAATGCCCAGGCTTACCCAGGCTTAAATGATTTACTTAAAATTGAGCCTGATGCTTTGAATGATTTGGAACCTGAAGACGATAAAAAAATTGCTTTCCAATTCCATATTCAAGCTACTGCAACAGTCTTAACTCGTGATGAATTTATTGCCCAGCAGACAAGATCGGCCATTAAATTAAGAGAAAATATCCTTCAGGACACGGAAGCGACTCAAACTCTTCAGTTACTAGCAGCCGATCGAGATACCTGGATAGCATCCTACCTAGCAGCATTAGAAGAGGCTGGTTTATTACGTCCCGAACAAGACGCTCCCCCAGTCAGAGAAAATACTTTAGTCCTCAGCTACATGGCAACCTTGGCTACGGGTATCTTAGTTGGGGCAGCAGGGGAATCAATTATTACCGATGGGGATTTACTGGGCTTCTTTGCTCAGTTACGTAAATGGTACGGTCACGATGAAGAGTTAACTGGAGTCAATGAAGCTAAAAATGTAGCTGACTATGACTTAGGAACGTCAAAAACTACTCACACTGAGGCGTTTGATATCTATGTCCCCTTTGGAGACGAAAGACTAGACTTGCCAGAAGGAGCAACAGTTCCCAATCCCAATTTTGCTAATTTCTTGGCAGGAGAAGGAGAGCAAGGATTAGCAAATATCACGGGACCAATAAGTACTAGCGAAGCTGGCTTTATTCCTACAGGGCAAACTCTTCCCTACACCATTGCCTTTGCCAATGACCCCAACGCCAGCAGTACCGTGGGTGAAATTCGCGTTGTCACCGAACTCGACCCCAACTTAGATCCCCGCAGCTTCCGTTTGGGAGATATGCAGCTAGGAGATATCCAGGTGAGTATTCCCGACGAGCGGGGCACATTTGAAGGAGAGTTTGACTTTACTGCTACTAAAGGCTTTATCTTAAGAGTTAGTGCAGGTCTAGACCCTCTATCCAATACTGCCACTTGGTTGCTCCAGGCAATTAACCCCGAAACGGGAGAACTAATTACCAATCCCGACTTGGGTATTCTACCTCCCAATGATGCTCAAGGAACTGGTAGTGGTTTTATTAGCTATAGTGCTAAACCAGTTGAAGGTATTGCCACAGGTACGGAAATTTCAGCACGGGCGCGGATTCTTTACAATAATGCTCCACCTCTAGATACTCCTACTATTAGCAACCTAATTGACGGTGCTGCCCCTACTACCACCGTAACAGTTGAAGCTTTGAGTGAAGGTAGTTCAGATTATTTAGTCAAGTGGTCTGCGGTAGAAGAAGCCAATGCTTCGGGAGTCAAACACGTTACCGTCTATGTGGCCCAGGACGGGGGCGACTTTACTATTTGGCAGCAGCAGACAACGGATACTGAAGCAGTATTTGAAGGTGAAGCAGGGAAAACCTATGAATTCTTAGCTTTAGCCACAGACAACGCGGGCAATAGAGAAGTAGCTAACTTAGGCGCAAGTTTACCCGATGATGGTAGCTCTACTAACTTAGGCTCATTACCTAATGTAGGTAGTAGCAGCGAACCAACTCCTGCACCTGCTAGCCCACCCAATCCCAACTACAAGACTAACCCGCTCTTCACAGAAGCTAAGACTAACGTTCCCAACACGATTAACACTACCACCCCATCTGAATTTGATTCAGTATTACGTCCCTTCAAAGCTACGGCATTTGCTACGGGAATTCAGGGCAGTCATGGTAATATTGCTCCTTTGGCGATCGCCGAACTAGAGGATGATACATTCTTAATTAGTGGTGGAGCTAATCGGGGTTCACTTTACAAGGTAAACCGCATCGGTGGCCAAGCTCAAAGCCCTCTAATTGAGCTGCCCTATCCTGTATTTGAAATGGAATCAGATGGTCAAGGCTATATCTGGGCGACTACGGGTGGTGGTCCCTTACTCCAGCTTGATGCAGGTACAGGGGAAATAGTTAACGAGTACGGCGATAGTATTACCCAGTCTCTAGCAGTAGATCCTGAAACTGGTTTGATTTATCTCTCTTCTGGAGATAGAATTGAAATCTTTGACCCCAAAACCGAAACCTTTACTCACTTTAGTAACCTCAGAGTGGGTAACCTAGCCTTTGCCCCCGATGGCAATCTTTGGGCGACTCGCTGGCCCAACCGAGGAGAAATAGTTCAGTTTGACCGTAAGGTAAAAGTCCCAGGACAGCAAGATAACGCCAGATTAGATGGAAAACCCCAGTTAATCTTGGAGTTAGATACAGAGGTGGATTCTCTGGCATTTGGTAAACAAGGGACTCAACTGGCTAACTTACTGTTTATTTCCAACAATGACGGTGAGTTAGGCATGATGAATCTGGCTAATCGCGATTACCTAACTGTAGCCAAGGGTGGTAGTCGGGGTGATATCGTTGAAACTACTAGCGATGGCAGATTATTAATCTCCCAATCCCATCAAGTCGATGTCTTCACTCCTCTTTCCACTCCCGCAGTGGCATTTACTAATCCTGCTGATGAAGGTATTGTCGCCTTACCATCTGGCACTATCTCTGTTACCTTTGACCAGGAGATGTATGTTGGCGACGAGGATGATTTAGCCTCCGTATTAAACCCAGAGAATTATCAGTTAATCAAAAAGACTGTTGCTACTCCTAAAACCTCAATTACTTCTGATGACTCAACTCCTCTAAATGCTGAGTTGCTGAGTGTTGCCGAACCAGAAATTGAGACTGCCAAGACAAATTTGACTGCATCTTTATCTGCTGATGCTTCCGAGGAAGCAAATTACGCTCTGAAATTAGAATCTGGAGATAGTATTACTCACAATCGCTTTATCGTTCCAGATTGGGGAGTATTGCGATTTGATCTGCACGTTCCTGAACTTACGGGTGGCACAGTTAATGTTTCCATGCAGTCGGATGTTCCTGGTTTTGAAGATTATGATTTGGGTTCGATTAATTTGACTGAAGCCGTCAGTTCTGAGCCTGGCGCACATACACCTGAAGATATTTTTGAAGATCGACTAAAAGTCGGTTACGGAACTGAAGGATTTGAGACCTTTAATTTACCCATACCCAATGAATTAAGAGGTAGAGTCGCAACTTTAACTTTTGAAGTTAATGACGGTACTGTTTATTTGGATAATGTGTTCTTCCAAAGTCAGCATTTATTAATGGGTAATCCTTCAAATGCAAGGTACACACCTGAAAATCCTGATGCTTTTGCTAATAATTATTTAATTGAAAGACCACAATATGCAATTTCTTATAACAATAATTTAAAAGGTGCTAATTGGGCTAGTTATCAGATGAATAGCTCTTGGCTTGGCGAAAATACAACAAGCCCCTTTTTCCAAGAAGAATTTTTACTACCATCATCATTTTCAAAGACTAAACATAGCGAATATGCTGGCTCTACATATTTTAATCGAGGTCATTTAACGGAAGCTCAATCTAGAACTAGAAAATATAAAGATTATTATTCAACTTATTTAACCTCAAACATACTTCCTCAAGTTAAAAAAATGAATGAGGGTGTTTGGTCTGATTTTGAAGATTATTTGAAAGATCTTACTGTTCAAGGAAAGGAAGTATATGTTATTACGGGGGGTAGAGGTAGCATTAACAATGAACCCATTTGGGACGATTTACTTGCTAACGATCCTATTAGAAATTCAGATATCAACATTCCGTCTCATTTCTGGAAAGTTGCTATTGTTTTAGATAAGCCAGGTTTAAATGTAGATACTCTAAGTGATGTAGAAGGTGGAGGTATAAATCAATTATTCGCTATTGATATTCCTAACGATCCTACAGATCCAAATATTGAAACACAAGACTGGACACACTGGAAAAAATCAGTTGATTGGATTGAATCACAAACAGATTATGATTTCCTATCTAATCTTACCGATGAAGTAGAAAATCGCATCGAAGCGAATAAAGATTTTCGATATTATGATTCTGATTTATCAGCATTTTTGTTGAGCGACTCTACTTCAGATTCAGATTTAATCTCCCCAAAAGTTCAACCCTTCTTGCATAATTCCATTGGGCATGATGGTGTTATTGAAAGTAACCCAACAAACATCAGACAAGTAATCGATGAATTTAACTCCAGTGAGGTTAGCTTCAGTGAAATTAGCCCGTTCGACTCTAGCAGCGAAAAGGTTAGCTCCCATCAATTTAGCGCGACTCAAATTGACCTCGAAGAGATTGGCTCTGGTGAGATTAGCTCTCTCCAAGATAGCCCACTCCATGACAGCACATTTAAGATTGGCTCTAGTGAGATTGGCATCTCTGAATCTAGCACCTCGCAAAATGGCACCAATACAAATAGCTTCAGTGAGATTGGCGTTACTGAAGTCAGTAGCGTAGCTAGCAACACCAATCAAGATAGTTTTGACCAGATCGACATTCTTGAAGATAGCATTCATCAAATAGGCTTCAGTCAAGTCAGCTCCACTCAAGTCAGCCCCACTCAAGTCAGCACCGTACAAACTGGCATCTCGCAAGTTAGCCCTGCTCAAGTCAGTGCAGATCAACTTGGCATCCCTCAGTTTGATTCCAGTCAAATCAGCCCCACTCAAATCAACCCCGCTGATATCTTTTCCAGTAAAATCCCGTTCGCCAGCAGCATATCTTCCGAGCAACTCCTCAGCAGTCATAATCCAACCTCCTTTGACTTCGATAATAGTTTAACCGCTAGTCTAAATGCCGATAACATCGAAATCATCAATCCATCATCAGTAGAATACAACCCAACTACCCACACAGCCACACTCCACTTCGATGGTTTTGACGCTAGTGAATACGAATTAATCGTCGATGACAATCTCAGTAATCCAGAAGGCATTACCTTAAAAGCCCCCTACCAAGTTGATTTCACCGCCGTTTCCGACTTTTCCGAACTAGTAGATTTAGAATTTACCAATACTAGGAGCGATCGCCAAAACGAAACCATCTCCTTTGATGTATCCCTCACCAATCAAACCGACTATGACCTCTCCCTACCCTTAAACCTCCTACTCCAACCAGGCAACAACAGCGAAACAGCCCAACCAACTAAATACACCAGCATCAGTGATACAGGTGCCTACTTCATTGACCTGAGTGATAGCCTCCCCGATGGTATTCTCAAGCCAGGACAATCCATTACCGAAGAAACAGTCACCATCTACAATCCCGATGACCTGAGATTTGAATTTGAGCCAGGGGTTTATACTTTACCTACTAGCAATCAAGCTCCTGTCTTTACCTCCGAGCCAGTAACAGTAGCTACCGCAGGAGAAAGCTATGTCTACAACGTAGAAGCCAATGACCCAGATGGCAGCGTGGTTGGTTATCTCCTTTACGATGCTCCAGAAGGTATGGAAGTAGATAAAGACGGCAAAATTACCTGGAGTCCTACTGCTGATAGTCCCGCCGAAGCCAACGTCAGTCTCCATGTTTATGACAGTCGCGGTGGTAGAGCAATTCAAGAATTTGCGCTCGCCGTTGAGGGTGGTAACGACAAACCAGTCTTTTCACCTCTGCCCAAAGAAATCAAAGGTACTGAAGGTAAGTTAATCAAACTTAATCTTAATGCCACCGATGCCGATGGGGACAACCTCCAGTACTGGGTTAATAATCTCCCTCCTGGTGCCAGCTTTGACCCAAAAACTAAGATCTTCACTTGGCTACCAAGTTTTGAGAGTGCAGGCCAATACGAAAATGTGCGCTTTGTCGCTAGCGATGGCAAAGAAGAAGTCAATCTCGCCACTACTTTCTTAATTGAACCTGGAAATCAAGCTCCAACATTACTACCTGTTAGCGATCGCACTTTCTTAGAAGGTGATGCGATTAGAGTCCAGCTTCAGGCCAGTGATACCGAAAACGACAAGCTCACCTTTAGCAGTAATCTACTCCCTGGCGGTTCGTTCCTAGATCCCAATACAGGTGTGTTTGAATGGACACCAGGCTTCTTTCAGGCGGGTAATTATGAAATACCCTTCACTGTGAGTGATGGAAAATTAAGCACTACTGAGACATTCAAACTGGAAATCCTCAACGTCAATGCTGCACCACAATTTGACGACTTGGGAGACTGGGCAGTATCTGAAGGACAGACCATTAACTTTAGAGCCTTTGCCTTTGATGGGGATAATCCTAGCTTCGTACCCCAAGAACGAGCTAACGATGGAGAATTAACCCCGATTGAAGGTAGTGACTCCAGCGTTACCTATACAGTGGAAGGACTGCCAGAAGGAGCAACTTTTGATGCGAATACTGCTATCTTTAACTGGAAACCAGGCTACGATGCAGTGGGAGAATATGTAGTTACCTTTAGCGCTACTGATGATGGAGATGGGCTAGAGGCGAAAACAGTTAGTAAAACTGTAGCCATCCGCGTGGGAGATACTAATCGTCCCCCAACCATTGAAGAGATTACCAATCCTACCGTGCAACGGGGAGAAGTCTTAGATCTAACCATTAATACTACCGACCCAGATGGTAATGCCCTAACTGTCACAGGTACTGGTTCAGGTGGCTTTGGCTTACCCGATTTTGTCACCCTAACCGATAACGGTGACGGCACGGCTAATCTTAATATTGCTCCTGGTGACGGGGATAGGGGAGATCATCCTATAACCATCATTGCTACTGATGAGTTGGGAGCAGCAAAAGAGTACTCCTTTGTTGTGACGGTAGAAGCCTTTAACGAAAGACCTTTACTTGAATATGTGGGCGACAAGGTAGCGGTTGTAGGCGAACCGATTGAGTTTACCGTAGCAGTAGCCGATCTCGATGAAGATGCCCTAACTTTCTCGGCTACAGGACTACCCCCAGGAGCAACTTTAACTCCCAGTAATGTCTACGGCAGGGCTACCTTTAACTGGACTCCTACTACTGAGGATATTGGCGATTATCCTATAACCATTAAGGTAGAAGATAGCGGTAATGGAGATGATAACGAGAAACTATTTAGCCAACAGAACTTTAACTTAGTCGTTCGTACTAGTAATACTGCACCTGTATTAGCTCCCGTTGAAGATTTAAGCGTAGCGGAAGGAGATACTTTATCAGTTCAGCTTGAAGGTACAGATGGCGATGGCGATACTTTAACTTATGGGACAAAAAATCTACCTCAAGGAGCGGAAATCGACCCCACTACAGGTTTACTCACCTGGATCCCTGGCTATAACAGCGCGGGTATTTATCAGGGAATTGAATTAAGCGCCAGTGATGGTCACAGCAGTAGCACTCAAACCTTTAACTTAACCGTGACCAATAGCGATCGCCCTCCAGTCCTTACCCAGCTACCCCTACAGTCTACAAGAGAGAATACCGAGCTGGTCTTTAACCTCAAGGGTAATGATCTTGACGGAAATCCTTTACTCTATTCTGCTGTTTCTCAACTACCAAAAGGAGCAAAACTTGACAGTCGCACGGGAGAATTTAAGTGGAAGCCCAACTACGGACAGGCAGGAGACTACAAGTTAGAGTTTGCCGTCACCGATAGTAACGGTAGCCAGGATGTCAAAGAGGTTGAAATTGTGGTGAACAACGTTAACCGCGCTCCCAGTATCCAGGTTAAGCCTCAGATAGTAGCTCTAGGAGAAGAATTAGAATTTACCCTCACCAGCTCAGATCCCGATGCAGAGGCGACGTTGACCTATAGCGTTGAGAATCTGCCAGAAGGAGCTACTTTAAATCCCCAGACAGGAGTAGTTAAATGGCAGCCATCTCCAGGACAGGTAGGGGATTACGTTGTTACCTATCAGGTATCTGATGGCGAAGACATAGCCGAACGCAATGCTCTAATTCGCGTTGAAGCCAAACCAACACTTCCCGTAGTTAATTTAGAGTTTACCCCAAGCTTCCCTGCTATTCCAGGGCAAAAAGTTGTTATCAATGCCTTGGCCGATAGCTTTACCGAGATTGCCGAAATTAAGGTTTCGGTAAACGGCAAAGAGTTGGCTTTAGATAAGCGTAACCGAGCTGAATATATTCCCAATACTACAGGCAGAGTAGAAGTCGAAGTTACCGCTACTGATGCTGCGGGACGCACTGCTACTAAGACAGAAACACTCAAGGTGCGTGACTCTGAAGATCGAGCAGACCCTATTGTGGCGTTTGGTTTGGGCTTGAACGGTGAAGCTTTAGATAGTAATACTGATATTAAGGCTACTATTAGCGATCGCAATTTGGATGAATGGACTTTATCTTTGAAGGGTAAAGGTGAAGAGAATGTAATAGCGACTGGTTATGGAAACATCAATAATGATGTAATTGCTCAGTTAGATCCTGCTTTATACAGCAATGGTTTCTATACCCTAGAGTTAACCGCCACTGATATTAGAGGACGTACTTCTACTACCGAAATCATCGTTGAGGTTGAGGGTAATGATAAGAAAGCGCAGTATCAACGCATTGATAACGATCTAAGTGTTGACTTTGGCGGTACGACTATTGACTTGACCCGTCGTTATGATTCCTTGCAGCGTAATGAAGCTGGCAGCTTTGGTAATGGTTGGCAGAGTAGTTGGGACTTTAAACTAGAGACGGATGTGGCAGTTCGCGGTTCTGGTAGGGAAGCCCTTCCGCCATACGAGGCTGGCACAAGACTTTACCTTACTACACCTGATGGAGAACGAGTCGGTTTTACCTTTGAGCCAGTAGCAGAAAAGATTACAGGCTTAACTTACTATCGTCCAGCCTGGGTCGCGGATGAAGGAGTTGACTACACTCTAGAATCTACTGATGTTCTGTTGAGTAAGGCGGGCGATCGCTTTTACGATCTTCAAACAGCAAAACCTTATAGCCTGGCGGGAGAAAAAGATACTGCCTATACTCTAACGGCAAGTGATAGTACTGCATATGAATTAAACGCCACTGGAGAATTACAGTCACAAGTTACTAGTGACGGCACGCGGTTGATTTATAGCGATAGCGGTATCCTCAATCCAGAATCGGGTGAAATGATTCGCTTTGAGTCGGATGCTGATGGTCATTTGACTCAAATTACAGCACCTAATGGCACTAGTATTGTTTATACCTACGACGAGTCGGGTAATTTAATCAGTGCAAGAAATCTTTCTCTGGGGGATTCTGTCCGCTATAGTTATGGCGAGTCTGGATTGAATTTAATTGCTGGGGATACGGGAGAGGTTATTGAATACTTTGACACTCCAGTTGTTAAACCTATTACTAAAGATTTGAGTACTGCTAGTTCCTTTACTGGTAAGTCTACTATTGGTAACGGTAATGATTTCTATAGTTTTGCCTTGAGGGAGTCGGAAATCCTCTCTACAAATACTGGTTCTGTCCTATTAGGCATAGATTTAACTGGTACTGATGAATTACCTACAATTGAAGGCTTAACACCAGTTAGCACCCAAACAACTGTCGATAGCAGCTTTGCTCTATATACAATTGACCGAGAAGGATTGAATTTACTTTCTGTTAACGGTGCTGGAGATTACGAACTTCAACTGGGCATTGCCGGAGATGTCAATAGTGATAATGCGGTCGATGGAGTAGATAGTCAGTTAGTCAAAAATGCTCTGGGTACATCTGTTGGTGATGCGGGTTATGATGCTGCATTGGATGTGAATCGCGATCGCACTATCGACTCTACTGATGTCCAGATACTAGGCAGCAACTACGGTTTCCGTTATAACCAAGCCCCTGTGGTCAAAGATAGCGAGGCAATAACTCATGAGGATCTCAGCGTTGAAATTCCTTTAGCAGATCTAGCTAAAGACCCTGAAGGCGATCGCACTTTCTTCAAAGCCACGGATGTAGAAAATGGAACTGTTTCTTTCACTCCTGATGGTCAGACGGCAATCTTTAAGCCAGAGGTGGGTTATACGGGTACGGCATCCTTTAAGCTGTTTGCCGATGATGGTTATGCGGTGAGTGACGCATCTATTGTGGAGATCCAGGTTAGCGACGCACCGTTGACTAGTCTCGACTTTGTTGAACGGAATCCGAAGTTGGAAGTAGGTGAGCAGGTTGAGTTACAGGTAGTTGCTGACTTTGCCGACCAAGAAGATGTCTTGCTGCCTGGTGATTACTTGAATTGGAGTAGTGAAAAGGCAGAGGTGGCTACTATCAGCGATCGCGGTGTAATTACAGGTGTTAGCAATGGAACTACTATCTTTAGTGTCGAACGTAATGGCTTAAGTGCTGCTACTGCTTCAAGAGTCGGCCAGGCAGGAGTGCCTGGAATTGAAGCAGAGTTGAATACGGCGCTCGCTGAATACTACGGTTTGGATGTTTATCCCGATGCCGTTACCTTGACCAGAGATGTTGAAAGACAAATTTTAGTAGGAATTGAAGGTCAGGCTGACTCTGCCGATCTCAGTGACGATGCCACTGGTACGCGCTACTTTGTCAACAACCCCGACGTTATTACGGTTAATGAGGATGGTTTAATTACTACACTTACTGAAGGGGAAGCAGAAGTTACTGTCATTCATGGTGGGACAGAAGCAGTCATTCCCGTGAATGTTGAGTTACCTAATCTTGGTGCGACAGAGTTAGATGCTGAGGGAGGTATTGTTGAGAATGCTGAAGGTTATCAGGTGATGATTCCTGAAGGTGCATTAACTCAAGAGACTGAAGTAAATATTACTACTCTGCAAGAGTCAGAATTAACTGCGCCACTGCCCGAACAATATGAGGTTGTGGGTGCGTTTAATCTATCATTAGGAGAATCGGATTTAGCTCTTCCCGGTCAATTAGCAATACCTGCTCCAGAAGGACTCGCCCCAGGTACAGAAGTCTTCTTTATGCGAGATGGGGAGCTTCCAGACGATACTGGCACTTGGAATCCTTTATGGTTGGTAGAAGAATCGGGAATTGTCGGTGATGACGGTATGATTCGTACCTCTTCTCCTCCCTGGCCTGGAGTTGTCAAAGGCGATGATTATATAATTTCCGTGCCTAAATTTGAATATGTTATCGGCAATGCTTATTTAACTCCTGAATATGTAGATTTTGTCTCTCAAGCTGGGGAAATTCTCAAGAATACTGGTGTCGGTTTTGCCAGAAGAATACCAGGTGGTGGAATAACTACTGCTTTAGTTGGTGGTATTGGTTTGGCTTATTTAAGTATTCCTTTCCTCTACAAGACAACTGAGATCGTTTCCACTTTGGAAGTGGTTAGCGTACCTAAAATTGGCACTTTACCTTTTACTACTACCGCAGGAGTAGAGATTAATCCACGGGGAATTCCCACGGCAACTGTAGAATTTGATGTACCTGATTTTGGAGAAAACGATCCTTTTGCTCCTCCCATATTAGAAGAAGGTTTACTAGACTTTAGCGAACAGGAACGACCAATTGTCTATCTAACTGGTAGCAATTTCTTAGTCGAATTAGACGAACCTAATATTCAGGGAACTTCTTTTAATGATTTGGTTCCTGTTTTTGAGTACGCAGGAGATTCCTATCCAGGTACTGTAATTCCTGAATTAAGCAAAAAGTTAGGAAATAACCGCTATAAATTGGCAATTGAAGTCCCGCAAACAGTTATCCTGGGTCAATCTTCTTTAAAATTAGAAAGAGTTCAAGCAGAATTAAACAGTCTCGACAATACTGATACAACTCCTACCAGCTATATTAGTGAAGCTGGCATTACAATTAAACCTGATGATGTAGAGTTAACTCTTGCACCACAGGCTTTTAGTGACCGAGTTAGTGTCTTTAATGCTCTTAATCCAGAAGAAATACTCGAAACAGATGGTTTAACCAGCAGAGATTTATTGTTAGCTCAAATTCCTGTAGGCGCGGGTGGTGATTTTGATGATGAACCAAGAGATTTAGTTGCCACTAAGGATGCGACTCGTGCTTATGTATCTCTAAGAAGTTCGGGTAAATTAGCCGTAATCGATTTGCTGAGTTTGCAGCAGGTTGATACCAACCCCGAAACCGAGAATACTATCGATCCTATTCAATTACCAGCTAATGCTGCACCTCATGCCATTGCCACTTCTTTTGATGACCGCTATGCCTATGTAGGCGATTATCGCAGTGGAACGCTTTATATTGTCGATGTTGATTCAAAATCGGATACCTATCATCAGGTAGTTGAAATAATCAGTATTGCCGATGCAGCCAACGGATTCCATTCCTTGGCAGTCAGCAGCGATGGTAAAAAGTTATTTGCCAGCGTGCCTGGTAGTTCCAAAGAAGATAAAGGCAAAGTTTATGTATTCAATATCGATCCTGAAGACAAGCCCAAAGAATTAGAGGATAGACCAGGAGAATTTGAACCCAATACCAAGCAATGGCATGATGTCATCGGCGTGATGGAAGTAGAAAAAGGAGTTGAGGGAATATCTGCCACACCAGATCCTAACGTGATGGTTTTCACCAATCGTTTTGAGGATTTTAACGGTTTTGGTCGAATTAAAGTTACCAGTGAAGAACCGACCCAGTTTGCTGTCAGTGTTAGCTACACACCATTAGGACTGGGAAGCACTCAAGATTACTTTGATGTTAACGATGCTAGAGATGTAGTGATTACCAGCGATGGTAAGTATGGCTTTGTCGCAGGAGCTAATGCCCGTAATTTCGGTAGCGGTGCGCCCAGTATTGATGGACCAAAATCTGGTAGTAACGTCGGTATTATCGTCGATCCTCTAACTGAGAATGCCAAGTTAATTGCTGCTACTAGACCAATTCCTAATGGTTTAACTAGTGGTATTACTATTTCTAGCGACGATAAATATCTATTTGCATCTTATCCTGGGGTAGGTGGGGTTTATGCTTGGTCTGTGGAAGAAATGATCCGCACCATTCAAAATCCTGGTGAATTTACCATCGATCATCTTGGACGGGGGGTAGGTTCGCCCATTTTCTTACCCTCTACTGCTAAAAGTGCTACTACAAGCGATTTCAGCAGTGTTCCGATTGATAATATTAATCCAGACATCGCTATTGCCTCAGATCTGCAACTGATTAAAGAGTCTTACATCAGAAATGAGTTTGAGTTTGGTGTACCTGAAGATTCAACTCGCGCTCCGTTAACCATAGGTGGGAATCCTTGGTCAGTGGCAAATGTTAATCATCGCGATTGGTTAGATTTATTACCAGTTGATGAAGATAAAGTGACTGAAGATCCAACGCCAACTTTGTCATGGGAATTTGACGAAGGATTTGAAGATGTTGAAGAAGTCAATCTTTTTGTTAGTTCTTTCCCCAAAGATCGAGGATTACTACCTTGGGATGAGTTGGCAGATTTATCAGAGCCAACTTTCTTACCTGAGTTAAATAAATCTCAAAAGAAAGCTTTACTGACAAGACCTTGGCAAGAGTATGATGACTTTAATCCTGGTCGAATTGTTACGGCAACCTGGAAAAAAGAGACTAATACCTGGTATTGGCACGATGGTAAAACGGTTATCGAGCAACCAGCAGATGCTCCTGGGAACAATAAGAATCGCTTTACTCTACCAGATTCACTCGCCTTGACTACTGGGCAAGATTATTTCTGGGCGGTAGAAGCTGTCGATAAGCAAGCAAAGTCAAATATTGACTTTGGTGGATTTGAAACAATAGCACCACCTAGTACCAATCCATTTAGTAGCGTCAGCATACTTACTCATGGATTTACCCTATTCCAAGAAAATTCCACAGGAATTGATGACTCTTTTTACGATTTGGCTGACACCATCACCGAAGCTAATGGAAAAGAAGAAAAAGGTTTGATTCTACGATATGACAAACCTAATGGCACATGGATTCCTGTTGATAAAAACAGACGAACCTTGACTGATATTACAGGAGGTTTAAGTACTAGCGATCCTAACTACTTATCTACCTTAGCGGGCAACATACAGACTAAATATCAAAATAAACCCTTGGTTCTTCTCTCTGAATGGTCACTAGATGATGAATCTACCATCGCCACCTCTGGGTTTACCGAAGGTGCAGCCGATGCCTTTTTTGCTTCAATGGTACAACTCGACCAAGCTTTGGGTGGAAAAATTGGCATTACTAATGACGCTGGAGACTTAACTCAGCTATATGACGAGAAGGGCAATTTAATTCGTACTCATGGAGATTTATTTAATTCACCGTTGCATTTCATCGGCTTTAGTCGCGGTGCGGTGGTTAATAGTGAAATGATTCAGCGTTTAGGGACTTATTATCCCTATGCAGGTGGAGCTATTAATGCTGATGGCACTCCCATACTGGACGAAAACAACAACCCCGTGCGCGATTTACAAATGACTACTGTAGATCCTCATGATTTTGAACAGCAAAACCTCAGAGTTCCATTCGGTGCCGATTATCGAGACTTTAATGAACCAGCGATCGAAGTTTGGGATAATGTTACCTTTGCCGATAACTACTATCAAACTGTAGCAAATCAAAATGGTATCAGTGGTACTCCTAACGGTCGAGAAATAGAAGGCGCAGATCTCAATATTCAGCTTGATGGGCGTACTGGCTTTACTTGGGATGATCTGATTGGAGGACCACACACCAAAGTGTTGGCTTGGTATGCGGGTACGGCAGATTTTGACCTAGAAGAGGTACAGACTGGATATCAACTGAATATTAACAAACGAGCGATAGAACCTATTTACGACCGCTTGGGTGAAGATAGCCTGACACAGCTACTAGATCCAAAAGATCCTAATAGATTTTCTACCTTGACCTCTTGGTATGAATCCGATTCGGAACTAAATTCTGAAGGTATCGGCGAAGGCTGGGCTTATTCAGTATTAGGTGGAGGCAAGCGCCCTGATGTCAATCTAAGCACTCGCACACCCGTTAGTTTTGATAATACCGATGCAGATGGAACTGGTGGTGATTTTGCTGTTCCCACCGTTTTCAATGGTAATTTCGATTATGCGATTGACAATAGACCAGGTCAAGAAATTCCTGATGATACAAAAGTTCCTGGCTGGTCTTTCCATAATGGCAGTAGTACAGAGCCTTTGCTTTTCAAACAGCTTGTGGATGAGAGTAAGTTAGGGCTTTCGGCATCTTTAAATGCTTCAACGAATAACATAAATTCTTTGTCTGCTGCTTTAGGTGCGGATGAAGATAAGGTTCAGGATTTTGCATTACAACTAGGCGGAGGCAATCTAAATAGTGTTACGCATAATAATATCACCGTGCCTGATTGGGGGACGTTAAGATTCGATTTACATACTGGAGACGTTCCAGCAACTTCTACTGATAGGTTAAGGGTAACATTAGAGGCAACAGATGGTAGTGGAGTTTCAACCCAAATCGAGCTTCAGGAGGCTAAAGGTACTGCGGGTGAATATCTAAATGACACGCGCCGAATTGGTTATGGGGAAACTGGGTTTGAAACATTCACGTTAGATATACCAGATAATTTACGTGGCAAGGCAGCAACGATTAAGTTTGAGCTTGCAGGTGGTGGGACTGTTTATTTGGATGATGTCTTTTTCAAGAGTCAGCATCTGCAATTAGGAAATCCAGTATTGTCAGACAATTCGGGAGCAAGAAAGCCTGACAGTGCTGGTTCGTATGCTAATAATTACTTACTAGAAAAGCCTCAATATGCTGTTTCATATAACAACCAAACTAAAACACCTAATTGGGTAAGTTGGGTATTGAACAAAAGTTGGATTAATGAAGGGTCAGGAGCTGAACTGCGTGACTCATTGGCGTTAACCAACATACCTGAAAATTATCCTCCAGATACGGATTATTATAGTCGTCCTGCTAGCTCACGACCTGAACCTTGGCAGTCCGATCCCGATCTTACCGACACAGCTTTTGCACGGGTAGTTGAAGGTGCTGATTTCAATAATGCGGTTAATAGTGGAGCAATTCAAAGAGGTCACTTGACTGCTTTCCGAGACCGAGATCGTAATGCCAAAGATGCAGTGGCAACCTTTTTAACTACTAATTTAATTCCACAACATAATGACAATAATGCGCTAAATACCAATTGGTTCAAATTTGAAGGGTTTTTAGAAAATACTCTAGTTGAAAAGAATAATAAGGAAGTTTATTTAATTGCAGGAAGATATGAAAGTTCTGGTGGAACAAATTTAGTAAATAATTCTGTATTTGATAATGGGTCATTTGTTCAAGATGAAAATGGTCGCTTTATAGCTCCAACACAAGCTGAGTTTGAAAAGCTAAAAGAGGACGGTGAAATTAGCCAAGCAGCTATTTTAGACGGACGTTATAACTCTAAAAACATCAGCGTTCCTGACTTTACTTGGAAAATTGCCGTTGCTTTAGAGCCTGGTCAGAGCATATCTGATATCACTACCGATACAAAAGTTTTCGCTATTATTACACCGAATCGACGATCGCCTGATAAAAAAGGTGGTGGCAGCGGTGCTATTCAGCTACCAAATCAACCACCCAAAACTATTAATGACTGGAGCGATTGGCAAGAATGGAGAGTAAGCGTCAATTATCTAGAAGAAATAACAGGATATGACTTCCTAAGCAATGTTTCAGATGATGTAGAAGAAATAATTGAGAATGATAATTCTAGTAATCCACAGGCTTCTCTATACGCTATCCCAGGAAGTATCTCCCTCAGCGATAGCTCTATCTCTCCCAGGATCGGCACAGGTGACAATCCGACCACTGGGCAAGGTGGTTTTGTAAGTATACCCACCGAGAGGACAGCCATCAGCAATAGCTCCCTCGAAGTTAGCTCGAATCAAACTAGTTTCGATAATATTACAGTTCCTGAGATTAGCTCCACGGAAATCGGCATAGTCGAGCCGAGCAAGATAAAAATCAGCCCCTTCAAGGTCGGCGTTCCTGAAGATAGCTCCATCGAGACTAGACCAGCGGAATCTGGTTCCTCGCAAAATAGCATTTTCGAGGACAATATCATCCAAAGCAACTTCCATCAAGTTAGCCCCACTCAAGTCAACCCCACTGAAATCTCGTTCCCCAGCAGCATATCTCCTGAGCAATTCTTCTCTATCCATAATTCTTCTCCTCAAATAATTAATGCCCTCAATAATAGCGCAACCAAAATCTGGTCAGATCTCCTTCAATCCGAAACCCAACTAGACATCGATTTCCAAATCACAGACCTACCCAAAGGACAACTAGCCGAAGCAACCATCACAGGTTTCGACTCTTCTGGCAAACCCAACGCAGGAACAATCCTCATCGACTCAGATGCCAACGGAGTCGGCTGGTTCATTGACTCTACTCCTTTGGAAAATTCGGAGTTCGGAGTTCAGAGTTCGGAAAATTACCTACTTGCTGCTGCCGAATCCGATGCATCGGATAAATACGATCTTTTAACCACTGTTCTTCATGAACTTTCCCACCTGTATGGGTTTATTGACGGTTACGAAGGGTTTGATAGCCTTGTGGCTGGGTCAGGGTTAAGGATAAAAGGGAAAGGGAAGCAATCCGACACCTTTAAAGTCGGCGAAGTCGTCTTCGATGGCGAACACCTAGATAAATCAGCCCATCCTTATGACCTGTTAAACACCCATCTCGCCCCAGGAATGCGGAAACTGCCTTCCAAGCTTGATGTTGAAATCCTACAAGCTATTTTGAAGGCAGAAGGCAGCCCTAAAGGATTAGCTAGCGCGTCAAGGCAGAAGGCAGAAGGTGATTTGGCGGCAGCTTTAACTTCTGACCCGCTACTAGCTATTGGTAATGGTGACTTCAGCATCTCAGACACTACTACCGATAGCTTTGCCTGGGATACTCGCGGGGCTAGTGGTATAGAAAACGCTCAAGCAGTCCTCACAGAAGACTCCCCCTTCTTGAGCAACTTCACCCAAACCTTTACCGTCCCCGAAGATGCTAAGACCATTCAGTTCAAACTAGTTGAGACTGAATTGGGAGCGAGCAAACTTGCCCCACCTGATGCTTTTGAAGTGGCTCTACTAGATGCTAATAGCAATGAATCTCTCTTTACCGATAATGGTTTAACCCAAACCGATTCCTTGCTCAATATTCAAAATGACGGCACGGCGTACTTTAGCGACAAAGTAAGAATTGGCGGGGCAACATCGGGAGACATCATCGGTTTAGATAAAGCTCGCACCGTAACTGTTGATATTTCCGACCTCACTCCTGGTACAGAAGCTACTCTTTACTTCGATCTTTTAGGCTTTGGCGAGGTAGACAGTCGCGTTGTGATTGATGATGTACGTCTATCAGACCAAAATCTCTTACCACCAGTAGTCGTAGACGACACCGCCACCACGACCCAAGGAAAGCCAGCCATCATCGTCGATATCCTGGCAAATGACATCGACGATGATGGCAATGTTGCTCCTGATTCAATCCAAATAGAATCCGAACCTACTAACGGCACGGTAACAGTCAACGACGATGGAACTGTAACCTACACTCCAGGCGATCGCTTTGCAGGAGAAGACAGCTTTACTTACACGGTACGAGATAATGATGGACAGCTATCCGAACCTGCTGAGGTCAAGGTTACGGTGGAAAATGCTGCGCCAGAGATTACCGAGATTCAGATGACCGATAACATTACTGAAGGAGATGAAGTTACATTAAGGGCGATCGCATCTGATGCAGGCAATGACGAACTTACCTATACTTGGGAGTTTGACAACGGCACAACATTAGATGGGCAAACAGCCGTTCGCACCTACGAAGACAACGGCACTTATACAGGCACTTTAACCGTTACCGACAGCAATGGCAGTAACGATACTCAAGCCTTTGAAATAGTGGTAAGTAATGCCGCACCACTAGCCGATGCAGGAGAAGATAAGACGGTTGACGAAGGAAGCAATGTAGCCTTTACTGGCAACTACAGCGATAGCGGCATTAACGATACCCATACCGTTACTTGGGATTTTGGTGACGGAAGTGAACCAGTCACTATCCCCGACACCAAAAATCCAACACCCCACATCTACACAGATAACGGAACTTATAATGCTACCTACACCGTTACCGATAGTGATGGAGCAGTCAGTAGCGATGAACTAACAGTTACCGTCAATAATGTTGCTCCTACTATTACCAATCTCACAGGGGAAAATACAGTCAAAGAAGGAGATACAGTCAACTTCAGCGCTACGGCTACCGACCCTGGGTCTGACACTATTACCTATATTTGGGACTTCGGGGACGGCAGCGAAACAACTGAAGGTGCAGACGCTACTCACGTCTTTACCGATAACGGTACGTACAACGTAACTCTGACTGCTAAAGATGAAGATGGCGGAGAAACAGCCCAAACCTTAGAAGTCACCGTGGAGAATGTTGCTCCTACCTTTACCGAAATTAATGGTAAAACTACTGTAGATGAAGGAGAAGCAGTTGACTACAGTGCTGCTGCCACTGACCCAGGAGACGATGAGCTTACCTACACCTGGAACTTTGCCGACGGTACACCGACGGAAAAAGGCGCAAACGTCACCCACACCTTTACGACTAATGGTGTTTACGATGCTGTTGTCACCGTAAATGACGATGATGGGGCAGCTACCACTTCTAACCTCAGCATTACCGTAAATAATGTTGCTCCCACGCTAACCACAGATACAGCTAAAACTGGTAATGAAGGAGAAGCAGTCAGCTACAGTGCTGCTGCCACTGACCCAGGAGACGATGAGCTTACCTACACCTGGAACTTTGCCGACGGTACACCGACGGAAAAAGGCGCAAACGTCACCCACACCTTTACGACTAATGGTGTTTACGATGCTGTTGTCACCGTAAATGACGATGATGGGGCAGCTACCACTTCTAACCTCAGCATTACCGTAAATAATGTTGCTCCCACGCTAACCACAGATACAGCTAAAACTGGTAATGAAGGAGAAGCAGTCAGCTTTGAAGCTACATTTGACGATGCTGGTAATGACGATCTAACGGTAACTTGGGACTTTGGCGACGGTAGTGATGCCATAACTACAGAATATACTGCTGAATCTACACTAAATTCAGAAACTCAGTCTCACGTTTATGCAGCAGATGGAACATACACCGCAACCGTCACCGTTACCGATAGCGACGGTGCAGTAACAGAAT
>JAIMKV010000071.1 GCA_020692205.1 Myxosarcina sp. GA_180221_E-2-1-MAG-40_15
CCCTGAAGGGGCAGGCTCTGACCCCAATTCCGAGAGGTAGGGCGATCGCTTCGTTCAACTAAAAGCCGATAAAATTCATCTTCCTGGCTCTGGTTAATCCACCGCTTATAGGTGTCATTGTGTACCTGGGTTGTATGTGCCATCATGCGAGCTGCCATGCTATCAGGCATAAATCCCATGGCTCTGATAGCCCAACAGTGCCTTAAATCTCCAGGCTTGCATAATCCGTATCTTTTGAAGGCGCTGGTTACTCTATTGCCCAAGGCACTATTGTTTTTACCCGTCACCGAAGGTAAAGCTACGGGCTTATACAATTCCCACTCTTCATACCATTCGGGATACAAGCACCAAATTCTCCTCACGCCGTAATGGTTTTTGCGATATTGCGATACTAAATGACCAGGTGGCTGATTCAAGCTGTCTAAATCGACGTAAAATAATTCATGATTACTGACTCCGTATGCAGCCATCAAGGCAAAGGCTCTTTGCCAATGTGGGTTGGGAATCGATCTATAGTATTCGGCTATTTGGCGATCGCTAGGTAACGAGCGATCTTTATCGTTTAAATGTGAATAATTTCCTTTGTATCGTGAAAATTCAACGTTTAATTTGGCAAACTTTGCCAAGCTGTTGGCGGCTATAACCGTTCTTTTGCGCTGCCTGGTATCTGGTTTTGTTGAAACAATTAAATCAATCAATACCTCTTCACTCAAGCTGTCATCTTTATTTAGCCGCTGAAAAACCCCACGATAATCTTTATCCCAGGTAGTTAAACTGCGATCGTTTTTCTCTCTACGATTAAAGTAATCCGCTTCAAACTCTTTAATCCAATGTCCTACAGTTCCTGCATGGTCGCAGCGATTGATCCAATTATTCCAGTCAAACTCTAAGAGTGCTAACTGACTAGCTAGCTTTTGAGCTCGCTTCTCAGCACTTTGTATTCCAGCAGCATTGCAGTAAATCCCTAAGCTAATTGTCTGTTGGGAGCTTGGTTTATCCTTACTTGTTTTAGACGGCAGCATTCCCCGTAGGGATAACTTTTGTCCTCGCCGAAATATTTTGATACCAGAGTTTGAGTGCTTGAGTCTGCTATTAGCTGCATCAAGTAGCTTAGTTATTTTGTCCAATGTATCGCTGATCTAAAATCGATCTAATTTTAGACTATGTTTAACGATGTTTAACTACTTTTAAAGATGTTTAAAACATCGCTAAAGATTTACTCTATCCATAAAAAAAGAGGCGATTTGCCTCTTCTTCTATAGTCAGTGGGCCGAGCTGGATTTGAACCAGCGTAGGCATAGCCAGTGGATTTACAGTCCACCCCCATTAACCACTCGGGCATCGACCCATTTACATCACGGTTAATCATCATAGCATAGGATCACCATACTTCTTTAAAAAAAATAATTAGCTAGTTTGCTTGTTTATTTCTTCCCATGCCATTACGGGAAAGCTAGACTGCGTAGGCAGACTTTAACGCCCAAGTTATTAGCGCAATAATGCCCCCAAAAATCAAGACTGCGGATACAGCAACCACAATTGGTTTATCTGCACCATCAAACTTCATAATTCCCCGATTCAAGTCAGACATAGTTATTTGCTCCTCTAAACTTGCCAGAGTAACGATTTAATCATATAGACAAGCATAATTTAAATTATGCCTTTGCTGCCTGGCGATTTGCTACTTAGATGGTATCAAAACAATTTGGATTTGGGGCTATTCTTAAAATTTTCCTCAAGTCTTCAAAGCTAAAATTAAGGTAGTTAGAGTAGAAGCGATCGCCTTTAAGTATTTAATTAAGTTTTTTTAATGCAGCCAGGGCATGAAGGCTTACTTTGCGATCGCGATCTGCTGCTAGTTGTTGTAAAATCTCTTGGGCAGAGTTATCTTGCAATTCTCCTAAAGAGGTAGCTAAAGTTTGTTTAACTGAAGCCGAGTATGAGCAATTTTGATGTTGCCAAAAATTGATTAGTATTTGAGCCGATTGTGGCTTTAATTCTGGTGTAGTAATTCTGCCGAGAACAGTAATAATTTCTTGAATGGTTAGTTCATTATCGTCATTCAGTGTCTGTTGTAAATAGCTAATCCCAGAACTAAGCTCACTCCATCCCAAAGCTTTGATTAAATCTAATTTAAGAGCGATCGGCGTTGTCTTGATTTGCAGCACCTTAAATAAAGCGGTAGTAGCTGCATCCTGTTTCATTCTGCCCAGAGAAATCGCTGCCTGGCTACATACTGCTAAATTTAAATCATCAAGGAGAGGTTGCAAATAAGCAACTAAGTTCAATTCCTGACAGAGATCGGGGCGAAAACCCAAAGCGATCGCCGCTTCTTTTCTGACGTTACTGGCTTCATCCTGTAAAGCTGTAACTAAAACAGGGGGAATACGGGAATCGTGAAAACTACCCAAAGCTTTGAGCGCCATGGCACGTAATTCTGGTTCACGATCTGTAGTGGCTATTTCCAAAAGGGGTGTAATAGTTTGGCTGGTACGAATATAAGCTAAAGATTGAACTGCTAAAAGGCGATGTTCGGGTTGAGACGATAAATCGACTAAAGCAGCAATGGCGCGATCGCCAATTTTGCTTAAAGTTTTTCCAGCAATGCTAATTAACTCACTGTCTGTAGTTTGCTGAAGTAATTCTACTAAAGTCAAGATAACCATTTGATTGGGGAAATCTCCCAGAATCTTACAGATAAACCAGCGTACTTCGGCTTCTACTGTCTCATCTTTAACCAAAGTGCTAAGTGGAGTGACAATCTTTGAGCCAAATAGAGGCAGTAGCTTGGTAATTTCCCATTGGTGTTGAAAATCAGCTTGAATTAGCATTTCCAATGCTAAATTAAAGGCTGTATCCCAGTCTTCAGGCTCAAGGAGAAATAATTGGGCTTTACCTTGAGGTAACAATTTCAGCTGATTACTGACTTCTAGCCAACTCTTCTTTTGTGCAGCCTTAGTTCCTTGTTCGAGTATTTCTTTAACTAAGGAAGATTGATTCGACACTGCTTCTGGTTTAATATGGGTCACGCGATCGCTACTCTCATAGGAGATAAATTTTTACCGTTCACCGGAATTAGTTGAGAAAACTCAATTTTAATTTTTATTATGGGTTTATTTTTTGCTCATACTGGTAGCATACGGCACTGATAACTTGATGTTATGTAGTAACTAAATTATCTTGATGCAGTTTAATCATCATAGATCCTTATTTTTATTAGGTAGAGTGAGAAAAAATTAAATTAATGAGCAAACAGTCTCAAACAATAGTAGTTAAAATTGGTACTTCCAGTCTGACACAGCCAACTGGTAAAATTGCGATCGCCACCATCGCTTCTTTGGTAGAAACTTTGAGTTATTTACGTTCTCTAGGACATCGTGTAGTTCTAGTTTCCTCAGGTGCTGTGGGGGTAGGGTGTGCCAGATTAAACCTGACCGAAAGACCCCGTAAAATGGCACTCAAGCAGGCTGTAGCAGCGGTGGGGCAGGGGCGTTTGATGCGGATTTATGACGATCTCTTTAGTAGTTTACAACAGGCGATCGCTCAAGTTCTTTTAACTCGACGGGAGTTGGTTGAACGCAACACTTATGTCAATGCTTCTAATACTTTTAGGGAATTACTAGATCTGGGAGTAATTCCGATTGTTAACGAAAACGACACCGTCGCCATAGACGAATTAAAGTTTGGTGACAATGATACTCTGTCGGCATTAGTTGCTAGTTTGGTTCAGGCAGACTGGTTATTTTTATTGACCGATGTAGATCGCATGTATTCTGCCGATCCCAAGACAGTTCCTGATGCTCAACCGATTAAACTAGTAAGTAACGAAGAATTTGACCAACTTCAGATAGATGCAGGATCTAGCGGTTCTCCCTGGGGTACAGGCGGCATGGCAACCAAATTGGCAGCAGCACGTATTGCGACCAGTACAGGGGTTAGAACCGTAATTACTCAAGGAAAACAGCCTCAAAATATCATTGATATCTTGCAGGGAAAAGATTTAGGCACGCAATTTGAACCTCAACCCCAGACGGATAATGCTCGCAAACGTTGGATTACCTACGGCTTGATTCCCATGGGCAAACTTTATTTAGATCGTGGTGCGGTTAAAGCAATTACTCATCAAGGAACATCTTTACTCCCTGCGGGAATTATCGCTATTGAAGGAGAATTTTCGGCTTCAGATGCCGTGCAGCTATGCAACAAGGAAGGCGTAGAATTAGGTAGAGGTTTGGTTAACTACAGCAGTAATGAGATTCAACAAATTAAAGGTCACCACTCTACAAAAATTGCCAGCATTTTAGGTTATGACAGCTCAGATACGGTAGTACATCGCAATAATTTGGTAATGAAAGAAAATAATTAACGTTTAACCATCACAGCCTAATCAAAGTTCAAAATAAATCATTACTCAAAAACTTCATGATTGACTACTCCAAGTTTAGCCAGATATCTCCCACAGCCTATGCTGATGGTTTAGAACGCAAGCAGTTTATGGATCTTGGGATCAAACAAGTATGGACACCGATGCCACGCATCGCTGGCAAAGCCTATACGGTTAAATGTCATCCAGGGGATAATCTGATGCTTCATGCTGCTATCTATCGGGCAGAACCTGGGACAATTATTGTCGTTGAGTCGGGTACTCTAGACTATGCTATGTCTGGCGGGAATGTCTGCGCGATCGCCCAAAAACGCGGCATTGTCGGTTTTATTATTGATGGAGTAATTCGCGATCTGGCTGAAGTACGAGAGCGCAAATTTCCTGTCTTTGCTAGAGGAATTATGCCTAAGCCAGGAATCAAACAAAGTTTGGGAACACTAAATCAGCCAATTAGCTGTGGTGGGGTTGAGATACATTCTGGGGATATTGTGGTAGCTGATGAAGAAGGGGTTGCGGTTATTCCTGCTACCGAACAAGAGGCGGTATATGAAATTGCTCTGGCTAGAAGTAGGAAAGAAGCTGCTGAAACTTTAGAACAATGGGAAGCACAACACCAAGCAAAAGTTGCCAGAATTCTTCGCGAGCAAGGTTTTGTGGAGTAATTTAAACCTCGCAGATAAAGTGGCACTTCTGACTTACCTAACCTTAAAGTCTTCTATCCAAACAGGATTTAGTATCAGTCGGTCAACCGTAGATTTTGTTGATTCTTTATTCAAGCTAAACTATGATTATTATCGATCTAATAGTCAACAGGAATAAAAAAAGTGAAGCATGATTTTGGTAACCTAATTCGTCAAGCGCGAAAAGAACAGAAATATTCTCAAAGAGAACTAGCCAAGTTGCTTAAAATAGATTTTACCTATCTGTCTAAATTGGAAAACAATCGAGCCGATTATGCGCCCAAAGAAGAGGTAATTCGTGGCTTGGCAAAGCATTTGAAATTAAATGAAGAAGAGCTGATTTTTCTCGCGGGCAGAATTCCGCAACAGGAAGAAGACTTACTGAAACAACACTATAAAGATATGCCAGCTTTGTTTCGCCGCATGAGAGAAAACCCTGAATTTGCTCAAAGAGTATTTCGTGAAGCTTCCACGACAGACTAGGAGTTGAAGGCTTGTGAGTGTTTTTCGTCCATTTCGGTTTATTTCCAAACTAGAAATCGAGGCTTGTGCTTTAGATATTTGGTTGCAGATGGAACGATCGCATAGTCGGCCTCAATTACCAATAGACGCTAGTGTCATAGCTGAATTCCTGGACTTAGATTTAGTCTGGGACATGATACCTGATGACGAACAAGGAGCGATCGCCGCGAGAATTTTGCCCTTAGAAAAGTTAATTGAAATCAACGAAAACATTCCCGAACTTCAAGGTGGTTTTGGCGAATCAACTATTGCTCATGAAATCGGTCATTGGATCTTACACATTGATCTCGAAAAAGTGGAGCGTTACATTAGGTTAAAACAAAAAGGTGTTGATGTTAGGGTTAAACATTTTCTCTGTCGCAGCAGTAATTTAGCCAGAATTGAATGGCAAGCACAATACTTTGCTGGATGTTTGCTTATGCCTCAACATATATTAACTGAATTAAAGCAGGATAAAGATCTAACAAAATGGCCGCATCTTTATCAAATGGCTGAAAAATTGGGCGTAACTATATCTAACCTGACCACTCGATTGCAGGATCTCGGCTGGATCTATCTAGATGCCGACACGCGCAAAATTTATGATTTCCGCAACTAGAGATCTACCTCATTACCAAAATAAGCACTCAGCATTTTGAGTAGTATTACATCAGGCAAAAATATCCTGAAAATACTAAGATCTTTAGTAAAGCAGCTAATTTTAAATTTACCAGGCAGCTATCCTCAGTCCTAATTGTCATATCGCCGTTATGAATATATCCAAAAAAACTTTAATTGGCTTACAGGCTGATCGCTTTCGTCATCCCCTAGACTTACAGGCTACCAATACTCTCAAGCAGTTACCAGGAGTAGATATCGCGATTCGGAGCGTTTTAGGTTCAGTAGCGGAGCAATTTTTCTATCTTAATAATATTGCTTCTAGTGTTTTGGTCAGCGAAAAACAGTTGCCCGATCTGCACAAGTTATTAATTGAAGCCTGTGAAATTCTCGATCTAGAGCCACCCCAATTATATGTACAGCAGAACCCAACGCCAAATGCCTATACTTTTGCCATGAGAGGCAAACAGCCTTTTGTGGTGCTACATACTTCGCTAATTGAAATGTTAACGCCTGAAGAAATCCAGGCGGTAATTGCTCATGAATTAGGTCATCTCAAATGCGAACACGGGGTTTATTTGACCATGGTAAATCTACTGGTGTTGGCAGCTAATATGCTACCGCCTTGGGGAACAATTTTGGCTCAATCTCTGCAAGATCAGATGCTGCAATGGGTACGGTGTGCTGAGTTTAGTTGCGATCGCGCGGCGCTTTTGGCAATTCAAGATCCTCAAGTAGTCATGTCAGTTTTGATGAAGTTAGCCGGTGGTTCTCCAACTCTTGCCCCTCAGCTTAATTTAACTGCCTTTGTTGAGCAAGCCAAAGCTTATGACTCTATCGGTACAGACAGCTTAGGAGAAATGCTTCAAGCAGCACAAACGGCTCAGTTAACTCATCCTGTTCCCGTGATTAGAGCTAGAGAAATTGAACGCTGGGCAAGATCGGCTGAATATCAAACCATATTAGATCAGCAAGATTCAGCCAGTGGTAACAAGCTAGGCTGGAGCAATTGGTAATCTCCCAACGGATGTAAGGATCGAGAATCCAGCTACTTGTTTAAGATTACTATTATTTATAGTTGTTTAAATTTTTAACCATGCCTAAAGCAATTTGGAACGGTCAAATTTTGGCTCAAAGCGATCGCACAGAAGTAGTCGAAGGTAATCAATACTTTCCGCCAGATTCAATTAATCAAGAGTTTTTCCAAGCTAGCTCGACTCATACTACCTGTCCTTGGAAGGGGCAGGCCAGCTACTATACAATCGTCGTTGACGGTAAAGAGAACCCAGATGCTGCTTGGTATTACCCTGAAACTAAAGCAAAAGCCAACAACATCAAAGGCTATATTGCCTTTTGGAAAGGGGTAAAAGTAGAAGCTTAGCTTGGTTAAGAAAAGCCAAGTGTATTGTTAATTAGTTTAGGGCGATCGCATCTCTGCTTCCTAATTCTTGGATCTTAAAGTCGTTTTCGGTATACTGGCTATAAAAAGGCAAAGATGAAGCAGCAAGATAAGCAGGTTTTGGACATTGAACTAGGGAAACTCGGATGATGCCAGAAACTGCTTTAAACCGATTTTGGCAACTATTAGGATGGGTTCTTGCTCTTAACTCAGAAGCATTCGAGCAAATTAACACTCTGCCCGATGGCTCGACAGTAGCATTGGTAGTTGTTTTGGCTGCTAGTTTATCCCAGGTGCTGGCTCAAAGCGTTATTTTATTCGTCAACCGTGTGACACCAGTTCGCTTTGTTTTCACCCTGCTGGTTGGAACGATGTTGTTTGCGTTTGGCTACTTGTTCCTGGTTTTGAGTACCTGGCTGATTAGCTTTGCTCCATTTACAGTTGAAGCGCCTTTTGAAGTGGTGGCACGCACTTTAGGATTTAGCTATGCACCGCTCATTTTTAGCATTTTCGGGGCAATGCCATACCTAGGAGAGCCGATCCTCTCAGTGTTGTCCCTGTGGCAATTATTGGCAATGGTTGTGGGCTTTGCCGCTGTCAGCAATACTACTGTGTGGCAAGCATTCGGAACCGTAGCCTTGGGATGGGTGACGCTGTGGGCAATCCAGCACACTATTGGACAGCCTATTGCTCAGTTCGGTCATTGGGTTGCTTCCCAGGTAGCAGGTGTAGAGTTAGTTACCGAGCGCGAACGGCTGGCAGGAATTTTGCAAAGAAGATTGCGTTCCTTTGCCAAAAGTTTAACCGCGGAATGCGGTCACAGGCAAGCACCGCCTTTTAAAGGCGGTGAACCTGTGACCTTAACAGCAGTTAACGTACCGAAGACGAGAAATATTGTCACGTCTCCCCAGAGCGAACAAACTGCTAGTGTCAAAGTGCGATCGCCCCTTGCTGCCTCAATTTCCCCAACCAGTACAGCCTTAGCGATCAAGGCTGATGCCATAGACAGAGATCGCCGTTTTCAGTTCAGTAAGATAGTTAGACAATTACCTAGCCTACTCGTCCTAAGTGGCGTAACTTTTGCGGCGATCGTCCTCCTTTCACCAATTCGCTACTGGTGGTTCGCCTGGTATGGAAATTTGGGCGGTATCTTGAAACTAGTGTTTGATCTGGTGTGGATTGGCATTATTGCCTTGGTAGCGGCTGCACTCTTAGCACCCTTGGAAGCACTTGGCTGGTGGGCGGGTTGGTATGGCGATCGCCTAGATACCACGCCCCCTGATCTAATAGAGCCGCAAACTATCCCACAACAAGTTACGCGCTATGTAGTTTATCTTGATGGCATCGGTCAGTCTACATTTGACTATCTACCAGACATTCAAGAGTTTCTTGACTCTTTAGCACCCGTCTTACCAAAGGATGTGCTGCTGATTAAAGGCATTATGCCTTACTCAGTCCGCAACAATCCATTGACAAGCAGCCGTCCCCTAGCATTCTTTTGGCGTTTGGCTGATTCATTTAGGTTCAAAAATCCTGCCAGCTTGTTTGGTTATTTAGTCAACATGCGCAACGTTTTGGTTGTCGCGGTTTCTGCTGACAAACGCTATGGACCAATCTACAACCTGGGAATTGCCAAGGTTATATATCAAGCTCTCATTCGACATGGCTATCAACCTAATAGCGGTGTACCGATCACCCTAATTGGGTTTAGCGGTGGTGGACAAATGGCAGCAGGATCCGCTTCATTTTTGCGGCAGGCGTTAACTGCCCCGATTGAGATCATTTCTCTGGGCGGGGTTATTAGTGGCAATGTCAATTTTCTGAAGCTGGAGCATCTCTATCATCTAGTGGGTGACAAAGATCTGGTTGAGCGCATGAGTCTGTTGTTTCCTAGACGCTGGGCTATTTTCTTTTTGTCTTATTGGAATCGCGCTAAACGCATGGGAAAAGTGAATCGAATATCTCTTGGTCCAGTGGGACATCAACTACCAGGAGGATTGATGGATCCTGACCAGTTTTTACCCGATGGTCGCAGTTACTTGCAACAAACTATCGATTGGATAGTAGAAATCTTATTTGGCACTGCTACTTTAGTAGATCGAGCCACTCCTCGCAAATTGAGCAATTACGAACGGTATCGACAAGCAGCCTTTAATCGACCCCAGTTTTATCCGATCCATCAATCGGTGTCAGCAGAATATTACCGAGCGATCGCACCTTGGATGGGACGATTAATTTTGCCTGCCAAAGACCAACGACAAGTTATTCAAGGAGTCTTGTTTGAAGTCCATCATGCACCCGCAAATTTTCAGCATCTGGTGGGCAGAATTGTAATTTTACGCTGGAGCGACGAGCCACAGGTGCAATCTTATGTCAAAGCAGTGGCTAAAGACGTACATTTTAGCCCCCAAGCAGAGTACAGCAGTCGACAAGGCATTGTTCATCCAACTAGAATCAATCACTGGCGACTTGTCGATCCCTTAGAATCCCTAGCAGGTTCACATCCCGACGATGACGTGATCGTAATGCTACAAGAACAACCTGTTGTACAGTCAAAAGGTGATAATTCCGAAAGTCAGGATCAGGCGTTACAACTGAATCATTCTTCGCAAAGCGAAATTTTTAAACCCATTCTGCATATTACTCGCGAACCCGTGCAAATCACGGGACGCTACTATGGGTTAGTGAAATTCCTCTACCCTGTGGAATCAGGCAGTGAGTTGTTTCACGTAGTTCACTTCAATCGTACTTCAAAGCAATTTGATGGAGCAGAAGAAATTGTTACCATGCCGCAGGTAGTAGCTAATCGCCATTATACTTATCCATCTACCACCAAAGACATCGAAAAATCTCCTGTAAACGAATCTGGATGGTACATTTATGGTGCGCCAGATCAGTCAGGATTGTTTGTCGTGCAGGCTTTAGCTCCCCGCGTTCTGTTTCAGGTTGAGCCAGAGCGGAGAATTATTGACAGCTCGGTCAAAAAATATCTCAAAAAAGAGGTTTGGCGCAATTTGGCTGCCCAAAAAGGACAAATTAGCTCTGTCTTGCTCAGTGACGAGACAATTCAAGCCAGAAGTGCCGCGTGGCAAGAAGGTAAAAGGGCTTTACTAATCCACGTCTATGGAGGGATTGGCGGAAAGAAAACCGAACCTGCGGCAAAAGGGCCAGTTTACTTTGGTCATTTTGCTTACGGAATCGCCAAGGTAGTACGAGAACCGTTAACCGATGAATTGCGGTTTGAGATTGTCTATCATCAAATCTATACCCATAATACTGATGGACTGATTGCCGGTAGCCTGCATTGGTCGCGCTACATGGGCGATCGCTCGTTTGGCTGGATGGGTTTGCGTCCCGTTGCCGACACCCTAGTTGAACTTGACGGGTTTACTGGCGATTATGAAACCCAGGATGGTTGGAAGCGATCGCCTTTAGATGAAGTCATCTATCAGCTAGAAATTATGGCGGCTCGCTATCGCATTGGCGATGGGACAGGCGGAACTTTCGTCGGGCCAGCCAATAACTGTACCCAAGATGCCAATCAAGCACTATACGCGGCACTGAGACGAATAGCTATATTAATTCGTTCTCACCCAGACGTTGAAGAATGGAAACAACAAAATCCCGAACAGTTGCACAGATTGGAGCAGTTAGAACAGTTAGGTAAAGATTTAAAACGCTTACTCTTACCGTGGGGAACGGCACGAGCCGACTGGAAAAATCAGGCTGAAGTATTGGGTAGTACCCTGGAAGATAATCCAGTACGAAACTTAATCCGCAGTTTACTTAGTTGGCGTACTATCTTACCGCGCCTAACCAGCGATGAGGTGACTCAAGCTTTTCTCAGTCAGGGTGGTTCGGCGTGGGTGTTACGAACTAATCAGATTGGTGGAGCAGATCCCGATGTTGAGCCTGTTGCACCGATGACACTGTAGTTGAATTCCGCTGGAATTATCTGGCTTTAGATCTGTAAATTAATAATTATCAATTGTCAATTTTCAACGATCAACTGGTAATATTTTTCTAAAAGAGTTGTATTGAAGGAGTGCCTAAATGCTGGGGTTTGTTATTTCGGTTGTAGTCATCGCAATTAGTTTATTAATCATCTCAAAGCTACCTTTAGGCGTTGAGGTTGATAATCCTGTGATTGCTTTGATTGCTGGGGCGATTATTGGTGCGTTCAATGGCATTTGGGGTTTGTTTCCTGGCTGGTTTAGAACGGCAAATGCCATTTTTAGTCTGGGATTGATTCCCTTGATCGGCAGCATAATTGTGTTTGGTCTAGCAGCCTGGTTAGTGGAGGGATTTCGCTTAAGGTGGGGATTTGGCAGCGCAATTTTGGGAGCGATCGCACTCAGTATTGTTAACTCCATTCTCTTTTTTATTCTACGCCAGACGGGTTTGGTTGCAATCTAAATCACGACAGCTGTAAAATTGCCCAACCAAAGGCAAAATCTTTTTTGGCTCTCATTTAATTGTCGGTTTAATTGTAGTAAGCTTAATCGCCACTTCTGCTTCCCTGTCGCCTTTCATGCAAAAAGGTAATATGTGGCGCGTAAGCTCCATTTTGCGATAAATATTGGCGTTTTAGGATTATTTGGCTGGCAAGCAATAACAGATATACAAGTAGTGCAAAAGATTATCAGCCAACTCTAGATTTTCTCTGCCTGACTTTCTTTGAAAACTATTTGTCCTAGCCAGTAAAGGAAATATTGATCAACTTAACCATTGCCAATATTTCCTCACTGGATTGTCAACAAACTCATGGTGAAGTAAAGTGAGATCGTGTTTGGGTACTTAATCCAAAAGCTACTTGCTATTTAAGTTTCATTAGGACCAATGACCCCAATTTTATGCCGAAAAGAGAGTTCTCCGCCATACCAACCCCCTAGACCCAGTAGTGTAGCTACTAACAAAGAAGCAATTAACCCAATGGGGACGATAAAATTTGGGTTATCTAGTCTCAACCAAAAATTAATTGCGGTCAGAACTAAAGCCGTAACGTTAAGAATCATATGCGCCCAGCCAGCAGTACGCTTACGTACTTTAGGAACTTTCAAAAAATCTAACATTCCGATTAAAGCCGCCAAAATACCTGCGCTCAAACCCAGTCCAATTAGCCAAGTTGAGGCGCGCGCCCAGAACAAGTCTTTGGTTAGCCAATAGCCGAGATCGCTACCAGCAGCACCAGTTAAAAAAGCCACGGGAAAGATAACGATAATCGGATGAATAGGATGCCCTGCAATTGATACAGAACTAGTTACACCACTGCTTAAATATTCGCTGTCAAGGCTTTCAATGATTGGAGGAATGTTAGGATAAGGATTTTGATTTGCGTACTCTGATTCAAATTCTGTGTTGGTCATAAGATTTCTCCTCAAAGCGACAACCAAAAGAGATGAAGGGGATTCCTTTATACACCCCGTCACACTCTGCGATCGCTTTGTTAATTAAGTTGTTGATCAAGTGTTTGCGTTGAACTAAAAGACTAAGGTTAGTATTTTAATTAGTAAACTGATCGCTCAATAGCAACATCCTGCTGAAGTTGCAGAGAATTTATTTGGAAAAGTCAAATTAGTATTTCTCTTGATAGACAAGTATTTTTGTTCTTAAAGAAACAGCCCTGGTTCATTTCAACTAATGCAGTGGCTTCAGTTCATCAATCTCTTATTTTTTATAAGCTTTGGCCGAAGCAGAAATCCAAGTATAGGCAGCAATGCAAAATGGCAATAGAATAAAAATTGCTCCAGAAACTAAAGGATTTTCTCGTACCGCAGGCAAAGATGTCATGGCGGCTATTCCCAAACCACAGTAAAGCAAACCTATCAAAGGAATTCCTAAAACTAGGAGCGCAAATTTTTTGTCCGAGTTCATTACAAGTAAATGAATAATTGTTGTTGGTACTAATCAACTAAAAAGACTAGACAACCAGTTTTTACTAAGTTAGAAAAGACTACAAAGAACACAATTAAACCGTAGTCTTTTCCAACATCAATTTGGAACGTCTGACATCTTCGGGAATAGTGACAGGGTAATCTCCTGTAAAGCAAGCAGAACAGAAATGATCTGTATTTTCCTGAGTTGCTGTTAACATCCCTGACCAGCTTAAATACGCTAAGGTATCTACACCAATTCTTTGTTCAATCTCTTTAACCGATTTAGTTGCCGCAATTAGCTGATCTTGGTTATCAGTATCAATGCCATAGAAACAGGGGTGAGTTACGGGAGGGGAAGAAATCCTCATGTGTACTTCGGTCGCTCCAGCATCTCTAAGGGTTTTAACAATCTTTTTGCTGGTTGTGCCTCTGACGATGGAATCATCGACAATAATGATTCTTTTACCCTGCAAAGCATCTTTAAGCGTGTTTAGCTTCATGCGAATACCTGCCTCGCGCATACTTTGAGTCGGTTGAATAAAAGTACGTCCTACATAGCGATTTTTAATCAGTCCTTCGCCATAGGAAAGTCCAGATTCACGGGAAAACCCGATCGCAGCAGGAATACCAGAATCAGGTACGCCAATTACTAAATCTGCATCAACAAAAGATTCCCTAGCCAACTGTCTACCTAAACGAATGCGGTAGCTATATAAAGTCTCGCCGTGCATCACGCTATCAGGACGAGCAAAGTAAATCATTTCAAAGATACATAGCTTTTTCTCAGCTTGTTCTGCCCAGTTGATTGAAACCATGCCTGAATCTGTGATCCAAACTAGCTCTCCTGGATGAACATCACGCACATATTCGGCGCCGATAATATCTAACCCGCAGGTTTCGGAGGATAAGACATAGCGATCGCCTTGACCGTCTTCTCCTGATAAGATCCCAATTACTAAAGGACGAATTCCATTGTGATCGCGCACTCCCATCAAACCATCTGGAGTAGCGATCGTTAAGCTATATGCCCCATTGCATAGTTTGAAAGCACTAATTGCGCCCTGAATCCAATCTTTACCTTGATTTACCTCATCAGCTATGGTCAAGGCGATCATCTCTGAATCGGTAGAAGTAATAAAACTAGCTTTTCTCTGGCTCAAATGCTGGCGAAGTTCTACAGCGTTAACCAAATTACCATTATGAGCCAGAGCTAATTTACCTAGTCTAGTATCTAAAACAACTGGCTGAGCATTCTCTTTGAGGCTCGATCCCGTGGTCGAGTAGCGCGTATGACCAACGGCAATCTCTCCTGGTAGCTGCTCTAATATTTTTTCATTAAAAACTTGGGAGACTAAACCCATATCTTTGTGGCAATAAACTTGTCCCTGTTTTAAGGTAGCAATACCTGCCGATTCCTGTCCTCTGTGTTGTAGAGCATAAAGACCAAAGTAGGTTAGTTTGGCTACTTCCAAAGCTTTTTCTGGAGCATACACCCCAAATACGCCACAGGCTTCTTCTGGTTTGTCGCTAGGCTGACGGCTGATTAAAGAATCAGTATTTTCTGTCCACTCGAAAGACTGTTGTGGCATCATGCTCTTGGCTTGCTCCTACCTTGAGGTAATTAAGTATTTACAGGTAATAAATATTGGCTGCTGGTAATAATGCTCCTAACATTTTCCAGATTAATTATGGGGAGAAATGCTGTTAATTCAATGTTGGCTAAAAAGTGTGTGCTATGGCAAAACAATGGCGCAGGTGCGTCTTTTCTCAACTTTGCGCTTGTCCAGATGTTGGATCGGCTGATGGCGATGGTTAGAAAGTTTTGAGTTCTTAAACTATACATATGCAGCATTAGCAAACCAATCGGTTTTCTATTGCCTGTGACCAGACAACAGCTAACTCTGTAATTTTAACATTAATTAACGAAAGATTATCGTTTGTTAAAATCCTTAGGTCTGATTGGGATTGGTTGACGATGCCTATTTTGTTCCACCTATTGGCTAAATGCTCGCGTAAATAAGCTTCCCAGGTATCAATCAGATCTGGATTAACCGAAACGATAATTTGGCTGGCAACTTCACCAAACAGCACTTCATCTAAACGCTGTGATTCAGATACGGCAATATTTATAGTTGCACCCAAGCCATTCCCGATACCAGCTTCGGCTAAGGCGATCGCCAAACCTCCTTCGGCTAAATCGTGAGCGGATTGAATCCACCCTTGGCGGATTCCATGGCGACAGGCTGCTTGAACGCTTTTTTCTAATTCAAAATCTACTACTGGGGGTTTACCTGCGACTTGATGGTGAACTGTCGCCAAATACTCAGATGCAGCTAAGGTTGGTTGAGAATTACCTAGAAGATAAATAAGATCTCCTGAGTGCTGCCAAGACTGTCCGCAGATTTTGGTAAGATCAGGAACTAAACCAACCATCCCAATTACAGGGGTAGGATAAATTGGCTGAGGATTACCTTGTGAATCTAAAGTTTCGTTATAAAGAGAAACATTGCCACCAGTAACAGGAGTACACATTTCCCGACAAGCATCAGCAATACCCCGACAAGCGTTAGCTAGTTGCCAATAGCCTACAGGTTTTTCGGGACTACCAAAGTTAAGGTTATCCGTTACCGCTAAAGGTTCGGCACCGACGCAGCTTAAGTTACGAGCAGCTTCTGCTACGGCTGCTTTTGCCCCTTCATAAGGATCTAGATAGACATAACGAGAATTACAGTCGGTGGTTGCAGCCACTCCAATCGTGCAGTCTTCTGGTTTGGCATCAATTGGACGCACTCTAATTACGGCTGCATCTGCCCCACCAGGTAACATTATGGTATTGTTTTGTACCTGATGGTCGTATTGACGATATACCCACTGTTTAGAGGCGATCGTGGGAGTATCCAATAGCTGTAGCAAAATTTCGTTCCAAGTTTTATATGTTCCCTGTACGTCTATACCCTGATAATCGCAGCCTGGTAAACTATCCGCTGTCCATTGAGCAGCTTTTTGAGCATAAGCAGGAGGTTCGGTTAATAACTCCCGATGATAAATTGGCGTATCATCTGCTAAAGCAGTAGCGGTAACTTCGGCAGCTATCTCACCCTGAGATAAAATTCTCACTACTGGTTCTTCAATGACCGAACCTGCCACCACCGCCTGAAGTTCCCAGCGGTGGAAAATATCAATTAGCTCTTGTTCTCTACCTTTTTGTGCCACCAACAGCATTCTTTCTTGAGACTCAGAGAGTAAATATTCATAGGGAGTCATGCCTGCTTCTCTAGCAGGAATTAAGTCTAAATCCAATTCAATACCCACACCGCCTTTATCTGCCATCTCGGAAGTAGAACAGGTTAACCCTGCTGCACCCATATCTTGAGCTGCCACTACTGCACCAGTTTTAAATGCTTCTAAACAAGCTTCGACTAAAGACTTTTCCAAAAAGGGATCGCCAACCTGTACCGCAGGGCGATCGTCCATAGAATCATCGGTTAATTCGGCACTGGCAAAACTTGCCCCTCCCATGCCATCTCTGCCAGTAGTCGATCCGACATACAGCACGGGGTTACCTATGCCTGAGGCACCAGATTTAACAATTTCCTCGGTTTCCATCAAACCTAGTGCCATGGCATTGACTAGAGGATTACCCGCATAAGCCGGGTCGAAGTAAATTTCTCCTGCTACCGTTGGTACGCCAATGCAGTTGCCATAGTGAGATATACCTTCAACGACACCCTGAAAGATCCTTCTAGTGCGCGCATCTTCTAAGTTACCAAAGCGTAAAGAATTGAGAATCGCAATGGGACGTGCGCCCATGGTAAAAATATCGCGCAAAATTCCCCCGACTCCTGTGGCTGCACCCTGAAAAGGTTCCACTGCCGAAGGATGGTTATGGGATTCAATCTTAAAAGCTAGCTGTAGACCGTTACCTAAATCAACTACTCCTGCATTTTCTCCTGGCCCAACCAAAACGCGATCGCGCAGCGCGCCGCAGGCTGCCCCCGTAGTTGGAAACTGGCTTAATAAGGGTCGAGAGTTTTTATAACAGCAGTGTTCGGACCACATTACCCCAAACATACCTAATTCGGCTTGGTTAGGATGACGACCTAGGCGGTTAACAATTTCTTGATATTCCTCTGGTTTGATACCTTCTGAGGCAATTTCTGCGGCACTAAAGGGAATAGATCCAATCTCAGACATAGATAAAATAGACTAGTAGCACAAAGTCTATTTTATCTATATCTTGGAACAATTAAATTATGTTTTTTGATTAGTTAGATTACGAAGATTTTATTTTTACGATCTTACAAGAATTTATTCGCCCAAGTCTATTTGTAATTTTGGCAAAGCCTCAAAAGCAGATAATTCGTTTAACTATTTGTTTCATAGCTTAAGCGATTTTTTAGCTAAAACTTTTAAATACTAGGTAAAGACACAGCTTTAAAAGCACATTAAAAATTATTTCCAGTTTTGAATTATAATATTTTTTAGGTAAAAAGCAGTTCAAGTAATCTTTAGTTGGCTAAATTTTGGATTAGTAGTAATCTTGCTAATTTTCTTGAGATAATAACGAACAATTGTAGTTGCATCATCAGATATTTTCTTATTTCAATTGTTATCTAACTAAACCAAAGATAAAAAGCCTATAAAATAAGTGATTGCTGCTTTTTAAGAAGATAATTATATCTTTAATAATTTTTAGGGAACAATAGATCTAAGTTCTCTGTAAGGTAGCATCTATCATGAAAGGTAAACAGAAAAATAAGCTAGAGCAAAATAGTACCTTGGCTGGGTTTCATCTTCAAGCTAGACCAACATACTATGATTTTTCTTATAAAAAGCCTTTCCCGTCGTTAAAAACCATTGACGAACTGTTAAATGAAGGCTATGTAGGGATCGATCACAAACTAGCTGAAGATAATGCTTTTGCAGCAGTAGCCTATAAGTTTAGGAATCAAATTAAATGGACAATAAGCAGTCAGCTTGAATCAGAAATTTGGCTGATGACCACTGACCAACAGGCTCTACAAAAACTAGCTGAATTTATGCTCAATAAGTTTAGCTGGTCGCCAATGATTTATACGGCCAAACCAAAAAAAGCTTTTATTTTTACCCCGAAAAACGATACAGAAAAAGCAGCAATAGAGGCTACAGTATCAGGGGAATATGGTTGGCAAGGTTCTTTATATTCCCTGGAACTATATGAATATCAAGCTAATGAAGCTGGATTTATTTTTACGACCAAGCCCTTAGATTCACCTCAGCAAGAATGGCTGTTGGTTAAACTAAATTTTAGCGACTATTCAGGCTCATGGAGTCATCATGAAGGAACTTTAGAGCAAGTTTACTATATCTGGAAAGAGAATATACAGCTATCTGAACCAAACTATAATCCGACTTCTGATGAAATATTAGATGCGATTAACGACTAGTCTGTTTGACTGAACGAGTTTACTTGGTATGCTAAATAAGATAAATTACATCAAAAGCGATCGCATTTAGCATATGATTATTTTACCTGGTGCAACTGTCAAAATTACCAATTCTAACGATATCTACTATAACTTCCAAGGCTTAGTACAGCGTATCGACAACGGCAGAGTCGCTGTACTATTTGAAGGTGGAAACTGGGATAAGCTAGTCACCTTCAACTTATCTGAATTAGAAGCCGTAGATCTAACTAAAAAAAAATAACATCCAGTTAACTTAAGTTTTAACTCAAGCGATCTTACTTGTAGCTAGCGGCTATTGACTTTTGGCGTTGGTGAATGCTTAATGTCACTGAGTATACTAGCGCGTCTAGACTAAAATATTGGGTAAAGAGAAATGAAAAAAGCCCATGGTCAATCCAAACAAGTACATCATCGATTTAAGCGATAAACAACGATATCAACTTCAACAAATTGCGCAAAATGGTCAAGCACCAGTCAAAAAAATTCTTCACGCTCAAATGTTATTGCTGTCAGACGTAGGACATTCAGAAGATGGATGGACAGACGAGCAGATATCTTCCGCATTAGGAGTACATCCTTACACAGTAGCTAGAGTTCGTAAAAGGTATGTCACCAAAGGAGTTGCACCAGCATTAAATCGAAAAATGCGGACTTCTCCTCCAGTACCGAAAAAGCTAGATGGAGAAAAGGAAGCACATTTAATTGCTATTTGTTGCTCAACTGCTCCAGACGGAAGAGATAGATGGACATTGAGTTTGCTAGTCAATGAGTTGAAAAAACGTAGCATTGCGACTCAAATCAGTCGTGAAACAATCCGCCAAACTCTAAAAAAAATCAATTACGACCTTGGAAAAAACCAAGATCCCGTATTCCTGAAAAAAATCTAGCCCGTTTCGTCGCACAAATGGAAGTAGTTTTAGATTTATACCAGAGTGAGCATACATCAGAAGAACCATTATGCTCGTAAAGTTAAGCTTCTTTGTGACCATCTCAACAGCGCAATCAAGAAGATTCAAAAATTGATTGGCGTTTTACCACTGAAGATCCTCGAATCAAACTTGCTCATCAAGAAAGAATATTTCTCGACCGCGATAATTACTATTCATAATCGATTTTGGGTAACTAGATGAATCGAGGTAATAGTTTCTTTTACGCTATTAAATAGTCTTTTATCCGAAGTGTAAAATTCAGCATTAAACCTCTCTGAAAGAGCAAGGTAATGAACATCATAAGCAGCAGAAAGGTTAAGAGTTTTTGCTAAGGCTAAAGCCCATTTATGTAACGCTTTATCACCATACAAAGTAATACCTAAATTTAAAGCTTCTTCTAACAATTGTTCTGCTTCTTAAGATGAGATTTGCCCTGCTAAACTCATGCGATGGAAGACATTGGTGACTTCGTAGCAAAATATTGTGGGAGCAATTATGCGATCGCCCGAACTTTTCCATTGTCGCCACAAATTACTATAGGAGAGTGTATTAGGAGGATCGGACAACAAGCGCACGATAAAATTAGCATCAACACAAATAACTTTTGGCATTATTGTTCTTCGTCTTGAGAACAACAAGCCTGCATAAGTTGTTCGTCCCTTTCTTCCCGCATTTGATGAATAATTTCAGTTACGGATGGTTTAAAAGGTTTTCCAGCGCGACGTGCATGGATTTTTTTTCTTCGTGCTTCAATTCTTTCTAGGGTTTTCTCCCAATCTGACTGTAGTTTTAGCTTTTCTTCCAGTAATTTCTTTTCTTCTGATGACAGAGAATTAATAACTTGAACCAAAGATTCAACTAGCTTAGTATTCATCTTATTTGCTTTTAGGTTATGGATTGCAGGCTATAGGTTACAGATTACAACCAAACTATTCCCTGTTCCCTGTTTCCTATGTCCTAAAACTATACTACTAATTCTCCCTGTACAACTGTTTCTAGCTGTTGTTCCATTGCTGCTAGACGAGAGATTTCTGATCAGGATGTAACCAGACTGTTGTAAGAAATTACCTCCTGTGTCCAGCCCTGGCGATCGCAAATCACATACAATCGATAGGCTAAATCTCGACATATTTTGCCTTTGTCTCCCAGTTGAGCCACTAGTAAAGCTGCGCCAGTTTCTCCTTGTTTATCCAGGGTTTGAATCAGGTGTTGGGTAGCCTCCCAGTCATTACTCCCTGCTTTAATTCTCCCTCTCCCAATGGGAGAGGGCTGGGGTGAGGGCAACATCTCTTCCCTTTTCAGCAGCCTTACTTTACCGTTTTTAGCTAACAGAATTCCTGCTAAACCTTTGATACTGGTATTCTTCGCTTTAGAAAGGGTTTCTGCATCGCCATATTGTCCTGGCTCAAATTGGTATTGTTCAAACCAAGTCAAAGCCCAAGGTGTATCGGGATCGAACTCTCCTTCTTGTTCGTTGAGAAATTCATCGATATAGGAGTTAATGATTTGTAAGGCGGTACGGACGCGCATGGGATTGCCATCTGCTTCCAATACTTTGCTGTAGCGAGAGAATACGGACATGCTGATGGGGCATTTTCTAGGCGAGGACGACAGACAAGAGCGATCGAGGAAGCAAGAACATTTGCACCATTACCAACCATACGATTACTTAGTTCTGTACGCAAAGGTAAAGTCCCTGTGATAGAAAAACCTGCTTTGATAAGTCCTTCTAGCATTGTTTCCCAACCATTTGAAGCTGTGGTTGAATTACCGTTTTCGCCATTAGTTTCTGTTTGTTTAAATGCGTCATAAATAGTCAGAGGATATTGATTGCTTGCCATTTTACGCATTCGCTCAAAAGCTTTGTTTAAGCCTGTTTCAAAGAATTCTTTTGCTTTCTTTTTACTTCCTCCGAAACGATAAGGAGTAGCAACTAATTCTGGCTCTTTAGGTACAAGGAGAGTGCTGAAAAGGTCGGGATAGATAGCGTTTAGAGAACGACGCAGCCAAACATAGAAAAAATCTGATAGGTTTGCATAACAAATATTATCGTAATAAGGCGGGTCTGTTGACACAACTATTGATTCTCGATAAATTTCTGAAGTAGTTGCATCTATTTGTTTTACCTGTTTTTACTTCAAAATTTACAATAGGTGGCTGCTGGCTACGATCTATGATTGGCTCAATCCAGGCTTCTTTTGCTTTTTTGGTTGATAATTGAAACGTACTTACTAAAGGCATCTGGCAACCACAAGCAGGATTAGGACATTTAACCGTTCTTGCCCACAACCAAGCAATTGTCGTCTTGCCCACCATAAATGTAGCGTAGAAGGATGCCCGTGCCGAATCGATTTTTCCCTTGCTGATTCTTGGTTTATTGCCTCAAGAGGCATGGAAACTTCGATTAGTTTTTTACGGTAAGACATAAAGTTGGCAGATAGAACAACCAACTATCATTGCTGCTTAGTTGAACTATCTACCTCAGTATTTCTCAATAAAATCACTACCCTCAGTAAATTTTGTTAAATAAATTCTATTGCAGTGAATACCATTAAGGAGATTTAACTATTACTACATTATCGAGGCAACTCTATCAAATCTTTATAGTTATTAGGTATGAGTTAAGTATAAAATAAATATAAATTCACTAATTCACCCTAAGGCTGAATTAAGCAGTCTATAATGCGGAAGACTCTTCTGTATTTATAGAAGGTGAGATGTGAGGTTTAAATTTAAGAAAAATAAAATAAAACTACTTTATACAGAGGCAAAAAATGCTCATAAGTATCCTGATGTTATAGATGACTTCTTTGAAGTTATGGCAATTATTGCAGCAGCCGAAAGCGAACAAGATTTATACGCCAATAAGGGTCTGAGATTTGAAAAACTTTCAGGTAAACGAGGTAAGGAAAATCAAAGGTCGTTACGTCTAAATAAACAATGGCGTTTAATTGTGATACTTGAGAAAGATGAATCCAATCCAGGCAAATATGTCCTAATCGTTGATATTGAGGACTATCACTAAAAATAGGGGAGAAGGAGGCAAGGATGAGCAACACTTTAACACCAGCTAGGGCGATATCACCAGGGCGCATTTTACTACGAGAATTGGATGCGCGGGGTTGGACTCAAAAGGATTTAGCTAAAATTACCAAACGTCCAACACAAACTATTAACGAAATAGTTAAAGGAACAAAACAAATCACTCCAGAGACAGCTAGAGAATTATCAGCAGCATTGGGAACTACTGCGGAATTTTGGACTAATTTAGAGACTAATTATCGTTTAAATCTGGCAAAAAAAAAGCAGAAAGAGTCGGAAATTGAGCGTCGGAGTCGTTTGTATACTCTTGCGCCGATTTCTGAATTGGTCAAACGTCAATGGATAAAATCTACAGAATCCTTAGATGAGCTTGAGCAATCAGTATGTCAATTTTTAGGTATTAACTCACCTCAAGAAACTCCTCAATTCTCCGTTAATTTCCGTCACAGTCAACACGAAAGTGGAATATGCTCTCTGATCGAGAGCATTTCCTCCCATCAAATTCTCGAACCAGAAGATAGTGCTAAAATCGCTTGGTGCAGAAGAGTCGAGCAGTTAGTCAGTAAGCAAACACCTGGAGAATTCCAGTTAGATAAACTGACTGAAGCAATTCCTCGTATTCTTAGCTGTGCAAAAAGAGAAGAAGATGTAGCCCACGTTCCTCAGATGTTAATCGATTTAGGTGTTCATTTTGCGATCGTTCCTCATTTAAACAAAACATATTTAGATGGTGCTGCTTTTTATTTAGGAAATCATCCAGTAGTTGCTCTTACCCTGAGACACAATAGAATCGATTGTTTTTGGTTTAGTCTAATGCACGAACTCGGTCATATAGTTGCTGGACATCAAGGAGTCTACCTAGATAATCTTGATGAATTAGAAACAAATTCAGAAGAAGAAGAGGCAAACCAATTAGCTGGTGATTGGTTGATAGAGGGACAATCTTTAAATTCTTTTATCAACGAAACACAACCAAGATTTTCCAAAAAAGCAATAACTAATTTTGCTGAATCTCAAAATAGACATCCAGGTATCATTCTCGGTCGTCTGCAACATGAGGGTTTAGTTCCCTATCAAAACTTGCGCGTACTGCTAACTAAAGTTAAACCTTTCTTGTCTGATTGGATTTATGATTGAGCTTGCTTTGTTTGTTAATAAACTTCCAAAAACCTAATTAGCAAGGTTTCTGACTCCGTTGTTTTAATTCCTGCAAATTATAATTAACACTTGTCACGCCAAAATCAGGCTCTTTCTGAAATGGCTGCCTGACATAGCTGACTATACAATCATCATCTTGAACTTTGTAACTGCTAGATAGCTCTTTAACTTTCCAAGCATCACCTGCGTTAAATTCTTCAGATGGTGGAACTTCTACAATTGCCAAAATATAATGTTCGGGTTTATTCAAAGCAGTAATAATTTCGTTCTTGGTAACGGTAACTGTTTCCGCTCCTTTAATTCTGCCTTTGACTTCGATAAATCTCAACGCTCCTGTTTCAGGAATGCGGGACTCAATATCGTAACCACATTTAAGGCTGCTTACATCTTGAGGTTCATAGCCTAATTTCCTCTCTGCTGCTATCACTGCATTCATGGCAAACATTTCTACTCGTTTGGTTTCTCTGGCAAACATTTGGGCTTTTGGTTCTCTTTTCCCCTGTAATCTCTGTAGCAAACCAACTGGCACAACTAATGCTCCTCCTGCTACTACAGGAGGTAAAGGAGATAAGCGTCTTTCTTGCTGTAATTCGTCGATACGTCGAGCTAATCTAACCTGTAGTTCATCTGCTCTGGCTCTGGCTTTAGCAGAGTTAATCTTGGCATTGGTTTTACCTGCTTCTTCTTGTTGCTTAAGTTCGGCTGCGCGATAATCCCAGTAGTTGATTTCTTTGGTCAGCCTGTCTTTGACTGCCACTAAGGTTTTATCAATTAGTTCTTCCTTGTGCTGCTTGACCTGTCTTGAAAATAGACAA
>JAIMKV010000072.1 GCA_020692205.1 Myxosarcina sp. GA_180221_E-2-1-MAG-40_15
ATCTCTTTTTGATACCTGAATACTTACTCACTAGTTACCAAACTAACTCTTCTATTGAGCAAACAAACTGAGTTTAACTCCAATTTAATTGATTTATCCTCGTCATTGTTAATGTTTGAAGACATGATCCTTCCTAGTTTTGACGTAATATTGCTCTAAAGTTAAGAGTCTTTTTGGCTAATCTTTCACAAGCTGCTAATTTAGGATAGATATTAACTGCTAAAAGTTTGAATTGCAAACAATTCAAACTTTTTTTTGTAACTTCGTTTTGACATAAATGTATCACAGCGATTATTCTAAGAATAAGACAATGAAATATAAATTTCATCCAACTTTAGTCTGACAAACTGAAAATAATAGATTTTATCGATTTACAGTTTAATTTTGATAGTTTAAATATTAGTTAAACTGCCCTAAAAAAAATTGCCAAATTTTACTTTGTATTTCTTGACAAAAGCAAAATTTAGCTTATTTGTAGTATTGACTTAGTGCCTTTTTAATACTAAGGAAGAACGTTAATATTTAGGGTAAATCTGTTGAATCGCGATCGGGTAGATCGCTAATCGCTCTATCTAGTTCAGCAAAAGATTGATTGTAGTCAATGATAGCGCTGAGCAAATTACCACGGGCAGTAGTTAGCTCTGCTTGAGCCACGATTACGTCAGTTTGCGTACCCACACCTGCCTGGAATCTCAATCTTGCTAGGCGCAGACTTTCTTCAGCCAGTTCGACAGCTTGCTCTGCCGTATCAATGTTTTTCTGATTAGCGTTCAGACTAAAATAAGCATCTTCTACTTCAAAACGAATTGTATCCCGTTGATTGGCAAATTCTGCTTCGTCTATTTCAATATCTGTTTCCGATTGCCTAGCTAAGGCACGTGCTGCACCACCATCAAACAATGCCAATTGTACAGTTGCGCCAACTGAATAACCATCGGTAAGATCTGAGCCGTCATCCAACTGTTCTTGAAGATCGTAAGTAGCAGCCAAAGCAACTTGAGGTCGATTTTCGGCTAAAGCGATTTGACGTTGTTCAGCATTAATGTCTCGCTCCAGCAAAAATTGTCTTAATTCAGCACGATTATCATATGCCAAGATAATACTTTCGGGCAAAGAACGTGACCATGTACCAGCAGGTTCAATCTCCCCAGCAGTTTGTAGCTCAACTTTTTGTCCTATATTGAGAGTATCTGCCAACTGTCTTTGAGCAATATCTCGATTCGCTTGCTCAATATTTAACGTTTGTTGTGCCTGAGCCAACGCCACCCTTGCCTGCAAGACTTCAAATTCTGTGCCGACTCCCGCTCGTTCTAAAAGATCGGCATCTTTGAGAGTTTGAGTTGCATCTTGTACTGCTGCCTGTTCGATTTCCACTTGAGCTTCGGCACCCTGGAAAACGTAGTAGTCGGTGGCAACCTGTAACCTAGTTTCTTCAATCGTCTGCTCTAAGGCTAGCTGATTTACACGGATTTGTTTTTCGGCACTACCAATACTGGCGCCTCTAGCTCCACCATCATAAAGATCGTAACTAAGAGATAACGAACTATTAAATGTGTTGGTAGCCGAATTATCAATTGAGAGGGTTTCTGGCGCACCAGTGGCTGGGCTACCCGTTCCTGTAGGCGCACCTGCACCTGCTGTTAGTCGATTGTCAAACCCCACTGATGAAGTTAGGCTAGGATATAGTGCAGCCCTGGCTTCTTGTAATTCTTCTAATGAGCGATTGATAGTTAATCGAGCTATCTCTACCTCTTGGTTGTTAGTCAAAGCTATAGATACAGCATCTTCTAAAGTAATCGGCTGCTCCAAATCAATAGTTACTTCTTCGGGTTGAGAGGGAAGTAGTAAGGGATCAGCATCATTACTGAATACATCTAATCTCAGGATCGAGGGTAGCGTAGAATCTTCTCCTGGTGTGTCTTGGGGGGAGATGGGGGATAATTGCGCTAGTTTACTTTGTAGCGGTAAAAAATTCCAATTAGAAGCCGTTAAAAATTGGCTTGGGTGGGGGATATTGGTTTGACTTGAATTAGGTAAAGATGCCATTGATAAAGTAACTTTTAACTTGTTCGGCTGTAACCGAAGTTGCTTAGGCGTAGCGCCATCAAGCTGAGGCGAACTGTCGGCATGAGCTGAGATTGTATTGCCAAAAAATATAGCTGTACCTACGCCAACAGCACAGGAAATTTGGTGAATATTAGTCATGATCTTTACCTTGTGATGATGTTTGCAGCTTTAAGTAGTTTTAATAAGTAATTAGTCTGAAGGAGTTAAACGCCCGTCTTCTAAGTTGAGTCGGCGATCGGCAAAGTCAAAAATGCGAACATCGTGAGTCACTAGAACTACCGTACAGCTTTGCTTTTGGGCTAAATGCTGCATCAGCTCGATCACTTCTAAACCCGATTTTTTATCCAAAGAAGCGGTGGGTTCATCGGCTAAAACAATTTTGGGATGAGCAACTAAAGCACGAGCGATCGCCACTCGCTGTTGTTGTCCAATCGAGAGCTTGTGGGGATGCTGGTTGATAAAATCAGCTAAACCAACCGCACTTAAGAGGTATTCTGCTCGTTCTAAACCTTCACGGCGAGAGATATCTGCATGTAGCCCTAGTGCCATTTGCACGTTTTGTCTGGCAGTTAGAGAATTCAACAAATTATGCCCTTGAAAGATATAGCCGATCTGGCGACGCATCTGCCTCAGTTTTTTTGATGAAGCGCCATTTAACTCTGACCCCAAAACTTTCAGATTTCCTGCTTGAAGCGATCGCAGTCCGCCAATCAAGGTTAGTAGGGTGGTTTTACCCGAGCCAGAAGGGCCAGTCAAGAAGACCACTTCTCCTGCATTGATTTTGACATCAATATCAAATAAAATTTGCTTACGTAGATTACCCTTACCATGAAAATAATTTAGCTTATCGATCGCCACAACTGTATTTGGTTGCATGGGTTTAAAAAATATCGGCTGGATCGGCAGATTGAGTTTTACGCATGGCAATGATTCCTGAGATAATGCACATCAAAATCGTGAGCATCAGAACGGTTAAACCTCGTTCCCAGGTCATTGCTAGAGGTAAACCAGACCCTTCTTTGGCATTCTCATAAAGTCCCAAGCACAAAGCAAATCCAGGAATAAATCCTAAAATTGAGAGAATAATTGCTTCTTGAAAGACAAGTTTAGACAAAAATGAGTTACTGTAGCCCATTGCTTTGAGGGTGGCGTATTCTATCATCTGATCGGTAACATCGGCATAAAGGATTTGATAGACAATGACTGTCCCAACTACAAACCCCATAATTGTTCCGAGAGTAAAGATAAAGCCAATGGCGGTGCTTCCTCCCCAGTAGCTTTTCTCTAAGGCGATAAATTCGGCTTTCGACAAGATTTGAATATCGTTGGGTAAGCTGCGCTTTAATTCTCGAAGATTTTTGGCAACGGACGCGCCAGGTTTAAGAGAGATCGCACCTATATCAATTAAACCGCTCGTTCTTTGGGGATCAAAAAGACGCACAAAGTTAAGATCGCTGGTAACTACCGTACCATCAGAACCAAACGATGCCCCAAGGGTAAACAAGCCCTTGACGGTAATTCGACGGTCTTCTAATTCAGTAGTGACTTGCGGTTTTTGGCTTAACAACTGTTCTATATCACCAAATTCTGGTCGGGAAGCGCGATCAAATAAAACCACGTCAGATTCCCTCAATAAAGCTAAATTTTGCTCAATTTCTGGCAAATCCAACACATTGCCTTCAGGATCGATACCAATAGTCATCAGGCTACGAGTTCTTCTCGTTTGCGGGTTTCTCCACGAACCATAGCCGATATAAACCGAACCAACAGACTCAACATCTGGCAATCCTAAGGATTGATATAAACGTTTTTGCGAGAATTGTTTTAACTCTACCAACGAAAGAGATTGAGAACCAAGCAAAAATATATCTCCTTTCAATCGATAATGGATTCTCACCGCACTATCAAATAGAGCATCACGAAATCCCAGCTGCATCAGCATTAAAATGACCGCAAAGGCAATTCCCGCTAATGCCACTAGTAAGCGGGTTTTTTCTCTAGTTAACTGCAACCATGCTAAAGGGGGAATTAAACCAAACATCTGTAGAAACTCTTGTTAAAAGAACGAGTAAATTAAAGATTAAGGGAAACATCTGCTGGCACAATTTCTACATCAACCTGCAAATTAATCAGATTGGTAACCACAGAACTGCTGGCTTCATTAAGACGAATTCTGACTTCAATTACCCTCGAATCTACATCCGCCGCTGGATCGTTACTGAGAATGTCATTTTTACCAATTTGGGAACTGATTCGCTCTACTGTGCCTTGGATGTCTTTAGGCAAACTAGAGCCGCTAATCACCGCCTGTTGACCCAGTTCAACTTTACCGATATCGCTTTGATAAATTTCTGCAACCACATACATTTGTTCAATATCGCCTAGTTGCAAAATGCCATCTTCATCAATAGATTCTCCAGAATAAGTAGCAATATCGAGAATTTTACCTGGTCGCGGAGCGCGAACTATCGTACGTTCTAAGCGTGCTGCGGCTAATTCTAAATTGCTCTGGGCAGACTGAACTTCAATTTCGCTTTGAGTTTGTCCTAACTGTGCTTGGGCAGACTTTAATTGCGCCTGGGCATTTTCTAAATCCGTACTGCGAGTTTCAGTAAACTGCGCCAACTGTGCCTGGGCATTTTCTAGTTCAGCTTGTTTACTAAAGTAGGCAACTGCTTTTTCGTCGAGAATTTCCTGTGAAACTGCTCCTTCTTCTACCAAAAACTGATTGCGCTCATAATCTTTTCTGGCAGTATCTAATTCGGCAGATAATTGCTTAACCGTAGCTTTTTGAGCATCAACTTCAAAAGATTGCGGTGTTTTAATCTGCTCGATGCGAGTCATCGCCTCGGCAATCTGAGCCTCGCTGTACTCAGTTACGCTTTCATAGCGCATCTGGGCTTCTGCTAGCTGACTGGCAGCTAAATTTTTCTCCGCTAGTCTTTCGCCATAATCTTCCAAGTACGCCAGTATTTCTCCTTGCTTTACTTGCTGTCCTTCACTAACTAATAATTCGCTAATACGACTACCACTAGTTCCGCTAATCGTAATAACCTCGCCCTGGGGTTCAACACGACCTAAAGCAGTGACGTTTCTAACAACTGGAGCTGTTTCAGGAGCTGTCTCGGGGGCAGTAGTAACCTTGGCAGGATTAGCTTGAAGTCGCCATAAATATAGCGCAGCTAAACCAGGAACTAAAGAAGCAAGACCGGCTAGCGAAACTGCTATACGACCTTTATTTAATGTTCGTTCTGACATATGACAAATTGCCTAGTTCAACATAATGTTCGCGTTTGTGCTTTGCCTGAGGCACGGGCAGTTAATAAATATGATCCGTGCATAGCTCTTTTTAAAGGTGTCAAATCTTTCTTCAGCGATCGAGTACCTTAAGTATGCCATCTGAACGCTGGAAGCAAGATGAGGAAAGGTTTTAAAACTGCACAATTTATGTTTGTTTTGTGTCGATCTGCAATTGTTTCTTTCTTTTTATTTACCGCGATGTTTTTGTTTTCGCTTGTTTTTGGCAAGTTCGCGCTGATAGTTACGTTTAGCTGCTCGTTCTGCTTGGGAAATTGAGCAACGCTCTTTTTTGTTTTCTTCCTGCTGAAGTCGCATAACTTCCCGTGACTGGTTGGCAATACCAGCTTGCTCTTTTTCGCGTTTAATTTGACGTTGCAGGCGTTTGGGATTGATGCGTCGTTTTTTGGCACTATCGATGGGCAAACCCACCGTCATGTGATCGATTAAAATTCTGTACTGTACGCTGAGGATAAATTCATAGACGTTTTCTGAACTAGGTTCTGAACCAAAAACATGACGGGTTGCATATAACAAGCCATCACGTTCTAATTCAAGCAAACCAATCCAAAAAGGTGATTCAAATAAAATTGAGAGTTTCATGTCTCTAATTTCAAATCTTCTCGGCAACTAATGCTGTAGAAACTTTTACTACTAGTAAGGTAATCGCCATCTGTAGCAGCAAAATACTGCCTAGGGTATATGTACGACTCAACCCCACAACTTGAATTACGGGTTGACTGAGAATAGGAGAAATAAATTGACCTAGGAAAATAAAGGTAGTTAATCCCCCTAAAGCTCTACCGCGTAGGTGGTCAGGTACGATAGTTGCCAGCCAATTACTAAAGTTAGGCATGATTAAACCAAACCCCAACCCGCTCACAATTAAACCACATAAAACTATTTGATAACTATCGCCCAAGCCAATAATCAATTGACCGATCGCTGTTAAGATTAGGGCAATAATGATAATGCTGCTAAAATCGAGGCGTTTTTTGAGCGCACCGTAACGACTAGACGCGATCGCTCCAGCTAAGGTAGATATAGCGATCGCCATGCCGCTTTCGGCTGCACTGGAATTACTAATTTCTTTCAGATAAAAAGCCAACTGGACAAAGATTAAATAGTACGCAACCATATAGATCATTGCCAGAGCATAGATAATCCCAATTGACTCTCTGGCAAGTCTGGGCGGAGTCCGATTTTTGGTAGTGCTGATTTTTGATAACTCTGGTTCGTATAAGGCGATCGCAATCAAAACCAAAACGAACAAAGAAAATAAATAAATCAAAAAAGGGAAACGCCAGTTAAAATCAGCACTTATTCCCCCCACAGCGGCAAATACCATTCCTCCAAACCCCATCGCAGCAGCTTGCGCACCCATAAAGCTAGCTCGCTTTTGACCCTGATAGTAGTCGGTAATAATCGTCATTACTCCCGTCATAGTTCCTGCTACTGCAAGTCCCAACAAAGCGCGACTAAAGATAATTGCCCACAGAGAATTGAGGAAAAAACCAGCACTACCCGTACAGGCATATAGTAGAGTTGAGGCAATCAACAACGGCTTGCGCCCAATACGATTAATCAATATTCCGACGATTAAACCCCCAACAGCAATAAATAAGGCAGGAATGGTCAAGGCTAATTTAACCAAATATTCTGCACGATCTACATCGGCAAAATGCTCCTGCATTGCTGGCAGAGAAGGAGCGATGATTGCTCCCGCCATCACAGTTAGCGTGCTGGTTAGCAACAAGGTAGCTTTAATAAGAAATGAATCAGGATTATGTCGCTTCATTGATTTTGATTGTGGGGCAGATGATTAATGGTCATAGTGGTTGGTAGACAGAAATTCAGTAATCAGTATTCGCCAAATTAGTAGTGAGCGATGACTGGTTAATGCTTGATGCTCAATGTTTAATTCTACTCCTGAAGCTCAGCCCAGACGTATAGGTTATGGAGTAATAAAGTCTAAAAAAAGTTTATAGTTGCAACAAAAAAAAGCAAAGGTAATAAAAGCGATCGCTCTTACTACCTTAGTTCTACTTTTCCTCAACAACCGAATTATTGGTAATTAAAACTTAGACTTAGACAAAATCGCTTGCCTCGATCGCCTGAGCATCAATACCAACTACGGAAGCCAAGATCTCTCCCGTAGATGAAAGCGTAATGTCGGTATCCCCCTCGTTCGACAATATTTCGAGATGGTCGAATTGTAATCCCGTACCCAGAGAAAACTTATCTACTCCATCAACATAATCAAAAATCAAATCTGAGCCATAACCCGAGGCAAGCTTAAATATATCGTGACCCTCACCACCAAACAATTTATCATGACCAGCTCCCCCTTCGAGAACATCATTTCCTGCACCACCTCGCAGAATATCGTTACCTTTACCGCCAAGCAATGTATCATGACCATCACCACCAACGATCAAATCGTCACCAGCACCACCATCAAGATAATTATTGCCCACATCGCCATATAGTCTGTCGTTGCCATCACTGGGGGTAGCAACGGGATCGGCACGGAAAATCGCAAAACTGCCATCTTCAAGTTCAGCCTGAAAGGCAACTTGACCAAAATCATTAAGTCCATCTTGGACAATTATGAGGTCTTTTACTATCGAACCATCAAGTTCGTCACCTACAGAGATAACCAGCTCGCTACCTATCTCTGATGCCACATAGATACCAGTGCTGCCGTCGTCTAATTCGGCATAAAAGGCTACTTCTCCATTATTGTTGAGGGCGGGTTGGGAATTAAAAAAACTAAACTGTTCGCTATCATCTACCAGCAATTCAGTTTCCCCATAGCTGTTGAGATAAATACCTCGGCTGCCATCATCCCGCTGGGCTAGAAAAGCGATCGCTCCTTCGTCATTAATATCTGGAGAACTAAACAGATCAAATTCCCCATAACTATTAGCAATTTCAGTAGTTGACTTACCATCACCGACAAAGATTCCCTGACCACCAGCATCTAAGCCAGCATTAAATGCTACTTGCTCGCTTTCGTTAATTGAGGGGGAGATATCTAATGATGTTAAAGGACCATCTCCGCCAATGGTATCTAAACCTACATCAAAACTACTAAATATACCGTCAGTAGAGGCAATTTCCGTTTTTACCCCCTCAGCATTCAACGTAAAGATATTGGATGCGACAGGAAAATCTACTGGTATATTTAGCAGATTTCCCGCCACGTAGAGAATCGTACCGCGATCGTTAATATCCAGTCCAGACAAGGTGTTGAAAGGTTCAGTACTCTCTACTAGAGTGACTGGTTCTTGTTCGCCGTCACCAATTTTAATTGTCGTCCGATCTAGCTGAATTATTGGCTCATTGTTTTCGTCAAAGATTAAATTACCATTTTCATCTGTTAATATGCTGGTTTCAGTATTGACAAAAGCCACTTCTCCCAACTCATTGATTGAAGGGTCAAAAACAGGTTGAAATGTTCCGTCTTGGAAAAAAGCCTCGCTATTATCAACGATGGTTTTATTGAAAGCTTCACTATCAAAATTATTAGCGATAAAAATACCAAAAGGTGGTAAATCGGGACTAATAAATCCTTCAAAGGCAATATCGCCTTGATTGTTAATTGCCGAATTAGTAAAAGAAGTATAGGGAGGGGCAATACTATTAGATATTGGCAAATAGTTAGATTCAGTCATAGTTGTTAGCAATCTTGGTAATAAAAGTAGTAATTAGCCAAATATAAGTCGCCGAGCAATTTATTTAGTAATCTGGCTTTAGTTAGTCAAGTGAAAAATTACTAGCGTAACAATCAATAAACATGGTTATCTTGGCAATAACCATGTAAAGCAACTGGTTATTTTATGCTTATTCTCGTACATCCATTTAAATAAGCAGTTTTTTGCATCTATTAATTTTGAACTTTAAAACTATCCAAGCTAGCTCTAAATTGTGAAAATAATCGAATAGGTCAGGTTACCAAAAGCTCAATTAAAGTGCCATCAAAACAGATAGTATAGGCTGATTATAAAATAGCCATGGTCAGATCGATTTACAATAGTTTCTTAGAGAAGAGAATACTCTATTGCTTTTAATTTATGGCAACCATCAAGATTATGTCCATCAAAAAAAGCAGTAAATTTAGCTTAACTCTTAGCTTGATCAAAGATTGACATATATGTTTCTTTGTAAGCAAGTGATTTTACCTGAGTTTACCTAAACTTTATGCAAATTGGCTCGATTTATAGAAACATACATCTAAAATTTACAATATTTACGACTACATAAAGGCTACAAACATCTAAATAAGTGGCTCTGCTTTAGCGAATAGACAGAAAAATCAAGTGTAAGCGTCTATTGAAACGACTTGGAAAATTAGCGGAAATTTTAGTCACTCGTTCCCTGTCTGACGCGTTCAATTGCTGAGGGTTGTTATCTGCCGAGCCATACAATCAAGCATAACTAAGACAAAATATCTTGCTATCTTCTACTCTATCTGTACTCATGCCCCTGGTCATAAGTGATAGATCTTAAAGAACAACCTAATTGAAAGATTCTCTATGCAGCTACAGCAAAAAAATGGACAGCCTAACGTAGATATCAAAGCAAGAATGACATTATTGCAAATGTCTAGCGGTTACTGGATTACGCAGTCGCTTTATGCTGCTGCTAGATTAGGGATTGCCGATTTGCTGAAAGATGGTGCCGAAAGTTGCGATCGCCTAGCTAATATTACCAATACTAATGCCCAGGCTTTATATCGATTGATGCGCGCTCTAGCTAGTGTCGGCGTGTTTGCCGAATCAGAATCTGGAGACTTTAGTTTAACTCCCATCGCTCAAGGACTCCGTAGCGATATTCCTGGTTCAATGCGGGACTCGATTTTGCTGGGAGGATGAAAAAGCTCAAGAAGAATTGCTCCAACCAGTAATTTAAGAAAAGTTTTCTCCTCACGGTGAAAAAGAACGCGGTAAGTATTGCCTTAAACTATAGCTAGGTAGCTTACCGCATTTTTTAACCAAATTATTTTTATTAGCTCTTTGGTAGCCAATCTTCCGCTAATACTAGCTCTAAAGAATATGGACAAACATCTGGAAACACCGAAATCGCCATGCTGGTTTGCCTGGCTGCTTGGCGACGCGCTCGTTGATAACTCTCTTCGAGTTGCTCTGCGGGATAATATTTTAGACTAGGACTATCTGCAATAGTCAATTCAATCTGGGTACGCGCATCAGTAATGGAATCTAGCCAACTATCTGAACGCCGTTGAGGTTGATACTGCCACTTGAGTAAATGTAGTAAAAGACGGATGAGCTGACTAGCAATTCCTCGTCGTTCACTTTTTCCCAAGTCTTCAACCTCTTCAATTAAATGTGGCACATCAATTTCATGCCAACGACGCTCCCGTAATAGATGGGCTGTTTGGTCAATCCACAAACTAAAATCTGCTAAATACTTTTCGCTCATGTTTTTATTCATACTTTAGCAGCACTTGGTGTCAGGCTAGGAAGCACCTTGACAGTATTTGGATGATAACATTTAAACCTTGCTTTTCAGTCGCATATTGAAAGTTGTTAAAAGCGATCTTCTTAACTATGTTTGTCCCTAAAAAGTAAAACTTTGCTTTTTAACAGTAACAAAAGCAGAGTTTTGATAATCTAAGAATAATTTTGCCGATCCATAAAGCTATTAAACCTACCTTCAGTTCATCCTGTACTTTAGAAGGTTCTTATACAGGCGCAAGATCGCTTATTATGAGTAATGGTTGTCTAATAGGCTGCTTTGTGATTCTGATGGGGGAACTTCGCGGTTTTGCAACCAGGCAAACAAGCCAGCAGTGCTAACCAGAATTAAAGTAACGATTCCCACCACTTGAAGCATGATGCTGTAGCGCATATTTTTTAGTTAAACCAGCTTAAAATGTTCCATGTGAACGTTCGTAACGGGTACTTCCAGCTTATGTAAGGCAGTTTCAACCGCATTCATCATGACAGGAGCAGCACAGATGAAATATTGACGGCTGCCTCGGCGCAGGGGAATGTATTTTTCTAAGAGTTCGCGATCAATATAGCCTGTTTCTCCCTGCCAATCCTCTAGTGGTTCTTTGATAACATGAACAATAGTCAAATCTAGCTGGCTTTTTAGCTCGTTTAATTCCTCGCGAAAGGTTACATCTGACCAAGTTTTGCTGGCATAAATCAACAGAAAAGGTCGGTCATCTTGACGTTCTGCAGCAGTAACCAGCATACTCATCATGGGTGTAATACCAATCCCGCCAGCAATTAAAATAAATCCCGCCGAGTCCTGATAGCGATCTGTAGTAAATACCCCATAAGGTCCGTCGAGATAGGCTTTAGTCCCTGGTCTAACATTTTTAATGTGCTTGGTAAAATCTCCTAAAGCCTTGATGCTAAACTCCAAGCGTTCAGATTTTAGCGCACTAGAAGACATCGAAAAAGGATGTTCGCGCAGCCGAAAGGGCGAAATATCGAGGGTAATCCAAGCAAATTGTCCAGGTTCAAAGTTCACCCCTTCATGCCCTCGCGCTCGCAATGCTAACGTCCAGACATCACCTCGTTGCGGAATGACTTCTTCAACCAAATAAGGCTTTTTGGTCATAAACCACGGTTTAACAACGCGGACATAAATCAACAGCCATAGAGCAAACAGAGCGATCGCATCCCATAAAGCATTTTTCCAAAACAAACTCAGGTAGTAGCCTACTCCGATAGTATGAGCCAATCCTGAAGTGATGATCGCGATGGCTAAGATACCATGGAGAATGCGCCAAGATTCGTAGGGAATTTTCAACGGTTTGCGCCAGATTGAAGTAACCACCAGTAAAATTAGTGCGGTAGTCGATGCCACGGCAAATCTAGCCCGCCAGGGAGCTTCGAGGATATTTAATAGTTGTAAAGTTTCTGGTTCGGTGACGAATAAAATTAGAGGATGAATCACAATTAAACCGAACGCAACTATCGATGTATAGCGATGAAACTGGAGGATAATATCTATCCCATAAGAAGCTTCAACGCAATTAATTCTGGCTGTCAAAGCAAATTGGAGTGCCATCATTGCCAGCCCAATAAAACCTAAAGCCACTGAGAACTCGTTCCAAAAGCCCCTGCCTTCTGGTGGAGAATAAAACAGCAGTACTAGTAAGGGCAATAAAGTAATTAGAAGGTAGACACCTATCCAGAAAGCCGCTATTGCCACAGGGCTTTTCACTAATATACGCTGCATCTTAAATCTTCCTGCTAATTGTTTCAAACTCAGAACAATTGAGAATGCCTATCAACCTCTGATTAGCTAATCGCATTTACTGGTTCTCCTTGCTATACCAGGAAAATATAAGGCAATCATCAAGCTGTTAAATTTACCTTCAGCTCGTCTTGTACCTTAGAAGGTTCATAAACAGGGGCAATTTTGCTTTTCTTTGGGGTTATTTTCCAATCATAGTTACGCAACAGTAGAGACATAAAAATCTTCATTTCCATTTGGGCAAATTGATAACCTAAACATACATGAGGGCCACTACCAAAACCAACTAAGGCAAAGGGATGCTGCTTATCTTCTTCTCGCGGGGGCGCAAAGCGATCTGGGTCAAAGCGATCGGGTTCGGCATATAGTTCTGGCAAACGGTGAGTTAGCAGTGGTGAAACATCTACCATCCAGCCAGCAGGAATTCGATAGCCATCATACTCAATATCTTTGAGTACTCCACGAGACATATTTTGCACTGGGGGATAAAGTCTTTCTACTTCTTTGAGTGCATAGCCCAGGCTTGTCATCTGTTTGAGATCAGTTAGTTCTAAAGGTTTGTCGCCTACAACTTCAGCTTGTTCTACCTGTAAACGTTTTTTCCATTCTGGATTGGCATCTAACTCTAATAACAGCCAAGAAATCAAGGCTGCTGGATTTTCATGTCCAGCAAATAAGACCATTAACAACTGGTCGATAATTTCGGTATCGCTTAGGGAATCTCCATCTTCGGTAACCGAAGCGAGGAATAGCCCTAAAAAGTCTTTAGACTCGCCTAAATCGCCATGTTTACGGCGTAGGTTAATCTTTTTCTGTAAAAAAGCCTTGAGCTTGCGTCTCGCCCCTTGGGAACGTCCATAAAGAGTAAAGGGCAGATCGAGATGTAGCCTCGCCCTACGCCCAACTAACATGGTCAGAAAATATTTTAGTGCTTCGCCAAATTCTGCTGCTTCAACACCTAGAATCAGACGAAGTGCCACCGTTAACGAGAATTCCGTAAAAGTATCGATCGCCGAAAAAGTTTGACCAGTCGCTTTTTCTGCCAGAAAATCCGCTGCAATTTCCTCGATGGTGGCAAAATAGTTGTTAAGTGCCTGTCCGTGCATGGCGGGGTGCATCAGCTTGCGAGTGGCTTTGTGTTGCTTACCATCCTGTAGCAGCAACCCCGTACCAAAAATTGGTTTTAAAAATATCCAGCCTTGTCCTGCGGATAGATGATCTGCTTTGTCTTTGAGAACCAAACGGTTAGCTTCTGGCCCAACTAAAAAAGCAAACTTTTTACCAAATATGCGCGACTTAAAAACTGAACCATGACGCTGAAAACGCTGACGATAAAATATTTCTTCGCCAGCAAAGAGTTCTGCTGTTTCACCTTTAGAACCGCCAAAGCTGCCTGGCATTGATTCAGCAGATTTGAGCTGCGATCTTTGTTGTAGTACCATTGATATTTATTTTTTGATAATTTCTGTGTTATTGATCGGCGATGTAGGGGCGATTGGCCAATCGCCCCTACTTTTAAATCGGTACAGCTTCAATAATGCTGTTAGCAGTTTGAGTAGGAATGATTCTGGTAACCTCAAAACCTGCTTTGGTTAACAAATCCCGATATTCGTCTTCTTTGCGTTCGCGCCCTCCAGGGGTTGTCAACAGAGATTCGAGATCGATTAATTTACCGACAAAAGGAGCATTCCCTTCTGGCATAATCATTTCAACCAGTAATATTTTTCCGCCTGCTGTCATTCCCTGACGACAGTTTTGCAGAATTTTGATCGCTTGCTCGTCATCCCAGTTGTGGATGACAAACATCAAGATGTAAATATCACCGCCGCTAGGGACTGTTTCTACACAGTTCCCTGCAACTAGTTGGCAACGTTCTGTAAGCCCTGCTTGTTCAATTGCTGGTTGAGCAGCAGCGATCGCACTTTCAAAATCAACTAAAATTCCCTTGATCTGCGGGTTAGCTTTAAGCAGGGGAATAATTGTACTACCCGCTCCAGCAAAAATACCTAGCTCTACTACTATATTTGCGCTAGAAAAATCATAGTTAGCTAACAAAGAATTAGATGCCCGACTAGAAATACTAACTTTAGAATCACTGGCAATTTTTGCCATCTCTGGATCGAGATAAAAATCAAACAATCCTTGTCCAAAAAGATGGTCGAAGGCGGGTTTTCCAGTTTTAATACTATAGGGCAACTCTCCCCATGTTTCCCAATGCCAATCTTGTCCGAGAAATTTAATGGCATCGCGGAGTGAACCTGGAGTATCACCGCGCAAAAACTCCGCAGGAGGAGTTAATTGAAAATTACCGTCATCATTCTGGGCAAATATGCCCACGCTAGCCAGCGATCGCATAACGCGATAAAGAGATGATTCATGAGTCTCGGTTGCTTGAGCTAATTCGACAATACTTTTTGCTCCATCTACCAATAAATCGGCAATGCCCAATTCAGCAACAACATAGATAATTCTGGCAATGCGAAAGCCACCCAAAAACCGCAGCATAGCGATTGGTGGCGGTACGTTTGGCAATACCTGAGATGGTTTTGCTTTGGGTGTATTAGTAGTTGCAGTCACCTTATTTTTTGCTCCAATTGAAATATTTTTGGTATCGATAAATTCTGTAGGGGGAGATGGTTGGTTTACCCCTACAAATCCTGTAAGGGCGAACAGCCGTTCGCCCCTACAGGTACGGCTTCAATAATGCTCATTGGTGACTTGGTAGGAATGATCTGGCTAACTTCAAAACCCGATTGGGCAAACAGCTGCCGATACTCTGATTCGGTACGTTCGATCGCCCCAGGAGTCATAATCATCGCTTCGACATCTAAAATTTTGGCCAACGAGGGTTCATTACCGGGGGGAACAATCATTTCTACTGCCAACACCTTGCCATTGTCGCTGATCGCCTGGTGGATGTTGCGCAAAATTTTGCCAGCCTGGGCATCGTCATAGTCGTGAATCAAATTTTTAACTATATAGGCATCGCCGCTTTGAGGCACAGATTCCCAGAAATCTCCGACCATAATTTGAGCGCGATCGCCTAAATTAGATTTCTCGATGGTCGTTTTTGCCGATTCGATACGGCTGGGCTGATCAAAATGAATTCCTGTAACAGCCTGGTTTTGCTGAAGGATCGATATTAGTAACTCTCCATCTCCTTGTCCGCCTCCGGCAATATCAATTACTTGCTGGAAACTAGAAAAGTCGTAGCTGCCTAAGATAGCGCGATCGCTCAGGGCTAAGGCCCCTTTCATGGCTGCATCAAAGTTTTGGGCAACTTCAGGATGTTGTTGATAATAATCTTCAAATCCCATGCCGTAAATGGCTTCAAATGCAGATTCGCCTGTTTTGACGCTGTGCAAAATATCTTTCCACATCTGCCAGTGCCAGTCGGCACCCATGACTGTAGCATAGCCTCGCAGTGACCCAGGAGTATCTGTATGTAGTAGAGAGGCTCTAGGGGTTAAACGGAATTTTTGCGCTTCTATTTCAGTAAAAATATCAAAGCTGGCAAGCACTCTTAATAAGCGGTATAATGATCCACAATCAGTTTCGGTTGCTTGAGCCAGTTCGGCAACGCTTTTGGGCTTATCTGCAAGCAAATCAGCGATTCCCAGCTGTGCGGCTACCGAAATGCTTTGTGATAAACGATAGGCATTCATCATTTGCAGAATCATCACCTGTGGTGGCATCCCCTGAGGCGGTGCAGACTGCGGTTTATTGGATTTAGCTATAGTCATTTTATGAGTGTTTAGTGTAGCAGACTTCGTAGAGTACGGGGGAAGATTCGGCGATCGCACCTATTTTGGGCATATGTTCTCTAGCATCTGGATTGCTAAAGATAGCGCGAAAGTCTTCAACGCTTCTCCACTGTGCATAGTTAGTTACCCATTCTCCATCTAAGCTTTTATGAATATTGGCACTAATAAAGCCTGGCAATTTGCCCATTACGTCTTCAGTAGCATCAATCAGCAGATCCACCAGCAGCTGCTGGTTTTTTGGCTCGACTTTGAAGACATTAACTAAAGTAACCAAATCGGCATCGAGGGCAATTGTCGCATTTTGTTCTGTCGGAATTACGTTCATTTAGTTCTCCTCATAAATTCAGGTTTTTTAGTATTGATCGTCAATCGTTACTTTAAAATCTTGATTAAGGTTTATTGTTGGACTTTTGAGCATTGATAGTAATTAGTCAGTCGTTACAGTGAATCATTGCTCAAGCTTTTTCCTAGTTTTACATAAGGCAATTATCATGGTGTATTAATTATCAGCATCCTGAGTATTAATTGTGTCTGAGTTTTGCCCAAATATAATCAAATATAATTATTTACAGCACTTTTTAACTGAGTAGAACACAATAATTGAATTTAGAAAAGCTAATAGCTACGAACCAAGTAATTAAAAACGTAGTCTATTCAAATGAAAACGGCTGTAAGATGTAAAATAAATTACCAAAAACTAATTCTAATAATTGATAATATTAAAAGCCAAAAGCTAAAAGCTAAAAGCCAAAAGCTAGAACTAGCAAGATTTCCAGCCTCACTTTTAAAATCAGCAATGTCTAAATCTCCCATAAGCGATCGCTTGATAACATTCTTGAGTTACATCAATGTGAATAGGTGTTTAATATTACATAAAAAGTCCAGCCTAAATAACAAAACTCTTGGTTTTTAGGCTACCTTATTTACCTAAATAAAGCTAAATTAGTTCGATTCTGCCTGTTTGAAAAAGTATGTTAGATATCGTACAAAAGCAGATTGTTAATTGTGGTAATGTAAAAATCCTGACAAATTATCTGTTTTAAACAGGATCTTAAAAGCTTAAATATTATTTAAGATCTTTTGATTTAAAAGATTACTTTCTCTATAGATTATTTCTCGTAAATCTACTATAAATAAGTTATCAAGAACTCAAAATAGGCGTTTTAGCCGTATTCCCATGGCACATATTTCTAAAAGATCCCTTAAAGCATCTCAAGATGGAGTTCAATTAGCAAGTCGTGCAATTCTTAGATTCCCGACTAAAATTGATTTTGCTGCTGAACTGGAAATTTCTCGTTCGACAGTACAGAATTTTTTCGCAGGTAAACCTGTAGGTAGAGAAAACTTCCATAAAATCTGCCAAGAATTAGATTTATGCTGGCAAGAGGTGGCGGAACTACCTCAAGCACCAAAGCTAACGCTAGTTAATCATCAACCAGAATCGATAGCATCCAGAGAATTAGTAGCCGAACCACAGGAATTTGCCGTTGATTCAGTGGTTACCGAATTTCGCACGCAGGTGCAATCAAGAATCTTGTCTATGTGTGGAACGATGCGAGTATTAGATATGTCTTGTCCGATGTTGATCGAGGATATATATGTTGATACCAAAGTTTACGAAAAAATTACTGGACGGCGCAGACTAGAAGCTGATAGTATCTGCTTAACCAACCTTGATCGCCAAATTGTCCCTTGCGACTTTGAGTCAGTCAAGCGACAGAAAATATCTGGTTTCACCGCAGCAAGGCACTATGACAAACTAATTGTTTTGGGTAAGCCTGGTTCTGGGAAAACTATGTTTTTAAAATCCTTGGCTTTACAATGTTCTCAAGGAATATTTGAACCAGAGAGAATTCCTATATTTGTTCCTCTGAGAGATTTTGTCGCCTACGATTCATCTCTAAGTTTGGTGAACTATATTACTAAACAGTTAGTTAAAGATTGCCAATCCCTAGAAATAAATCAGGTTAGGCAACTATTAAATCAGGGCAAGTTTTTTATTGTCATTGATGGCTTAGATGAAGTCAAGATGTCAGTTCGCGAAGCTATTGGTAAGCATTTGCGGCGATTCACCGAATGGTTTCCTGGCAATCGCTATTTAATTAGCTGCCGTCATGGTGTACAGTACTGCAACTTTGAGCAGTTTACCGAGGTAGAAATAGCCGACTTCCAAGAAGAACAAATTGCTGATTTTGCTACTAAATGGTTCTCGACTAGAGGGGGTAACAAAAGTATTAATTTTCTCGCAAAGCTCCAACAAAGCAATTCAATTCAAGAATTTTCGAGCAATCCTCTACTCTTAACTTTGCTGTGTATTTTGTTTGATGAATCAGCCGATTTTCCTTCTCGCCGCTCAGAAATCTATGAAGAAGGTTTAGACATAATGCTCAGGCAGTGGGATGCAGAACGCAGTATCGAACGGGAGACAGACGATAGTTTATCTTTGCAACAGGAAAAAGAACTGCTGTGTGCTATGGCGCTAAGAACATTTGAACACAAACAATATTTTTTTAAAGAAGCCGAGCTAAAATTTTATATTGCTAATTATGCGATCGAGCTTTATAGTGCTGGCATACCTAAAATAAACGCTAAGAAGATACTTAAATCTCTTGAAGCCAAATATGGACTAATCGTCGAACAAGCTAAAAAAGTTTATTCGTTTTCCCATTTAGCTTTTCAGGAATATCTAACGGCAAGAAAGTTTGTTTTTGAATACGATCTAACAGTTTCCACCGCCATGCTTCATCATTTAGTTAAATACATGACGGAGCAAAGATGGCGCGAGATTTTTTTACTGGTGGCAGAAATGTCGCCTCAAGCAGATAAGCTGTTGCATATTATGAGTCAGCAGATTAACGATCAGCTAGCTCAAGCTAATGATTTAAAAGTCTTGCTCGACTGGGTTAACTGCAAAGCGCAATCGGGAGTCGAGGCGAACAGCTACAGCCAGTCAACTCAATTTCAACCAGCCACGATTCGGGCTTTTTATTTTAGTCTGGGACTAAGCAAAATTTTAGGTTGTATTGGCAGTAGTTTTGATTTGGCTTTAAGACTTGAGCCTAACTTTGGCAGTCAAATTAGCTCTCACCTCGATTTAGTACTTGACTTGAGCTTATTTCATATTTCCAACTTAGCACAAAACTTAGAATCGATACAGTGTCCTGCATTAACCTTTCAACGTACTTTAAAGAGAGCGATCGCTCATGCTACCCAGATTCAACCAGAATTAGCGAGAGAACTGCAACAATTAGCCAGAGAACTTCCTGTGTTAGAAGAGGATATCACCCAGTTTTGGCGGTGGTGGCATACCAAGGGCAAAGCATGGTCAAACAACATTAACTCTTTGGCAGCACAGTATCGCAACATGGGTTATCAATGGCAGTTTGATGTTCAACAACAAAAGTCTTTAAAAGAGTATTACCAAGCAAATTTATTGTTGCTCGATTGTCTTAACAACAGCCCCAGCGTCAATTTTGAAGTCAGACAAAATATCATCCATCAACTACTTGCTCCAACGGACATTAAACCTGTTGAGTCGCTAGAAATCGAGTCAATGTTAATTGAAAGTTTAGCTTAAGTCGGTAATGAAATTCAAAAATTATTTCAGCATATCCAATCACGTATATTAGCTAAGAGCTAAGAGCTACGAACTAACTAATTAAAAACGTAACGGACATCTTACAGGCTTGAGGCAACCTCAAGCCCCGTGTCCTCGTCTATTCAAATGAAAACGGCTGTAATTTGTGTCGAACAAGAAATATATTATATTGAAGAAGACCAACTGCGATCGCTACTAAGTAAAGCCAATTTATTCTCGCCCTACGAACGAAACTACTGCCAAAAAAAGCCCACCCCTTTGCTTTCTATCGCTGGCATTTGGTGTGCCAAACAGGCTTTTGTTAAAGTTACTAACCAAAGATTAGGATTTTATAACTTCAACTATTTAGATTTAGAAGTTCGTCATCGTGACAGCGGGCAACCCACAATGACACTGCATGATAGTTTAGCCAAGAGATTTGAGTCGCCAAAGATCAATGTGGAAATAGCGATCGCCCATACCAAAACTTTAGCTGCTGCCACAATCCTGTTGTGGGGTGATGATCTAGTTGCCCCACAACTAGACCATGCTTCCTATAACAAAATCACCAGCTGATATGGTTCAAGGACAAGTTTTTGGACGGCAGAAATGGTTTTACCCGAGACAATATCGGTAAATATCTTCCGCATTCCCAGTAATCTCAAGCGCTTGGCCACAATTTCCTGTTCGCGATCGCTAAAATTAGCTAAAACTAAGACATTTTGTTCCTGTTGAGAACGAAAGTAACCAAAGATGCAGTCATTGCCAGTATCAATAATCTCAGTTTCTGCCCGGCTAAAAGCTCGATTTTGTTGGCGAATTTGAATCAGCCTTAACAGCCCCAAATAAATACGCCCCGGGATGCTAGAACTCTCCCGTCGCTTCTTGGCACGTTCCCAATTGAATGCCGAACGGTGAACCCAACGACTGTCGCCTTCTTTTTCTGGAGTTTCGATATAGGTATAGTCATTTAATGTCCCCAATTCATCTCCTAAATAAATCAGCGGGATACCTCCGATAGTTAAAATAACTCCATGTAACAAGAGGATGCGTCGAACTGCTAAATCAATCTCTGTGGGATCGCTCTCATCGGTCAACTTTTCTAAACCACATAAGGATGCAGTTGTGCCAGCAATACGTGCTTCTCCTGTATCGAGCTTTTCTTGAAAAGGAAGACCTTTGGCAAAGCTGCCCTCAAACCGACCAGTATAAAACTGAGTTAGAAACCGTCGATGGTCGTAAGGATTGATGTGCAACTCTTGCATATCATCGTCAGCAATACCCCAGCCAATATCATCATGACAGCGAACATAGTTAACCCAAGCACAGTTGTCTGATAGGGTAAATCTCTTTTCCATACCATGACGCAGTAAACGAATATTTCTTACGGCCAAAGCATCCCATAACAATGCCATTAACTGCGGATGATAGGATAGGGGGCATTCTTCTTGACTAATATAGCGAGTTACTTCGTCGGGATGAACGATCGCTTCTGATTTAAAAGCCATTGCTGGGGCAGCAATTTTAACTAAAGCGTTAAATGCCTGAATCAACAGGTGGGCTTCGGGTAGGTTTTCACAACTCGTGCCTATTTTCTTCCACAAAAAAGCTACCGCATCTAAGCGCAAGATCTCCACGCCCATATTGGCAAGAAACAGCATTTCTTCTGCCATGCGGCAGAACACTACAGGATTTTCATAGTTTAAATCCCATTGGAAATTATAGAAGGTAGTCCAAACCCATTTACGAATCTTGTTTTTATAAGTAAAGCAGCCAGGGCGTTCGTCAGGAAAGACCGAATTAATGGTTTGTTCAAAAGCATCGGGCTGTTCTCGATTGGGATACATCCGATAATACTCTTGATATTCTGGATCTCCTGCTAAGGCTCGTTTTGCCCATTCGTGTTCGTCAGACGTGTGGTTAAACACAAAATCAACCACTAAGCTAATGCCATGCTGTCTTAATTCTGTAGCTAGCTGTGCTAGTTCTTCCATAGTTCCCAATGCGGGACTGACTTCTCGGTAGCTGCTAACGGCATACCCCCCGTCGTTGTCTCCTTCAGGACATTTAAACAGGGGCATCAAATGCAAATAGGTAATACCTAACTCAGTCAAATAAGGAATGCGATCGCAAATTCCTTGAAGATTATCAGCAAAGAGATCGACATAGCACATTGCCCCTACCATGCGATTGGACTGATACCATTGCGGATCGGCTTGTCGCATTACATCTAGAGCCTTAAGGTCATCAGACCGTTCTAACCACATTTTTGTCACAGTAGCCAAGATGTTTTCTAAATGATAAAAGAAATCATATTGATTCCCATAAAGCTGATAAAGCAGCCGAAATAGACGGGGAAAATGAGTCTTAATGCGCTCTAAATAACCTTGCCATTCTACTCGATCAACGCGATCGCTGAAACGTTCTTCTAATCTCGGCAGCAAACGCGATAATGAAATAGTACTCCGCTTTTCCCAAGAATCAACCTGACTCATAAATCTGAAAACAACCCTATTGAGTAATTAAGTAAATTAAGTTACCTATTATTGTCAGCTTTTTTAGTTCTTAATGTAATTACTTATGCCAAGATTCTTAGAATTAGCTTTAAAGTTATAAAGCGATCGCTGGTAATTAATTTAATCAAGCAATTTTTTTAGTTGATGGTTATTTTTTGGCTACACTCTATTTAACCAACCTGTTTAATCAATGGTGTTTAATTTTTGCTTACCTGCTTGACGGTTTTTAACCTTTTGTAGCTGAGCAATAATGTATATATATTTGTTATATTTTTATTTCAAAGATGAAGTACAAAGGAAGTTAAAAAGTAGCCTAGTGTAACTTCAAGATTTTTTTTGTATTACTTTATTTTGTAATTTAGCTCCAACCTCATCTGGCGAATTATATCCTTGACTTAAAATAAATTCTCGTGCTTCGTGTAAATTTTGTTGAGCGTATTTCAAGTCTTGTTTTAATTGCTGATTTTCTGTAATCAACTGAATGTTTTCTGACTGAAGAGTGTTTAAGCTGTTTTTACCTGCTTTGAGCTGGCTAATACTAGCTTTTAATTTGTTGATTTCTTGGCTCAACTCAGCTTTCTCTCGTTGCAATATTTGAACCTGTTGGTCTACGTTTTTAGAGACTTTAACTAAGCTATATTTTTGCTGCTCCCTTAACCTTTGAATCTTATACGCTAATTCAGAATATTTATAGATATAGCTAGTAGAAACCTGAGCTTCTCTAGCCACCGAACGAATAGTTATTTTCTGATTATTTTCGATTAATTTAGCGATCGCTTTTTCGGTTTTAAGTAATGCTTCTTGCTGCTTTTTTTTACTTGCTTGACTCAATCCTGCTATCTGTTTATCTGACATTTTGTTATCTGGTTTAGATTCACATAATAACGCTGTGGACGTTGTGGGTGTTTTGCATTCTACTGCCGATAATTACCCTTATCGGCAGTAGAATATTATACAGGTAGTTTAATAAAAATGCTTGGTATTCAAGCTAATATTAAACTTGAAGACAACAGGCTATAATAAACAGTCTAGCTTAATTTTGAACGTAGTTCATTAATCTAATATCAACAATCAAAAGCTTTGCATAACCCTAAAGTTAATGGTTAAAATGACATAAGAAAATAATGATCAATTAACCTAGAAATCTAACTATAATAATTACCTTACTCTTTTTGGCGATCGCGATAATTTTCAGTTCAATTACTTTTATAGGTCACTATTTAACTTTAAGATAATATCAATAACCTTGATGATCTCCACAACTAATCTATGGTTAATTCTGGAGCAGTATAACTCGTATTGCCTTGCACCTATTCAATTAAATTGTCTGATCAAGAATCTACAAAAAGTATCAAAAGTTTAAATTTGATACAATGTAATACCAGATCAATATTTAAGTAAAAGCGATCGCCACATCTCAACTCTCAACTGAGAGTTATTTGGCGTCAATCACATAACCAGGCGGTAATATTTGCACAACAAGTAAGATTTTATATTATTCAAACAGAGTTTCCATCCCCACCGCATCAAGCGCTTGAAAGAGTTTAATTATGTGTCATTAGTTTATTTTTGACACATAAAATTTATCTTGCCAAACTAGGAAGATGCTAAAGACATCCATCGGGAGATTGAGTATCAAGAAACTCGCTACTTTGCCGATCCTTGTTTTGTGTCAAAATTAGATTTTTGAAACATTTCATAGTAAGGGATATTATTTTTCAGAGCAAAATCGGTTTTAGACGAGTAAAAATCACCCTGGCGATCATGAAAAGCCCAATTAGTCGGAAACTGTATAATTGCCCCCATGGTTAAAGGAACACCCGATTCTTTTAAAGCCTTAATTCTTCGATGCAGTGTACTTCTAGATAAACCCGTTGCTTCAATTAGCTGGCGATAAGTGTATTGTTTGCCATCAATCAACATCATGTTTATTTTCATTCAATAAATGTGTCAAGGATTTAATTTTGACACATTTATTGGTAAATGACCGCATTCCGCGGTCACAGGCAAGCACCGCCTTTTAAAGGCGGTGAACCTGTGACCCAAATTAAGCCTAAATTATTCAACCTTATAATGACAACATTCCTCGTTCACGAGGTAAAACTTTTAACTTTTGAAAATATGGCATTACCCAGGATTAAAGTAGCCAAAGATAAAGCTGAATTAGTTCAAAAACTGCTAGATACAACAGAAACAACAGGAGCTTTCTCTACTTATGCAGATATCA
>JAIMKV010000073.1 GCA_020692205.1 Myxosarcina sp. GA_180221_E-2-1-MAG-40_15
TTTCTCGCTTCCCTTTCATTCTGTCCTAACCTTTATACGTAATGCTATATCAGTTTGCAGAGTAAAAGGAGTCAAAAAAAAAGATTAGCTACAAAAACAGTTGTTGAATAAGAGTTACGTTATCTTAGTAAGTAAGAAAATAATATTTATGAGAAGTAGCCATGAGAAAGCTAGTGCTGCTGTGTTTATTTGTTTTGGGAATTGGATTTGCTCTATTCAATTTTCAAAGGCTGGCACAACAAGGAGAATTTGAATCAATTATTGTAGACTTTAAAGAAGAAGTGCCGCTGGCAAAGATTAGCAAAGAGATTCAAGGGCTATCAGTAAAATATAATCAACAGGTTGATTTAAACAGTATTTTTTCAATTGACGATCGCATCTATATTGTTGAAGGTGACAAAAAAACCCTCAAACAATTAAAGCGATCGCCTTTACGTAAAGATACCGAATATATTGAAGCCAACTATATCTACAAAGCTTTTGCTGTTCCCAACGATCCTGAATACACTAAGCAATGGAACTTCCGCAATATTAACGTAGAGCAAGCCTGGGATGAAACCAAGGGTCAAGGAGTCACCGTCGCCGTAATTGATACGGGGGTAAGTAAAGTACCCGATTTAAAGCTGACTAAGTTTGTCAAAGGCTATGATTTTGTCAACAACAAAGATGATGCCAGTGACGACAACGGACACGGTACTCATATAGCAGGAACTATTGCCCAGTCTACCAATAACGGCTATGGAGTAGCAGGTATTGCTTATGAAGCCAGTATTATGCCTTTAAAAGTTCTTTCTGGTAGCGGTGGTGGAACAATTGCCGACATTGCCGAATCAATCAAATTTGCCGCTGATAACGGTGCGGATGTCATCAACATGAGTTTAGGTGGTGGCGGTGCTAGCAACATGATGGCAGAAGCGATTAAATACGCTCATAGTAAAGGAGTCGTAGTTGTCGCCGCGGCAGGAAATGAAGGACGTAATACTTCGTCTTATCCTGCTCGCTATCCTGATGTAATTAGCGTTTCGGCTATTGATGCTGCTGGAAAAAAAGCTCCTTACTCTAACTTTGGTGCAGGAGTTGATATTTCCGCTCCTGGCGGTAGCGAAACAGGTAAAATCATTCAAAACACCGTCGATCCTAGCACTGGTGAATCTGTGTTTGTTGGTTTTCAGGGAACTAGTATGGCAGCACCTCATGTAGCTGGAGTAGCTGCCTTAATTAGATCTACTGGTGTTGATACTCCTGAAGAAGTTTTAGACATTCTCAAACAATCTTCTCGCAAGGTACAAGAAGATCATCTCAATCATTTTGGCTCAGGACATTTGGATGCCAATGCAGCAGTTCAGCTAGCTCTTAAAGGCAAAATTAGCGTTAACGATTTCTTCCGCTGGTTGCGTAAAAGCGGCTATCTCAATCTAGGTTTTTGGATTGATGGTGGTGCAGTGGCTCTATTACCCAAACTGGGTATGGTAATTGGTTCTTATTTACTAGCTTGGTTCTTGCGAAACTATATTCCTTTTACCCTTGGTTTAAACGGCGGTCTAATTTTTGGTAGTTCTGGCTTATTTTTCCTTCAGGGACTATATTGGTTCGATTTGCCACAGTGGCCAATGCGTCTATTTGGTAGCTCGCTTCCCGAATTAGGCAACGTTGTTTTCGGTAATCCTAATTTCAATCCCTTATTTGCCAGTGCTTTAATTCCCTTTCTCCTGATCGCTTTGTTACTCGGACATCCTAGCCTGAAATGGTTTGCAATTGGTTCTGGCATTGGTGTAGCTGCTTGTTTAGGAGTTAGTGCTGTTGCCGATCCTGGCATCTGGCTCTTAGGCAGTGGCGCGATCGCTCGTGGTTATCTACTAGTTAATGCTTTTCTCTGTTTAGGTTTGGCATATTTAGCTAGCCAAAAGGAAAAGCAACGAGTAAGTCTTTGAAGGATTAAGGATGAAGACACCGATCTGTAATTTCTTTGACTTTTAAAAACCTAAATTCTTGCTCTTATTTAGCTAGAGACTAGATTGTAAATACTGAGTTCTAAGTTGTTAAGATAATTTGGAACTCAGTTTTTTATTGGCGAGGTAGTGACACATGACCGTAACTGGAACAGTTGAAAAGAAAGGATTTGGTTTTGGTACGTGGGCATTAGTAGCAGAAGACGGTACTACCTACGAACTTAAAGATCCCGCAGCAGAATTGAAACAGGAAGGAATTAAGGTAGAGATTAAAGGAAAAATTCGCGAAGACGTGATGACGATCGCCATGATTGGTGCTGTCTTAGAAGTCGAATCTTATAAGCTGCTTTAAATTTTTGCCAAAAGTAATTTGCTATAAACGTATGAGCGATCGCCTTAATAAATAACCTTTTCAAATTATTTGTCAATCATAGAGTAATTGCAATATCGGTAAGAAGCGAATGTTTCATCCTGCTTTGTTTTGGGAAATCTATTTATAGAGATAAATAAACATAAGATTTCTTAAAAAACATGACAGCAATCAAAATTGAAGGTGCAGGATATCCAATTCAAAAAGTTTTAAGTGACGATTTTGTTTTTAACATCCCCAATTATCAACGTCCCTACGCTTGGACAACCGAACAAACAGAACAACTACTGATAGATTTAATTGATGCCTTGGGAGATGAATCTACAGATATCAATCAAATACCTCCCTATTTTTTAGGCAATATTGTCTTAATTAAATCAATAGATAAATCTGAATCTGAAGTTATTGATGGACAACAAAGGTTGACAACTTTAACGATTTTATTTGCTGTACTTAGAGAGTTACTTCCTAAATATAAACAAGATTTAGAATACTTAATCTGTCAACCAGAAAAACCCCTTGGAGGTATTTCCGCTCGTCCAAGATTAATTTTGAGGGAACGCGATCGCGATTTTTTTGAAAAATATATTCAAAATTCAAATGGTATAGAGAAACTTAAAAAAAATGACTTAAAAAATCTTTCTGACAGTCAACGCAATCTTGTTGAAAATACTCGTTTTTTGCTCAATAGAATTGCTAAAGACTTACCAGAGGAATCACAGAGGGTACGTTTAACTCAATTTCTTTTACAACATTGCTATTTAGTAATCGTTCATACACCAAACTTTGATTCTGCTTACAAAATCTTTTCTGTACTTAATGATCGCGGTTTGGATTTATCGATTACTGATATTTTAAAAGCTGATATCATAGGCAAATTGTCTTGCGATAAAGAACAGGAAGAAAAATATACTCGTAAATGGGAAGGCTTAGAAGAACAATTAGGCAGAAAAGATTTTACTGAGCTTTTTTCTCATATTCGGATGATTTATGCTCAGAAAAAATTAGAATCATCAGTGCTAACTAGTTTTCGCTCTTATGTATTAGACAAAAATCAAGATTCATGCGATCTGATTGATAAAGTTATCGAACCTTACGCTAAAGCCTTAGAAAATATTAAGAACTATAATTTTGCTAGTTCTAGCAATGATTTAGCAATCAATCAACTATTTCGTTGGCTACAAAGGACAGGTAATTCTGACTGGATTGCTCCAGGAATTCTCTATCTAACAAAATATCATCATGAACCAGAACAATTATTAAAATTCTTTACTTGTTTTGAACGTTTAGCTGCTGGTTTGACAATTTTAAAAGCTAATATTGATAAGCGGATTAAACGTTATGCCCATCTCATCAAGATGATTGAAAATAACGATGATTTGTATTGTTTTAATTCACCACTACAATTAAGTATAGAAGAACAACAGGAGATTTGCGATCGCCTCAACGGAGATATTTACAACACATATAAAACTAAAAATATCAGTCTTTATATACTCTTGCGTCTTGATAGTGCTATATCAGATGGTAATCCTAATTACGATACTTACAAAAAAATTACCATCGAACACGTTCTTCCTCAAAATCCTAAATCTGCTAGTGAGTGGCTAAAATCGTTTTCTCCAGAAGAAAAAGAAAGGTATTTGCACTGTTTGGGAAATTTGGTTCTACTCTCTCGCACTAAAAATAGTGCTGCCAGTAATTATGATTTTCAGAAAAAAAAGGATGAGTATTTTAATAAACCTGTAACTACATTGGCTCTAACAGTTAAAGTTTTGGAAAAGTCTGAATGGACAGCAGAAATCGTTGAAGCTAGACAAAAGTATTTACTCTCAGAGTTAAAGAAGATTTGGCAATTAAATAATACTTGTATTTAGCAATTATTCTATAAACGGAAATTAAATGGAATGACTATAGTTCTCCGCCTTAGAACTAGAAATAATTTACTAGATATTCTACAAGCGGGAAAAAGTGGTAATTGGAAAGTCGCACAGGTGAAAGAAAAACACATTTCCAACTTATCAGCTACTTCCGACATCCAGACGGGTTTGCTAAAGAAAATATGGTAGGCGATCGCAATACAAACGAATGTGAAGTTTTTGATTCTTTGACACAAGCTCAACAAAGGCTCGATCAAAAGTTGTCATATTATATGAGCGAAGCATGAGAAATTCATGCAAATCAACATCAGTTAAATACTAAGCCGATTTATCCTAAGATAGAACTAATGTATTGAGCTAGTTCAGTCAAATTATCGTCATCGTCACAATATGCTTCGGCTTGCTGTTGTCCCAGGCCTAAGTCTTTTAACAAGCTGACCATACAGTTATACATAGTGACTTCAGCAAGATCCTGTTCTTCACCACCATAGCTTTGATATTGTAAATATTCTCTAGCTCTCAATCCTAGTTCGCGATATGTAGAATTAGCGATTAATCTTTCTAGTCTCGGAAAATCCATAAAACTCCATAAAACAAAGATAGGAAACTCACTCTTGAATAGTTGATTCGATCAATCGCGAATTATTTGCTTAGATTTGAGGAAAAAATGATCGAGCATCGAGTTAAATTTGTTAGGGTTAAATTTGAGCGGAATTGTCTAGAGAATTGTTTAGTTGCGGGGGGCGATAACAAGTAATGGTAGATTTAAAGCCAGCAAGACAGGATCAGCGTAAAACCCCAACTGTCACGCGCATTAATTCCCGTCGTCAGCAACTTCTATGGTTTATTTTAGCTTCCGTCTTAGTTCATAGTTTAGGCTTGCTTGTTTTAGGCTTATACCAACGTTCCAAGCCTGTTACCGAAGAAATCGAGAGTAAACCGATTGAGTTTGTAGTTGTCCCCGAAGAGTCTCAAACGCCTCCCCCAGAGACTCAAAAACGAGCTACAGAAAATTCCGTGGCTGAAAAAAATATTGAGTCAGAGAAAACTGCCCTCGATGATCAGATTGAGGATGAGGCACCAGTTACTTCTGCACCAACACCTGCACCCACACCTGCACCCACCGAACCTGTTACTCCTAAGATAGCTACACCTCCTCCTCCTGCTGAAGTTACACCTCCGCCGCAGCCTGCACCAGCGCCCGAACCAGAACCAGAACCTGCACCAGTGCCTGAACCTGAAATAACTGAACCTGCCACTCAACAACCACCTGTATTATCTGGTTCGGATACTAACCAAATTACTACACCAGAACCAGAACCAGAACCAGAACCAGATTCATCTGTTGCAACCAGACTACCTCCGCCAAAACCTACTGAAGTTGTACCTCAACCAGAACAACCTCCAGCTACAACTTCTTCGTCCGAGGATAATAATAGTGCTTCTAGCCTATTAGGAGGCGATTATCAAAAGACTTTAGCTAATGGGGGAGCAGATGCGTTTTTCAGTCCCGAAGCTTTGGCTTACAAAGACGTTCTTAACCCAGGTCAACTAAATGCCCTCAAAGATATTAACCTTGGTCCATATTTCGATGAGGTGAAGCGACGAGTAAAGCGCAATTGGAATCCTTCTTATCGAGTAGAGGAGTATACTACTTTTTTGACTTTCAATATTGAAAAAAGTGGACAGATCACTGGACTTAGGGTAACTCAAAGCTCTGGTTCAGAGAAAGTCGATCAAGAGTCTTTGGAGGCGGTACAAAAGTCAGCACCTTTTGCTCCTTTACCGGCTGAGTTCCCATTAGAAGCGTTAGAAGTTAAGTTTAGCTTTAATATTTATATTTATTGAGACAGACTTTAGATTTTAGATTTATGGATACTATTTGGCAATTATTTCAAAGCGGTGGAGTAGTGATGTATCCTTTGCTGGGACTTTCCATCTACTCTGTGGCAATAATTTTAGAGCGATCGCTTTTTTGGTTCAGAATATCTCGTCAGCAAGACAAAGTAACCAAACAACTACTTAACCTGTATCGAGACGATCCCTTAGCCGCCAACACTATGCTCAAAAGACATTTAAATTTACCTATTGGCCGCATTTTTCTAGTTGCTTTATCTTTAGAACGATCAACACCTCAGAAGTTCAAACTGGCTCTCGAAAGTGCAGCTCAGGCAGAAATTCCGATTCTGAAGCGATTTAGCAATTCTTTAGACACAGTAATCGGGGTTGCGCCATTGTTAGGCTTATTGGGAACTGTGTTAGGTTTAATTACTTCTTTATCATCCCTAAAATTAGGTGATATCGAATCGTCCCAAGCAGCAGGAGTTACTGGAGGCATTGGCGAAGCTTTGATTTCGACCGCTGCGGGCTTGATTGTGGCGATCGCTACTTTGTTTTTTGCTAGTATCTTTCGGGGACTATATCTTCAACAGATTGCCCAAATTCAAGAAATTGGCGGACAGCTCGAACTCCTTCATCTCGACCGACACGAACAACCAGAAACATATAATGCGCTTACCTGAAGAACCAGATCTACCTCCAAACATTAACATTTTGCCGATGATCGACGTGATCTTCGCAATTTTAGTTTTTTTTATCGTTTCCAGCCTTTATTTAACTCGCTCTGAAGGTTTACCCGTCAATCTTCCCCGCGCCACCACCGCAGAAGTACAAAAGTCTAAACAAATTACCGTTAGCCTAGATGAACAGGGTAGGTTAACCATAGATAGTAAGCCTGCCCAAATAGAGCAGCTAAAAACTGAAGTTGAAAAGTTGATTGAAGCTGAATCTCAGACAACAGTTATAGTTAATGCCGATCGTACCGTCGAACATGGTCAAGTAGTAGAAGTGATTGATCAGCTACGGCAAATACCGCAAGTACAACTGGCGATCGCAGCTAAACAGGAAAGTGGCGATCAGCAATAGCTAAAGGTAATATTTGCCAGTTATTGCTTACTCAATCAAGATATTTACTACTTAGTTACTACTTAACAAGACTAAAGGATCAACTATTCCACTATCTTTAACGTGAATTTCAAAATGTAGATGCGAGCCAGTGCTATTGCCTGTAGTACCCATTTCGGCGATTTGTTCACCCTGATTAATTCTTTGACCATGACTAACTAGAATTCTGTTGTTGTGAGCATACACAGTAATGCTACCGTCTAGGTGTTCTAGTTTAACTACATTGCCGTAGCCACCATGCCATCCAGCTCCAATCACTTCTCCCTCTGCTGCTGCTAATACAGGAGTGCCAATGGGAGCCGCAATATCAATCCCTTGATGCAACCTTCCCCAACGCAACCCATAACCAGAAGTTAATACTCCTTGTGCTGGCCAGATGTAACCATCAAAAGCAGGAGGCAAATATTCGTCTGAAGCGGGTAAAGGAGGCAATTTGAGCGAAACAACATCCTTTTTAAGTAGACTAGAGCTAACAATTGGTTGAGCAGGCGTAGAATTGGCTTTGACTCTTGATTTAGAAGGCTCTGGCAAATTTCCTTCGAGCTGATGCGTAGCTTCAGAATTAGCTGGTGAAGGTAAATTTACTAAACTTGAATGGTGGTTTTGCTCGGGTTCTGACCTATTGTTTTGTTTGGCGCGCAATAGATCTATTTCTGCCCTTAGCTTGGCAATATAAGGATTATTTCCAGTTACTGGGTTCAATTCAGCTTTATTTGCCTTTAATGATTTGGCAGCAGCAGTTGCTTCGGCTAATTTGACTGAAACATTAGTTGAGCTGGATGGAGATTTGACCTCTTGCTTTGTGCCTTGAAGAAAGTCAGCCGCTGCCAGACTAGTTGGTGGTTGGGTATTAGTTGCCGTTTTTGTCGGAATCTTTAGCTGTTGATTGACAAAAATAATATTAGAGTTCTTAATTTTGTTTAGTTTGACTAAATCATCTTTAGATACCTGATACTTTTTGGCAATCTTGTTAATAGTGTCTCCCTGTAACACCTGATGGATGTACTGTTGAGGTTTTATTGGGGATGAGTCAAGAGCGGACAAGACTAATGGCTCACTTTTTGTCGGATCAATTGACTTTGCAGACTTAGCTTCGGATGCTAAAAGCGGTCGAGATAAATTAACCAACTGAGACTTTACCGAAACAGCAATTCGACTAAAAATATTTGGCAGCAATGAGGAGAATTTGTCTTGCCGTTGCCAAGAGTTGGAAATGTCTTGATCTTGATTTGTGGTCGAGAAAGAATTAGGTGCTACCGATTTAGCCAAGTCTGTGGCGTGTAATGCCTGATTAAAGTTCGGTACCCAAATTACTGCTGCCAGGGATATTGTCATGCCCAACTTGAAAGAGTTTCGGTGAGCTAGTTTGACAGTATCAGTTGCAAGAGAATGAGATGGACAATTGTTGGCATCTGAGTGGGTTTTTGGGGAAATTAAATTATTCTTATCTGACATAACTATTGATCATTTGCTTTGATTGAATAATTCTGCGAATTGTGATTGTTTGGCTCAACTCGCAATGATATTGAGACAAAATTTGGTTGCTGATAATTAGCCAGTACATTTGAACGACTTAACTACTGATTTAGCTAAAAACCTGGATCCAAGAAATTTTCGTTGGTATTGTTTATTTCTATGGAAGATTAGCTTAAAACTGAATTTTAAACAAGTAGAGAGGTGACAAAAATGAAATTCAGCAATTCACTCTTTAGCTGATTTTGATTGCCTAATTGCCTCAAATAATCCGATTGCCACGCTTACAGAAAGATTTAAGCTGCGCACATTCGGCTCGGTAATATCAATACGTACCTTTTCATCACAAGCAGCAATCACTTCTGAGGGTAAACCAGCAGTTTCGCGTCCGAACAACAGCCAATCTGTATCTTGATACTGACAGTTAAGATAATTTTTGCTGCCTCTAACGCTAAAACCAATTAATCTCCCGCCTTTTTGAGCGTGTTCGTGCCAAAAAGCCGACAAATCCTCATGATAATGTAATTTGACATAGGGCCAATAATCTAACCCCGCCCTTTTTAAATAGCGATCGCTAATTTCAAATCCTAATGGTGCAACCAAATGCAGCTCGGTTTTGGTCGCAGCACAAGTACGAGCAATATTACCAGTATTAGGAGGAATTTCCGGATTAATCAGAACTACACGAACCATTTAACTTGACGCTCGGTTTATAGGTAAATTAGGCTATGAGGGCAGGGGGACAGACTGCATATTCCAAATCCCGTTCTTGCTTGGCAATATTTTGAATATCTTGCTGAATAATCTCCACAGGTTGCATACCCTGAGCGTATAATTCCAACCATTGCTGTGCCGTGTTTCCCTGGCGCAAAACTTTTTGCAGTGGCGAAAGAAAACAGCTAAAGCCGCGTTGTTTAGCAATGGGATATACTTGGGCGTAAATCTCTTCAATCCAGTCTCTTGCCACAATCTTTCTGCCATCGAGCCAATGGCGTAATTCTGCATCTAGACTATTACGTGCCGCCAAAATTTCATTTTGATCAGTCAAAGCCATTAACTCTGACTGCAAATCGTTAGCTGATAGATTACTTTGCTGTAGAGGATCTAGTTCGGGATTATCGATCATCTGCATAATTCGTGCTTCTAATAAAGCAGTGATGGCTAATAATGCCAGAGGATCGACTACTAGATCGCAAATTCTTAACTCTAAACGATTAAGATTATAAGGGCGGCGATCGCCATTTGGTCTAACGGCACTCCAAAGATGACGCACATTACGCATTTTTTTAGTAATTAGCTGCTCTTCCGTCCAGCGGATAAAATGACTATGGCTCTCAAATAAAGGAACATGCTGAGGTGTCTTGGGGAACATTTGCCAACGAGTCGAATGATTGCCCGTTACCTGACCATCTACAAACGGAGACGACGCGCTTAAAGCTAAGTATAAGGGTGCTTCCACCCGAATCAGACGACAAGCCTGCATTAGCACTTCAGGATCTTCAATCCCGATGTTGATATGGATGCTGGCGGTAACGACATCGGTGCCATAGGTTTGTTCAATATATTCATGATAAGGATTGTTAGGATCGGAACGATAAAAGCGATCGCTCCCGCCTAAAGACATTGTACTACCAGGAATTAAAGTATAATCTCCTAAAGTTTGAAGATAGGCTCTCAAAACCTGCCTTGGTTTTAATAGGGCGCATAACAAACGGTCATAACCGCAAAACGGGGCTGTAGTGTATTCCACGTTACGACGGTCAGGCTCACGGACAAAACCATCTAAAGCTTGAACAATTCGATCTGACAACCCCACAATTTTACCTTCTGGAGTGCCAGTATACATTTCTACTTCAAAGCCTTTAGACAATAAACTCATCTTTTTTGTATTTGTATTTAATTCAGCTATTGAGATCTCAGATCGCTCTTGTTTGATTTATTTTCCCTCAAATAATCAAATAAGAGAAACTTAGCCAAATTAAAATTTAAGCAAAGAAATTTCAATAACTGTCGGTGACTGGTTACGCCATATACAATTAACCGTGTAAATGATCGTATTCTAAAGGAAAAATAAAGATTATCATTAGTGAATTATGCTCTCTTTAGGTTAGAATCTCAAACTGGCGTAAGCAAATCTAATTAATCACAAGTTATTTATGGCAACACTTTTATCTAGTCAAACTCAGAAAACTAGACATTATCAAACTGATCAGCAGGTAAAATATTTACACTTAGAAGCAGAAGTTGATATGCTCCTGCAAAAACTAACGACTTTGATGCAGCGACAGCAGTTGAATTCCCTAGCGTCGAAATCAGCCAATATTGATTCAAAAGATTAAATCCTGGTGCGGTTGGCATCTAATCTGGAAAAGCAGAAGATAATTTAGAGCATCAGCAGTTGAAGCATAAAACCATAAATCTCTAAATGATTTTATGTTATTGGTGCAGGATGTCAGCTTAAGATGATTGAATTAGAACTTGAATTCAGACTTAAAAATCTCCAAAAGTAAATATGATTCATCCTCAGCTAGCCCAAGCCTTGACTCAAAAAAACGCGTTAAAGGTAATTAGTGGCTTAAATAACTTTGATCGCCAACAGGTTACAGCAATAGTTAAGGCGGCCGAAGCAGGTGGTGCAACTCTAGTTGATATTGCCGCTCAGCCTGATTTAGTCGAGGCAGTTCGTAATTTAACCGACTTGCCTTTGTGTGTTTCAGCAGTTGAACCAGGGTTATTTGTCAGCGCAGTTAATGCCGGTGCGGATTTAATTGAAATCGGTAATTTTGACAGTTTTTATGCCCAGGGTCGAAGGTTTGAAGCTCCTGAAATTTTGGCATTAACCCAACGGACACGTTCTCTGCTGCCCAAGATTACTCTTTCAGTAACTGTCCCCCATATTTTAGCTTTAAACGAACAAGTCCAACTGGCAGAACAATTAGTTCAAGCAGGTGCAGACATTATTCAAACTGAAGGAGGAACAAGCGTTCAGCCAGTTAATCCTGGTGTCAGAGGTCTAATTGAAAAAGCAGCCCCCACCCTAGCAGCGGCTCATAGTATCTCCCGTGCAGTAGACATTCCAGTTCTCTGCGCTTCTGGTTTATCTAGTGTTACAGTGCCTATGGCGATCGCTGCTGGTGCTTCTGGGGTTGGTGTCGGTTCGGCAATTAATCAGCTAAAGAGTGAGGTAGCCATGGTGGCTGCGGTTCGCAGCCTAGTTGAAGCTTTGTCTAGCAGTCGTTCATCTGTGTTCAATTACTAATTAAACGAGATGCTCAACTTCTAACAAACAGTCTTTAAGAGCATAAGCCACCTGCTCTTGTTCGACTGGTAAAATTCCCGGAAACATGGGCAAAGACAATACTTGTTGGGCAGCTTGCTCCACTGCGGGTAGCTGCCCTTTTTGATAGCCTAAATTTTGATATACAGGCTGCAAATGTAAAGGAATGGGGTAGTAAATCATAGAAATTACCCCTTTTTGCTGTAAATTTTGCTTAATTCGCTCTCTTCTAGCGGTAATATCGCCGTTGCTACGGTTTGTTGAGCAATGCTCGGCAAGACAAATTGTGTATTGATTCCACACGCTATTTCCCCCTGGTAAAGCTTGGGGTAATTTCAGACAGCTAATCGGCTGCAAGAGTTGGTGATAATAATCTGCTGCTTTTTGACGTTGTTCATTCCAATAATCGAGATAGCGCAGCTTAACGGTTAAAATGACGGCCTGTATCGCATCAATACGGCTATTAATGCCAATGAAGTCATGACGGTAGCGCGAAGGAGAACCATGTTCTTTAAGAATTCTTGCTTGTTTGGCGATCGCCAGATCGTTGGTGGTAATTGCTCCCCCATCACCACAAGCACCTAAATTTTTAGTAGGGAAAAAACTAAAGCAGCCCACATGACCAATACTGCCAATTTTATTTTGCCCCCAAGCAGCACCAGTAGCCTGAGCGCAATCTTCAATCACATACAAATTATGCTTTTTGGCGATCGCCATCAATGCAGTCATGTTTACCGGTTGACCAAAAAGATGCACGGGAATTATTGCCTTAGTGTGAGGAGTGATCGCTTGCTCAATTTGAGCTAAATTAAGATTAAATGTATGAGGATCTATATCAACAAATATCGGTTTTGCACCTACCCGACTCACTACTTCAGCAGTGGCGAAGAAGCTAAAGGCAGTGGTGATTACTTCATCTGCCTCACCAATATTTAAAGCTTTCAAAGCCAAAAAGAGCGCATCCGTACCAGAGTTACAGCTAACACATTGAGTAACTCCAATGTAGTCAGCAAATTCCTGCTCAAAATTAGCAATTGCTTCACCGCCGATATAATGACCAGAGTTAAGAATATCAAGTACAGCAGAATTAGCTTCTTCTTGAATCAATTTATATTGCCGAGTTAAATCGACTGGTGGAATCTTGTTCACTCGCTTGGGTTAAGGTTTTTTACTTAGATAAAATAGTTTAAGAATTGAATTATTCAGTATAGGGTAGCGCGAAAAACTGCTATTTAGTTGTAATTGATAGTAAATGCCTTAATTTAGCAAATATTAATTTTGGAACTATGAGTACAGTAAAGCTATTCTGTTACGATCTCCATGTTTCTTTGGCAATAACATTTTAAAGTTATGGAATCAGCAGAAAATCGAGAACAACCAAGACAAAGTAATCAGCTAAAGGAAGAGCAAGAAAATAAAGCTTCTTTTTTCTCTAAAACAGAAACTCTTAAGCTATTAAACGATAGTATTAACCGACTTGAGCAGACAATTAAGGGAATTAAAGAAGATTCGACTCCTATACCTCCTGCTGACTCAATTAATACTTTGTTAATCACTACGCAAAAATTAGCCGATGCCGTAATTGCCAAACCCATTACCAATTCTGCACCTATAGCCGCAGTGACGGCTGCTCAAAAAGCTGAAGCCCAAACCAAAATCGAGCCAGCACCAATAAACGCTAATTCGTCTATTCCCTCAACTGACAAGACATCATTAAAGCCAAAACAACAGACGATTAAGCAAACCCAAAAAAAGCGAAATTTGAGTCTGATTGCAATTGGAGTTACAACGATCGCCATAGCAATAGTGGCAATATTTTGGCTGTGGCTACCAAAACAGCACGAAAACTTAGCTTCGATGCCTGAACCAACCATAACCGACACTGTAACTAGGCCAGATCGAACCGCCGAACCAGCTTTAGAAACGCCCTTAGTTGAACCACGGCTAGATAATTCTCAAACTAATTCAGATCGTATTACTGGAGAAACGCCAGCAGCTCCTGAGCCTGCATCTGAATCAGAACCTTTGGTTATGCCAATTCCGCAAAATTTAGCATCTCCTGGAAGAGTCAAAAACTTAAAGACAGTGACAATTAAACCAGAGTTGAGTTTCACCCCCGAACAAACTTTAATTGCTGCCTTGAAGAAGAAGGTTGCTGAACTCACTCAAGTCTATCCTAGTGACTTGATTGATTCGCTCAAAGTCAATTTGCCTCGCAATAGTCTGCTGGTCAAAGTAACAGACAACTGGTACGAGCTTGATGAATCTCGCCAAAACAAACTAGCCAACGAGATCTGGCAACGCTCTCGTAACCTTGGCTTTGCTAAATTAGAGTTTCAAGACAAGCAGGGAACTTTAGTCGCTCGTAATCCCGTAATTGGTAATCAGATTATCATCTTACAAAATAGCAAAATTAATGAGCCAATAACTACTCGGAATCAACCATGAATTTCATCAAGCGATCGCGGTATGTAGTTTTACATCCCTTAGGCTTGAGAATGTACAATATCTCTGGAGTAATTTTGAAAAAGGATACAGTAACAGGTGGTCAAAAAATTGAGTAACCAAATCTTGATTAGTATTGCTGTAGTTATTATTTGCGGATCGGTACTGATCGTGTCGGCTTTTATGGGCAATAGTCCGACACAACAGGCGATCGCTTTGCCCATACAGCAGCCTTCTACTAATTCTCCCCAATTAATCGCTCAAAATAATGATTTAAAAGAGGAATCTATGGATTTATCTAATGCTACCACTACAGACTCAGGACTAAAATATGTGGTAATTGAAGCGGGTGATGGAGCATCTCCCCAAAAAGGTGAAAATGTTACAGTTCACTATACAGGAACTTTAGAAGACGGCAGTAAATTTGATAGCTCTCGCGATCGCAACCGTCCTTTTTCCTTTAAGCTAGGCGTTGGTCAAGTAATTAAAGGTTGGGATGAAGGAGTTGCCGATATGAAGGTTGGTGAAAGACGTACTCTAATTATTCCTCCAGAATTGGGCTACGGTGCTAGAGGTGCTGGCGGCGTAATTCCTCCCAACGCAACCTTAATTTTTGATGTGGAATTATTAAAAATTGGTTAAATAGGTAGTTTAGGATCAATTGAAGTAATGGTTAAAACTGTCAATTGTCAACGGCTATTTGTCAGTTCTAACCATTAATATTCAAATAACATTTTGTAGTCTTTAGTATTTTGTTAGGCAAGTTGGGTTATTAGTGCATTGTCAACCATAAAAAGAGGGCGATCGCAGCGATCGCCCTCTTTTTGTTCAACGTTTAGTAATTAATGATGACTTCAACCCCAAATAATTTTCCTCTTCCGAGTTTTTTTAATGGCGATCACTTAAAAGAAGTTTATCGTGTTCCCGATCAACAAAGAGCCACAGCAGCAGAAGCCTGGGCGCAAAAATACTCAATCAAACCAGCCTTGATCGATCAAAAGCAAGTCGGTTTGTTATTAATTGATGTTCAAAACATTTTTTGTCTTTCTGACTTTGAACTGTTTGTGAGCGGAAATTCGGAAATGGGGGCGATAGAAGACAAGATCAGACTGTGTCAACAAATATCATTCTTTAAATTCCCTTAAAACTATTTTGACTTGAGCGATCGCATTTTCCACAGTTTGGGCGTAAAATAAGTTTTACGCATGGTAAACTTTACAGCTATTTGCCTTGAAGTGCGATCGCTTAAATACGTGAAATCAAGAATATTTTACTTTAAGTAGTATACTCAGCATTAATTTCAACATACTTGTAAGTCAAGTCGCAACCCCAAGCGGTGCTTTGACCAGAGCCAACACCAATATTGACTGAGATTAATACGGTGTCTGTTTTTAGATACTCACCTGCTGCCGCTTGCTCAAGGTAATTACTAGCTGCATTGCGGTCAAACTCTTGGGGTTGACCATTACGCATTAAAATCATTTCCCCTAACTTAATATTTAATTCGTCCTGATGAAATTTAACCCCTGCTCTACCTGCTGCGGCTGCAATTCTACCCCAGTTAGGATCGCGACCAAACACGGCAGACTTAACTAAAGATGAGCCAGCGATGGTTTTTGCTACCTGAGAAGCAGCGCGATCATCGGGTGCGCCCGATACCTGCACTTCAATTAAACAAGTTGCGCCTTCTCCATCACGAGCGATCGCTTTGGCTAAATATTGACAAACTTCAGTCAACATTGCCTCTAGCTTTTGGGCATTTTGGCTTTGCTCGGTAATTGCGGTGGTGCGAGACTGTCCATTAGCCAAGGCCAGGACACAATCATTAGTGCTAGTGTCGCCATCAACCGTAATCTGATTAAAACTTTGATCGACGGCGCGTTTCAACATTTCATGCCACAAACCAGTTGATACGGCGGCATCACAGGTAATAAAGCCCAGCATGGTTGCCATATTGGGCGCAATCATCCCCGAACCTTTGGCAATACCGCCAATACGTACAGGGCGACCTTCAATCGTAGTTTCTAAGGCAATCTCCTTAATGACTAAATCAGTAGTCACGATCGCCTTAGCTGCGTCTGCTCCTCCATTCTCACTTGCTGCTCTAACCAGGGGCAGAATTCCCTGACTCAACTGCTCCATTTTAATTCTTTTGCCAATTACCCCCGTAGAAGCTAAAAGCACAGCATCAGGGGAAATATTTAACTGTTGAGCCAACAGTTTGGCACACTGTTTGGCATCCTCCCATCCTAGCTCTCCTGTAGCTGCGTTGGCCTGTCCTGCATTACATAAAATCGCTCTGGCGCTAGATTTAGCCTGAAGACGTTGGCGACAATAATCAACACAAGCAGCACGTACCTGAGAAGTAGTAAACACCCCTGCTGCGATCGCATCTGTTTGAGACAGAATTAACGCCAGGTCTTTTGCGCCTGCTGTAGATTTCAACCCTGCGGATATTCCGGCTGCAATAAATCCTTTTGGTGCAGTTATCCCACCGCTAACTACCTGCCAGTCTGCCATTGTATATTCAGTTATTTAAGATTTGCTTCAAAGCTGATTATAGCAATACCAATAACCCTTAGTTTAAGTAGTTTTAAGCTTTAGCTTGACGACCCTGTGGTAAATTGGCTTTTAGAGTCAATAACTCAGTTAATTAGTAATTTGATTCATTATCGGTTTTGATGAGACTCAATCATCAAACGTAAGGGGGAAAGTTCAGTGAAAATCTGGCACTGTCCCGCAGCTGTAAAGAATTTGCTCTCTGCAATCTCTGTAGTCAGAATGCCCGCCGATGCTACCAACCTTAGCTATTTTGAGATCTGCGAGGTACAGATTATGCTAGTTATGCGCTCCTCTCGTTATAATTCATTTACGCTACAAATTTCTAGGTTTTCTAAATATTCATGAGCAACTAGTCGAAACTATTGGAGTTGAGAATCGGCTGTTTTTTCATGATAATAATGGCATTTATGCGACAGAAAATGCCTCACAAGAGTGTAAATAAATAATCCAGGTACTGTTTAATTTTGTTTGCCGAGCGAATGAACGACAGTAGCTGTTAGTTGTGTCTGGTTTAAAACAAAAGATGATAATTATGAACAAGAATAAAGCGATCGCCTTAGTTGGTTTGGTTTCCAGTATCTTATTGATCGTTGGCTTATTGATTAATGCGTCCCCTGTCCTAGCTCACCATCCTAATGGGGGCAAAATTCCTAGCACCTTTAGTGAAGGATTTATGTCTGGTTTAGGTCATCCTGTAATTGGTATTGACCATCTGGTATTTGTAGTTGCCATCGGTTTACTGGCTGCCTTAAGTCAAAAGCTAGGCATGATTATTCCTACAACATTTGTCGTAACTACGGCTGTCGGTACGGCAATCCACTTGCAAAATGTAAATCTACCTGCCCCAGAACTAGTTATTTCCGCTTCTGTGTTAGTTATGGGCATATTTTTGGCTCGCAAAAATCAGGCGAGTTTGGCTTTATTATCGGTAATTAGTGCGATCGCTGGGATCTTTCATGGCTATGCCTATGGTGAATCTATTGTTGGCGCAGAGACTACAGCTTTAGGAGCATACCTACTAGGATTTTGCGCAATTCAATTAGCGATTAGCGCGATCGCTTTTTATCTCGGCAAGTGGGTAATCAATCAACCCAGCAGGTCTTCTATCTTACTTCGCTTTGCTGGATTTACTACTTGTGGCATTGGTTTTGCCTTCCTCTCCCAGGCAATCTTAAATTAAATTTTCCGAGTCTTAAAATAGATAAAAATGCACAAAATACCCGTTACCGTAATTTCAGGATTTCTTGGCGCTGGCAAGACAACTTTAGTGCGCCATTTATTGCAAAACAATCAAGGTAAACGTATCGCTGTATTGGTCAACGAGTTTGGCGAAGTAGGCATTGATGGCGATTTGTTGCGATCGTGTCAGGTTTGTGACGAAGAATCAAGTCCAGTTAACAACATTGTGGAATTGACTAACGGCTGTCTTTGCTGCACAGTTCAAGAAGAATTTTATCCTACCATGCAAGAATTACTCAAACGTCGGGATCAAATTGACTGTCTTTTAATTGAAACTTCAGGTTTAGCCTTGCCTAAGCCATTGATTCAAGCTTTTTGTTGGCCAGCAATTCGTAATAGTGCCACCGTAGACGGAGTAGTAACTGTAGTTGATTGTCATGCCTTGGCAACAGGAAATCTAGTCGGGGATCTAGATGCCTTAGAGTCCCAAAGACAAGCCGATCCTAGCTTGGATCATGAAACTCCAATTGAAGAACTATTTGAAGATCAGTTAGCCTGTGCTGATTTGGTACTGCTGACTAAAGCTGATTTAGTCGATGCCGAGACATTAACTAAAGTTAAGACTTGGTTAAAACAAAAATTGCCGTCTGGGGTCAAAATTATTGACGTGAAGGAAGGGAAAATCAATCCTAACCTGTTATTGGGTTTTAATGCTGCGGTAGAAGATGATTTGGATAATCGCCATTCCCACCATGACCACGAAGCCGAACACGAACACGATGAAGAAATTAATTCAATTGAACTTGTTTTAGATCGGGCTTTTGAACCGCAAATTTTGCTCCAACAGCTAAAAGAACTTTTAACTGAACAAGAAATATATCGCGTTAAAGGCTTTGTCAATGTGGCAAACAAGCCAATGCGATTAGTTTTACAGGGAGTAGGTAATCGCTTTGACACCTTTTACGATCGCCTGTGGACAGTCAATGAATCTCGGCAGACTCGTCTGGTATTGATTGGACATCATCTAAACCGTCAGCTCATTGAAGCGAAAATTATTTAGTCTCAAGCCTTAGCTTAATTTGACACACTAAACTGCTTGCAGCTATGTAAATTTACGGTAAAATTTGCCTAGTTGGAGTAAATAAGCTAGTTTAAATCGAAGAATATTCGCTAAAATTACCATGGAGTAGGCTTGTAGTGTACTCTATTAGTGGCTCGTAATATCTCAGAAAATACTATGAAGATTAAATACTTAGCTGGTATGCTGGCTGGATTGGGTGTAGCAATTGGCAGCGCGATCGCTCCTTCAGCTACAGCACAAACCAAAATCAACAATACTTATTATTGCGCTCAACTCAATGGCAGTTGGAATACTTTTGTCAATACCCCTAGAGGAAGAGTGACTCTAATCAATTGGGCAAATCAATTTGCTCCAGACTGGACTCCTCAAAAAAGATGCTCTGCGGTGTCACAAAGATTTCAGACCTTTCTCGATCAGGGAAACTTGAAGTTTATTCGTACAGGGAATATCAACCAACAGCCAGTCTTATGCGTTGCCAATGCTCGCGGTGGTAGCTGTCCAGACGAAAATGTCTTAATTACGCTCAAATCAGGAACAGATCCTGAAGGAGTATTGGTTAAACTTGTAGATTTTCGTCGTAGCGTTAGTGGACAAACTTTGACTCTAAGTGCTGATGATCCTGGCTTTTATTCTGATGGCGAGTTCTATGTTGATATGGATAAATTCCTCGACACAGTGCCGCTAAACAATTAAAAATATCGGCAATAAAATACTTTAGACCAAAAATAGTGAATGAAATGGCTACCCAGTAAAGGGTCACAAAATCAGGATATATACGGTAAAAACTATATCAACCGTTCGATCTTGGACTCAACGTCCCAGGTAACAAAACTGATAATTTGTCTGGTTGGAACTGGGATGTTTCTGTCTGGAGATGCTTCTGAATTAAAGCTAAAAACTTTGGCTTCAGTTTCTCCTCAAAAATTACCGCAAGAAATTAACCAGATTGCTGCTAAAATTAGCGTAAAAATTTTGGATCAAGACTTTCTCGGTTCAGGCTTTGTCGTTCAACAAGAAGGCAGAAAATATACGGTTATTACTAACCAGCATGTTTTAAGAGCAGGAAAGTCTCCTTATAGAATTGAAACTTATGATGGAAAAACCTACTCCGCAGAGATTATTTCGGATTTAACTGCCACCGATTATCAATACGATTTGGCGGTTTTAAGTTTTGAAGCTGATGCTAGTTATCCTACGGCAAAACTTGGTAATTCTCTTGATTTAGAGGTGGGGGAAATAATTTTTGCTGCTGGGTTTCCTTCTAAGGAACTAGAGTTCTCAACTCCAGCTATTTTCGATCAATCAAGCTTCAATTCATCTAGAGGATTATCACTTAAATTAGGTAGAGTTGCCATTGTTCTGAATCAAGCTCTAAAAGAGGGCTATCAAATTGGATATACAAATAATGTAAAAAAGGGAATGAGTGGCGGTCCTCTGCTCAACTCTGATGGTGAAGTAGTCGGGGTAAATGGAAAACATGCTTATCCTTTGTGGGAATCTCCAGAGGTTTACCAAGATGGTTCAGAACCATGCCCAGCTTTACAAGAGCTAATTACTCGCTCTAGTTTAGCGATTCCGATCGAAAAAAGTATTGAATTGAACCCACAGTTAGAATCCCTAAAAATTAAGTCTGTTCCCAAAACCGTTCGTGAGTTTGGTGTATCATCCGAAAACTCCCAATTAATTGCTAGAATGCAGGCTGAAGCCGCAGCAACAACTCGTAGCTGTCACAATGACCCTAGACAAAATGACCATAGACAAGAAGATGTGATTGATCAGCGCGATTCTGAAAGTATTCTCTATCAATAAATCTTCAAATTTTGGGGTCGGCTTAGAGCCATCCTTTCAAGACTTTCTGCCTCAGAAGATTCGCCACCATACCATTAAATCCGTCCACCAGTAAGAATTATTTTAGGTGCTGCACCGTCCTTGATAAATCAAGCTTTGAAAGCTTTGAGCAAAAAGTGTCCGAACCATTTTTGTTTCCAACCAAGCTAAAAATGGTTAGCTGAATAAATTACTGAAAAACTTGAAAAAGCTGACAAACAATAGTGTTAAACTAAATACGCAGTAAAAAACAATTCACACATTCAGGATTTCGGGTGTTTTCGCATCGAGAAAATGTCCCTGGATGGAGGATTAACCCGAAATAGGAGTAAAAAATAATATGCCAGTAGTTTCTCTTGCAGAACTTTTAGAATCTGGGGTTCACTTCGGTCATCAAACCCGTCGTTGGAATCCGCGGATGTCTCAGTACATTTATACCGCTCGTAATGGTGTACACATCATTGACTTGGTGCAGACGGCACAGTTAATGGAATCAGCGTATGATTATATGCGTTCTTCTTCTGAGCGTGGTAAACGAGTTTTGTTTGTCGGTACTAAACGTCAAGCGGCTGGAATTATTGCCCAAGAAGCATCTCGTTGTGGAGCTTTCTATGTCAACCAAAGATGGTTGGGTGGAATGTTAACCAACTGGGAAACGATCAAAACTAGAGTAGAAAGACTAAAGGAACTAGAAAACCTCGAAGAAACTGGCGCACTAGATAGAAGACCTAAAAAAGAAGCTTCTGTGTTGCGTCGTGAGATGGGCAAACTACAAAAATATCTTGGTGGCATCAAAATGATGCGTAAAGTGCCAGATATTGTAGTTATTATCGATCAAAAGCGCGAGCATAATGCGATCGCTGAATGTCAAAAGCTTGGTATTCCCGTAGTTTCTATCTTAGATACTAACTGCGATCCTTTGGTTGCAGATGTACCTATTCCTGCTAATGATGATGCTATCCGTTCAATTAAGTTAATTGTTGGTAAGTTAGCTGATGCGATTTATGAAGGTCGTCATGGTCAACCAGATAATTTAGATGATTACGACGAATTAGAAGAAGGAATCGATGTAGAAGATTATCCTGATGCCGAAGAAGAAGCTTCTGAACCAGAATCTGGATCTGATAGCGAAGAATAAAATTTAGTTCCCCACTAAACCATATGTAGGGGCAAAGCTTTAAGCCCCTGCTAACCTAATTTAAAATTATTTTGTCGTCACTAAAATTGAATTAAAACAGTAAAAAATATGGCAAGCATATCGGCAAAAGTAGTCAAAGAACTCCGCGAAAAAACTGGCGCGGGAATGATGGATTGCAAAAAAGCATTAACAGAAAATGATGGTGACATGACCAAAGCCATAGAATGGTTACGTCAAAAAGGAACTATTTCTGCTGATAAGAAACAAGGGCGTGTAGCAGCCGAAGGATTGGTTGAAAGTTATATTCATACTGGTGGACGCATTGGTGTCTTGGTTGAAGTTAATTGCGAAACAGATTTTGTAGCTCGTCGTGAAGAGTTTCAAGAATTAGTTAAGAATGTTGCAATGCAGATTGCAGCCTGCCCTAACGTAGAATTTGTTAGGGTAGATGATATTCCCGAAGAAATCGTCACGAAAGAAAAAGAGATTGAAATGGGTCGAGATGACCTAGACGGCAAGCCAGAAAACATTAAAGAGAAAATTGTTGGTGGTAGAATCAGCAAGCGCTTAAATGAAATTTCTTTACTACCTCAGCCCTATATTCGCGACCAAAGTATTACTGTTGAAGAGTTAGTCAAACAGAGTATTGCCCAATTGGGAGAAAACATTCAGGTTCGTCGTTTTGTTCGCTTTGTATTAGGGGAAGGAATTGAAAAAGAAACGTCTAACTTTGCTGAGGAAGTAGCTGCTCAGACAGGACAAAAATAATTAGCGGTAAGAGATTACCCAGAAAGCTAGTCGTAGGCTGAATTAAACTCAAGAGAATTTTATCTTATTTGGGTCTAAGTAGCGCATCTACGGCTTTTGCTTTTTTTTAAAGATAGAACTAAGATGAACTAGCCATCTGCTTAGAGATTATTTCCAAGTCCTGAGCAAATGTCCATGGGGATAACTGAACATAGGATGACAAAATCGATTCAGCAAGTTAAACAAGACTTAAAAAATTTACAATCAACAGTAGCCGACATTGCCATTGAGTTTGAGGAGCTACATTGTAACTACTTAGATTTACTAAGTCAGTCACTTAAACAGCAGCTTATTTTGGCTAGCTATCAAATTTGTACTCGACTTTATCCTCAATCATTTCTGAATTTATCTTTAAGCGAAAAGCAAGATTTACAGCAAAACCTCAGACAAATAGGCTTGGAACTAGAACAAAACTTAGCTGAAATTATCGAACAAAAAGAACTAGAGCCAGAATCAATTGACCTCAATTTAATGGCAGAATTAATTAAAAACCTGCCCAAGCCAAGAAGAAGAACGGAAGATCGAGAAGATAGTTCCAGTGAAATTGATCTAGAGTTAGTTAAGGCTGAATTAGAGAATTTAGAAAATGTTGAATTCATTCAAATCAATACTACTTCTGAAGATGTGAATTTAAACACCTCTTCAGAAGAATCACCTAAGGAACAAATTGATTTTGAAAATCCTGAGCATTTAATCTTATGGCACAAACAGATAGAAAGAGGCATAAAAAAAACCTTAGATGTTACTTCTAGGAGGGTTAATAAATTTCTCCAGGAGTCAAAAATACTTCCAGATCGCATTCCCAACAAAGTTATCGATATAGCGATTCAGGCAGACTCGGTAAAAGGAGTAAGAAGTTATCAACAGCCTGATATTCCTCATGTTCTCCATTTAGCGATTGAAACAGACCAAGATCAAAAGTCTAAGTCGGCTCAAAATCTTCAGATCAGTTTATTGCGTTTGCGTTTGGCAGAAGTTGAATTTTCTGATCATCTATTAAATGCGAAAAGAGGACAGATTCGTAACTTAATCGGCAAAATTAAAAAACTTAACAGCAAATACAAAGCAATTCAGCAAGAGGCTGCGGTAATTGAGGCTCAAGCTGCTTGGCGATCTAGTTGGTATGAAGATTAGATCATACATAGGTCACATTGAACGTTGATTAATATGCCCCAGGATTATAAACAACAGGTAGTTGATTTTTTTAATGGCAGAACTGCTTATGATGCCGAAGGAGATAGTCATCCCAAAGATGCCAAGCGTTTACTAGCATATGTTCCGCTTAAATCTGGACAGACAATACTGGATTTGGCTACGGGAACAGGTTTAATCGCTATTGATGCAGCAAAGAAAGTAGCGCCAACAGGTTCATTAATTGGTGTGGATATCTCTTCGGGAATGCTGTCTCAGGCTAGAAGCAAGATGTCTGGACAAGGAATAGACAACCTTGAACTGATTGAGGCTGATGTTGAACTAGTAGATTTTAATGCAGAACAGTTTGATCTTATCTTTTGTGGTTCGGCACTTGTTTATATCAGCGATATTCCAGCAATTTTAGATAAGTGTTATAACTGGTTATACCAATTTTCAAAAGTAGCTAGAGAGATAATGCATCA
>JAIMKV010000074.1 GCA_020692205.1 Myxosarcina sp. GA_180221_E-2-1-MAG-40_15
GCACTGGTAACGACAAGCTTTTTGGTCAAGCAAATAACGATTTTCTATTCGGTCAAGATGGCAATGACTCTTTGTATGGAGAATCTAATCATGATTCTATTCAAGGAGGTGCGGGAGACGATCTGATTTCTGGCGGTAGTGGAGATGATACTCTTATGGGTGAGGCTGGGTCAGACAGTTTTGTCTTTAATAGTCCTAATGAAGGAGTAGATCTGATTACTGATTTCTCGGTTCTAGATGATACATTTGTCTTCTCTGCTGCTGGTTTTGAAGGAATTTCTTTAGCAGGCATAATAGAGAGTGAAATGTTTACCGTTGGCACTGCTGCAACTAGTAGTGAACATCGGTTTATTTATGACGCTGGTAGTGGAAATTTATTCTATGATAGCGATGGCGTAGAAAATAATCAGCAGATTAGGTTGGCGACTCTAGAAACTGCTCTTGCTCTGACTAATAACGATTTTTATGTTGACCTCTAAAACATCAACAAACTTTTAAAGTTAAGGCGATCGCCCAATAGATAATCAAACTAACTATAATTGCGATCGCATTGAAGCAACCAGAAAAAAGGTTCAGCCATTACGCGATCTGTAGCCAAATCTAGCTAATTATTACCTACTTTACAGTCTTTACAGTTTTTGAATTTAATTTGCGATGGCGATCGCATTTAACTCAATTCTGAGTATTTAATCTGATAGGGAATTTCTTCGATCGGCAAAGAATCACCATTGAGATTGTCATAGGTTAACTGTAGGCGTTTTTCTCCTGCATATTTGATCAATTTGCCACCATATAATTCAGCTTTTGTGCCTAAACTTTGAATTCGTACCTTACCGTTAAATACTGTTGCCCTGGCTAGATAAATTACTAAATCATCTCGCGAGGGACGATTAACGGTAGTACTTGCGGTCAAATGAGCTATCCCACGTTCATCTATTTCTTGAGTCATTGCCATGGCTGTATTGCGAATACCCCGAATTGCTACAATCGCAGCAGCTACCGCCATCGTAATATCTGTACCGTCATCAGTAAAAATCTTGAGCGTAGAAAGATATTGAAAGTTCTTTTCGCCTAAATCATCTCTAATGCGATGATGGATCATGTTGTGGGGATGATAATTAGTTAATGCACCGACAATTGCACCACAGGCATGGCGCGGTTCTCGCCAAGGAGATTCACGGGTTTTACCATAAATGCGCTTGTCGTTTTCTTCTAAACGACCAACATGAGTTTTCAAATCGGTTGCTACCAAAACCATTGATTGAGAATTTCCTTCATATAGTCTTCTGCGTAGTGTTTCGTCCATCTGATGGGTTACCGTAACATGAGCTAAAGTTGCGCCGTTGTCTGTACCACCGCCGGCAGGAAAAAATGCCTCCAGCTTTAGTTCGCCAATTTCTGATAGGGTAGCAAAACGTGATGCTACTACATCTCGATAGCGTTTAGTAACTTCTCCCTGGTGCATGCGATCGCCACAGTTGGTGTAAGCTAAAGTAGTAACGACGCTGGGTAAACTTAGATCTGCCCCGCAAATGTGCATACCTGTATTGCTCGAAGCAGCAAGTTGTAGTTCGTCTCGCAATAATTGCAGCCCATTAATCAGCGTATAGCGATCGCTGACAATCTCGTTAAGATAGTTATGATAGGCATTTCTTTCCATACCGAAGCTGGCAGAAAGTTGCCAAAACTGATCGATTCTTTTTTGGGCAGAAGTAGCATCAAAAGCAAAAGACATAAATTAATTATCAGTTATATCATTTATCCAACTTATATTAGAGTTTAAATAATCGCCACGTGGATAATGCCATCACCCTGGTTAACTAAGGGGTTTTGAATATGACCAATAACTATGCCATCTAATTTAGCGCGAACGGGAACTCGTCTTTCACCAAAAGCATTGGTAATAAACCCTAACTCTTGTCTTCGAGCAACTTTGTCGCCCAAATTAACTTCCAAATGAAAAATTCCGCCACAGGAGGCTCTAATCCATTTACTCTTTCTACTTTCCAAAGAATCTCCTACTATTGGTGCCAGTTCATCCTGATACATCTGTAAATGATTCATCACTCCCATAATGCCAGCTACACCAACCTTAATTGCCATATGGTCAAAACGAAGAGCTTCCCCCGCTTCATAAAGTAAAACAGGGATACCTTTTTTAGTAGCTGCATGGCGTAAAGAACCATCCCTGGTAGTAGAGTGCATCATTAAAGGAGCGCCAAAGGCTTTAGCACAGCGAAAAGTAGTTTCGTCTTCTAAGTTGGCACGAATATGCGGTAAATTAACCCGATGAAGTGCTGCGGTATGCAGATCGATGCCGTAGGTACTACGTTCAACAATTTCTCGCATAAATAAATCAGCTAGTCGAGAAGCAAGAGAGCCATTTTCTGAACCAGGAAAAGAACGATTCAAATCTCTCCTGTCAGGAAGATAGCGAGACTGTTCAATAAAGCCAAACACATTAACAATAGAAACAGCAATAATTGTTCCTCGCAACTTTTTTGGGTTTATTCTGCCTAAAACCTGCGCAATAATCTCAACCCCATTCAATTCATCGCCATGAATTGCCGCGCTCAGCCATAGTTTAGGACCTGATTCAACACCATTAACTACAGTAATCGGAAGCGACACTAAGGTTTGAGTAGCCAAACGACTAACAGGAAGCTCAAAGCGACGTAATTGTCCTGGTGCAATCCTTTCCTTGGCGATTTCAATTATGTTATCTGGCACTTAGGTGAATTATAGTTAGTTAATATTTAATGCGATTGCTATTGTCTGCTTCCACAGCATTTTTGGCAATAAAACCAATTATTTTCCCTGCCACATCAATTTGCGTTGCTTTCTCAATTCCTTCCAAACCAGGAGAAGAATTAACTTCCATCACTACTGGACCATGATTAGAGCGTAACAGATCCACCCCAGCAATTTTCAATCCCATCGCCTTAGCCGCTCTAATTGCCGTATCAGTTTCCTCGGGAGATAAAGCTATCTTTTGGGCATTGCCCCCACGATGAAGATTAGAGCGAAATTCACCTTGCGCTCCCTGTCGTTTCATCGCAGCAATTACTTGGTCGCCTAAGACAAAGCAGCGTAAATCTGCGCCCCCTGCTTCTTTAATAAATTCCTGTACCAGAATATTGGCATCTAGTCCTCGAAAAGCTTCAATAACTGATTTCGCTGCCTGATAAGTTTCGGCTAAAACAACTCCGATACCTTGTGTTCCTTCAAGTAGTTTAATTACCAAAGGTGCGCCACCTACAGTGTCAATCAAGCCGTCTATATCTTGAGTTGCATGGGCAAATCCCGTCACGGGCAAACCGACTCCTTCCCTAGCCAAAATCTGCATCGAGCGTAACTTGTCTCGGCTACGAGAAATTGCCTGAGATTCATTGGGACTAAAGACATCCATTAGTTCAAACTGTCGAACCACCGCAGTACCATAAAAAGTCTTGGAAGCACCAATGCGAGGAATAATAGCATCCACATTTTCTAAGGGTTTACCTCCATAAACTATGGTGGGTTTTTTGGAAGTAATATTCATGTAGCAACGCAGGTAATTAATAATTCGTACATCATGCCCTTGTTCTTCCCCCGCCTCTTTCAAACGCTTGGTCGAATAAAGTGCAGGGTTTTGGGAAAGAATTGCTATTTTCATGCTGTGAAAACGATAAGTTCTATTTAAGATACATATATTTTTAGGGTTTTCGGCGACTTTGCAGAAAAGATTTTCCGGGATCAACTAAAAACTTATTACGCACTGCTTGTCTACCCAACAACATCCGAAAACCCATCACATCTCGATCAGTTAAAGATAGTTCAATTACCCAGCTTTGCTCACCCAATTTGACTTCGGTTTGTATTACAGGTCTTAGTTGAGCTATTCCTCCAGAATTGCGAATTTTTCGATATTCTAATAGTTCTGCTTGGGTAGTGTTGGTAGTTTTGGTGTTACGCTGCACTGGATGAACCTGAAACCGAATAATTCGTTTGCCGTTTTGTGATAATTCCCGAATATTAAATGCGTGAAGAGCTGAAGATCTGGCGCCTGTGTCAATCTTGACTTTAATCTGATTAATTTCTAGCTGTGGTAAAGTAACAAATTCTCGCCAACCAATAATTTTAGAAGATGGAGAGTTGTCGTAACCGTAATTTTGATGTTTAGACACAGAAAAATATTTACAGTTGGAGTGAACATAAGCCGAATTGCTGAATAACTTTCAGTTAAACGACTGAGGATGTAGATGATTATTTTTTATATATTAGGTAACATTAGTCATGGTTACTTTTAACTAGCATTGGCTAATTCCGCGCGTTGCCGATAAGAAAAAGGCATCAGCAACCACTGATACCTTTGGAGTCCCACGAACTGTGATGTACCAATCGGTACACATACAGGATAGTCCGAATTGTTTCCTGTAATGTATAGTATCGTACCATACCATTTAATTTCTATCCTCGCTATGGATTTGGGCAGTCTGAGTCTTAAAAAATTATTTAATTAAAGGCTTAAAACCACTTCCTAATGATTGGTCAAATGCTTTGAATTGCGCTTAATGCTGCTTCTGCCGCTCTTTTTTCGGCTTCTTGCTTACGTCGATCTGTGCCGACACCATAAGGCTTGCCATTAATTAAGACTTGAGCCGTAAATTGTTTGGCATGATCTGGTCCTGTTTCGGCAATAATTTGATAAGTGGGCGGGGTTTTATGTTGGGCTAATGCCCATTGCTGAAACCGATTTTTACTATCAATAAACGTTTGACGGGTTGGTGCTAAGTTATTTTGAGGATCGACCCCAGAGAGCAAAAAGCGATCAACTAACAGTCTGGCTAAGGGTTGAAATGTATCTAGAATGTAACGACGAACTGGTTCGATCCCTGCATCTAAAAAATATGCTCCCAAAATAGCTTCAAAAGTATCATTGAGCAAAGAAGGATTATTCCTGCCGCCATCTTGGGCAGTTCCTTTACCCAGGTGCATTAGTGTTCCTAAACCAAATTCTGCACCTAGTTTGCCAAGCTGTTTTTCGTCTACTAATTGCGATCGCAAATGTGTTAGTTGAGCTTCATTGATCGTAGGATACATCGTATAAAGCATCTCGGCAATGACAAAGCCTAGAACCGCATCGCCCAAAAATTCTAGACGTTCATTATCCTGTCCCACTTCAGGATGTTCGTTGACATAAGAACTATGGGTTAAGGCTAAATCAAATAAAGCATGATTTTTAAATGACGGTAATTTTGGCTTCATTAGTTACCTAGCAAAGAACTTAAAGTAAACTGATGCAGCGTTGTTGGTTAATTAAAAAACGCTACATATTAAGTTTTATAACATAGAGTATAAGTTGATCACTGATCGCAGAAGTAAGTATTATCCATTAACTAAACATATTCCACGCTTAGTGATTTACTGTTGAGCAGATCGTTATTAATGATTGGGAACAATAAATTTGGACAAGAACGGCATCAGCTCATCAAAAAGCTTTTGCTACAGGTTCAAAATATCATCAATGCTGAACAAAAACTAGCTGCCATCAATCAGATTGCGACGATTATTTTGCGATCGCGTCCGCTGTGTCGTCGATTTAATGGTACTCCTTTAACAGGAGTTTATCAAGCAATGTATCTTCAGGCGAAGAATCAGTTAGTCAATCATCTTAAGCAGTATTTAGTCTTAGACAAACTAGCCGATGAACAACGCCAAGTTTCTAGTTTTGTTCAGCTCCAACCAAACTATTTATATAATTTGCAAACTCAAATATTCCAGCAGATTCTTGATGATGAACAGTTAAAAAAAATGGGTTTGACTGCTCAAAAATTTCCCGTAAATAGCGAACTAAGAACTTATGCCCTAACAGAACTAGTTAAAGGGATCAAATTATCAGGAAGACTATGTAGACCTCATTTAAATAAGTTTTCCTCTACTTTATATCAAATTCTCTATGAAGAAGCTTTGAGTGAAACTTTAGGATATGTCTGTCTAAATATTGACCTTTACGATCCAAATCGAGGCAATAAAAAGTTTATGAACTGGGTAAATTTTAAATTAGACAAATCAATCCTAAAATGTTATGAAAAATATAATCGCTATACTAAATTTGAGCTGACTTCGTTTCAAGATTTAGAACAAATTAAACAGCCCGTAGCTACGCCCAATTTGCCACAAATTCTTAGAGAATATTTAATTAAAGATCCTGATAATATTTTTCACACTACTCATATTAGAAATCGACCAGATGCCAATTTTACTGAAATTGCGATCGCCAAGTTTTCGGGTTTAAGTTGGTCAAAAATTTCTCAACAATTAGAAATTCCGATTCCCACCTTAAATAGCTTCTACAACCGCTGGTGTCGTCGTTTTTCACCCTTGCTAGAAACCGAATTAAAAAAATATTTTTAGATATTGACCTTGAGAGAAAAAACCTATGACCGCAAACATCACATCTGAGATCTTTCAAACTAATGTTTCTTGGACAGCTCATCTGCAAGCTGAAACATTTCGGAGCTATCAGTCTCAAGGTAGTAAAGCCAAACAAGTTTATTTGAACACTTTAGCGGTGTCGGCAGTAAACTCATATCTTAATTTAATTGGCTGGTCAACTAGTCTAGAGCAGAGTGATAGCTGGAATCCTGTATTACAAACCATGATGGATGTTGCCGACCTGCAAATTCCAAGTTACGGCAAGTTAGAGTGTCGCGTCATCTTATCTGGTCAAGATAAAGTTGCTATTCCGCCTGAAGTCTGGACAGAAAGAATTGGCTATGTGGTGGTTATGTTAGATGAATCCTTGAGTAGAGCAACGCTACTAGGATTTGTGCGCCAGGTAAATCAAGCTGAATTGCCTTTGAGTCAGTTAGAATCTTTAGCAAAATTTCCTGGTTATTTAAGCCAACAAAAACGTGCTGCAATTCCAACTGCCAGCTTAAGTAGCTGGTTTTCAGGAGGATTAGATCGCGGTTGGCAACAGCTAGATGAATTATTTACACCACCGTTAAGCATCAGCTTTAGAAGTCAATCAGAATTAGCCAAGTTATCCGAAGTCAGTCGCGTTAAGCTAGTTGAGTTGGGTCAAGATCCCGAATATACAATTGCTTTGATTTTAAACATTCAGCCGCAAAGCGAAGCCGAATTTGATGTTTCGATCGCAGTTTGTAACCATCGGTTCAATAGTTATTTGCCCGAAGGCCTAGAGCTAGTGATTGTAGACCAAACAAATCGTCCAGTAATGATTGCCCAAGCTAATCAGACAGAGACGATTGAGTTTTGCTTTGGCGGCAAATTAGGGGAAAGTTTTAGTGTCGAAATTTCTTTGGATGAACAGTTTAAAGTAGAAAACTTTATTATTTAATCAAGGTTATGGTTGATTAAATAATGGCAAAGTTAGTAGTTCTGAAATTTAACGGCAGCTTAGAGTCGGGATTTTTGGTTAACCTAGAAATTGGACAGGAAGGAAAGTCGGCAGAACGAGGCTGTGTCGGCAGTTTACCCCCAGCCATAAAACTTAGTCGGTATTTAGCTCTCTGGCAACATCAATATCATCAGTTGGGCAATAATCACCGGATTAAGCCCCAACAGATTATCTATGATGGCTCGATCAAGCTTCATCAGCAAGTAGTTAGATCGGCAAATAGGCTACAGCAAGAATTACATCAATGGCTTAACTGTTCCGATTTCAATCCGATTGATCAACAGCTACGAGAAGAGCTAAATCGCCAAGAAGTAATCAGAATTTTAATTTGTAGCGATCGCCCCGAAATTTATCAGCTACCCTGGTGCTGTTGGGATTTAGTCGAAAACTATCCCAATTTAGAAATTGCCGTAAGCAATCTTAATTTTGCCCGAGTGCCGATTGTCCCGATGCATCAACATAAACATAATAAGGTCAGAATTCTGGCAATATTGGGCAATAGTCACCGCATCAATTTAGCAGCAGATCGTGTTTCCCTGGATGCTTTACAAGATGGGGCAGTTGAGTTTTTGATCGAACCTACGCCTCAAGAACTAGATGACTGTTTATGGCAAAAAACCTGGGATATTATCTTTTTTGCAGGACACAGTAAAACCTTAGCGGGAAAAGGAATTTTATATCTCAATGCCGAAGATCGAATAACCATCGAGCAGCTAAGACACGGATTTAAACAGGCGATCGCTTCGGGATTACAGCTAGCGATTTTTAATTCTTGTGATGGATTAGGACTAGCTGAAGAATTGGGTCAATTGTCTTTACCCCAGTCGATTGTAATGCGGATGCCCATACCCGATGTGATGGCGCAACAGTTTGTCAAGTATTTTCTCCAGGCTTATGCTGGGGGTGATTCGCTATATATTGCCACCAAAAAAGCCAGGGAACAGCTACAGAGTTGGGAGAAACAGTTTCCCTGTGCTAGCTGGTTACCAACAATTCACCAAAATCCCGCAGTAATTCCGCCTTATTGGTCAGATTTACGGGGTAAAGGCAGATCATTTTTCGATTTAATTAAATTTCCCACTCAGCGATCCATCAGTATCCCGCTGCTGATTAGCGCGATCGCCACGATTATTGTTTGGTCAATGCAATCTTGGGGATGGTTGCAGGCAGGAGAATTAAACAACTATGATCGCCTGATAGGTTGGCGATTGAATCCGCCGATTAATCAACGAGTTTTAGTGATCACGATTGATGATCAAGATCGAACCTACCAAAGAGAACAGGGTATGCTCTTTAATATGCGTGGCTCTTTGGCTGATGTTGCTCTCAACCAGTTAATCGACAAACTCCAGTCGGGACAAGCAAAAGCGATCGCCTCGGATGTAATTCATGATTTTCCTTTTAATTCTCAATTAGCCGATACCATCGCTCAAAGTGATAATTTTGTGGCGATCTGTCGGGTCAAAATTGACGAACCAGAATTAGTTAGTATTGCTCCACCATCCCAACTATCTCCGCAGCAGGTAGGCTTTAGTAACTGGGCGATCGATGATGACGGAACAGTTCGTCGCCAAATTTTGGGCATGTCTCCCGATAGCGTTTGTCAAAGTGATGTTTCTCTTAGTTTGCGTTTGGCGCTTAAATATCTTAATCATATCTCAGCCAGCTTTAATTCTCAGGGAACGCTACAAATTGGCAACACTGTATTTCCTAAGCTGGGAGCAACTAGTGGTGGCTATAATTTGCCAGAAGCCCAAGGTTATCAAATTTTACTCAACTATCCTCAAGCTTTGCCCCAAACTATTTCCTTGAGAGAGATTTTAACTATGCCCAAAAAGCCTTTGGCAAAAATGGTTCAAGATAAAATTATTTTGATCGGCGTAGTGGGATATAATCATGACCTGCATCTTACTCCATACAGTAAAGGACAACAGGCAAAACGTCTTCCTGGGGTAGTTGTTCATGCTCAAATGACTAATCAGATTGTTGATGTTGTTTTGGGAGAGCAAAAACTACTTTGGTGGCTGAGCGATCGGGTCGAACTACTCTGGATTGCTGGCTGGTCGCTGGTTGGTAGTGCCATTGTAATCAGGGAAAAATCCTCCTTGAGCCAGATTAGCCTGAAAATTGCTGCTTCACTGATGCTGCTGTTGGGCTGCTGTTGGTGGCTTTTTCTGGCTGGAGGCTGGATTGTGGCGATCGCCCCAGCTTTGAGTTTAATGTTATCAGCAACAGTTACCGCAGTTTATCGTAAAAATTAGCTATGTTACTTGCTGCTATTTTACTCTTACTATTAATTGGTAATTGGTTTTTAACTGAAACTTTGGTGCTTATTCCCTTAGATTTTGTTACCCAACTCACCTCTGCCTACGGCTGGTGGGCAGTGGCTTTAGTAGTAGCGTTATTTGTAGCTTGGTGTGTTGGCGATGATTGAGTGCAATACTAAATTTGATTGAGTAAGCACTCTGTCATCAAAATAGCTAAAACTCTCCTTACTTATAAATTTATTTTCTCATATATGATTCCTGATTGCTATAGCTATTACAGCTGATGATAATTGTTTTATTTGTACATCATTAGATAATTTTCATCTTCTAGAATTACTAATAAAAATTGGCAGTGATTTCTAATTATTCTGAGTCGGTTTAGATGGTGAAGAAAAACTAGAAATTAGCAAGAATAATATGCCAATATTTATAGCGACATCGGCTAGATTAAATACAGGAAAGTTAATCAAGCGAAAATCCAAAAAATCTACTACATAACCAAACAAGAAGCGATCAATACCGTTGCCGATCGCCCCAGCCAAAATAAATCCATATCCTAATTGCTCAGATTGACTTAGCCTAGGAGAATACCACACAAAAACAATTAAAATTAAGCTGACTATTAAAGAAATCCAGCGTAAAATTTCAACCTGTCCGCGAAAAAAGCTGAAAGCAGCACCAGTATTAATTACATAAGTCAAGTGAAACACCCCTTGCCACAAAGCAACAGTATCGCCAACTTCCGCAAAATTTTGTACTACTATAAATTTGGTTATTTGATCGAGAATAATTCCCAAAATAGCTATTAGCCAAAAGCTTCTTTTCCGTCTCATTAATTTCTTCCTCATAACATTTAGATCTAGATAAAAACCAACTTGAGCTATAATTATTAAGAAACTTTGAGCCAAAGATACAAAAGTCTATAGACCAATCATATGTCTCTTCCTATTCGCAACATTGCTATCATTGCCCACGTCGATCACGGTAAAACAACTCTCGTAGACGCACTACTCAAACAATCGGGTATTTTCCGCGAAGGCGAAGATGTACCAGATTGTGTCATGGACTCCAACGATCTCGAAAGAGAGCGCGGAATTACAATTTTGTCCAAAAACACCGCAGTTAGCTATAAAGATACTTTAATTAACATTGTCGATACTCCAGGACACGCAGACTTCGGTGGCGAAGTTGAACGAGTCTTGGGCATGGTCGATGGCTGTGTTTTAATCGTTGACGCTAACGAAGGCCCGATGCCTCAAACTCGCTTCGTACTTAAAAAAGCGTTAGAAAAAGGCTTACGTCCTATTGTTGTAGTCAATAAAATTGATCGTCCTCGCGCTCATCCTGATGGTGCAGTTGATAAAGTATTTGATTTATTCGTCGAACTGGGTGCAGACGACGACCAATGTGACTTTACCACTCTTTACGCCTCTGGTTTACAAGGGTATGTCAAAGAAACACTAGAAGAAGAGGGTGTAGATATGAAACCCTTATTTGAGGCGATTATTCACCATGTTCCACCACCAGCAGGTGATGTTGAGCGACCGCTTCAGCTACAGGTAACGACTCTTGACTACTCCGATTATTTGGGGCGTATTGTGATTGGTAGAATTCATAACGGCGTTTTAAAAGCTGGTCAGCAAGCTGCATTAATTAAAGAGGATGGTAAGATCGTCAAAACCAAAATCTCCAAATTAATGGGCTTTGAAGGTCTAGCACGAGTGGAATTAGAGGAAGCTAGTGCTGGAAATATTGTCGCAGTTGCTGGTTTTGCTGATGCCAATATCGGCGAAACAATCACCTGTCCTAACGAACCCCAAGCGCTGCCTTTAATCAAGGTAGATGAGCCTACATTACAGATGACTTTTTCAGTTAATAATTCACCTTTCGCGGGTCAAGAAGGAGACTATGTAACTTCTAGACAAATTCGCGATCGCTTGATGCGAGAATTAGAAACCAATGTAGCACTTCGTGTCGAAGATGGAGATTCTGCTGAGCAATTCCTAGTATCGGGTAGGGGTGAATTACATCTAGGTATTTTAATTGAAACCATGCGTCGTGAAGGATATGAGTTTCAGGTATCTCAACCCCAGGTAATTTATCGAGAAATTAATGGTAAACCCTGCGAGCCTTTTGAATATCTTGTGTTGGACGTACCAGAAGCTGCTGTTGGTAGCTGTATTGAACGTTTAGGGCAGCGCAAAGGCGAGATGAAGGATATGCAAAATAGTGCTGGGCGCACCCAACTAGAGTTTGTTATCCCTGCCAGGGGTTTAATTGGTTTCCGTGGTGACTTTGTCCGAATGACTCGTGGCGAAGGCATTATGAACCACAGTTTTCTAGAGTATCGCGATTTCTCTGGAGAATTAGAAACTAGATACAACGGTGTAATCATTGCTTTTGAAGAGGGTATAGCCACGTTTTATGCTCTTAAAAATGCTGAAGATCGGGGTGTATTTTTTATTACTCCTGGTACCAAAGTATATAAAGGCATGATTGTCGGCGAACATAATCGTTCTCAAGATCTTGACTTGAATGTATGTAAAGCCAAGCAGCTAACTAACCATCGTGCTGCTAGTGGAGATGAGCTGGTACAGCTACAATCGCCTATGGAAATGAGTCTAGAGCGAGCTTTAGAATATATTGGTTCTGATGAGTTGGTAGAGGTTACACCAGAGTCGATTCGCTTACGTAAACTTAAAACTAAAAAGCTAGTGAAAAGATAGGTTTACTTATAGTTAATGGTTAATTGCTAATTGTGACTGGCTTTTATTTGGTGTAAATCGTTTAAGCAATAGGATAGTTTAATTAATCTCAAGAGGGTAGCATCTATTGCTACCCTTGTTTATTTTCATAGTTTAAAATTCTTGATCTTTAAGTTCTTGTAGTTGTTGCTGTGGTTCAATCGGCAAACTATCCCTACCAGATTTTGCCAAATTGAGTTCCCATTTAGGTGGATTACTAGCAGGATTATATTTATAGCTGGCTAAACACTGATCTGTTTGATTAAAAATATTAAGACCATAGCCATATTTTCTAGCTACTGTACCAAATTGATTAACAAAACGATAACGCCCAAAATAATCCAATAAAGTCCATAATTGCCAATTAACAATTAAATTTATCTGATTTTGGTGAGGATAGGTGAGCCATTGTACCACTAACTTACCATCGAAGGGATCGAACTGTTCTGCTGCCCACCAAAAGCTTGCTTGAGTAACATCTAAATTAGATTTGGCAGAGGCTAGTGTATTGGGATTGTGGGTAAAAGTTTCCAATTTGAGTTCTTTGGTAATTGGATTAATCACTGATGCAGGTTGATCATTTGTTTGAGCGCAGGTATTAAAAATATTTGCCGGTAACTCTTGAGCGATCGCTAAATTATTAATTAATATAATGGATAGCCCAGTTAAAATAATCGTTGTGCCATATTGATTCATGGGTCAAAGTTGATTATGCTTTGGTGAATAGCCGTTTAGTCAGAAAATTTATTCTATGAGTAATTCGGTTGTTCTTTGGATATTAAATAACTAATTGAACAACTAAATCTAGTCTTGATTTTAATTAGCGGTTTTTACTATTAAGCAAAGTATTTAAATTGGTAAAAAAACTAGATTATTCTACTGAGGGTTACCATCCAAGATTAAATAATCAATCAGGAATTATCATCAACCGCAATACAATAGTAGCTTCTAAAGCTAAAATAGATAAATCACTAAATTATAACCGATCAATTGTCAATTAATGACTAATAATCGGCAGAATGATTCGGTTGCTGCTTGCTTGAGTTTGCTCTGATTGACTTGATTATTTAATGAATATTAAAGACTAGCCGCTCTATTTTGTTTCGGGCAGCATTAAATCAGCAGGAGTATCAAATTCAGACTGCTGTGATCTTTCATCTGCTGCACTCTCAGGTAATTCTAAATTAGCATCTGTTCCTTTCAACTTGAGACATAGTTCAAACAAAACTTCTGCCAAATCGCCACGAGAAACCTTGTTGCTTGATAATTCTGCTAAATTAGATTCTAATTTTTCAAATATTTGCTGCTTGGCTAACTGTAAATCATGGTCTGAAGCAGATTTAGATTGAGCAATTTCTGCTTTGAGACTACTGACCTTGGCATCAAGACTAGTTTGGAGAAAATCTATATTTTCGTAGCTGTGTTGAGATAACCTATCAAGCTCTTGCTGTATTTTATTATGGTCTTCTTGAGCTGTAAGATTGACGTACTTAATTTTTCGTTCCAAAGAATTGGCGGTTAAGTTTATTTGGTGCAGGAGCTTGTTTTCGAGTTGAGCCATTCGCTCTTCAATAACTAATTGGAACTTTTGCGAATTTGCTTCTAAGTTATTGAGTCTCTGGTTATATTGTTCTAACTGACGATTATATTGGTTAATTTGTTCGCCAAACAAAAGATCTTGTAGCTGAGTAATGTTACCCAGTCTTTTACGCATTTCTGCCTTGGTTATCTCGTTCATAGATATAATTTCTTCTCAAACAGATAAAGTAGTAAATTGTCCTTAAACAAAAGGAAAATGAATACTTAGGAAAAACTTAATTAATATTTTATATTAATGTGAACAAAATAACCTAGCAAAGTAGTTATTATTTGACATTGGACGCTAAAATTTTAGCTGATCTTATGTGGGAATTTTCTCCAAGACAGCTCATAGATCTGAAGATTCTATTTGATTGGTAACTTTACAGCAATATTTGTTCCTTGATTGATCTGGCTATCAACAGTGATTGAACCTTGATATAAATCTACGGATTTTTTGACAATAGATAATCCTAAACCCGTTCCAGGAATATTATTAACATTACTTGCACGATAAAAAGATTCAAAGAGGTGCTTTTGTGATTCTTGAGGAATACCTATACCGCGATCGCGTACTTCAATTTTAACTTCTGCTGGTTGTCTAGAATCAGAAACTATCAACTCTACTGTTGCACCTGTGGGAGAATACTTGAGAGCATTTGATAGTAGATTGTTTAAAATATTTCTGATGGTCGTTCGATCTAAACTAATTTGTTTTATACTGGCTTGATAATCAAAATTAACTTGTTTGCCTGCATAAATTGAAACTAATTTTTTGATTGTTTGACGACAAAATTTTTCTAAATCTGTTGGTTCTAACTTTAATTTTTGCTCAGTTGATTCTGTTTTACTTAAAACCAAAATGTCTTCTAATAACGAATTCATGGTCAAAGCTGCATCTTGAATTGATTGCAGATAGAACTCGCGATTTGAATTACTTAAATTAGGAGCTTCTCGCAAATTTTGGACACAAAGTAATATACTGCTTAAGGGATTGCGAAATTCATGGGAAGCCATAGAAATAAATCCTGACTTTAACTCTCTTAATTCTTTTTCTCTGGCAAGAGATTTACGAACTTTAGTTTCTGCCTGCTTTCTAGCAGTAACATCTCGACCTATATATACACAGTTTAAAAAATCTTTTACTTCTGTTGGTGCGACAAAACAGTCAAATTCAATCTGAATCGTTTGTTCTTGTTTGCTGATGAAATTAACCTCAATCTTTTTCACAGCATTTGGTGAAGCTAATAAAGAACTGTATATTTGATGATGATTGAAGCTTGAATCTGGAATTAAATTATTGATCGATTGATCGATTAACTCTGATTTTTTTTGCTTAAATAGTTCTGTAGTTGATTTATTAACTCGCTCGATCTTTCCTAGAGGAGATGTAATCAGCAAAACGTCTCGCATAGAAGCAATGATTTTGTTAGTGCAGTATTCAAATTTTTGCAATTTATTGAGGATAATTTCTGCCTCATTTAGTTTTTGCATCGATGATTGTTGAGCTAAAGTTGATGCCGTAACATCTTGTAAAAAAATAGCTAAATGCTCTTCTCTAGCTTCAATCGATAAATTAAAATATAAAGCCTGTTCCAGTTGCTGATTGCGAGAAATAGTTTCTAAAATAAAACTTTTTTGTTGTTCACAAAGTATTTCGTGACAAGTTGATTCTAAGCCAACAATTTCGGGGAAACCGACTCTAATATCTTCGCCAATCGCAATAGGTTGAGCGGCATATTTGTGAACGCCTGCCGAAAATTGAATAATGATAAAATTGCAATCGCACAATATGTATTCTTGATTATCAACAACGGGTATTAAATCCACAGTTCAATTACAGTTAGCTTATTTTATTGTTACATTGATTGGATACTCCGAACAAAATTAACCTACAGTTTCAATAACTCAATGGTTCAAGGCGGGATCACCCCGCCGCACCTCTGGTTTAATGAGGCTTGATATGAGAAAGCGATCGCTACTGTCTTGTCATCTGGTAGCGATCGCTTTTTCTAACTATGATAATGTGACTTTTTTGCTTAATTTTACCAGTTATATATCTTGCACAAAATTGTTTAGGCGCGATTAAATGGGTAAAATTGCCGCTCGACTTAACGGTAGCGTTTTTTGCGACGAGCAATTGCTTTGCGCTTACGCTTTTCAATTGGTGTCTCGTAGTGACGACGACGTTTAATATCGGCAAAGATACCTGCTTTGGATACCTGACGTTTAAATCGACGTAGTGCAGATTCTATGTTTTCGTTTTGTCCAACAACCACTTGGGTCATTAAAAATCATCCTCCTTGCTTAATTACGACAGTAGTAAGAATTTTGTGTATTGTTGATTAGCTTGTTGCTGTTAAGCATTTTATTATAGCTTCATAGCAAGCAACTCTAGCTATTTTGATCTTAAATACGAGACTTTACTTTTAATATTTATGGCTCAGTATTCTCAGTATCACACAATACAGTATAAACTAATAATTAACTCTGTTTTGTTTCCTGCATTCATTTAATTAAGCTTTAGATTAGCAAATGTTTAGTGCAAGAAATGGCGAGTACCGCTTAACACCATAACTATACCAAGTTCGTTAGCAGCAGCAACAGAATCCTTGTCTCGAATTGAACCTCCTGGCTGAATAATGGCACTAATTCCCATAGTCGCGGCAGTACGTACGGAGTCATCAAAGGGAAAAAACCCATCGCTGGCTAATACTGCCCCTTGTGCTTTGTTTCCCGCTTGTTCCAAGGCAATTTTTACTGAACCGACACGATTCATTTGCCCTGCACCAATACCTGCTGTAGTGCGATCGCGACTAACTAAAATAGCATTAGATTTAACATGCTTAACTAATTTTTGAGCAAACAGCATTTCGGCAATTTGTTCGGGGGTAGGTTGCTTTTCGGTGGCAATCTGCCAATGATCGGGTTTTTCAATTTGGTCATCGCTCTTTTGAACTAAAAATCCTCCAGCGATCGCTTTTATGGTTTCCTTTGGGCCTGTAGCTAAGTCAGGTAATAATAATATTCTTAACTTTGATTTAGCTGTTAAAATCTCTTGAGCTTCTTGGTCACAGCCAGGAGCAACAACGCATTCTAAAAATGTCTTAGTTAAAGCCTGTGCGGTTGCTGTATCGATAGACTGATTTAATGCTACGATTCCCCCAAAAGCAGAGACATTATCCGCATTGAAGGCTCGCTCATAAGCTTCTGCCAAAGTACTACCCACAGCTGCACCACAAGGGTTGGTATGTTTTAATACTGCTGCTGCGGGTTCAGATGAATCAAATTCGGTGATAATTCGCCGCGCTGCTTCTAAATCAACCAAATTGTTATAGCTTAATTCTTTTCCTTGTAATTTATTCGCTGCTGCCCAACCTGATGCTACTGTACCAGTTTGATACCAGGCTGCGGGTTGATGGGGATTTTCGCCGTAACGCAAAGACTGAACCTGATACCCACTAAGACTATAAGTATTTCCCCAATCCTCTGACTGATTGAGATTAGCAAAATAAGCAGAGATGGCGCGATCGTAACTATTAGTATGGGCAAAGGCATATCCTGCCATCTGTTGACGAAATGCCAAAGAAACCTTTCCGTTAGACTGCTCGTATTCGGTTAGATACTGTTCATACTGACTAGGACTGCATAAGACAGTCAGGTACTTAAAATTTTTCGCGGCGGCGCGAATTAAAGTTGGACCCCCGATGTCAATTTTTTCGACTGCTTCAGGTATACTAATGTTAGGTTGGGCTATTGTTTGCTCAAACGGATATAAATTCACTACAACTAAATCAAAAGGGCGAATATTATTAGCCTCTAACTCCTCTCGATCTTCTACCAGATCTCGACGAGCCAAAATTCCTCCATGAATGCGAGGATGCAAAGTTTTGACCCTGCCACCTAATATTTCTGGTGAGCCTGTATACTCACTCACCTTAGTTACGGCAATGCCAGCATCCCGCAAAGCTTTGGCTGTACCACCGCTACTAATTAATTCAAACTGAAATTTTTCTACTAACTGGCTGGCTAATTCAACGACACCAGTCTTGTCGGAAACACTAAGTAAGGCTAGGGGCATAATGTGAAGTACTCACCGCTAAATTATTTGGTAGGGAGATCGCGTCTAAATTCTATTCGTTAAACCAACCATGAGTTTAACGAAGATCCCCAATCTGAAGATCAATTAAAATTTGGCGTTCTAGATATTTTGCTCGCACTATTTAAAACTTTTATCAGAATAGAGCCAACTTTAGATAAGAAAAATTAAGCAAAGTTGGCGATTTTTCAAGCCATCATTTAATTTAATCAAGCAATAACGTGCTTTCTGCTAATATTTCGTTAAAATCCGAACTTGGAGTTGCTCAATCCAAATCTAACAAATAGTTATCGTTCTCTCTATAGTGAATCTCAAACCATTTTATTATGCGATCGCACAAAGGAGGTTTAAATTAAATATAGAAGCACAATTATTTCCTGTTGATATTGCCATGAGAAATAAATTAGCACAAATTAATTTTTTCAGAGTGATCGCTTATGAAATTTCTTACAACTCAACTAGAATCAAGTTCTTTTATCGTGGTGAAATGATTTGGGAAGAATATATACCTGAACTTTTAAAAGTCTCTAATCGAGGCTTAATTGAAATGTATAAGTTCAAAGTTAATCGATATAATAAAAATCGTTAAAAACATCATATCTTAGTCAGTTAAACTGTGATTTTTTCCAAAATCTACGCTCTGCGATCGCTCTTATTTAGTTTGATTAAAATATAAAATCTGTTTTAGAAAATTACTCGTAATCCAGACACAATTAAGTCAATCTTTGGTGCTAATAATTTCCCAATCTTGTCTTCTGGTAAAAGATCTGTTTTATTTACAGTTAAAATTTGCGAGATATTCAATACGCTGTCTTTTGACAAGTTACCTTCCCCTTTGGTTAGTAATACATTACCTGGAGCTTTACCCAATCTAAGATTGGTAGTTAAAATACAGATTATTGTAGTTTTAATATGAGAACGATTAAAAGTATCGTTTTGGACAACAACACAAGGTCTACGAAACCCTGATTCAGACTTTTTGGGTTCTGGTAAATTAATCCAATATACTTCCCCTTGTCTGATTACCATTCTTCATACTCAAGAATTTCTTGAGTGAAATAACTTTTACCTGCATCAATAAATTTAGTTTCGTCTTCCACTTGATGATCATAAACATCATTAAGTTGAGATAAAATCTCTTGCTGTTTCAATCGATGAAAATATTCTTTTAATGCTAGGGCAATAACACCACTACGACTGTTATTCGTTTGTTTGGCTATTGTGTCTGTTTCTTTTAATAATTCTTGGTCAAGACTTATAGCTGTCTTTGCTGTAGTCATAATCAATGAGTATAATTTGTGGTTATACTGCTAGTATAACATTGATTCTAGCGATCGCTTTTGTTTAGTTAGATAATAGTTAAACAGACTGTCAAACAATTCTACCAAGAATTATCCCACCCTATTTGTCTTTCTTGTCTAAATCTTTGCACCCATTCTTCCGAGATATCATCCGCTAGTTTTTGGAGTTGAGGAGGATTTATCGATACATTTTGAGCATCAGGTAATTCCAAATAACTAAGAATATTTATAATAGTTTCTTCATAAGCAAGAATAAAGTCTTCGTAAACAATAGTTAGAGGCACAATTGAACCTTCAGCAAAAAACTCTTGAATAGCAGCTTCTCGCATCGAGCATTCAGCAAATAAATTATCAATTGCTTCGCAACAATATTTGTCTCTAAGATCACCAGCCAGAGGTAATTTTCCTTGTTCCCTATGCCATTCCTGAGACTGAATTGCTTTCCACCAAGAAACAGCTAAACGAACTTTATTTCTTCTAGTCATGTAAATGTGTTTACAGTTTGGAAAAGCATTATTCCAAATTTTTACCCGATTATTCGCTTTGGAATCACAACCAGGAAATTGCCTAAAAGTGTCAATTATCTTACTAAAATATGGCTCAAATACTGCTACCTTTAAACCAAAAACACCGTTAGGAGTAGTTCCAAGTTGCCATAGTCTTTGTTGCAATTCTGCATAATTGCTGAGTTGATACTTGTCTAACAAATTAAAATCAGAAGGAGTATGACAGTTTAACCATTCCCCAGGTTTACCTGCTATACTAGTAGACTGCAAGGCTCTATAAAGAAGCGTACTACCAGTCCGTTGGCTAAACCAAATTGTGTAAGATAGTTTAGGGGTAATAAAGCTCAAATATAACCTCTCACTGAAAATACTTTTTATCTTTGTTTTGATTATGAGCTTGCATTTTTCTTTTTGATCTGGTGCATTATAGTAAAACTATACTGTCAAAATACTATATTAGTACTGTTAATTTAAGATGAAACTGAAAGTTGTTATCCATACGGCAGAAGAAGGGGGATTTTGGGCAGAAGTTCCAGCAATTCCTGGTTGTGCTACCCAAGGAGATACTTTTGAAGAGTTGCTACAGAATATATATGAAGCAGTTGATGGATGTTTGTCGGTTGATGAAGCGGATCTTGAATTAGATAGTGATGCTCAAATTGTAGAAATTGCTGTATAAAGTCTATTAGTGGGAAGAAGTTTGCTAAATTGCTTGAGCGCAATGGCTGGATATTGTTAAGAGTAAATGGTAGCCATCATGTTTATGGGAAAACAGGTAACACTCAAAGAATTTCTGTACCCATACATGGAAACAAAGCTTTAAAAACAGGTTTATTAAAATATTTCCTAAAAGTTTCTGGTATTTCTGAAGACGAGCTTTAGGGAGATCGCTTATAAAATTCCTCACAACTCAACTAGAATCAAGTTCTTTTATTGTGGTGAAAAGATTTGGGAAGAATATATACCTGAACTTTTAAAAGTTTCTAATCGAGGCTTAATTGAAATGTATAAGTTTAAAGTTAATCGATACAATAAAAATCCTTAAAAGTATTGTTTTATTTCTTAGTTTTCAGAGATCGCGACTGATTTTGTTTAGGATTATACTGCTAGTATAACCACCAATTCTAGTGATCGCTGATCGTGGTGAAACGATTTAGGAAGAATACATAGTAGATATTTAGTAAGTAAAGATTAATAATGGCGATCACGAAAAGCAAATTAACCTCCAAGGTAACTTAAAAATATCAAGCAACTATTCCCTAAGCAGTATGAGAAAAACTATAATTTCTAGTACCTGTACCAACATCAGCAATAGTACTACCCATCGATCAATCTAATAAGCTAATCAACCGATCAACAATACTATAATCAGGGTGGCGGGTGCAGTTATAATCTCTGCCAATCAAATTATATAAAGTCATCTAGTCATTTTGAGTCGAATAACTCGAGCAGGAATTCCAAACTTATACAGTAGTTTATCGATTTTAGAGATGATATACACTAACAATAGACGGTAGCGCGATCGGAGAAAAAAAATGGCAAGATTTGAAGATATTGCAAAAAAAGCTTTTTATATGGGTGTTGGTTTTGCTTCCTATGCGCAAGAAAAAGCCAACGACACGGTTAAAGATTTGCGAGTTCAAGCGCAAAAGCTGGCAGATGAAATGGCTGAACGTGGTGAAATGAGTACCGAAGAGGCTCGCAAGTTTGTTGATGACTTGGTCGAACAAGCTCAACATGAAACTGTTTCCAACAGCGAGCAATCCACTCGACAAGAACCCCGTCGAATTGAGATTGTAGATGAAGACGAAGCAGTACCACAATCAGAACCACAGACAAAAGCTAAAACAACATCGGCTCAACCTAGTGTTAATCAAGAGGATTTGCGCCAGCAAGTACAGTCTTTACAAGAAGAATTACGTCGTCTCAAGAAAGAAATGTAAGATAAAGAACTATTTATATTTAGACCAGTAGAATCTGTTAACAAGGTTGATTATGAATGATTGGCAAGAACAATGGTGGAAGCGGATTGAAAAGACTGCTGCCGACATGGAGGGATTTTTAGCCGAGGTAGGAGAGGCTACAGAATCGTTAGTAGAAGAAATAAACGATTCCGTAATTTCTTTGATGGAGCAGCTCCAAACAGGAGTTGTAGGAGAGGTTGATGGCTTTATACAGGATTTTGTAGATGTAATTATTACCACCAGCGACACAATAGATGCGGCTTTGTCAGAAGAGTGGGAACATTTTGCTGATGATGATTTTACTAGCATAAGTTATCACACACCCTCTATTGAGAGTCATCCCGCCTGCATCAATTGTACTAACTATCATGGACAAGTCTATAATGGTAATTTATTGGTTTGCGCCATGCACCCTAACGGCTACGAAGATCATAGCTGTCCTGACTGGGAAAATGAAAAGTGACGATCGCACCATCAACATTAATCGATAATAATTCATTTGAACTCATAAGTCATTTTAGAAAAGACAAACAATGATTTAATTAATTATTTAGGCTTAAAAATGCCCCAGCTAAGACTAAAGCAAGTTAGGGCATTTTATCTTTAGTAATTTTTTTGTGCTGATTGTTACTCTACAGTATGACCAACAGCGGTGATAACTTGTTTAATCGATGCTTCAGAAGCTTCAGTATCTACTGTTACTTGTTTGCTATCTAGGTCGATGTCAACTATAGCATTTGGTTCGTGAGTAACAATAGCGTCCTTGACTGTCGTTACACAACCATTACAGACCATACTTGGTACTTTAAGATTTATCATCATGAGCGAAAGTTATTGATTTTAAACTCTGTTTTTATCTTAAAACTAAATTGATTTTGCTACTTCCAAACCAAGATGTTTAATCAATCGATCTAGATCAAAATGCTGTTTCATCAAATGCTTAATCTGAGCTACTTTAATCGCTTCATGGATTGGAACTTTACCAAAAGCACCATCGACAACCTCTACCGTTGTCAAAGTATCTGTATCTACAGATAAAACAGGAATTTCCAAGCTTTCAGCGCGCTCAATAATTAATTCTTTGGGTGGTATTCGACCAGTTAAAATCAGACAATGAGTCGAAGTTTCTAAAGCAGCCATCTGTAATTCAGTGCGATCTCCACCTGTAACAACAGCCATATTTTCTCTTTGACGAAAATATCCCAGAGCCGAATTAACGTTCATTGCGCCAATACAAAGGCTTTCTACCATCCAATCTAAATGCTCTGAACAACACAAAACTTCTGCATTGAGTCGAGTCGCTATTTCTCTAACGCTAACGCTGTTTAGAATTCGATCTGTAGGAATCATGCCTAAAACAGGAATATGCTGGTTTTCTAGATAAGGTTTGATTGTTTCAGTGGCGGTAACTAATTCTGCTGGAGGAATATCGTTGATGACTATTCCCAATAGGCGATCGCTTAAAAACTTTTTCGCTGTCAACAAACTACCTACTAAAAGTTGAGGATGATAGCGAGCTACTAAAAGAATTGAGGCATCGATTGATTCAGCAATTTCTGGTACTGAAAGATTAAAAATACTACCTTCCCAAAGATTGCTAGGTCCTTCCAAGAAAATTAGCTCACCGTCAATCTGGTTGACATAATCCCGCACCGTTTCAGCGTAATTTTGGCGATCGTTTCCTTGCAAACGCTGATTAATCATCTTACGGTTGAGGGATAGCAAAGGCGGTTTAACTTGTTTTGATGACAACCCTAAGATTTTTGCTAAAAAATCGGTGTCTTCTGATGCTGTCTCGTCAGAATTTGCTTTGAGATCGCTTGCCAAAGGCTGTCCATAACCAATTGATATTTCTTTTTCTTGTGCCAAATAGCCTAAGCCCAAGATTGTTGCCGATTTCCCGCAATAAGCTTCTGTAGAGGCTATCAGAAGATGTTTAGCTGATTTAGCCACGCCCTCACTCCTTGTTGATGTTGTTTATTTGGTTTTATTCAAAACGCAACAGTTTTCGATAAAAACTTCGAGGAAAGTCTGTTATGTTAGAACCTTTAAAATTTATGATGACATCAATTAGGTAATCAATAAACTCTGAGTTAGACAAAGTTACTTCATAACTTAATTCAGCTTGCCCATCAAATTGTAAACGACAACGAGTTAACTCTGATGGTAATTTTGATACATACCAGCTGGCAACAAAGGGAATGCTTTCCCCTCCTTCAATTTGTCGTTCTCCTTCCAAGGATGCTCTTCTGTATAAAGCGATCGCATGAGGTAGCCAAGTGTGTTTATTTTTTGAATAATAAGGTACGTAAATAATTACATCTGCTCTTCCAGCAGGTTTAAGTTCTTCAATAGTAGACATAGATAAAAACCAATTATCGTTATAGTTAAATTTCAAAGACTTTCTACTTTATAACATCAGTTTTTTCAGACTACTTGTGATTGTATCAACTAGGCTTTAATAAAGGACTGTGTAGCTCAAGAAATTAGACAAAAAAAGCTCCCCGTTTGCGCGAGGAGCTTTTTTCGAGTAACAAATAACCAACTAGAAACTAGTTATCGTCGTTCTAACCGTTGATAGCAGGAGCAGTTAGTGCTAC
>JAIMKV010000075.1 GCA_020692205.1 Myxosarcina sp. GA_180221_E-2-1-MAG-40_15
ACTCCTGACTTCTAAAGTAAGGCTGTTGCTCTTTCTGCTAAACTAGAACGCTCTCCTTTAGAAAGTGTAATATGACCTGCCAAGGATTCGTGTTTGAATCTTTCGACGACGTAGGTAAGCCCATTGCTGGCAGCATCGATATAAGGATTGTCAATCTGATCGGGATCTCCTGTTAAAACAACTTTAGTTCCTTCCCCAGCACGAGTAATAATCGTCTTGACCTCATGGGGAGTGAGGTTTTGTGCCTCGTCGATAATTAAAAACTGTTGGGGAATAGTACGTCCCCGAATATAGGTTAGGGGTTCAATTTGCAGCAGTCCCATCTCAATTAATTCTTCGTGTCCTCGGCGCCAGTGTCCAGGCTTCTCATTAGTGTCCTGAGTGCCAAAGATCAAGTCGAAATTGTCATATAAAGGCTGCATCCAAGGAGTTAGCTTTTCGTTAATATCTCCAGGAAGAAACCCAATATCTTTACCCATTGGCACAACTGGACGAGAGATCAAAAGACGAGTATAAAGTTTTTCATCGGCAACTTTTTGCAGTCCTGCGGCGATCGCTAATAAGGTTTTTCCAGTTCCTGCTTTACCCACTAAGGTAACTAATTTAATTGAATCTTGTAACAGAAGATTAAGCGCAAACCTCTGTTCTCGGTTGCGCGGTTGGATCCGTGATACTCCTAGCTTTGGTAACGCTACTAAAGGAATAATTCTGCTGCTTTCTCCTTCTACCATACCCAAGGCGGTGTGGGAGGGATTAGCATTATCCACTAGGGTAATATCTTGATTAGGTAAAAATTTTTGTTCGAGAGTCACCGAACCAGTTTGAAAAAACTCGGCAATTTGCGTTGTACTAACTAATACTTCGGTCGTACCTGTATAAAGTTCATCTACGTCTACTTTATCCGTTTCATAGTCTTCGGCATTAAGTCCCAAAGCATCTGCTTTGATGCGTAGATTAGTGTCTTTACTGACTACAATCACGGGACACTGACACTTCTGCTTGCACTGCATTCCTACCGCTAAAATCGAATTGTCCGCCAAATCGCCACTTAATTCGAGGGGGAGTTTTTGCAGTGTTTCGCGATCGCCTAAGGCAACTCTTAGAGTTCCGCCATTACTCAATTCTACCCCTGTAGTTAAATGACCCTGCTGACGCAGCTGATCTAGGGTGCGGGAGACTTCTCTGGCATTACGACCAGTCATTTCTGGCTGTTTTTTGAAGCGATCTAGCTCTTCAATTACGGCGATCGGCAGTACTATTTCATTGTCTTCAAATCGGAAGATAGCGGTTGGGTCATGAAGTATTACATTAGTATCGACAACAAAGATTTTTTTCATTCAAGCGTGAATTACTGGGGATATTTTTCAGTAAGTTTAATTGTGCCTTAAAACAGGCGATCAATCCTTAATCTTATTTTTAATTGCTTGACTCTAAGCCGTAAAATTTAGTGGCAATAACTGTTTTTGATTACTTATTCCCTATTGTGGTTCAGTTATTTTTTGACAATTTGCTGTGTTTTTGCCAACAGTTTCTTGAGTAAAGTACTCAGCTTCTAGTTCAGTTTTGAAAGAGATAATTCCCGCAGTTTTGTATTCAATTCCTGCTTTGAGATTATCTGATACCCATTTGGTCAACAGTTCAAAGTCGCTGAGATTGCCTAATAATAAATTTCTAGCGTTAAGATCAGCTTTTTTGATTTGATATTTTGTCACTAACTCTAACCAATTACCAAAAATTGATTCGGTTTCTTCTATTAAAGAAACTCGTTGTGCTTTCTGCTGTGATTTATTTTCTCTCAAAGATTTTTGAAATCTAGACCAGCAATCACCTTTCCATGTTTATTTTTTCTTCTGGTAAATCTTGGTTTGACGCGAATTAATTACGGTTTTAGTTTTGGAGGATTTATTTTTCAGTCGCAGCTTACGATGAGAAACGATCCAATCACTGATGCTATGACTCATTGCACCAATTTCTAATCCTATAGCCAGAGCTATTGTCTCTTGAGGATATTTGCTAATCAACAAAAATAATTGTTCCCGCACAAAATCTTGCCAATTCCAGGTAAAGCCAAAACACAATTGAGCGATCGCCACGGCAAAAATACTCACCCAGGCGATGATCAAAAATAAATATACGATGCGGACACAAGTACCAATAATAGGGCCATGAGATAGTATCGAGCGATGGCGAATAAACTTACGGTATGGCAGCCAAATACCGCGTATAATGCTCCAGCGTTTATATTGAATGGAGTCAATATCTAAATCTGGACCAAACATCATTCCGCTAAACAAAAATCCGCCAGCGAGAATGAGAGTCAACTCTCCGTTTTTAGTAAAACCGTAGGTAATTCCCGCCACGCAGGGGAGAATCCAAAGAGTAAGGCGATCATGTGCGACTCCAGAAGGCATGGTTGGTTTGAGTAATCGGTTATCAGTGAGCAGTGATTCATGTTGCTAGGGTAAGGGACTTTTAGCGTAATGAACAGTAGACAATTTATCGATAAATTTTAGAGTAAATAGTCTGATACTTTGGTAATCTGACTAAAGTTATTTGTTGAACGGGTGATTGGGTAATGTCTGATTTCGATTCTAGTAATAGTTTAGAGTGGCTGCATCGAGGTACCAGCGAAATCTTTCCAGATCGCTCTGATTCGGACAATCAAGATGAGAATTTAACTCAGCGCCTAGCACAAAGCGATCGCCCCCTAAGAATTAAGCTAGGTATCGACCCCACTGGTACAGACATTCACTTGGGTCATAGTATTCCCTTTCGTAAGTTACGTGCTTTTCAAGATGCAGGACACACGGCAGTAGTAATTATTGGCGACTTTACTGCCCAAATTGGCGATCCGACAGGTAAGTCGGATGTTCGTCGTCAGCTAACCCCAGAACAGGTAAAAGCCAATGCTCAAAGCTACCTAGACCAGTTAAGACCTATTTTAGATTTCACTACTCCAGGGAGATTAGAAATCCGCTATAACTCTGAGTGGCTGAGTAAGTTGGATCTCGCTCAGATCCAGGAATTGCTGGCAACGATGACTGTAGGACAAATGCTAGCTAAAGAAGGTTTTGCCGAACGCTACGGTCAAGAGAAACCGATTTTCCTCCATGAGTTTTTATATCCCTTGATGCAGGGTTATGACTCGGTAGTAGTGGCAGCGGATGTCGAGTTGGGAGGAACAGACCAAAAGTTTAATATTGCCGTAGGCAGAGATTTACAACGGCACTTTAATCAAGCCACGCAGTTTGGCTTGCTGTTACCGATTTTAATCGGTACGGATGGAGTCCAAAAAATGTCCAAGTCTTTGAATAACTATGTGGGACTCCAAGAAGATGCCTTATCAATGTATTCTCAGCTGGAAAAAACTCCTGACGATCTACTCAAAGATTACTTTGAGCTGTTAACCAAGATAGATTTAGCGCAAGTACCTGAAAATCCCCGAGAAGCTCAGAAATTATTAGCCATTGAGATTACATCCCAGTTTCATGGACAAGATGCAGCCCTACAGGCAAAGCAAACAGCTGAACAAATTGTGCTTGAGGGTAACACCGTTGGAGGAGATATTGCCGAATATTCTTTGTCAGAAGTACAGTTTCCTGCCAAGCTATTTTACATTTTGGGAGCAAGTGGCTTATGCCAAAGCAGTGGCGAAGGTCGAAGGCAGATCCAGGGTGGTGCAGTTCGTTTAGATGGCGATCGCCAAACTGAGGTTAATTTAGCTTTTGACTCTCCTAATGCCCTGGCAGGAAAGGTGCTACAAGTAGGCAAGAAAAAGTTCATTCGTTTAGTTCTCTAAATATTAGTTAGTGGTAAAAGTTAATTTAGTGCGGTGGCGTTGGAGTATATTCACTACGGTTGTATTGATATTTGTTTGGTGCAAACCGTTAATGAACCAGGCTTACGGTATCGAAACACTATCGGCAAACGAAGCAGCATTAACTGAAGAAAGCTTTTCCTGTCCTAATAATGTCAAAGAATTAACTGCCCTATTGTTAAAAGATCTACCTGCTTATAGCAACCGTGTCATTCAAAGAACGCAAGACATAAATCAAGCAGCAGGAATTGAAAATTACATTATTATTGCCAGTGCAGCTGAATTTGAGCCTCTAGCTTTGCCACGCCTACAATACAACACCATAGACGACCGCGATCCTGAACAAGTTTTTTTTACCGTACTCGAAAGACAGTATATTAATCGCCAAATTGTTGAGATTCAAACTTATCACTGGTTATTTTTAACTCGAACCGACAGTGGCTGGCGTGCAGTGATGATGTTTTCTCGCTTTGGTAATTCGCTTGAGAATCAACCTCCTACCCCCCCAAGAGAAACTACTGATGGCATTATTGGTCGCGCAGTTCAACTGTGGTTGAGAGACTGTCGTGCGGGTACGGTCAGATTGTAGTTTTTTTTAGACAGCAGCAAATACTGTGAACATTTATTGGTAGCTTCAGATACAAAAATTGTCCCAATACTAAGCTTAGATAGCCTATGTCAGCAATGACTAGATTGATTGGAAATAACCCAACAAGATGCAAAGTTCGTTTAAAAGAATTGCGGTCGGAACAGCATTTTTTGTGCTGACGATTATCGTTGCGGTTGTTGGTTATCTTTTGTATGGTTGGTCGCTGATGGAAGCTATCTACATGGTAGTTATCACCATTTTTGGTGTTGGCTATGGAGAAGTTCAACCAGTAGACACTACCTCAGAAAGAATGTTTACGATCGCCGTAATTCTTGCCGGTACTTCGTCAGCTTTATATATCGTGGGAGGTTTTGTCCAGATGATTGCAGGAGGAGAAATCAACCGTGCTTTTGATGCCCAACGCAAAAAAAATACCATTTCTAATTTAAACAATCATGTAATTATTTGTGGCTTTGGGCGAATTGCTCAAGTGATCGCCACACATTTAGTCGAAGCAGCTCAGGAATTTGTAATTATCGACAATGACAAGGAAAAAATTGCGATCGCTGAAGGCTTAGGTTATTTAGCGCAAGAAGGAGATGCCACTGATGAAAATATTCTGCAATCGGTAGGTATCGAAAAAGCACACGTTTTAGCCACCGTATTGCCCAATGATGCCATTAATGTCTTTATCACTCTGACCGCCCGTGAATTAAACCCAGATTTATTGATTTTAGCTCGAGGTGAATTACCTAGTACCGAGAAAAAACTACGGCTGGCTGGTGCTAATCATGTCATTTCTCCAGCAACAGTCAGTGGCGTCAGAATGGTAAATTTAATCGCTCGCCCGACTGGTACAGGCTTTCTCGAACAAAAAGATCAACAAAATTCTTTGAATGATTTACTAGCTCAGATCGAAGTTCAAATTGATGAATTAACCCTTTCTGCCTATTCTCCTCTTGTGGGAAAAACTATTCGAGAACTGGAAATTAGGGGCAAAGGAGCATTTATTGTCGTGGCGTTACGTCGTAGCAATGGACTATTGCTGACCCATCCTAATTCATCTTTAATTTTAGACTGTGATGATACTTTAATTGTTTTGGGACATCAAGAAGAGCTGCCAAAATTTGCTCGTTACTATCAGCTAAATCATACTTTACATCAAAAAGTCAGCCAGCCAAGAATACTAAACTAAAATGCTCAATCTACTCTGGATGTTACTTTGTGCGGGTTTAGTTTTTCTGATGCAGGCGGGGTTTATGTGCCTAGAGTCGGGCTTAACTCGCGCTAAGAATAGTATTAATGTAGCCGTTAAGAATTTTGCCGATTTTGGCATATCTTTAGCTTTATTCTGGACTTTTGGCTATGGAATTATGTTTGGCATCTCCCAAGCTGGCTGGTTTGGAACGAGCGATTTTTTCTTCGCATCCCAAGCAGGTCAAGCTTCAAGAATCGCTTTTTTTATCTTCCAAGCCATGTTTTGTGGCACGGCGACGACGATTATTTCTGGTGCAGTGGCAGAACGTCTCAAATTTAGTGCTTATATAATTATTGCCATCTTGGTTTCAGGCATTATTTATCCTCTGTTTGGTCATTGGGCTTGGAATGATGCGGGATGGCTCAAGCAACTGGGTTTTGTTGATTTTGCTGGAAGTAGTATAGTTCATACCGTTGGAGCATTGGTCAGCTTGGCAACCTTAATTTTGATTGGACCGCGTCAAGGTAGGTTTGATCCATCAGGAAAAGTCAATAAAATTCAAGGGGCAAATTTGCCTTTTGCTGTCTTAGGGGCATTATTACTTTGGGTTGGCTGGCTTGGTTTTAATGGAGGAAGTACCTTAGAACTCAATGAGCAAGTTCCGGGAATTATTCTTAATACCTTGTTGTCTGGTGTAGCGGGAATGCTGACCAGCATTTTATATAGTCAGTGGCGATACCGCCGAATTGAAGTTGAAGAGTTAATTAACGGTTCACTAGCTGGTTTAGTAGCAATTACCGCCTGTTGCAATCTCGTAGCAACACCTTTAGCCGTTATTGTGGGAGGGACAGGTGCAATCATCGCTCAATTAGTATCCCAAAGTTTAAAGCGTTGGGGCATAGATGATGCAGTTGATGCGGTGGCTATCCACGGAGGGGCAGGAATTTGGGGAACGCTTTGTGTCGCTTTGTTTGGTCAATTAGAATTAATTGCGACAGGCTTAAATCGGATTACTCAGCTTGGCGTACAGTTATTAGGGATTACTGTTGTTTGTTTGTGGGCATTTGGGTTTTCTTGGCTATTGCTTAAACTACTCAATTCAGTTTTTGTCTTACGAGTATCTCTTGAGGCAGAAGAGTTGGGCTTAAATGTTGCGGAACATCAGGCAAAAACCGATACCTATGAGTTATTGCAGGTCATGGATCTTCAAGCAAAAACCCATGACTTAAGTTTACGAGTTCCTGTAGAATCTTTTACGGAAAACGGGCATATTGCAACTCGATACAATCAAATGATGGATGCGCTGCAAAAAAATCATCAACAAAGTGTCGAGTCTTTAGAAGAACTATACGCAGTAACTGCAACAGTTATTTCAGCCGTCGAAAATAGCAAGTTTTCCCCTACCGATTTTGACAGTTTTGCTAATCGTTCTGATGAATTAGGTATTCTGGGGCGGGGTTTACAACAAATTGTCGAGATGATTGATCTTCAGCAGCAAGAGCTAGTCGGAGTCCAAGAAAAATTACAGATATCTGCTGATAAACAGCAAAACTTGATTATCGAGATCTTAAAAGGACGTTTTGCTAATGTTCCTCAAGCGATCCTTGATCGTATACAGTCTATTGATGATTTAGACCATCTGAATCAATTATTACAGCAAGCGATCGCCATTACCAGCTTAGATCAATTTTCTGGACACTCCATTGCCATAGATCAGCAAATCTCATCCCAATAACGGTATTTAATTCAAAAGCGAGCGATTAATCTTTTAAAACTTTTTCCAACGCATCCAGCAGCAACAGCACATTCTCAGGACGACTATTGTAACCCATCAAGCCAATACGCCAGACTTTTCCGCCTAGTTCTCCTAATCCACCAGCAATTTCAATATTATATTCCGTTAGCAGTTTTTTAGCGATCGCTTTACCGTCTACGCCATCGGGAATTCTTACCGTAGTTAGGGTAGGCAAGCGTAACTCTTCGTCGACATGACAAGTTAAACCAAGTTCGGCTAAACCAGACCATAACATTTCAGCATTACGTTGATGACGTTGCCAACGTCGCTCTAATCCTTCTTCAGCTACTATCCGTAAAGACTCGCGTAAACCATAGTTAGTATTAATTGGGGCAGTGTGATGATAAACCCGTTGTTCACCCCAGTATTTTGCCAGCAGTGTCATATCTAAATACCAGTTAGGTACAGGATTAGCGCGATTATGTAGTTTCTCTACTGCACGACGACTCATGGTAAAAGGAGACGCACCAGGAGGACAGCCCAGTCCTTTTTGACTACAGCTATAAGCTAGGTCAATCCCCCAGTCGTCGATATACAGTGGGACACCGCCAAGGCTAGTAACAGTGTCTACCAGTAATAAACAGTTATGTTTACGACACAAATCTGCCACCCCTTCTAAAGGTTGACGTGCGCCTGTAGAGGTTTCGGCATGAACTAAAGCCAGAATTGCTGGCTGATGAGTTTCCAAGTTGGTTTTAATTTCAGCTAAAGAAAACACCTGTCCCCAAGGTTTAGTCATGGTACGGACATCTGCGCCATATCGCCCCGCCATATCTACCAACCGATTACCAAAGTAACCCTTAACACCAACTAAAACCACATCTCCAGGTTCTACCGCATTGGCAAGGGTAGCTTCCATCGCTGCTGTTCCTGTACCCGCGACGGCAATGGTAAGTTCATTTTCGGTTTGCCAGGCATAGCGCAGCAGATCTCGGATCTCATCCATCAAGGCTAAATAAGTAGGGTCGAGATGTCCTACAGGGCTAACGCTGGTTGCAGCCAAAACTCGGGGATTAACGTTAGCTGGGCCTGGTCCTAATAATAGACGAGGAGGCATATCAAGCTGTTTAGTTTGAATCCGATAGCGATCGCTAATTCCTGTAGTTGCAACCATATTTTGAACCTCTTCGTTAGTCATTTTTTATGCCGATCTATAAGCCTAGTTTACTTGATGAACTTCTCAGAAAATATTTCAGTTGATGATTAGTTACTGATTAGCGATCGTCAGCAATTGATATTAAGAGCAACGACATGAAATAATTAGGTCTGGCATAATAAGTCTAATCAGTTCGCGTTCGTGCCAACTAGCCAGTTAATTAGTTACTTTAAGACTTGTAACTAACCATCCCTAAAGTCTAGAGAATTTAAGTTAATGATCTCTGCCACTTTCAAAGTACCTGACCTCGACCTATCTCAAGTTAATCAACAGTTGGAAAATGCGGAAGCGTCATCACTTGTTGAATGGAGTGTTGAAACCTTTGGTGACGGTTTGGTTATGAGTACTAGCTTTGGCATCCAGGCAGCAGTGATGCTACATTTAGTCACTAGAATTGCTCCCCAAACTCCTGTAATTTGGGTCGATACTGGGTATCTACCGACCGAAACCTATAAGTTTGCCGAAACTTTAACCAAAAGGCTTGAGCTTAATCTTAAGGTTTATCAATCGCCAATGTCTCCAGCTCGTATGGAGGCGTTGTACGGTAAACTTTGGGAAGACGATGTGGAAGCCTTTAATCGCTATGATCAGATTCGTAAAGTAGAACCTATGCAGCGAGCATTAGAAGAGCTACAGGCTACTGCTTGGTTGGCTGGACTACGGCGCGATCAAACTGAACATCGTCAAAATTTGCGCCGAATCGATCGCCAAGATAATCTATACAAGATTTATCCTATACTTGATTGGAACGCTAGGGATATCTATAAATATCTTATTGCTTACGATTTACCCTATCACCCATTCTTCGATCTAGGTTATGTCTCGGTGGGAGACTGGCATTCTAGCCGTCCTCAGACTGCTGAAGATAGCGATGGTCGAGATACCCGTTTTCGCGGTTTGAAGCAGGAATGCGGTCTGCATTTACCCCAAACCTCGGGAGAAGAAGAGAGTCTGAACTCTAGTAGTCTTTGACCAGAAGCAGTTACTAGATCTAAGGGCGAATAGCTTTCTCCCCTACTAGGTCGCTGTTGAATTAGAAAAAACTATCTACTGGTTAAAGCATAGCTGGCTGTCTGACTTCGGTTCGTTATCTCCTAAAGCCTCTTGCGCAAATGCCTGGATCCAATCTACTAATAAATGGCGATCGCCTTCTTCGACTAACCTAAAATTACCTGAAGCTTTGTTTATTGTTTTGATCGCGCAAAGCATTGTAATCTCTGACTTTCATCATTCGATTAGCAACACATTTTGGTTAGTAGAGAAATAATTTGACCTCAAGTATGATTCATCAATATTACCTACTAACCAGCTCAGGCAGTTGATGACTCTACCAAACTGCTAAATCTTGTCAAAAAAAGCATCATCTAACTCATAACCAAACAGCTGCGCCATTGACTTCAAACGCGATCGCTCTGGAATTCCCTGCTCTTTTAGCCAATCTGATAAAATGAAGGTCTTATTTGTCACAAAAATTTCTAAGGCTTCGGGATTAAATATGATCCCCTCACTACGATTAAACTGATGCGGGACTAACATTGCCGCGTAACGAGCTAGTTCTCCTGCTTTCCAATCTAAAAGAAACGGTAACCAAGGATAAATCGTATCTAGACGAACAAACCACAGCCTAATTGCGGGTATCTCCGAAAGCTCACGGGGATCGTTCTCTTCGCGTTCAAAATTAATCACAAACTGTAGCTGTTGTTCATAGTCAGCAATTTGCTCCAGCAACGGTGCAATTTGATTTTTGGCAGCCGATAAATCTAAATCATTGATTGCTTTGGGATCTAAAACTAATTTTATAGTCACAATAAATATTACCCAGGTAAAGAAGTACTAAATTGATTAAGTTAAAATTAACTTCACTAGATTTGACAATAGACATTGATCAATATTTTAAGTTAAAGTGGTAATGACTATGTATAAGTTCAGATTAATTCAGCCTCCCTTATGAAAACTCCAGAGGCAAATCAAAAACCAATTAATTCTTTAGAAGATGCTCTAGCTCGTTGCCAAGAATTAGGAATGCGAGTTAGCCGTCAGCGTCGCTATATCCTAGAGTTACTGTGGAATAACGAAAATCATCTTTCTGCCAGAGAGATCTACAATTTGCTCAACCAACAGGGCAAAGAAATTGGTCATACATCGGTATATCAAAATTTAGATGCTCTATCGGCTGGCGGCGTAATCGAGTGCGTCGAGCGTTTTGATGGCAGACTATACGGCAATATTAGTGATTCACATAGTCACGTTAATTGCCTAGATACCAATCAAATTATTGATCTACAGATTGAGCTACCCAAATCGATGATCGAGCAAATAGAGCAGCAAACAGGAGTTTGTATTACTGATTATCGGATTGACTTTTTTGGTTATAAAAATCCTCCTGAAGCTAATAGAAACTAGTCTGTTAATGCGCTTGGGGCGATCGCATCTCTGTTGCCAGGGCAACGACGACTGTTTAGATATTTAAACTCTTGAGAAGATAACTTTTGTAAGCATCAATAGCCAATAACTTGTGTTCTTTGTTACCGAAATGCGAAAATACTAATTTCCTGTTTCAACATAACAGAATTGGTTGAAAGTTTCTGCCTAAATCTTTGACTCAGCTCTTTGCTGTCACAAGCTTGGTTACCGTTCTTGGGCAATGACATCACTGAGGAAAATTATCGATTTACACTTCGGTTTCAATGTTTAGATTGTTGATTAAAACTTATGAAATAAATCAAATATTAAGACAGGTAGATCACCATAATTTGTCTTTGGTGCTTGGCAATGCCAGTGGCAAATAGCGTGTTTAAGATCAAACCTGCTCTAACTATTAACTATATTTTTTACCTAGTGTAATTTAGGCTGAGATCTAACAATCGCTTTTTAATAACTTAAACAAGGCTGATTTTGTAGTCCCTTAGTCCCAATCCAATATTTTGATGTCGTAGCCGATCGCAAACGCTAAGATAAAAAAGAACCTCAAACCACAAAACAGCACAACCAAAACAATCCTCCTGGTATTTATTGAAGAATATGGTTCAGACTCCTATCGAACAAAAAGTATCTAAAGTAGAGAAATTAAAAGAGCGTAGCAACTTTCTGCGCGAACCTCTTTTAAGCGAACTGCAACAAGATACCACCCACTTTACCGAAGATGCAATTCAAATCCTGAAGTTTCACGGCTCTTATCAGCAAGACAACCGTGATAATCGAATCAAAGGTCAAGAAAAAGACTATCAGATGATGCTGCGGACTCGCAGCCCAGGAGGGTTCATTCCGCCTGAACTGTTTTTGGCTCTAGATCGCCTATCCCAAGAGTATGGCAACCACACGCTACGGGTGACAACTCGCCAGGGGTTCCAGATTCATGGAGTCTTAAAGCAGAACATGAAGCAGGTAATTCAAACTATTCTGAAAAATATGGGTTCTACCCTAAGTGCCTGTGGGGATGTTAACCGTAACATTATGTCTCCTCCTGCACCGTTTAAGAACAAGCCTGAATATCAGTATGCTTTTGAATATGCCAATAACATTGCCGATTTGCTCAACCCGCAAAGCGGTGCTTATTATGAGATTTGGTTAGATGGAGAAAAAGCCATTAGTGCCGAAGAAGCTCCAGAAGTCAAGGCTGCCAGACAAAGCAAAGGTAGAGGCATGATTGTCGAAAATAGCCCCGAGCCGATTTATGGTGAGCAGTTTCTACCCCGCAAGTTCAAAATCTGCGTTACCGTTCCTGGAGACAACTCTGTTGATATCTATACCCACGACATTAGTTTAGTCGTAATGACTAATAAACAGGGTCAATTGCAGGGCTTTAACGTTTTAGCTGGTGGTGGCTTAGGACGTACTCACAATAAAGAAGAAACCTTTGCGCGTATTGCCGATGAGATTGGCTATGTTGATCGAGAAGACGTTTACGATTTAGTCAAGGCAATTGTAGCTACTCAAAGAGATTATGGCGATCGCGTTAATCGCCGCCATGCTCGGATGAAATATTTGATTAATGATTGGGGAGTAGAAAAATTTAAAGCCAAAGTTGAATCATATTTTGGTAAAGAACTGAAACCATATAAGAAGCTACCTGCTTGGCAATACCAAGACTTCTTGGGGTGGTATGAACAGGGTGATGGCAACTGGTTCTTTGGTATTAGCGTCGAAAATGGGCGAATCAAAGATGAGGGAGCTTTCCAGCTAAAAACTGCCCTGAGAGAAATCGTGCAGCAGCTAAACGTGCCAATGCGCTTATCTCCTAACCACAACGTTATTCTTTGTGACATCGCTCCAGAACAGAAAAAAACAGTAGCAGAGATCCTGGTTAACCGAGGTATTGAAACCGATCCCCAGGCGATCGAGCCATTAACTCGCTATTCTATGGCTTGTCCTGCCTTACCCACCTGCGGACTAGCAGTAACGGAATCTGAGCGAGCTTTACCAGGAATTACCGCTCGCATCAGGATATTATTGAATAAACTAGGAATGGTAGACGAACACTTCGTGATGCGGATGACTGGGTGTCCCAACGGCTGCGCTCGTCCCTACATGGCAGAGCTAGGATTTGTTGGCAGCGCACCAGGCAAATACCAAATCTGGCTTGGAGGCACACCTAACCAAACTCAGCTAGCTCAACCCTACGAACAGAAAATGCCAGTAGAAGAGTTAGAAACTTTCTTTGAGCCTATTTTTGTCTTCTTCAAGCAGAATCGCAAATCAACAGAAAGCTTTGGTTCATTCTGTAGTCGTGTTGGATTCTCTGCCATTCGTAATTTTTCTGAAAACTACACCATAGGAAGCTATATGGATACAGATACTACCAAACGCAAATTCCGCAAAAATCAGCGTCGTGTTAGCGTTCCCGATGACGTTTTTCCCCGTCTCAAAGAGATTGCCGAGAAAGAAGGTAGACCAATGAATCAAATTATCGCTGATGCTTTAAGCGATTACTTTACCAAGAGTAAAAAAGCTTAATTAGCTTTGTCCCTAATAATTAAATCAATATTGGATAACTATAGAGGCTGCCTACTGGTAGCCTTTTTTTTAGGTAGTGCCAGCGTAGTAGCTATGCTTACAACTGTCACACTTGTCCTATTCTCCTAATTAGCGATCTCAGTCTCAAGGTTCTGCTCGCACAATCGGCAAAGAAACGGTAAACTTAGTATTTCCTGGCAAAGTCATTTTGCCTGAGAGAAGATTAACCGCAATACTGCCATCATGCTGTTCGACAATTTGTTTGGCGATCGCTAATCCCAATCCCATCTTGTCTTCTGAGGCTTTGATAGTAAAAAAAGGATCGCAGAGTTGGTTCAACATTTCTGGAGGTATACTTTCTCCTGTGTCAATGATGTCAACCAGTACCTTATCTTGCTGTTGATAAATATTAATCGTTAATATTCCGTGAGTACCAATCGCATCGATCGCATTCTCGATCAGATGAAACCAGACTTTTTGCAGTGCTTCGGGATCACAGTAAATTGTAGCAACATTGCTATAATGTTTGATGATCTGGATTCCTGAAGTAATTTGTGGAGTCAATGCTTTTAAAGCCTGCTCTACAGTGTTTTTCATATTAGCTAGACGTTTGACTGTTTGAGTTTTTTGAATTTTAGCATAGTCTTCAAATGCCGAAATCACTTTACTAACTTTGACCGTAGAATCGGTAATACTTTCGATGCTTTGGTGCAAATTGACAATTAGATAAGCATTGTCTAGAATTGACCAATAATTCTTGCTGGTCAACATCGGCATCAGCTCTTCTATTTCTTCATCAAATCCTAGTTCAATTAACATTTCAGCAATTTTATTAGCATTTTCTAACCGCAGTTTTGCCAATTGATCGACGATCTTGGTTTTTAATTCTTGTCTAGCAGCGAGGGATAATAGGGGATTAATCTGATTGTCTTGAGCCTGTCTTAGTAAGGCAACAAAATATTTTTGTTCTGGCGCAGAAATATTAGCGAGAAAAGCAGGTATATTTTGCAAATTAGCTGCACCAAATTGTTTGATTTCTGCTAAAAACTGGTCAATTTCGCTTAAAGAATGATTTACCTGACGACTAATACCTGAAGTAATCTTGGCTAATGCTAAATGTTTTTGAGATTCAAATGTTTTCTTTTGGCTTTGTTTGAGCTGAGTTATAGTCTGATTGAGCCGATCATTTTTAATTTTTAGCTGCTGCTGTAAACTTTTGAGTACTAGCTGGTTTTTGACTCGCATCAACACTTCGTGCATCTGAAATGGCTTAGTAATATAGTCAGCACCACCGATCGCAAATGCCTTGACTTTATCAACCGCTTCACTAATTGCACTGATAAAAATTACGGGAATATCTTTAGTTTTGGGATTGCTTTTAAGCTGTTTACATACCTCATAGCCATTAAGATCAGGCATCATAATGTCTAATAAAATCAAATCAGGAGGATTAATTTCGGCCGCAGAAAGAGCTAGCTTACCGTTAGGCACAGGTCTAACTTTATAATCGTACTTAGTTAAAATATCTACGAGTAAATGTAAATTTTGAGGAGTATCATCCACAATAAGGATATTATTTAACTCTTGAGCAGCCATTATTTTTCTCATTATTCAATTTTCCTCAGACAAGGTTAACTAAGCGGCAATATATTTAAAATGTGTTCGTATTCAAAATTACTAAGATGTTGCCCGATCATTTGGGCTAGTAATTCATTTTCCTGACTAATCTTCGCGACAATCTGCTCAATTTTGTCTAAATCAATTTCCATAATGGATTGCTGGAGTTCTCAAATTAATTCATCAGCTATGGTGGTAAAGAGTTTGCTTCTGCACAGGTATAGCACACCCCTAAATGCTTTGCCATCATTAACAGCAATTGAGATCCAGAAAAATAATATTGGGCTTAATCTGATCACCACAGAGCGATCAGATTAAGCCTTGATTTAATTGTTCCCTTTTGTCTGGGGATTAATGCTATGAAGGGTCAAAGTTGGTTGGAAATTAAATGGCAGTAATTCTGGTAGCGGTCTTGTCGTTAGGTATATGGTTGTTTCTCTTGTTGTTTTGGGGGGACTTTTGGCAAGCAAAGCAGCGTCTTGAAGGTAATCTTCAACTGAAAACTTATCCGACTGTCTGGGCGATTGTCCCAGCCAGAGATGAAGCAGAAGCGATCGCCATTAGTTTGACTTCTCTTTTTAACCAAAATTATCAGGGTGAGTTCGCCATCGCCTTAGTTGATGATAATAGTAGCGATCGCACCAGTGAAATTGCTTGGGCAACTGCCAAGTGGTTAGATCGAACTAAACAGTTACAAATTATCTCTGGCAAGCCTTTAGCCCCTGGCTGGAAAGGCAAATTATGGGCGATGTATCAAGGTATTGAATATGCCCAAGCCCAAATTCCTGCACCCGATTATTTTTTATTCACTGATGCAGATATCAAACACGATCCCAGTAATCTGACTCAGTTAATTGCTAAGGCAGAAGCCGAAAACTTAGATTTAGTCTCCTTGATGGTATTGCTGCGTTGCCAAAGTTTTTGGGAAAAATTATTAATTCCTGCCTTTGTCTTTTTCTTTCAAAAGCTTTATCCATTTGCTTGGGTCAATGACTGGCACAAGTCGATGGCGGCGGCGGCAGGGGGATGTATCTTAATTCGTAACGAGGCTTTAATCGACATAGGCGGTATTGCCACGATCAAAGACGCTTTAATTGATGACTGTTCGCTGGCAAAAGCCGTGAAATCTCAACAAAAAAACATTTGGTTGGGCTTGAGCGAAACTACAGTTAGCCTACGAGGATACGATAATTTAAAAGTAATTTGGGATACTATTGCCCGCACTGCATATACCCAGCTAAATTACTCCCCATTGATCTTAGTTGGCACAATCATCGGCATGGCATTAATTTACTTGGTTGCTCCTCTTGGTTTGGTGCTAGGTATCTTGATTGGCAACTGGTTAATCATTAGCCTCTCTATACTGATCTGGTTGTTAATGACTCGGGCTTATCTTCCCACGCTCAAACTATATAAACTATCGCTTACCTGGACTTTTAGTTTACCAGCGATCGCTTTTTTGTATACTTTAATGACGATCGATTCGGCAATTAAATACTATCAAGGCAAAGGTGGCTCTTGGAAAGGAAGAAGTTATTAATCATCAAATAAAATTACTTTAATTTTTGCCCCAAAAAATCAAGATTACGCTAACCTCAGGTAAGATCTATTGTCCAGAATGTGAGGATTTATCCAAGAATGCGCGTCCTGTTAATTTACCCCGTTTTTCCTCAAACCTTTTGGTCGTATGACAAAATCTTAGAATTGGTCAATCGCAAAGTACTATTACCACCTTTGGGCATGCTCACCGTTGCTGCCATTCTGCCCCAAGAATGGGAATTTAAGCTGGTTGATCGCAATATCAGAGAAGTAAGCGACGCAGAGTGGGAATGGGCAGAATTAGTGATCTTTTCTGCCATGATCGTCCAGAAATCAGATTTGTTAGAGCAAATCCAGGAAGCCAAAAGAAGAGATAAATTAGTCGCCGTGGGAGGCCCCTACTCAACCTCTTTACCCAATGAACCCAAAGCTGCGGGGGCAGACTTTTTGATTTTAGATGAAGGGGAACTTACTCTACCTCTATTTGTCGAAGCAATAGAAAGGGGCGAAACTAGCGGTACTTTTCGTGCCACCGAAAAGCCAGATGTGACCATCACTCCTATTCCTCGTTATGATTTGCTAGAGCTTGATGCTTATGACTCTATGTCGGTGCAGTTTTCGCGCGGTTGCCCGTTTCAGTGTGAGTTTTGCGACATTATCGTCCTGTATGGTCGTAAACCCCGCACCAAAGAACCCGCACAGCTACTCAGAGAATTAGACTATCTTTATGAACTCGGTTGGCGACGCTCCATCTTTATGGTGGATGATAACTTTATTGGCAATAAGCGCAATGTCAAATTGCTGCTTAAGGAATTAAAAGCTTGGCAGGAAGCTCATCAGTATCCTTTTAATTTTAACACCGAAGCTTCTGTGGATTTAGCCAACGATGATGAACTGATGGAGTTGATGGTGCAGTGTAATTTTAATGCGGTCTTTTTAGGCATCGAAACCCCTGACGAGGCAAGTTTGCAGTTAACTAAAAAGTTTCAAAATACCCGTGGTTCATTAGCCGAAACGGTAGATAAAATGATCCGAGCGGGATTGCGTCCGATGGCTGGGTTTATTATTGGCTTTGATAACGAAAAGAAAGGTGCAGGAAACCGAATTATTGATTTTGTCGAAGCAGCATCAATACCTACCGCTATGTTTGGGATGTTGCAGGCATTGCCCCTAACCGCCTTATGGGAGCGACTGGAAAAAGAAAATCGTTTACGGGACAGCAGCAGAAAAGATATCAACCAAACTACCTTAATGAATTTTATTCCCACTCGTCCGATTGAGGATATTGCTGATGAATATATCGAGGCATTCTGGACACTATACGAACCAAAAAGATATTTAGACCGCGTTTATCGTTGCTTTCTCAAACTGGGTACACCACAGCACGAAGCACCCTTCAAGATGCCCAGTTGGGTCGATCTTAGAGCTTTAGCGATTGTGATCTGGAGACAGGGAGTTAAGCGCAATACTCGCTGGCAGTTTTGGCATCATTTGTTTGGCATCTTCCGTCATAATCCTGGAGTATGGGAACACTACCTGACCATGTGCGCCCACAATGAACATTTCTTAGAATATCGTCAGATTGTTAAGGATGAGATTGAAGCTCAATTGGCAGAGTTTCAGGCACAGGAAAAACAACTACAGCAGGTTACTCCCAAAAAGGTAGATGCGATCGCCCAATTATAGAGCTAAATTAGCCCCGCTAATTAAACTAAAGAGTTAGTCTCATCAATCAGGCTAACTCCAGATGTCAATAATTAACGCTTCGGGATCAATTTATTCGGTCTAATTGAGACAATTGCAGCCTTGATTGTTTATGCTCTTTTGCGCATTCTACGAGGCACAATTTTCGTTGCGTCTACCTTGGCAATCGCTTTCCCTAAGGGCATAATCCTAATCCGTCCATCAAAGGAATTAGCCTGATAAACTTTATGCTGATTGAGATCTACCGCCGTCATCCAACCACTATGATGATGGTATGCACCAGTTTCAATATCTAACCATCCCTTCCCAGCCGCGATTTGCCCAGGCTTAACTCCAGGAAGAGTAAAGGTAATCGTATGTCCTGTAATAATTAGTTTGTCCTGAAAAAAGGCTTTATTTGTAGTATGAAAGTCATCTCTAATCCAGCAAAACTGATCTGCACCCTGTTGAGTTAGCGGAAGTTTGGGATCGACTCCTGCATGAACTAGCCAAAAATCCCCCAAATCAAGATACAAGGGTAATTCTTTCATCCAGTTAATATGTTCTTGAGGAATTTTGCTATCATAACTGTCGACTGTAGCGTGACCACCGCTAAGTAACCAGCTTTGGTATAGATCTATCGATACCTCCCCAGTACCAACAACATCTAGCAGCATTTCTTCATGATTTCCGCGTAAGCAGTGAAACTGATTACGCATGACCAAATCAACAACCTCAGCGCTTTTAGGACCTCGATCAATTAAATCGCCTAAAAAATATACTTCATCCTCACTATTTGGCGAAATGGAATCTAGTAAGGCAATCAAAGTGTCATAGTGTCCATGTACGTCACCAATGACGATCCGACGATTTTTGGTCATATGGGCTGTTTTAACAATGTGCATAGGGAGCAATTAATCTTAATCGTTCGAGAGTTTACCATGATGATAAAAGTTAATTGTTAACTTACTAGTAGGTATGCTCGATTTATGGCAGATAGTATAAATATCAAACGACTAATTTTAATGAAAAATTAGCCAGTGAAATATGATTAATCAGAAAAAAATAAGGCTTTTTTAGTATAGGAGAACAATGAAGGATCGAGTAGTTTCTTCGAGAGCGGTTGCGACGATCAAAATTTTGCAACAGCCATCAAATTTAACCTGGGTCGAGCAAGCGATCGCCAATTTGGATACAATCTTACTAGATCACTCCCATTGTGAACGCAAAGCAGCAGGAGTGGCAATAAATTTGATGTTTCGCTATCCCTCGCACCAGAAGCTAGTCCGTCAGTTAACTGCGATCGCCTCAGAAGAATTAGCACATTTTGAACAGGTCAATCAATGGTTAGAAAAGCTGGGGATTCCGCTTGCGCCTTTAAATTCTCCCCCCTATTTCTCGAAGTTAAAATCTCAGGTACGGCATGGTGAACCAGATCGTTTAGTTGATTCTCTGTTGATTTCCGCAATTATCGAAGCTCGTTCTCACGAAAGACTAGGCTTAATTGGCGAATACTGTCCCCAACCAGATTTAGCTAAATTTTATTGTAGTTTAATGGCATCAGAAGCACGCCATTATGGAATTTATTGGCTATTAGCTCAAGAATATAGCGATCGCGCTACTGTAGAAACTCGGCTAGCAAAGTTAGCTGAATATGAAAGTAGTATTTTAGCAACTTTGCATCATGAACCAAGAGTACATAGTTGAAGTCAGAAGTCAAAAGTTATGTATTGTAAATATGGTGAGTTTTTAGTCAGGGATTGGCGAAAGGAAGATCGCTCTTCCGCAGCGGCAGTAATTAAAACTGTATTAGAGGAATATGGTTTACCCTGGCAGCCAAAACTAGCAGATCGGGATGTAATCGAAGTAGAGTCGGCTTATTTAAATGCGGGCGGTGAGTTTTGGGTAGTAGAGCAGAATGCAACTATAGTCGGGACAGCAGCATATCAGCCTATAGCTAGAGGACAAAGTGCGGTGGAAATACGCAAAATGTATTTGCTGCCAGAAGTTCGAGGCAAAGGCTTGGGTAAATACCTATTAGCGCAGTTAGAAAAAGCGATCGCTATTAAGGAATATCAAGAAATCTGGCTAGAAACTGCATCCATATTGAAGGAAGCTGTAAAATTGTACGAGCTTAGCGGCTATCAATCCGCCGATGGTGTAGAAACTGAAAGATGTGATTTAGTTTATCGCAAACAACTGCATCAATAGACAAATGTATAGATCGAAACAGGTAGACTATGTTTTTATTAGCTGGGGATATTGGCGGCACCAAGACTATTCTGCGTCTGGTAGAAGTTACGGCAGTCTCGCTGACCGAAAAGACTTTTAAAACTGTCAAAGAAGCCCAGTATATCAGTGCGAATTTTCCTGATCTAGTACCGATGGTGCGAGAATTTTTAGCTGAAGATAAGTATCTCAAGCCACAGTTAGCCTGTTTTGCGATCGCTGGTCCAGTGGTGAATAATACCTGCCACTTGACCAATCTTCAGTGGGTTTTGGAGACGCAACGCTTGGAAATGGAGTTAGATATTCCTAAAATTAGCCTGATCAATGATTTTGCTGCCAATAGCTTCGGCATTTTGGGTCTAAAAGATTTTGATGTTCATACGCTACAGGCTGGCGAAGCTAGAAGCGATTCACCCATCGCCGTCATTGGTGCAGGTACAGGTTTAGGAGAAGCTTTCTTGGTTCCTCAAGGCAAGAAATATCAAATTTTCCCCAGCGAAGGAGGACACGCGGATTTTGCACCACGCAACGATTTGGAAATTAAACTATTAAAATATCTGCAAACCAAACTAAAAGTAGAACACGTTTCTGTGGAAAGAGTAGTTTCAGGACAGGGCATTACCTCAATCTATCAGTTTTTACGGGATAGTAGCTTTGCCGAAGAGTCAGCCGAAATTGGTGACCGAATTAGACTTTGGGAAGAGCAGAAAAAAAACATCGATCCCGCAGCAATTATCTCACAAGCAGCTTTTAAACAAAGCGATTGCCTATGTGAAAAAACCATGGAAATGTTTGTTGAAGCCTATGGCGCAGAAACAGGAAATCTCGCCCTTAAACTACTTTCTTATGGCGGAATTTATATTGCGGGGGGGATTGCCGCCAAAATCTTACCTTTAATGCAAGATGGTAGATTTTTAAATACTTTTAAAAACAAAGGTAGAGTTAGCACCTTGATTGAAGCAGTTCCTGTACACATTGTTTTAAACTCTCAAGTCGGGTTGGTAGGTTCGGTACTTTACGGCTTACAGCATCAAGATTAAGAGATACATTAATCTGTTATTGTTATTGGTTCAACTCAGTTAAACTATTAATCTTTGCTAGCTTTTTAAAGCTTCTGACTTTTACTATATAAGAAGAATAAAATAACATTTAGAGAAATTACTCTAATTCCATCGGAAGTCAGCGTTGCCCAAATTGCTCCATACAAGCCAAAAATGGGAATTAACCAGAAGTTTAAAATTAAATTGATCATTGCAGCGATCATCTGTACTACGCTACGGCTCTTTTGATATCCTAAACCAGTCAAAGTAGTAGCAGCTAATAATTGTAAACCATTAATTAACGGCAGCGGAGCCAGCCAACGCAAAGTAGAGACAGCATTTTGATATTCAGCACCCAAAATTTTGGGTACGAGAGGCGCGAAAATTTGAAAAGCAGCAAAGCTGAAAATACCGTAGATCACAATGACTGGCAACAGTTTTTTGGCAAAATTGAGACAGCTGTTCAATCCTCGAGAACCTTCTTGAAAAAACCGGGGATAGCTGGCACTAATCAGAGCGATTACTGGAACATCACCAATATTAATAAAGCGGTAAGCTGAACCATATATTCCCGTAGCATCTAAAGTTGCCATACTGGCAAGCATGGTTTTATCAATATTATTGTTGATATTATTGGCTGACATACCAATAGAAAAGTAAATTCCTTCGGCAATATCTGACTTAACTCTGGTTAAGTTTAATTTGGGTTTACCCGCTATTTGATTGACGCTCAAAAGAGCAAATAAGCTGACGAAGAATGAACTGGCGAAATATAGCACAGACCAAGCATCAAGTTCTATCTTAGCTGCAGAGCCGAGATTATCGATAAATATTACCAAACACAAGACAGCCAAAAGCTTAGCCACTGTATTTAAAACTACTAGCTGAGCCGCTTTGCCTACGAAACCTACAGCTCTAAGAGCTTTGTTACTAGCCTCTTGCAATCCCAAAGCAAATAAATCTGCACTCAACAAAAAAGCAATTGCTAATAAAGAGATATCATCAGGAAAAATAAGCCGAGCAAGCAATAATAAGCAGCTAGTAATACCAATGCTATTAATCAGGAGAATTAATAGCGTATTTCCCCAGTAAGTTGCAAAGATTTGACGATTTACCGATACCTCTTTAACTAAGATATCGTCGCTACCAAGAGCCACAAAGGGAAACAGCAAAGAAGCTAACGCCGAAACCGCTACAAAAGATCCATAATTTTCTGCTCCCAGAGAACGAGCCAAAATCACAAAATAAGCTGCTTGGACAATGACATTGAACAATCTGGCAATCAACATCCAGGAAGCATCTTTGAATAGCGATTTTTTGGTGATTTGGGCAATTTTAAGTTTGATCTCGTTTAGATTCATTATTTTCAGGACTTAGGCAAATATATTATTATGTGATGCGATCGGTTCAGCAAAACATAATAAATTCACCAATCCCATCTTGAACAAATCCAAGATTATTTGTTTTGAATCGCCTATTTTGAATTATTATAATATTTTAATGATAAGCTAAATCATATAATAAGCAGCGTTGCATCAAAATCTTTTCAGACCTTTATTAGTATTTTCTGCTAGTATCTATTGTCTGAGCGGTGCTAAGCTAAAAAAATTTATTGATGATCGCAAATATATCAATAAGTTCGATCAAATTTAATATACGAGAAGTGTCATGAGAGTATGTAATTTATTTAACAAATGGTTTAAGGAAAACACTTAAGATATGTTGATTTCAGTATGTGTTATAACTTACAAAAGACCACAAGGACTGCGGCTTTTGCTCAAAGAACTAAATGAGCTGACGTTTAAACAAATAGAATGTCCTGAAATTGAAGTTATTGTAGTTGACAACGATACGGCAGGATTAGCTAACAAAATTTGTCGAGAGATAGAATCAGAGTTTCAATGGACACTGAAAACGGCTGCTGAAACTCAAAGAGGTATTACCTACGCTCGGAACAAATCCGTATCTATGGCTTCTAAAGATGCAGATTTTATCGCTATCTTGGATGATGATGAAATTCCTGAATCCTCATGGTTAGAAGCATTAATACTTGTGCAGCAAAAATATGATTCAGATATTGTTACTGGACCAGTAATACCTCGCTTTGAGAATTGTCAGGTTCCCAACTGGATTATCAAAGGCAAATTTTTTGAAGCACCTCGTTATCAAACAGGAGAACGTAGACCAGTAGCTTTTACTAATAATGTCTTAGTGAGAGCTGAGATATTTCGTAAGTTCAATCCAGTTTTTGACAATCGATTTGCGATTTCTGGAGGCTCAGATTCATACTTATTTTTAACTCTTAATAAAGCAGGATATAAAATTACCTGGGCAGACGAGGCAATAGTGTACGATCTGATTGCTACTTCTCGTGCTAACCTCAAATGGATTTTGTTTCGCGGTTATCGTACCTGGAGTAATCATAGTTCTCAGGAAAAAGAGCTATATCCTTCCTTTTCAATTCAGTCAATGCGTATTCTTAAAGGATTTGCTTTAATAGTTATTGGCATTTTACGGTTAATTCCTTCTTTGTTAATCGAAAAAGCTGCTGTAGCAACTTCTTTGCTGTATATCTCCAGAGGAATGGGAACAATAGGAGGACTTTTGGGACTGTATTATCAAGAATATAAAAACATCGGCAATCTTA
>JAIMKV010000076.1 GCA_020692205.1 Myxosarcina sp. GA_180221_E-2-1-MAG-40_15
CGCTCACTAATAGTTGATTAATGAGCGAATATTGTTAAAATTTACGAGATTTCAGGGATTCTAAGGCTTTGTCAGGGGTTCAAATCGCTTCTCGCTCATCATTAAGTATAGATAATGCCAGATGTGAATTAGCTTAGCTAATTCACATCTTTTAGCTATTTAGTGAGCAAATATATGTTTGGTAAAGTTAAGTAAAATACAGTTAGTTTTTTGGGCAATATTTTATTGAGGAATTAGTGTAGCTATTATCGTTCAAGATTAGAGAGTTAATGATCGTATTGTAGTTAAATGATTCCCAGAAGATATGAGAGATTAAAGCAGGTTCTAAATCAAAGACAACCAGATTTAACAGTTTTAATCGAAGATGTTCACAAACCTCATAATTTATCGGCTATTATTCGTACCTGCGATGCGGTAGGAGTTTTTGCCGTACATGCCGTTAATCGACACAGCGATACTCTAACTTATTCTCAAGTTGCTCAGGGCAGCGAAAAGTGGGTAAAGCTGAATTTTCACACCGATATTACAACAGCGATCGCACATCTACAACAGCACAGACACAAAGTTTATGCCGCCCATTTAAGCGACACCGCTATTGATTATCGCCAAGTTGACTATACCCAGCCGACAGCGATTCTTTTGGGTACAGAAAAATGGGGCGTAAGCGATCAAGCGGCGGATTTAGTAGATGGACACATTATTATCCCGATGCAGGGGATGGTTCAATCGCTAAATGTCTCTGTGGCTAACGCTGTCATCTTGTTTGAAGCACAACGCCAAAGACTAGATGCAGGCTTATATGAGCAAGTTCGTTTAGAGCCAAAAACTTACAGGCAGGTAATTTTTGAATGGGGTTATCCTGAGATCGCTGCGATCTATCGTCGTCAAGGAAAATCTTATCCTCAACTAGGAGAACGAGGAGAAATTTTACCCGATGGCTAGAGTAGTTAGTCTAGTGTGCGATCGCTCGCTAGATTAAATCGAGTAATATGTTGTCAACTATATTGCTTGACACGAGGTTAAATAGTGATCGACAGAAGAAATTTTATCAAATACAGTTCGGCTAGTTTATTAGGCACGACGCTACTAAACAGCTGTCAACGTAATGCTAGCCAGGAATCTAACGCTGTTCGCCCCAACTTAATAGTTTTGATTGCTGACGATTTACGATGGGACTGCATTGGAAGCTTAAATGACATCATTCAGACTCCTAATTTAGACCAGTTAGCCAATCAAGGTACAATCTTTTTAAATAATTTTGTTACTACTTCAATTTGCCCTACCAGTAGAGCAAGTATCTTTACTGGTATGTATGCTCGCTCTCATGGAATATGGGATTTTGAAATTGCTTTAACTGAGAAGCAATGGCACAATAGTTATCCTCATCTGCTAAAAAAAGCCAATTACAACGTAGCTTTTATTGGTAAGTGGGGACTAGGTGGTAAATTGCCAGAAGCTAAATTTGACTATTGGGGAGGATTTGCTGGACAGGGTAGCTACTATACAGAAACTAGAAAAGAGCATCTAACCAGCCATCTAACTAGTCAGGCGGAAGATTTTATTGGCAGTCAAAATGATAACTTCTGTTTAACTATCAGCTATAAGGCTCCCCATGTTGATGACGATCCTCAAGATCCTTTGATTCCAGACACCAAATTTGCCCAGCAGTATCAGAATATAACTGTTCCCAGATATCAATCCGAAGGCACAGCGCGATCGCTACCTGAGTTTCTCCAAAATAGCGAAGCACAACTTACATACGAGCAACTGTTTGCCACTGATGAACTATACCAAAAATCGGTTAAAAATTATTATCGCCTCATCTCTGGTATTGACGAGTCCGTTGGCAGAATTGTTCGAGCGGTTAAACAGCAGGATTTTGCGCAGGATACCTATATCATCTTTACTTCCGACAACGGATTTTTTTTAGGGGAAAAAGGATTAGCAGGCAAATGGTTTGGATTTGAACCTGCCATTAGAACTCCCCTAATTATTAGCTCTCTCAAAAATCCTGTGCTTACTCCTCAAAAAGTTATCAAGATGAGTTTGAATATTGATGTTGCGCCTACAGTTCTGACTTTAGGACAGGTTAATCTAGAACCTCAAGCATTTCATGGCAACAACATAATTAATGAATCACACAATGCTAGGGAATGGTGGTTTTATGAACATTTATTTGAACATCCCCGCATTCCTGCTAATGTCGGCATTAGAAGTGCCAGATATAAGTATTTATCTTTTCCTCAACATGACTACGAAATGCTGTTTGATTTGAACTTAGACCCTCAAGAAAACATCAATCTGGTCACTCAGGATAATTATCAGGCGATCGCTGAAAAATATCGCCAGTTGATACAGGAGTCTAGGCAAAATTTGAGCTAATCAGCTCTCAAATTATCACACTTAAAAAACTCTAGCATTTGTTGATTGCGAGAATGATTCCATTCGCCGATTAAATTGATCTTTAAACCAGCAACGCTAGCCATAAAAGACATTTCATCAAATGAATAGTGAAACGGATCTCGGTCATAGTTAGTCACAACACCACCTGGTTGATGAGCAATTTGAGCCGTGTGAGCAGAGGTGGGAGCAAGAAAAAAAGTTGAATAGTATTTACCTTGAGGAGTTAAGTTCTTCTGTACTTCAGATAAACAACGAATAATTATATTCATTGGCAAATGAGTAAAGACGGATACGGACAACATAAAGTCAAATTGCTGTTGAAAGCGATCGATCTCGAACTTATCACTAACTATTAAATGAGGATTTTTTGGTTCGAGGTTTGCCAATTTAACTTCATGCCATGCAGCTTTAATTAGCGAAGCATTCACATCCAAACCATAATATCGATTTACTTCAAGATAGTTAATAAAATGCAATCCTCCCCGTAGACAGCCACAGCCAATATCTAAAAGCTGGTGGTGAGGTTGCAAACCCTGTTGGAGTAAAAAATCATATTGTAGTTGACCAATTTCTGACCATTTACCACCAATAAAATGGCGATGCTTATTCTGGCTAATATCAAATTCAGACAACTCTTCTCCGTAGGAATTAATTCCCGACATAACGTTAGAAGCAGTTAATTTATCGTAGGCTTGGGGTTTTTCTAGCATAGTTTTTGGTATTTTTCCTCGGCGAACTAGGTATCGGCACTATAGCGTGGATTTATTTTAGTAGAAATAGCTAAAAAAATTGTTAGTAGCAAATTACAAGTATGTTTCAAAAATGTCTCATTTTAACGCCAATCCGAAAATCAGTTGATTAGAATACCGACTACTCAAGAATTAAACCAGAAAATAATATAACTATGTCTAGGCGAGAATGTTTAAGCCTCTAAGCTTTTTTGATTCAGCAATTACTTCTATTTACTTGCCTTAAACCAATCATCAATCATGAGTTAAAAATCTCTGACATAATTTTCAAATCATGTTCAACAATACCCAAATATCCATTTCGGATCACAGAGTAAACATCAGATCGCTAAGGATAACGATAAGCTAATAAATTAGAGAAAAAATTTTAGCCGAGAATATGACCGATATTACTTATATGTTGACTTGGAACTGGCTGAGTGGTTCGCTTATAGCTACAGCCACGGAAGCTGCTACCGAATCTAATGCCGAAGAGGGTACATTAGTCCTGGCTGGGGTTTTACTTAGTCTGGTTGTCATTTATTTTGCCAGTCAATTAGGGGGTGAAGTTTGTTCCCGGATCAATCTACCACCAGTCTTAGGACAATTAGTTGGCGGAGTCTTAATTGGTATTTCCGCATTTCGGTTACTGCTGTTTCCAGAAGGCGGTAGTGTAGCCGAAGATTCTTTGCTCATTAGCTTTCTACAAAATACTGCGGGATTAACAACCGAATCTGCACCCTCGGTGTTCACGTCCTCTAGCGAGGTGATTACTTTGCTGTCGGAACTAGGGGTAATCATTCTTTTATTTGAGATTGGTTTGGAATCTGACCTCAAAGAATTAATTCGCGTCGGACCGATCGCTGCGGTAGTGGCAATAGTTGGGGTAGTTGCTCCTTTTGTTACGGGAACAGTAGGCTTGATTTATATCTTCGGCACTCCAGTAGTGCCAGCCGTGTTTGCAGGGGCTGCTCTAACTGCTACTAGTATTGGGATTACCGCCAAGGTATTAGCCGAATTAGGACAGCTGAGTTCCGAAGAAGGTCAAATTATTATTGGCGCTGCGGTACTGGATGATATTTTAGGTATTGTAGTTTTGGCTGTAGTGGCGAGCTTGGTCAAAACAGGGGAAATTCAGATTACCAATATTGTTTATCTAGTTATCAGTGCTGCGGTATTTTTAATTGGTTCAATCCTACTCGGTCGCTTAGTTAGTCCTTTAATCGTCGGGTTAGTTAACGAAATGAAAACCCGTGGTGAAGTATTGTTAACTGGTTTAGTGTTTGCTTTTGTGCTATCTTACATTGCTACTGCAATTCATCTAGAGGGTATTTTGGGCGCATTTGCTGCGGGATTAATTTTAGCCGAAACCGATAAGCGCAAGGAATTGGAAGAACAAATTATCCCCGTTGCCGATTTTCTTGTACCAATATTTTTTGTCTGTGTAGGTGCTAAAACTGACCTGAGTGTTCTAAATCCTACCGTTGCCAGCAACCGCGAAGGACTAATTATTGCCACATTTTTAATTTTGGTTGCTATCCTAGGTAAAGTTATTACGGGATTTACCGTATTTGGCAATCCCGATTTAAATAAACTGGCGATCGGTGTCGGCATGATTCCCAGAGGAGAAGTAGGTTTGGTATTTGCAGGTGTGGGTTCAGCCAGCGGAGCTTTATCAGAAGCGACAGAAGCAGCTATTATTGTCATGGTAATCGCAACTACATTTGTTGCTCCTCCACTATTGCGTTTGGTATTTAAGGAGACAGAATCTATCGGTCAATCAGTGGACAAAATTCAAGAATGACAACATAATTAGGCCAAGCCGCTCGCGAAAACATCTATGAGTTCCTGTGAAATTAGCCTCAAGTAATTTATGAAACCAAATTGCTTCTTTTTACGTCTCGATAGATCAAACTTCAAGAATGGGTACTATATAGTTCTAATGGGATTGACTGAGAATATTGTCAAAGCTGCATCACTCTTCCTAAGACAGTTAGACTGGGTATCAAGTTCTTGTTGGTGCTTAGATTTTGGGTTTAGATGGGAGTCTCGGCTAACCGTATCTGAAAGGTCAGTTATCTACTATGTGTGAGGAGCAATAATTGTGAGATTTCACTGGCTACTATCGGGTTTTATGGGTGTTTTTCTGTTTTGTTCTCCCGCTGAGGCAGGAAAAATCATCTCTTGGGAATTTGAATCACAAGATAATAATTTGGTTTTTAAGACCGACGAGGGGGTACAGCCTGAAGCGGAGTTGCTCAGTAATCCGACGCGACTGGTAATCGATTTGCCAGGAACAGTGTTAGATCGAGAAACAGTTAAAGAAAACTACCAAGGTCCAGTAAGAGGATTTCGCATTGGACAACCAGAACCAGATACTTCTCGGATCGTAGTTGAATTAGCTCCTGGCTATGATCTTAATGCCGATGAAATTGAATTTCGCGGTGTCTCTGAGACTCACTGGGAAGTAGAAATGCCAGAGCCTGAAGCGTCTCGTTTTGCCTCATCTGATGATGGTGATAGTCAAGAATTAGAAGTACCTCAATTAGAGATGCCGAATGCTTTGCCTGGCTTAGAAGAGACCCAAGCTCTAGCACCACTTAGTTCTCCTCACATTAAAGCCACCAAAAATGGCTTTTTCATCGACATTGATGGCAATCGCAAAATTAAAATTGATTCAGAACGAGATGGCGATCGCATTGATTTCTTTCTCGAAGGCATCACTCTCCCAGACGAACTAGTGTCTGAGTTGATCGCAGTCAATCAGTATGGCGTTTCTAGCATCGAGTTTGAGCAGACAGATGAAGCAGAAGCTGTCATGAGTCTAACTGTGGACGAGGACAGTCCTGACTGGCTAGCAACTTTTAGCCGTCTTAAAGGTTTATTGTTACTCCCTAAAGGAGAACTACCTACTTCTTCCATCGCTGCGAATACTGCTGATGGTCAATCTGAAGCAGCCGAAACTGAATTAGAATCAGAGGCTAATCCAGAATCTAGCCTGATCGATCAAATTGAGCTAGTAGATGATTCTGAATTCTCAATTCATGCCAATAGTGAGCTATCTGCGGTAGTATCTCGGCAAGACAACGGTATTTATCAAATTACCATCGATAATGCGGAATTAGCAGAAGATTTTCAAGGTCCTGAACTAGAGGCTGGTAGTCCTATTTCTGAACTTAAAGTACGCCAAGAAGATTCTAGAGTGGTCTTAGAGGTTACTACCCGATTAAGATATCGTCTGGGAAAACTTAGTGCTGAAGACCAAAAGATTGCTTTACCGATTGAAGTAGGAGTAGATCCACTACCCCCAAGCGATGCTCCTCTATTGCCTCCAGGATTTGCTAAAGCTCCTAAAGACCCCATCTTGTCACCAGATATTCCTCCCGTTCTTCCTACTAGCGATCGCCCCAGAGTAATTATCGATCCTGGTCACGGCGGAGACGATCCTGGCACAATCGGTATTGGTGGCGTCCAGGAAAAAGATATAATTTTGCCAATTTCCTTAGATGTTGCTGAAATTCTCAGAAAGCAAGATATAGAGGTGATTCTGACTAGGGACACGGATAACTATATCAGTCTTGAGGGCAGAACTGATATGGCTAACGACGTGAATGCTGATTTATTTGTCAGCATTCATGCCAATGCAATTAACCTGAGTCGCCCTGATGTCAATGGGTTAGAGACCTACTACTATCAAAGTGGTCGCCGTCTGGCGGAAATAATTCATTGGAGCATTCTCAATGGAGTTGAGATCGACAACCGAGATATTCGTCGTGCCAGATTCTATGTTCTGAGACATTCGACTATGCCTGCTGTGTTGGTAGAAGTAGGCTTTTTAACAGGTGCAGTAGACTCTTCTCGTCTTAAAGATCCTAACTATCGTCGTCTCATGGCAGAAGCGATCGCCAGGGGAATTGTCGAGTATATTAAACAGAACAATCTGTAAACTATAAATATTTTTACGGTAATAGTCGATCTGAGCCAAAATTCCTCAGGTTCATTTGGATGAGATTACAGCAAGATCTAACAATTTAAACTTAAAATCAATGATCAAAAATTCACTTCAGCGCATTGGCTTATTTGATAGCGGGGTTGGGGGATTGACCGTATTAAGGGAAATGTATCGCCAGATGCCGACTGAGTCTCTGCTCTATTTTGCTGATTCGGCTCGTTTGCCTTATGGAACGCGATCGCCAGAAGAAATTTTGTTGTTTGTCCGCGAAATCCTGGACTGGATGTGTAATCAAGATGTCAAAATGATCGTTATGGCTTGTAACACTAGTTCGGCTCTAGCACTGGAAACGGTCAGAAAAGAATACGAGCTGCCAATTTTGGGTGTAATTCTTCCTGGAGCGAAAGCCGCTGTTAAACAGGGAAAGCGAATCGGTGTAATTGCTACTTCTGCTACCGCTAAAAGTCATGCTTATCGTCAGGCGATTCAAGAAATTAATCCTCAAACCTTGGTTTGGGAAATTGCCTGTCCTGAATTTGTCCGTTTGATCGAGCAAAATCAGCTTTATAGCAACTACACCAGGCAAATGGCGCAACAGTATTTAGCACCACTCATCCAAGAGCAAATTGACACTTTAATTTATGGATGTACTCACTACAGACACTTGGAGAAAACGATCCAAGCTTTGTTACCCGCTTCCGTACAGGTGATCGACCCAGCAGAACACATTGTAGCTGCTGCGGACAAAGAACTATCTTTATTAGGACTGCGCAATCACCAATTTTCGTTGCCAACTCGCTTTTATGTCAGCGGTTCTCCTCAACAGTTTGCTGGCTTATCTCAGCAGTGGTTAGGTTACTATCCTCAAGTTAAGCAAGTTCAAACTCAAAAATCAACTTCAGAAATAATGGCTTTAAATCCTCTAGATTAAAAATTTTAACCGCTTGAGTTTGAACTCTAGGCTTCAAGGAATTTTAATCCTTTGGCTAGGATCTTGAGAATTATGGGCAATAATATTTTCTTTTCGCTTCTGTGTTTCTGCTATCTTGAGCAAGCCATAGATAATTAAAAGATAAACAAAAGCAAAAAACACAATGAAAATAGATAAATTAAGATCAATCATTGATAGTGTCGGTTTGATTAAATCAGCTTGTTATTAAGTAACCCTGTACAACAAAATATTATTCAGTAAAATTAAAGTTACTCGCGAGCAAAATTTCGGACTATGGCTAGATTTACCTTTGACCTTCAGTGATAGCTTAATGGGCTAACGGAAGACAAAGACCCGCTGGTCAGCACCTGCGTTATCGTTGAGCTATTGTTGAAAACGTCCTAGTTAAGAGTTTTAATTGCCTGAGCATATAAAAATCTATCAGACAATAACTTTAATAACCGAATATATTAGTTTTTAAACTCTCACATCCACAAATAAATGCTAATCTCCAATTGCCGAATCAGCTTGGTTGGTAGACAGCGCAATAGAAGCTAAAAACTAATAAGAGCAAATCTTACTAATGCTAGTCAGAGATCATCTCTAACCGTTGGTCAATATTCTTTTACAAAAGTTACCCAGACTAGAAAACTGCCAATCATTAGGTGGCGGCACTAGTCGCTTTAGTTAACGTTATTGGTGCGATCGCACTGTTTAAGATAACGCTAATTTTATAAAAACTTATTGTTATTAGCATAACATAAACATTTCAGGTTTAATACAGATGGTGTATCAATTAAACCCAAATTTTTTAGCTAATTAAGAAGTTAATGGTTGGTTATTAGGTGAGCTTCCCTTAAAATAAGTACAATAATATGTAAAGTTTCTTAAATAATTTATTTGCCAGACTTGGCTTAACAATGACATCTTCTACTACTTCTTTATTAGCACCCGTTGAAAATGATCTCAACATTATGACAGATAATCTCAAGCAACTGATTGGTGCGCGTCATCCAATTTTGGGTGCTGCTGCTGAACATTTGTTTGATGCTGGAGGTAAACGAATTAGACCAGCGATCGTCTTGCTAGTTTCTCAGGCAACTATGCCAGATCATCAGCTGACTTCTCGTCATCGTCGTTTAGCAGAAATTACTGAAATGATTCATACTGCAAGTTTAGTACATGATGATGTGGTAGACGAAGCTGATTTACGTCGCAATGTAGAAACAGTTAATAATTTGTTCGGCGATCGAATTGCGGTATTAGCTGGAGATTTTCTTTTTGCTCAATCATCGTGGTATCTTGCCAATTTAGATAACTTACAAGTAGTTAAACTACTGTCAGAGGTAATCAGGGATTTTGCCGAAGGAGAAATTATGCAAAGCATTAATCGGTTTAATATTGATGCTTCGATTAATTCCTATTTAGATAAGACTTACTATAAAACCGCTTCTCTAATGGCTAATAGTGCTAAAGCTGCTGCCATATTAAGTGATGCTGATGCTGAAATAATTGAAGATCTTTATAATTATGGTCGCAATCTAGGGCTAGCTTTCCAAATTGTTGACGATATTTTAGACTTTACTGGTTCAACCGAAGTTTTAGGTAAGCCAGCAGGACTAGATTTGGCCAGTGGGAAGTTGACTTCTCCTGTGTTTTATGCCCTTAAACAACAGTCTTATTTGAAAACTTTAATCGAAAGAGAATTTTCTGAACCAAATGATCTTAGTGAAGCCCTAGAATTAATAAAAAATAGTGACGGAATTGAACAAGCTCGTCAGCTAGCCAAAGATCTTGCCTGTAAAGCTGCACAAAATACCAGTTGTTTAGCTCCTTCAGACTCCAAAGATGCTCTTTACGAATTAACAAATTATGCTGTTAGTCGTTTATATTAAATTGATTTATCTAGAGATAACTTATAAATTCAGCTTAAGTTGTTCAGCAAAGTTTAGCTAGAAGTTTAGGTAAATCTTGATTATGCTTGAGGTAAAACCAATAGTTGCGGATAGAAGCGATCGCGCTTTATTAAAGCGTTTATTTACTCCTAATACAATAACTAATAAAGATACGGAGAGACACAAGAATCGCAGATGAAGGATGAGGGCAGAAAAAGAAACTTAGTAGGCAACAAATTTACTCATAGCCAAAATATTTGTTTAAAGTATCCTAGTAAAAATAAAGTATTAATCGGTTTTGGGGGTTTAATCCTCAGCTTTTTGTTTTATGGCTGCCAGGAAACCAGAGTGAGTCAATGCAAACCAATTTTTCAGATTGCCCGTAGTGTGGCAGAAAATAGTCAGAATATTAGCTACATCAACAATGAACAGTCAGTAGAAGTAACCAGCTGGTTAGAAGCAGCCAGTTTAATGGATCGAGCTGCCGCTCAAATTCAAGCATTGCAGATTAATGACAGTAAATTAATTGAATATCAAAATAAATTTGCCACAGTTTATCGTATTTATGCTCAGGCTACTTATGATGCCGTACAAGCCAGAGAGAACATGGATTTAGACACACTTAAGTCTGCCCGCAGCGATGCAGAACAAGCGGGTGAAATACAGCAAAGTCTGCTTCAAGAAATTAACGCCTATTGTTTAATCCCTGAGCTGCATTAGCAATTACCATAATCTTGAGGTTACATTTTCGCTATATAAAGAATTACTTTTTACCTGACTTGGGCGAAACTTGGGCGAACTTTGAAAATAGTTAAGTATAAGCAGTGATCTTGGTGGATTATGATTATATAGTCTTATTTAGCAAGTTATCGCTATGCCAAGGCTTAATTCCCAAGATGCTCTGTGACGATACATTGAGTATTTAAAAGATTTAATTCTGTAGTTTTAAAAACGCTACATCGATCAAGTTTACTTACGATTGAAGGTTCTTGGGCTTGTTGTAAAGAGGCGATCGCATTTGGTGTTTCTGGCTGAAACTGAACTAGCCAAGGGTTGGTACTTAAGTATTCAGGGGTAAAAGCAGCTTGATCGATTAGCCATAAATCTACTTGGTACTGCTGAATAAACTGATTAAGAGCGGCTTGATTAGAGCTATATTGAGCCTGAATCAAATCTTTGGTTCGCTGACGAATTTGGGCATAATAGTCCCAGTGATAGGGAATACTGTATTCTTGGGAAACTAAGACTGTACGTTGGGCAAAGCTAGGAATAAAGTCTGCTTCCAAACTAAGGCTAGCAATGACAATATCTTTAGGTTGCTGCTGTAAGAATTGATAAAGCTGTGGAGTCTGCCCCGTTAGATAGCTGAGTCGCTCAGAACGAGACTGAACTTTAATCGTAGGATACAAAATAACGATCATCGCGATCGCCATAATCGCTAGCTGAAGTTTTTTGGGCAAATTTGCCATTTTGAACCTGAGTTGGCGCAGCAATATTGCCAGAGCAATTCCCGTGCTTAAAGCAATAACAACTCTCCAAGTATGTTGAGAATATCGACTGGGCAGATGTAGGCGAAACAATAACAAATGAGACAGGAAAAATAAACCCAGAGAGGTAAAGATTATTTGCCCAATAATCCTCACCTTAGCGTTAATTTTACGGACTAAAGGAAACTGACGCGGGAATCTAGTGATCAGGGGCAGAAATAAGCCAAAGGCACACATGGCTGAATATTGCCATTCAAAAGGGAAAAATCCGCTTCTTTTAGCTGTTAGCCAAAAAAGCCAAAAGTCATCTAAAAAAAACTCGCTTCTGCCTCCCACATAAAATTCGGGTAGCTGTTTGGCAGCTGCTAAAGTTATAACTTGGCTAAATTTGGCAGTTTGTAGTTGATAAACTCCCAAGATAAAAACTGCTGTAATTAATCCGATTAAATAAAAATATCTGTCTTGCTTTTGAGTAATCAGGTTGAGACTAAGAATACCTGCGGAGATTAAAACTACTTGGGGATAAAATAAACCCTGCAAAACAATTAACAGCAGACAGGGGAATAACTCTTGCCGCAGTAAATAATAAACAAAACCCAAAAATAAAACATAAAAAAAGGCTCTGGGAGTACCAGAAACCAGATCGTTTAATAGCCAGAGATTTTGATTCAATAGCAAACTAGACAAAAACCCCGCCAAGGGAAAAGGAAAGATTTCTAGAGTTACTAAAAAAGCATAAATGCTCGTGCCAACACCGAGCAACAAAGGAAGTATTTTATTAAATACCAGTGGTTCGAGTCCAAACCAATTAGCGAACCGGTATAAAAATTTGTAGCCTGCTGGAGCGACAGAGCTAAAATAGTCAGCAATTAAGTCGTTGGTAAATAGCTCAGCATCATTCAATTGCTGCAACCAAAAAACATGCTGTCTAGCATCATCCTGAATAGTATAGGCATTCAAAGATAATCCAAATCCCGATAGGCTGAACAACATAGCGACGACAATGCTGGCAGCCAGCCAAAATTTATAGGGGGATTTAAAAATAAAATCGCTCAAAACTTTTTAGATCCGTCAAAAAAAGAATCAGACATATTTCGTCGAAGCAAACAACAATTCTAGATTGATCTGGGAAGCTATAGTTGCTTCTCTCAGCTAAAACTATTGACTAAGAGCCTTGAGAAACTTTTGTAAATTACCTAACAAGCTAGTCTTCTTTCTCGGTTGCTGACTATTATTACTAGCTTCTTCAGGGTTAGTCAAGCGGATCATCAATCGTTCCAAATCTTCTCCCATAGGTTTAGTTGCTAGTTCCGTCGCTAACTCATAGCCTGATTCTCGCTCTAACCATACCTGCCAGGGAGAGGGATGACAACGCAGGATAGCGCCATCCTCAAGAGGGCGTAGATAATAACTAGAATAAATATTCTTGATAAAGCGATCGCGCAACTGTCGGGCAGCCAAACCGATCCCAACTACCGCCACGTCTTCTAATTGGGGAATCAAAAAAATCACTGGGCGATCGCCTGCAAGCTGACTTAGCTTCTCGGCGCGCTCTACCTCGACCGCAGAAGGACAAGCCACAATAAATATTTGATCTTCTGGAGTAATTTTGGTTTCAATCGAAGTAAAGCGACTACCCATGTCTGTAACTTGAAACGGCTGTTCTCCCCAGTTGCGTTTAGCTAATGCCGATGCACCCGTATCGGGAAACATCACCTTAACTCCAGAACCAGACTCCGCAAAAAGCTGGGCAAATTCTAAGGCTAAGGCTTCAGACTTGAGCGCAATTTCAGGCACAACTAACTCTACCTGAATCAGTTTGTAGCCATCGGCGATCGCTGCTTGAGTCGCTCCTTTTGCTTGTTCAACTGCTGCGTCTAGAGTTTCGGGAAAAGTGTTCATCAATTAACTGCTCATAGAAATTAGTTATATTTTAGCGATCGATGTTCTGCTTAATTGCTAAGTATTTTTACCAAAAAGCTTTTAGCTCTTAGCTCTTAGCTCTTAGCTTTTGGCTATTGAACTAAAATCAAGATATTCAATTTGTGTCTAGAGAATGGAATCAAATTTTATTCAGCTTACAGGAATAGTTAAACCAGGATATCAGGTAGCTTCAGGAAATGCTAAAAATAGTCCTTATCAACAAGGTACGCTAAAAATGCAGCTTCCTTGCTTTAAGACTTTGGGACTTGACCTGAGCGGCTTCTTTTTAGGAACGTTAAATATTTCCATCGCTCCTCATACTTTTAAATTAGTTCAGCCAAAATTTAGCTTTGCTCTAGTCAAGTGGCATCCAGACTATGCTGCGGAAACTTTTTCTTTCTCTCCTTGCCAGGTAGTGTATCAGAATATTAGCTATGACGGATTAATTTACTACCCTCATCCTGAAACCAAAATTGGACATTTTCAGAACGATTCGATCATGGAAATCATTGCGCCTTGGATACCTAAACTTAATTATGGCGATCGCCTAAGCTTGAAACTCGATCCCCAAGCAATTAAGCTGATGGTAGACGCTTAATTATTGCAATTATTAAAGCTGAAACTCAATTTTGCTCAGTAGGTAACATCGTCTCTAAAACTCTTGGAGTTACTGAAATATTAGCCTGAGCATCGAGACATATAATACTGCTCGTCCAAAGCTCACTGAGCATTCATCTTAAACCCTAATACTTACCAGCCATCCAGTTCTAGATCTTGTTCGTGCCACATTTCAATATCTAATTCTGAAAGGTAAAGCAACGCATGATTAATTTGTTGAGAAGTGCCTACGAGTTTCAGGTCAAACCAGCCATCTCCCTGACCATCTTTGCCTAAAATCGCCGCCAGAACAACAACTTTGAGCTGATATTCCGAGATTAGTTGCGAAATAATCGGTTCTTGATGATAGCTCTGAGGCACCCTGAGTTTAAGCTCAATTTGTGTCTGTCGATTTTGATTGTCCTGCAATTGTTTTTGTTCCAATAAATAAAGATTATGCATGGATTATCTCCCAGGTTATTTCTCCAAAAAGTAGATTAACTTTTAGTTTTTAATTTACAGTTTAATCTTAAATCATCTGCAAATAAATTACAATTCATTTAAAATTCAAAAAGATAAATAATCTTTAAGTAACCCTGCTGAGGAGGATGTCGGAAAAGATTTCGCTACGAAGGATTAGTTTACTATCCCCACCCCAAAAAGTTTCGATAATGGCAATCATTGCGCCTTGGATGGCTAAACTTAATTACGGCGATCGCTTAATCTTAAATATAAATCCTCAAAAGATTGAACTAAATTTAGTGAGACATAAATCCCAGCAGAGCATCTGATGAACAAACACGACTTGATTAAACATCTATCTTTGACCGAGCATACCGAGGGTGGTTATTTTGTAGAAAGCTATCGCTCAGATATCAATGTACCTACCCCTAGAGAAGGAAGTGATCGTAGCATCCTTACCTCAATTTATTATTTACTTACCGATGATCGCCCGATCGATTATTTGCATCGCAATCAATCAGATATTCTTCACTATTTTCAGGCTGGTTCAGCTATTACCTACCTGCTGGTTAGTCCGTCGGGAGAATTTAAACAAGTTAAATTAGGACTCAATTTTGCCCAGGGAGAAGTTGCTCAGTTACTTGTCCCCAAAGGTTATTGGAAAGCTGCGGTATTAGAATCAGGTGAATTTGGCTTGCTTGGTGAATCTGTGGCACCAGGTTTTGACTACCGCGATCTGGAAATAGCTCAAGCTGATTCTTTTCGGGCATCTTTTCCCGAACTATGGTCAGAATTATCTCCTTATATTAAGCCTAGTTAATTTAGCTCTTAGCTTTTAGCTCAAGTACGGATAATTGGTTGAAAAAAAGTTGGTGGCAATAGAAAAAACTCATTACTCATTACTCATTACTCATTACTCATTAATATCTATTTTATGAGGATCGATTGCCATGACATATTTGGCTGGATCTTCGTACTCGCCATTGACTTTGAGACGCAAATCTAAATGCGCTCCTGTTGACCAACCAGAACTACCAACTTGAGCAATATTTTGGTTTTTCCGTACCTTCATTCCTGGTTGCACGATGATTGAACTATTTTTTAGGTGTCCATAAGTCCCAATCAATCCATTGCCATGATCGATTTCAATCCAGTTACCTAATTGACCGCCACAAAATAAAGTACCAAAGTCAACACAGCCAGAAACTACTTTGGTAACAATTCCATTACCAACTGCGACCACAGGAGAACCATAAGCCGCATCATAATCGATACCTTGATGAAACTGTAGCTGATTGCTATAGGGTCTTAAGCGCCAACCAAAAGGACTAGCAATGCGTTTAGTCTCTGGTGCAGGATGAGCCAGCTTAGTATCTGGGGGAATAAAAGAGCTATTTGCCTCAGGAAAAGATACAACTAGGCTACTACGAGACAATGTAGGAAACTTTGGCGCTGGTGAAGAATTCGGACTGTCGTGTTTATAGTTAAATTTGGTAGATTTAACCGCCTTTGACACCACTGCTTCTTGATCGACCTGTTTTTGCCAAGAAAAAATACATCCTGGATTGATCAATTTGTCTAAGAATGGTCTGGTAAGCTCAGTATGGTTAAGTGATTGTTCGACCGACGCAGCAGATAGTAAAGTAGTTTGGTGCTGCGAATTGAATAATTGGTCAGTCCGATTCTGGCTATAGCCAAGTAGTCCATCAACATGCTCTACTTTTTGTAGCGATCGCTGTGGACAGGCAGAAAAAAGCGTGTTGGGCAACAAAATATTAGCAATTTCCTGAAGCCATAAATCTGAGTGAATTGCTGGTTTTTCTGAAGCAGGATCAGCAAGACAATTAATTGATAAATCTGAAGCATTACAGTATGAATTTAAACCAGGATTGGTAATCTTTGGTTGAGTAAAGTTAACGGCTAGCTGCTGATTATCCATACTGATTACAGTAGAGTTGGCCAGGGTGATCGGCGCTATTCCTGCTATCAATAATCCTAATGCTATACTCTTCACCATTGTTTAAGCTAGTTTGATATTTTGGTATTTAACTCTAGTAATATTTACTTAGATATATAACCAAGTTCTTACATATATTCACATATTTCTTAGCTTTTTCAAAAATTAAATTGAATAGGCAATCAGCAATATTATCCACGTCTAGTTGAGCAAAAATAAAAATACATATGATACAAGCATTAAAATTATTTCCTAGAAGAACCTTTAATCGAATCTGCTTGACTACGGCAGCTCTTAGTTTGGCGATCGCGCTTAATAGTTGTGGCACGTCAGAATCAGGTGCAGGTCAATACGAAGCAACCGCTAGGGCTACTTATACCTGGCGAGTCAACTATGCTAACGATCCGACAGAAGATAAACGGGGACGCTATGAAGAGTTTGAATCAACCTCATTGGTTAACGTTAATGGAGAAAAGCCTGAAGGTGCAGTATTGCAAGATGACAACACGGGAATTTGGTGGCCAAAATTGCCACCCAAACCAAGCATCGACGAAATAGAAGCGAAGAAAAAGCAACCTGGGGAAAAAATTGGCAGGCTGGAATTAGGACAAAATGTCGAATATCGAGTCAAATTTAATCAAGAGGGTGAAAGACTTAACTTGCCCACCAATTATTCTGTCTATCGGCAAGTAGCTAAAGCCTACCCAGACACACCTTTAAGGTTCACCATGGGGGTAAACAATGGCTCAGTAACTAAGGCTACTCCGATTACTAATTAAACTGCGAAGCGGTTAGCTATGAGCTATTAGCTTAATTAAAAATTCCGTTATAGCTTGTAAAGCGTAAGCTATAAGCGCGCTATTTCTGAGACTGGCAATTATAGGATATCTTAGCGAGCGATCGCGTAGTTAATAGCTCAGGAAAATTATTTACTTTTCCAACGCTCTAGGGGAATACAGTCAATATCTAGAGTGTCCAAAGTTCGAGCTACGACAAAATCAACCAAATCATTAATAGTTTTCGGGTGATGATACCAGGCGGGAATTGCGGGAACAATTTTCACCCCAGCTTCAGCTAAGGCGGTTAAGTTACGTAAATGAATTAAGCTCAATGGAGTTTCTCTGGGAACAACCACCAAAGGTTTACCTTCTTTGAGCTGCACATCCGCTGCTCTTTCTAACAAATCTGAGCTTAAACCGACGGCAATTTTGGCTACAGTACTCATGCTACAGGGAATAATTACCATGCCTAAGGTACGAAAAGAACCACTGGCAATATTATCTCCCACATCTGCCCAACGATGGCAGTTCAGCGTTCCTCCAGACTTTACCCCAGCTTGCGATCGCCAAAAAAGTTCTTGTTTCTCTGGTTCTGCGGGCATCCGAATGTTTTCTTCTGCTTGCCAAACCATATAGGTAGCCCGAGAAGCGACTAGTTCAATCGTATAGTCAGCAGCCAGCAAATATTTTAAAGCGCGCACAGCATAAACTAGCCCCGAAGCACCACTAACGCCAACAATCAAGGGTTTTGTCATGTAATATTTATTAGTTTGTTAATTAAATTAATCCTTCAAATTCTAGTTCCTCGATCATCTGTAAACCACCAGGATCGCCGACCTTGAGAATAGCACTTCTGGCGTCATCTTTAACCCCAAAATCATCATCTTCGACTAAAGACTCAATTAAAGCGTCGATTGCCGTGGCATAAACTACGTTAGATGGTAGCTCTCGGCATAGTTGTCCAATTGCCCAGGCACAGTTACTTCGTACTGCCGCAGTTGGATCTCTTCTTAAACCCTGAATCAGAGGCGGCATAGCTGCAATAATATCTTCATATTCTAGAGGAGCAATCTGAGCTAACCCACTAGCCGCCCAAAGTCTTACTGCTGAAATATCAGTTTTAAGGGCGTGGAGTAATGGCTTGAGGGCGCGACGATCTTTACTATTACCCAAAGCCCAAACTATTCCCTTGCGGACATAACCGTTAAAATCTTGGGCTAATAGCTTAATTAATGGCTCGACGGCACTGGCATCAGTATTTCTACCTAAGGCATAGGTTGTGCTGACTCTAACTAAAGGACAAACATCATTTAATAGCTCGATCAATCGAGGAATAGAACGCCGATCTTCTAATTCACAAAATGCCCTGGCCGCTAACATTTTGTCTGAGGCGACATCAGATTTCAGCAACTCTAACATTCGCTCTGGATCTGGAGGGGGAATTTCAGCTTCAGAATTTACTGAATCAATCTGATCTAGAGGACTGCTTAGTTCAGCTTCGATAAAATTTAGTTCGTCATTTTTCATTATTACTTAGGGTCGCTCGGTTATTATCTAATTCCTGGCAGGTTGTTAAAGTTTAGTATTTTATATTTGTTTATATTTCCATACTACTGTTTGATTGTGGGAACAAAAAATAGTCTCAATAAGCTGATATCAGAAATTGCCTCATGCTTCTGTATTCTGGATCGATAAAAAAGCTTCCTTAGCAGCAGCTTGTTCTGAAGCTTTTTTAGAGTGTCCATAACCTTTGCCTAAACAGCGGTTTTGCAACCAGACTTCCGCTACAAAGCGATCGCTTTGTAAATGAGCTGATTGAGCTAGATTTTCTTTTGACAATGATGATTTAGGTTGCTTGTTTTCTGCTACTTTATACTCGGGCAAAATTTTATATTTTCTCTGAGTCCATTCCTGAAGCGCGTCTTTATAGTTAAATCGAGCTGGATCGTTGCGAACTTCTTCGGCTTTGGTCATCAATACTCGATCTAACCACGGACGAATTAAATCCATATTATGGGTACTAAGATATAGCGCACCCAGCACTGCTTCAAAAGCATCGGCTAACCAAGATTGCCTGCCTGCGGGGTTGCCTGTAGCATTGCTGCCAATTGTTAGATAAGGTTCAATGCCATAACTTTCAGCTAATTGAGCCAAAACGCGATCGCTAACTAAAATAGAGCGAATCGCGGCAAATTCTCCGACTGACTCTTGAGGATAAATTTCGAGCAATAATTCAGCTGAGACTAAGCGCACTACCGAATCACCAACAAATTCTAGCTGCTCGTAGTTGTGGGTTCGCGAAACACTAGGATGAGTCAAAGCTAAATCTAATAAAGACCAGTTGACAGGTGCAGCGGCTGGTAATCCTAACTTTTGGATTAAGATATAGAGTTGTTTTTGTCGTCTGGGATCTTTGAACATTTAGCTTTAAACAAAATAAAATAGAGAGAGTTGGAACGTAAGCCGGATTCTGTTCTCAAATCAAAGTTACTTTGATTTGGGGGTAGTTATCTATCTAGGATGTCTGTTGCCAAACACCTCATGCGGTTCACCTAAATCGGGATGGGAAAAAGACCAACCATCATCCCTTCGACCTTGCTCCCTACCAGGGTTTACCGAGCCAGTACCTCTCGGTACTGCTGGTGCGCTCTTACCGCACCTTTGCACCCTTACCGATTGTAGTAAGAGTTGTTCGCCCTAAAGGACTAGCTTCGCGTCGCGAACAACCTCTACAATTGGCGGTATTTTTCTGTGGCACTATCCTCGCGATCGCTCGCACTGGGAATTACCCAGTAAGTCTGGTCTTTTGGGAGTCCGGACTTTCCTCAAATCTGCCTCAAGGGACAAACTTGCAACCACCTCGCCAACTCTCTCATCTATCTAGTTTATTATTGATTGATAGACAATCTCAAATAATTATGTAACTTGGTTAGAATTTACCTAGTTCTGATAGTTCTGATTAATTATTTTTGCCCAGGAGAATTTTAACTATGTCCAAAGAATCGGAAATTACCCCTTTTTCTGGGAGTAGCGGCTCTGCTCCGTCATCTCTTGGCAAATCAGCTAGGCTAAAAAAGGTGGCTACTACACTAAGATGGGCTGGATTAGCAGGTTTTTGGGGTCAGCTAGTACTGGGGGTTGTCTCTTCAGTCACCTTAGCTTTGGCGATCGTCAATCAATCAGAGAGAAGTAGTCCTGGTATTGGCTTTAGTTTATTTTGCGCTGTTTGCGGCTTAATTTGTTTAGTTGTCGGCATCTGTATTGCTTTTAGATACAGCAAAATGGCAAGTAAATTTGCTAAACCTAATGCTGCTCCACCAAAAAAATCTACTACCATTAAGATGGTTCAAATCGCAATTATTACTAGTATTGTGGGAACAATAATTACTATTATAGGTGGAGAAACGATTACAGGAATAGTTCTCTCCAAGACTTTAGCTTTCGATCCTGCTAGGGTTTTCAATAGCCGAAGTACCACTGAGTTTGTTAATTCTCTGGATGTATTTATTATTCAAGCCTGCTTCAGCATTATTTTGGCTCATTGTATTGGACTAGTAAGCTCTTTGTGGATTTACAGCCGTATCGATAAGTAATCAGTAATCAGTAATGCAACGTACTCGTCTAAACAGTCTAGTAGATCTTATTGGCGATCGCCTTGATCGATTATTTAATAATCCCTGGCGACGAATTTCTCTAAGCTTGATTAGCATTCTCCTAGGATTTTTTATGGGTTCGGCGATTTCCACAACTGCTGGTCAACGTGCAGTTTGGGATGTTCCTGCGGCACTTATCTTATTTTTATTTACCGAATTAGTCAGTAAATTGGTTTATGGTCGTCGTAAGCGTCGAGAACAAGACTCTTTACCTAGAAGGCGAGGGCTTTATCTTGAGGCGTTGAATTTATTCAAAATTGGTTTAATCTATAGTATGTTTTTGGAAGCCTTCAAATTAGGGTCATAAATTGAGGGATGAGTTATGAGGAACAAGGCATTATGTCATGAGCGACTAGAAAGTTTAATTTCTCAAGCAGAAAGGTCGCCATATTTCGCCAGCCTGACGTTGGCAGTAGTGGCATTGTGTCAGGATTTAGGACTAGAAAATCAGCCAAGAATCTGCGAGGACTTGCAGCAGTTGTGGCTGCCGACAGCACTAGATTTAGCCGTAATCAGAAGAGAATTAGGCAAAACTATCATCCAGGGAATTTTGGGCGGTCAAGGTACAGGAAAAACTACCTTGTGCATCATACTTAAGCTGATCCTCAATTATTTAGGTTTTTCTGTCGCTACTCTATCGCTAGATGATTTGTATTTGACCTATGCGGAAAGACAAGCTCTGCAACAACAAGACCCGCGCCTACTTTGGCGAGGCCCTCCTGGGACTCACGACATTAATTTGGGTTTGAAGATCATTAATCAGTGTTTACAGCAAGATGACTCTGTCAAGATTTTAATGCCTCGTTTTGATAAATCTGCCTATAATGGTGCAGGCGATCGCACCAAGTCAGAAGCTATAGCTAAGCCTGATATTTTATTATTTGAGGGTTGGTTTGTCGGTGTACAACCATTGAGCGAAGATTGTTTCAATCATCCGTCAGCACTTATTACCTCGGAAAATATCCAGTTTGCCCAAGATAATAATCAGCGTCTCAAGGCTTATCTCCCTTTGTGGGATAAATTAGACCGTTTAATAGTTTTGTATTCCGAAGATTATCGTCTCAGTAGACAGTGGCGCCAAGAAGCGGAACATAAAATGATTGCTACAGGTAAGACTGGCATGAGTGATGAGGAATGTGATCGCTTTGTGGAGTATTTCTGGCAGGCACTACACCCAGAATTATTTATTAAGCCTTTAACTAGTACTGCGGATCTGGTAGTAGAAATAAAAAGCGATCGCACTTTAGGTAAAATTTACCGTTTTAGTAATCTCTAAGGCAAGTTAAAACTTGTGCTTAATAGAAAAAGAATATTAATTCTATTAAGGATTTGTTATTTAATATAGTAGTAAGCGCAACAAACTATGGAATATGATAGCTCAACTAACAATCACCAATGAAAAGAAAGAAACTGCCGAAACAGAAATTCGTAACAAAAGAAAGTCTGTTGACTACAATACATTAGAATATCCCATCGAAGTACTGGTTCAAAAATATTTAGACAAAATTTATGAAGATGAAAACGAATTGTTTATCCCCGATTATCAAAGAGAAATGGCTTGGGATGAAGACAGACAATCAAAATTTATTGAATCTGTACTTTTAGGTTTACCAATACCTTATATTTTCGTTGCTGATATATCTGAATCAGAAGATTTAGCACGTTTAGAGATTATTGATGGCACACAACGTATTCGTACTTTGACTAAGTTTATTAATAATGAACTAATATTAAATCATCTTGAAAAATTACAAACTCTTAATGGTTTTACTTTCGACGATTTACCACTTTCACGCCAAAGACGGTTTAAAAGAACTAGTATTAGAATGATTCAGCTAACAGAAGAAGCAGATGAAGAAGTAAGAAGAGATCTTTTTGAAAGAATTAATACTGGTAGTGTTGAATTAAACGAAATGGAGAAACGCAGAGGAAGTAAACCTGGAAAGTTTCTTGATTTAATTGAAGAACTATCAAAAAAAGAACAATTTCATCAATTATGCTCTTTCACTGAAGCTGAAATCAAAAAACGAGATCCACAAGAGTTTGTTTTGCGGTTTTTTGCGTTTTTGAATAATTATCAAAACTATTCTGGTTCAGACAAAAAAGTTCATCAGTTTCTTAATGACTATTTAGAACAGGAAAATAAATCTGAGTCATTAAATATTGATGTAATGAAAAATGAATTTTATTCAATGCTAAATTTTGTGGAAAATTATTTTTCTGATGCTTTGCATATTTACCGCAAAATGAAAAAACGTTATGAACCCATAACTCGAATTAAATTTGAATCAATTACTGTAGGTGTTGCTCTTGCATTAAGGGAAAATCCAAAAGTAATACCACAATCAACATCTTTCTTGGTTTCGGAAAAATTTAAAGATTATACGAAATCTAATGGTAGTAGTTCTCAAAATAAAGTTAGTCGTCGTATTGAGTATGTTCGCGATCAACTTCTAGGTAACTAATGAAAAGTACGTTATTCAAAGATTTCGATGAGCGCGCTCAAGAAGTTAGCAAATATTTTTTGTTACTGAAAAATTTAGAACAAGGTTCAATTAAGTTAAGAATGGGAAACTTAGCTTACTTTAAAATCAAAAACATAGATACTGAATTAGAGAAAACTCTGAAGTCAACAGGATTTCTCTTACTCTATAATTTAATTGAATCTACCATGCGAAACGCGATCGAAACAATTTTTGATGACATTAAAAGTCAAAATGCTTCCTTCGACGATATGAGAGATGAAATAAAAAAAATTATTATTCAAAATTTCAAAAATAATAAGTCTACCGATAATCTTTTAAACGGTATACAAAATATTTCCCTAGATATAATTTCTATTAGCTTTGACAAGGAAAAATTGTTTTCAGGCAATATTGATGCTCGAAAAATTAAGCAAACAGCAGAAATATACGGTTTTTCATATAAAACTAATGCTATAAAAACTCAAGATGGGAACGATTTATTGAAAATAAAAACCAATAGAAATGATTTGGCTCATGGATTTAAATCTTTTGAAGAAATAGGTAGAGAGGCAAGTGCCGATGAATTATTACGAATCAAGAAAAGAGTAATGTCTTGAATATAGAAACTTATATATCAAAACAAGAATATTTAAAGTAGCCTATTATATCAAGCACAGATAAATGATTGAATTCAACTGTTCTTGCCATTGGTCACTAATAACAAGGCTTTTTATAGCAT
>JAIMKV010000077.1 GCA_020692205.1 Myxosarcina sp. GA_180221_E-2-1-MAG-40_15
GAAGTCGGCTGTGAAAGTCCCACTAGGATTGAGCGAAAGCGAAATTGGGCTAGGCGGACTCGAACCGCCGACTTCCACAATGTCAATGTGACACTCTAACCAACTGAGTTATAGCCCATCGCCGCTTTGTAATTATATCAGCAAAAGCTTCAAAATTGCTAAAAAAAGCAATTTATTTAAACTGCGACGTTCCCTGAAATTGATCACGCTTAGCTATCTACCTAATTATCTTCTTTCAAAAAATCTTTAATTACTTTATGTTCGTCTAGTTCTTGTTCAGAAGGATTACTACGAGCATCAGTAATCAGCCAATCTAAAGCTGCTGCTTGCAGATCGATCGCCGCACCAGTTTTATCAACACAGTAACGTCCAAACACGAGCTTATCCACCAAGCGAATACCTTCCCCTAAGCGAGAATATTCAAAAATAACGCTGTTGTCTACGGTTGCACCACTACAGATATAGCAATTAGGGCCAATCATCGCTGGGCCAATAATTTTTGCCCCATCTTCAATTTTAGTCATGCCGCCAATATATACAGGGCCAGTAATATCTACTTTATCCCAATTGACCGCCACGTTCAGCCCTGTATAAATACCAGGAGCAACCTCAGTACCAGGAATATTAACATTTTTTATTTCCCTAGTTAGCACACCGCGAACAGCGTGCCAATAATCGGGAACCTTACCAATATCCACCCATTCAAAATCCATGGAAACGGCGTAAAAAGCAGCCTGCTTCTCCACTAATTTCGGAAATAGCTCGCCACCAATGTCGAATTCTTGCTTTGGGGGAATGTAATCAAATATTTCTGGTTCAAAAATATAGATTCCTGTATTGATGTCGGTGCTTAAAGCTTCGTCTACAGAAGGTTTTTCTTGAAAAGATTTAATTCGTCCTTGATCGTCTGTAACTACCACACCGTAGCTCGAAACATCTTCTCGGGGAACTTTTTTAGTGATTACTGTCGCGATCGCACCGTTAGCTCGATGTTGTTTAACCGCTGCGGTCAAGTCTAAATCGATTAAAGCATCACCACACATGACTACAAAGGTATCATCGAAAAAAGCATTAAAGTCCTGGATCTTTCTTAAGCCTCCAGCCGAACCCACTGCCTCCCCCACCAACTCACCATCAACAATGCTACCTTCAAAAGAATAGCCAATATCGACCCCAAAACGCTGACCATCACGAAAATATCCTTCAATTTCGTGAGCTAAGTGGCTGACGTTGACCATAATCTGATCGAAACCATGTTGCCGAAGTAACTCTAAGAGAAACTCCATGACTGGTTTCTGTAAAATTGGAATTAGGGGTTTGGGAATCGTATATGTTATGGGACGAACGCGAGTGCCTTTACCAGCCGCCAAAATCATGGCTTTCATGCAAGCTTCTCCTCAACCAGACTTATAGTAACTATCTAAACTATTCCAGTGTATCAACAATGTATACCGAAGACTCAAGTTTGGAGACATGAATTTAAAGGGCGAATGCTTAAATCCTGATAGAATTCTTCTTGAAATAATTCTACTTTTGATTGTGCCGAAAGCAGCAGCAATGCCCAAAAAATGCCTGCTCGATCTGAATTTAAGTGTTCTGTAGTATTAGTACTTGCTTTGGCTGATTCCTTAAGTTGCCATTGGGTTAATAACTGTTCCCAATCCACATAGTCTTGACCTGGAGATAAATTCGGCAAATTGAGATGGAGAAAACCCTCTAGTTGTGCGGCCAACTCGGTTAAATTTTCATTGTGGGCTAGTTGAGCGATCGCCTTGATTGCTGCACTACGGGAACGTTGTGAACGACGGGGAGTACCATCGCTTGCTGCTGCTTCAATTTCGGCGGCAATATGTTCTAGCTGCTCGATCAATTCCTGGAGAGTAACCCGACGTTTCCCGACTGGCTGGACGGAAGTACGACGACGCAGATGCTGTTCTAGGTTGGCTGGCAGAGATCGCCTTTCATCAAGGTAAATTTCTGCTGCCAAAAATTCCTCTTCTTTGATTTCTACTAACTCTTCTTGTAATAAATGGAGGCTGTCGGCTTTAAACAGCACTAGCATTGATGCCCAAAGAAATGCTTGACCTGAACGAGGCAGATCTGCCTCTTGTTGAGGTGTTTCGGTTTCGCCGATCAGCCCAAGTTCGGCTAAGAAACGGTCGATAATACTAATTACGGGAACATCCCAAGGATCGATTTCCCCTTTTTCAGCTAGCTTGATTAAATTGGCGATCGCTTCTTGTGCAGGAGTTATAGTCATAATTCATAATTTATAATCCATAATTTATGATTTTTACAACTGTTTTTCAGCGATTAGGTGCGGTTTGTTGTTCAATTTTGCTCAAACGCTGGTCAATATTTCTAACGTCCTCTTTGAGTTCAATTAACAAAGTAGCTAAGCGTTTATATAAAGGATCGGTCGATCCAATAGCCTGACCATCAACCACAGGAGGATTTTCGACCACATTCGGCACAGGGGAAGTAGGACGCGGGGGTGAATTAAAATTAAAGCCTCTTAAGCGGCTTACTTCTTGCTCTAGACGGCTAATTCGCGCCTTGAGAGAAATAATATCAGAATTGAGATTCAGGTTGGACTGCGCCCATACTGGCTGGCCAACTATAGTTGGCAACCCTAGATAAATTAAGCTAATTAAGCAACAACTTAGACCTACCTGGATGACAAAAACTTGCCATTGAGAAATTCTCTTCATATTTTGTCGATGTTTTAATAATTGCTGATAGCAATACTCCAGTTTTGATTTAATTATGAGTTATTCACTGTTTATTTGGCATCGTTCTCAATGGGTAATTTTTAGGCTTTGAAGTAATTAATAGTTAAAGAAAAATTGGCGATTTTAGCGATCGCTTTTACACATAAGATCTATTTCGCAGTTAAAATACATCTTATGTGTATTGAGAATATTCGGACGAATGCTGTTAAATTAATAACTGTTTGTTTATCGAAGCACAAAAAGTGGATTCATCGCTCGCCGATCTAAGACAAAACTATACTCTGGCAGGATTATCCGAAGCCGATCTTAATCCTCATCCGATCAAGCAGTTTGAGATTTGGTTTCAACAGGCTTTGGAGGCAGACTTAATTGAACCAAACGCCATGACTCTGGCTACCGCCACCCCCGATGGTAAACCGAGTGCCAGAATCGTCTTGCTTAAGGGAGTAAGCGATCGCGGTTTTGTTTTTTATACCAACTATGAAAGCCAGAAGGGACAACAGCTAATTGCTAACCCCTATGCTGCCCTGGTTTTTCTTTGGGATAAACTAGAACGGCAAGTCCGTATTGAAGGCAAAGTCAAGCAGTTACAACCAGAAGAATCAGCCCAGTATTTCCATAGTCGTCCCAAGTCTTCTCAACTAGGTGCGTGGGCATCGGCGCAAAGTCGAGTCATTCCTAATCGCGAAGTATTAGAGCAAAAGCTAGCTGACTTACAAGAAAAATATAGTAGTAACACAACTATTCCTCTGCCTCAACATTGGGGTGGATTTGAAGTAATACCCAACCGGATTGAGTTTTGGCAAGGTCGTCCTAGCCGACTTCACGATCGCTTAGTGTATGATTTACAAACCGATGATAGTTGGTCAATCAAGCGATTATCACCATAGTAGGGGCGAAGGGCTATTCGCCCTCGTAAAGACAACAAAGTGAATGATTTAATCGCCTTAGATACGGTTGATTTAGTTTTAAGCTTGGGCTTGATTGGAATAGCGATCGCCTTATCACTGTGGCGTAAATTAGGCTTAGAAAAGCAGTTGGCTTACAGTGCAGTGCGCTCTTTAATGCAGCTGATTGCCATTGGCTACATCCTAGATATTGTCTTTGCTATCGACAATTGGCTAGTGGTTTTGGCTATCTTGGGCGTAATGATTGCGATCGCCTCAGTTGTGACTCGTAACCGGATCGACCAGAAGTTACCAGGACTACTATCTACGGTAATCTTATCTCTTGTCGCTAGCAGTGCTTTTACTTTGGGCTATGTAATTCTTTTAATCGTTCAACCCGATCAATGGTACGAACCGCAATATTTGATCCCTTTAGCGGGGATGCTGTTTGGCAATGCCATGAATAGCGCTTCCTTGGCTGGCGATCGCCTTTTGAACTCGATTAATCAAAATCGTGGAGAAATTGAAACTTATCTAAGTCTCGGTGCTACAGGAAAACAAGCTATTTCTGGTTATCAACAAGAGGCAATTCGCACGGGTTTAATTCCGACACTAAATAACATGATGGTAATGGGCTTAGTAAGCCTTCCAGGTATGTTTACTGGGCAGATCTTAGGCGGTAGTAATCCCCGCGATGCAGCTTCTTATCAAATTTTGATCTTATTTGCGATTGTTTTGGTTAATTTAAGCACCACAATTTTAATTACCGAAGGGATCTATAAACGGTTTTTTAATCGGGATGAACAATTAATTATGTAGGATCGTTGATATATCCCCCTCTTATTCCTCTAATTTTAATATGCTCGTTTTAGATAGCCATAAATATGCAATCGCCCTTCATACTAGTACACGACAATTAGGCATAACTGTTAACAATTATGCAGGAGATAGTCGCACTCAGGTTTGGGACTTGGGGAGAGGTTTGGCATCCCGGCTACATCAATGTTTAGCCGCAATACTGACTCCGCAAACCTGGCAAGATTTGGCATTTATTGCCGTTGCCAAAGGTCCTGGAGGCTTCACAGGTACTCGCGTGGGCGTCGTTACTGCCCGTACTATTGCTCAACAGCTAGATATTCCTTTATATGGCATTTCTAATTTAGCGGCAGTAGCAGCTCAAAAAGATTGGGGCGAGGGCTTTTTAGCCGTCCAGATGGATGCCAGACGAGAACAATTATTTGTTGGCATCTACCAGATCAACAGTCAGGGACTCCAGACATACATGTCAGATACGCTGATGACAACAGAAGCTTGGCAAAAAACTCTGGCTGACTTGCCTTTGCCCTATCAATTAATTACCGCCGATGAGGAAATTGCTGGTACAGTAACCAACGTCTTGGATTTGGCTTATGCTGATTGGCAACAAGGAAAACATCCTCACTGGTCAGAAGTCGTCCCATATTACGGTCAACATCCAGTGGAAGTATAGTAAGAGCGATGGCGATCGCTACAAGTTGCGATATCCCTCACGCTTAATACTGCTCTTCGATCATCAAATTTTTACATCAATACCCACTCGTATTGTTCTAAAACATGAACATTGAGCATAGATGACAGTAGTTTTAGGCGTGCGACTCATACTAAAAACTGTCTAAATTAAAAAAATTTGCTCGCTAATCAGCCTTAATAAGTCTTATGACAGATGCTTGAGAGCTATTCCCATTTAGTAACTCTTCAAAGCACTCATTAAGGGAGCGATCGGGAACTACTTTTAAAAATACTAATGATTCTTTGTATTTCTCGATTACTCTTTTTGCTAGCTGGTATTCATCCGATTTTGTAGTACAAAGTTCGGAATATGATTCGAGATTAAATAAACGACTCATGAGATAAATCCTCCGATTAAAAAGATGAAGCTGCTAATTGCTGACGGATCTGAGTAATTTCTTGGCGATCGCTAGTTTTATACATGAGATCGATTAACTTAAATCCTCGTGGTGCAAACTGGAAGTTGATCCCACCAAGATAAGCAAGGCGATCGCCAATTAAAGTGACTTTTGCATGAATTCCCGATCTAAAATGTGTTGTTATACGAGAGTTTTGATTACGGATAAAGCCGTCTGCATAGATGCGAGTCGAGCGATTTGCTAGTAAGTTAAGAATTTCTGCATCAGGGGAAAAACCGCGACTGTATATTTCTACTTTTCCCGAATATTTATTTAATTCCCGATATAAGTCTTCTCGATACTGTTTGGGGGTTAGTAGTGCTTGGGAATTGAATCTATCATTGGGAGATGAGCGATCGAGAGTACGCTGATTAAATCCAGACTGGAGAGAAAGCACATCGTATTTGGTTTTATGTGACCAACAACGAGTAAAGTATTGCCATAAATCCTGATGAGTGGTTGTACCCTGACAAATTAAACCACTTTCCAAATTAAAATCTAAACTTCCCCCTGTTAAATTGCACGAACCTAAATAAGCTGCTTTTTCGGTAATATAGGTTTTAAGATGAAACGCACCACCACGAATACGCACACCTGAATCTAGCAGCAGTTTTAGACACTGAGCTTTTTTGTCATCTGAGTGTTGATAGGCTTCTCTCGATCTGGGAATATCTTCTACTTGAGTATCGATCGCATCGATAACTTCATCTCGTAAATCTGTAAGCAGCCAAACTCCTTGAGGTAGGGTAGTTGCTTTTTGGCAGATTAATTCGGTAATGTTGCGATCTTCGATAATGTAGCTGGATATAAACAAAAATTGCTCTGCTTGGCTAATCAATTCCTCGATCGCTTGGCGACTAATTCTTTTACCAATAACAAACTGATGATGAGTAGTGGATGTTTTTAATTCGATCGTTTCTGATAGTGGAGGATCGATCTTAGAAGTACCTTCTGTTTGGTATTGTGAAACCAATTCAACCGCAGCATCAGATAGGCTTTCTCGATCTTTGCTTGACTGTCTGAGAAATGCGATCGCTTCTCTTATCGCTAAAGGAAGTTGTTTGACATCGACGGTAACATTTACTTCTGGTATATCTAGAAGATAGAAATTAAACTCATCATGATTTTGCGACTGTAAAGCCATCTTGAGGCGATCGCAATTAGAGTATTTTTCCCATTCCTGTTTCACCTGAAGCCAAATAGTATTGAGCCAAGCTTGGGATACACCAGAATAAGTATTTCCCTCAACAACGATTTCATAAGTACCAGTAATACTGTCTGTTTCCCAACCTGGGAGTTGTGGATCGTCTGGTTGAAGTTGTATTTGAGCCTGTTGACTAACAAACTGATAGCAATACAGTGTAGGTTTGGCTTCTATAGTGTTTTGATACAGTCGCCATAAGGGAATTGAATCATGGGCCTGCTGTAGAAGTCGCTCGATACTCGACTCCGATAAAAAATTCATGCCAAACTTTTGACGCAATATTAAAGGCGATCGCTGTCTGACTTGAGTAGCAATGGCAAAATGCGCTCGCATCCATTGCTCTGGAGTTACCGCTTCTACTTTTTTAGCCTCAAAATCAATCGGAATACGGTTAAATGTTCCTGTTAACTGGATTTGTAGCTTCATTTCAACGATACCTCTCTTTGTCTTTGTAATTCAGGACGATAAAGCAAATCTTGTAGCGGTGATGGCTGACTACTCCAAAGTTGGTAATTGCCAAAAAGAATCAAATAGTCACTAGCTCTAGTAAGAGCGATCGCATTATTTGCTGCTGTAAGCTTTTCAGGATAACCGACGCAGCTAACTAATAAGATCTCGATTTCCCTTCCTACCCAGTCAGCAAATGAACCAATAACAACCTCTCGATACTCTAAAGGACAATTAGTTTGTAACCAGGTTTTTTGTGCTGCGGTAAAGGCTAAAATCCCGATCTGCTTTGCCTTTGCTGCACCAAGTTCGGACATAAATTTCACAAGCCGTTTACCTTCCCAGAGATTAACCCCATCAATCGGTTTTCCTCGCACATCGATCATCTGCAAACGCTCTTGGGGTAAAGCGATCATGTCTGGTTGTGGTTGAGTGCGAATCCATTGACCATACAGAACATCAAAGATTGGTCTAGCAATAGTAGAATGTAGGCGAAATTGCTCGGTTAATCGACAACGGTAAGTCGATAACAAAAATTCTCCCAACCATTCTAATGGAGGAGATTGAGTAAAATTATGACGATGAGGAAATGACAGATTTAAGGGTAAGTTACCGAGTAAAATTAGCTTATCAGTCATTCCCGCGATTAGAACTAATTCTGACCAAGTTAAATATTCTGCTGATTCAACAATTACACAATCAAAAAACATTTCCCATAGTTGCTGATGTTGGGGTTGCAAAAACTCCTCAACTGTACCCAAAATTGGCATACTTCCCTGAATTTCTGTAGTTATGGCTGCTGCTGTAGCTTCAGACTGTTCGCCAAGCTGATGCAACCATATCTGCTGCTGTAATAAAGGAACTAATTTTTGTAGACGATAGGCTAACAGATTCAGTCGCGCTTTAGAAACTTGAGGCAATTCTACTGATAATAAAGATGTAATTTCCTCAGTAGAGTGGTTAGCTTGTAATATATGCAGCCATTTCTCTAGTTTTTGAGGCGATCGCAACTGTGCTAACAAGGCATCGGGTAATAAGTGTAGGGGTAAAAAATCCATTGGTAATTTACCCAAGTACTCTCGCTTTATTTGTTCTGTTAGCCAAGTATGATAATCTTGCCGATTGCTAAGAGAAAAAGTAATAGTTGGTATTTGATAAGTAGCTCTAGTTTGTGGGTAACGAGTCAGGATTAAAATACGCTTTTGTTGGGAAATTAAGCTTTTGATTAGTATTTGAGCCAGACAAGTTTTACCGCTACCAGAAACACCCTGAATTACCATCAAAGGATTATTAGCAGTAGCTAAGTTCAAAGCCAATTGTTGATTGACGCTGAGAGATAAATTGCTGACATAAGAAAAAGCTAAAGGTATTTCTGGAGCTAAATATATTGCCCCCTGCTCTCTAGTTTTAGCGATAAGCTGTAGAGGCAAACTTGGCTTATCTTGTAAAGATTGCCAATGCTCTACAGGAATATTAACTCGTTCTAATAAAGGTTTTAAGGTTGACCAAAATGAATTCATCTCATCTCCTCCGCCAAAGGTTTAATGATTTGTGCTAGTAAGTCTGTAATAGCAGTAAAGTTTTGCAAATCCCCTGGATTTGGTATTTGATACAGTAAAGTCTTACCAGACTCTACTACTGTTTCAGTATTTAGTTCCGCGTCTAACTTACGCTCTATTGAAGCAAATGATTTAGTTATGTCGGGAGATATTTGTAAATAAAAGATAATTCCTAAAGAATAATTATGAGAATTTTTATTAAGATAATTATTAGCTGAATTGATTATTTCATCTGACGGCTTATACCAAAATATCCAGATAGGAAAGCTGGCTACTTTTATAGTCAATTCCGAAGATTTTAAATCGTGTAATTCAATAGTTAGACAATAATTTCCCCTAGTTAGATCCGAACATTTATCTAACCTGAATTCATAAACAAAATCTTGAAGAAAAACTGGAATAGATACATGCTGTTTATCTTCCAGTAAATAGTTACCATAATCTGGACTGGTCCTGATGGCTAAATTAGCCAATGGCTTTAGATGTACCCCTTGAAAGCGCAACAAAGCAGCAGTCAAACAGAGATAAACCGTGTCTCCTAATAAATTATGACGATAACTCCAAAGTCGTTCTTTTTGTGATCGCCTGTAAATATAGTCTTGATAAGCTCGATAAAAGCTATTGTAAATAGGGTTTTGCAGTAAAACGTAGTTGGGTTTAGTCAACCTAAAGTGACGCACGGAAATATCTTTAATTAAAGGCGATCGATTAAAAATATCGATTGTTTGGCGTAACTTTCGTACAGCATCTAGATAAGCCGTATCATTACTTTTTTTATTTTCATAGCGAAAACATTCTAAATGTAGTAGTCTGCCAGCAAAATAAATTAAAAATTTATTCTCAACAGTATGATAATTTTGCTCGCGTTTTACTCCCATTAGCTGCTGTTTTGCTCCCGCTTTTTCCTCTGGAGAAGATCCAGGGCGACGAATATAATCCCGCAGACAATAACTATCCATTTCTTGAATTCTGCTGATGGACATTAATTCTGCTTTTCTGCGTAGTTGATGGCGCAGTTTTGGGGTTATTGTCCTTAGCTTTCTAGATAATTCATACTGTCTTTCTAAGCTAATTATCAAAGGTAAACTAGCTTCGGTAAGATTAAATTCAGCTAAATATTTTGGTAAATAATGTAAATTAATCCAGGCTATATTTCCTTGGCGCACACTCCATAAATCTTGATGACTAAATAAACCAGTAAAATTTTGTAGTAAGATTTCAATCGAAGTATCGAGCCGTTTTTCTTTTGGCGTAACCAACCATTCTTTTAATTTAGCTTCATCTTCAATTGCCTCTTCATCAGTAATAAATAACGAGTATTCTCGATCGCCTATTTCAATCTTTAACTCAGCTTGACAGCGATCGTCATGTTCTTCTAAATCGGTTGGTTTAAGATAGGGAAACCCAATTTCATAGACATCTTGACTATGTTTAATTAACAAAGAATTGCTAATATTTTCACTGCTAATTAAAATAGGGCGATCGCATCCAGCCCTTATACTGGGAATAAGAAACATAACCCCCAACAGATGATGCTGCACTTCTATTACCGTTGGCTTCTTCCCTTAGTTTTAACTGCTGTGGTTTGCCAAAAGTCAAGACATTAGCCCGATCTAAAACTTTATCCGATAATGACTGAGTAGTTTCATCTTCATTCATTGTCCCCACAAATAAAAACTGTTGCGGAATAGCTAGTCTTCGGTCTTTTTCTGGTAACGGTAAACTACCGACATCCAAATCCAAATAAGTAGCCTGAGAACGTCTAGTTTCCAATTTAGAGAGAAAATCACTAAAGTAATACTCTACCCGCGCCAAGTTCATTTCATCTAATAAAACAATCACTAGGCGATCGCTCATATTAGAATCGTTTTGATATTGATATAATCCCCGCATCAAGTCTGTCGGCTTATATTTCTTCTCAATGTAGTTATAGAAACCTTGTAAATCCTGGGGCGAATCCCAGCGAGGCTGTACAGCTAAAGTTAACTTCTGTGCGCCGATGTAATCGGCATAACGTTGGGGTAGTTCGCTTTTCCCCGTACCGCTAATACCCGCTAAAATTACTAAAGCTGAAATATCCTGTACTTTTAAAGAGGTATGAAAAGCATTAATAACTCTTTGATGAAAAGTAAGTCCCTGCTGTATTAAATTATTGCTAAATCCTGAAATAAATTGTTGCTCTCCTGTAGGTGTTGTATCGATTTGTCTGTTGGTCTGAGGTGCAGATGTCCATAGTGGTTTACGCAAAGCTTGAAGTGCTAATGTTGCACTATTTTCGATTGCTTCTATTTCACCTTTTAAGTTTTTAAGACGCTGTTCTAATTTATGATTGTCCTGTTCCAATCGAGTTTTCTCTTCTTCTGAAGACGCAATAATACCCTTAACCTGTCTGGCTTCTCGTTCTAAATTGCTAATTTCGTGTTGTTGTTGTTTGATTTCTAATCTTAAGCGGTGAGATTCTTGTCTTTGCTGTTCTATCTGACGATATTTTTCTTCGCTCTCTTGAATTGCTTGTAAAATTTGCTGTTTCTGCGCTTCTAATCCTGCAATTTCAGGGCTTAATTGATTAATCCGAGTTTCAAAGCTGCTTTTTTCTGCTGAGAGGGTATCATAAGTGGCTCGCAACAGTTCTAATTCTGCTGCTTGTTTTTCTAATTCCTGAGTTTTAGACTGTAGAATTTCTAATTGCTGCTGCAACAATTCTAGCTGAGGCTGTTTGGCTGCTAGCTCTACCTTAATTGCTTCTAAAGTAATTTGCTCCGACTTTAAAGAATTGACCTGTGCATCTAAACTGGTTCTCTGTAACCGAAGCTGTTCGGTTTCTGAATACAAGCGTTCGCGAACTGCTAAATCTGGATTTTGTTGATTAGTTATAGCAATTCTGCGTTCTAATTCATCTTTTGTTTTTGATAAATCAGCTAGATCTTGCCTGACTACTTTTAGCGTTCCCTCTTTTTGGGATAGTTCGCCTTTGGTATGGTGTAATTGTTCTCGAAAATTACTTAGTTCTTTTTCATTGCTGCCAATATTATTTTTGAGTTCATTTTGCCGAGTAGTTAAAGTTTGAGTCTCAGCTTGTAGAGAAGGTAGTTTTGCTATTAACTCTTCTGCGTTTTTGACGCGACCAAATCTATCTTTTAATATTTCTACTTCCGTATCCCGTCGTCCAACAGCAGTACTAGAAACCAGAGAAGTAATTCCAGTACCAATCGTTATCCCGACATTACCGCGAGATAGTAAAAAAGTCATAATCATGACTGCTGCTGCTGGAGTTGCCAATATGAAAAAATTGGAATTGCTTAAAAAATTTTGTTTTTTCAAAATTTACCTACCTTTTGTGTGAGGAAAACACTCAAAGAACAATGAACCTTAAACTTATGATTCCCAAATAAGATTAAAATTCACTGTTTTCGCGCTAAAGATAAGCAAACGAATCATCCCTGGAGAGACTGAGACGGAACATGGGGGGAGGACTATCCACGTATTAAGCAGGTATTATATTGTATTTCTCGTGCTGATTTTAATCTTGCTACCGAAATCATCATTTATTCTCCAAGGAGAAAAGATTTCAACGCCATATTAATCATGTCATTAGCAAAACCATAGTCATTGTCAATTATCCATTGATAAAGACTACAATAATCATAAGTTTTTTATATACTTGCTTTTACTAAATATAAATTTAATGACTTCAATTCTTACCAAACAGCCAAAACTCAACGCTCCAAGTATATGTCAGCTCGATAATGGTTTGACGATTATTGCCGAACAGATGCCCGTCGAAGCGGTGAACTTGAATGTTTGGATTAATGTGGGTTCAGCTAAAGAAAGTAACGAGATCAACGGGATGGCTCATTTTTTAGAGCATATGGTGTTCAAAGGCACACCTAACCTAGAAATTGGCGAATTTGAACAGTTAATCGAAGAGCGTGGGGCAGTAACTAATGCTGCAACTAGCCAAGACTATACTCATTACTATATAACCACTGCGCCCAAAGATTTTGCGGAACTAGCACCCCTACAGCTAGACGTAGTATTGAACCCAAGTTTGGATAATGAAGCTTTTGAACGGGAAAAATTAGTTGTCTTAGAAGAAATTCGACGTTCCGAAGACAGTCCCCGTCGTCGTACCTTCTATCGTTCAATGGAAACCTGTTTTGAAACTCTACCCTATCGTCGCCCAGTACTTGGTCCTGCCTCAGTAATTGAAAATTTGCGATCGCCACAAATGCGCGATTTTCATCATGCTTGGTATCAACCCCAGTCAATGACAGCAGCAGTCGTGGGTAATCTTCCTGTAGAAGAATTAATCGAGATAGTTACTCAAGGATTTGAACAGCATCATAGTTTCCGTGACCAAAAGGCTAAAAACAGCACGCCATCAGTAACGCCCGAACCACCTTTTACCGAAATAGTCCGTCGTGAATATACCGACGAGTCTTTACAGCAGGCGCGTTTAGTCATGGTTTGGCGTGTTCCTGGAATGGAAAATTTAGCCCAAACCTACGCCTTAGATATCTTGGCGGTAATCTTAGGACAGGGTAAAGTATCTCGTTTGTTTCGAGAATTGCGAGAAGAAAAAGGTCTAGTTAATCAAATTGGAGTCAGTAATATGACTCAAACCCACCAGGGAGTATTTTACATTTCGGCTGCTTTACCGACAGAAAACATTCCTGAAGTAGAACAAGCGATCGCGCAACAGATTAGAACTCTGCAAAGCGAACTCATTGCCACCAAAGATATCGACCGCATTCGTACCCAAGTAGCCAATCGCTTTGTCTTTGCTAACGAACGACCAAGCGATCGTGCCAATCTCTATGGTTACTACTATTCTCAGCTACAGGATTTAGCCCCAGCCCTTAATTATCCCCAGCATATTCAGTCGATATCTGCCGCAGACTTACAGCTAGCAGCCCAAAAATATCTCAATCCAGAGGCTTACGGGGTGGTGATTATGAAACCAGCTAATTAATCATCGGTAGGGGCGAACGCCCTAAAGGACGTTGTACCCTTGTGGTATTAGCTCCTTGCGTCGCGTCGCCGTTCGCCCCTACGACTTCTGACTTCTTTTCTATCGGCGATCGCTCATTAAACCGAACATTGGTCCTAATATTGCGCCAAAAACAAACCCGCCTGCGTGCGCCCAATAGGCGACTCCGCTAGCTTCTTCCATTCCTAAAGATGCGACGCTACTAAATGCCTGTTGCACAAACCAGAAGCCGAGAAAATAGATCGCCGGAATGCGTACCGTAGTCCAAATGATAAATAAAGGTAGCAGGGTGAGAATTTTGGCTTTAGGATATTTGATCAGATACGCCCCCATAACTCCTGCGATCGCGCCACTTGCGCCAATAGTGGGGACACTAGACTGCATGCCAAAAAACCAGTGAGTTAGACCAGCTAAAACGCCGCAAACCAAATAAAATAGCAGAAATTTGACGTGACCTAAATCATGTTCAATATTATCGCCAAAAGTCCAGAGAAACAGCATATTCCCGCCAATGTGCATTAAACCGCCATGCAGAAATTGAGAAGTAATTAAAGTCAGAATCTCTGGTACAGGCTGATTGGTGGCAACTCCATCAAAGCTAGCACTTAACTCTTGCGGAATAACTGCATAAAGCTGAAAGAAATCATCCAATTCCGAACCTAAAGTTATTTGGTGCAGAAAAACTATCACGTTAATAGCGATCAGGGCATAAACTACAATTGGAGTACTGTGGGTTGGATTCTCGTCATTCAGGGGAATCATAATCGACGTTGGTGTGATTTAGCTTCGTTGAGATTGAAATGGCTCGAAGCTTAAAGCCATAGGCTTAAAGCCTAAAGCTTTAAATTGGAAAATACGGTTTATATTTAGCTACACTAACACGATTAATTAATCCCTAGCATTGCTTCTAAGGTAAGGTATAGCACAGAGAAACCGCCAACGAAGAAACCAACCAAGGCGATCGCCGTCACAGGATTCTTCAAAAAAGGTTTTAGCTGTTGTAAGAAAAACCAAAAGATTCCTAGAGTAAAACTGATTAGATAGCGAGGATAGCGGGAAACGTTTTGAAAAAAATCTTGCATTATTGTAAAAATTAACGACCTTATATCTTATCTATTCATTATTCAACATTGAACAATCAAGATTCAACATTCTGTATATTCTGTAAATGAACTTACTATTCCAGTCAACTCGTCGTCGGTTAGCTTTGTGGTATACCGCAGTGACGGCTGTTCTCTTGTTGCTTTTTGCGATCGGGGTATATTTTTATGTACGTAACACTCTTATAGAGCGTATCGATGATACTTTAAAGCACGTTGTCGAGGTAGTAGATCGTTCCTTAGTAATTCAGCCTCTAGCAGAAACCAAGGGAACATATGGCGTAAATGTTGATGCTAGCTTTAGTCAGAAGGTAAATAGTTTAGAAGACGATCGCATTGATTTAGAGTGGTTTAATCCGCAACAAAAGCTATTGTGGTCTACTTTTGAGCAACCGCTAGACTATCCTCTCCATCCTAATCGCAGTGGCGAAACAGTTTATTTATCTGGCGATCGCATTTTGCGTCAGATTGTCCAGCAGGTTGAACTTAATCATCGCGTCTTAGGTTATCTACGAGTAAGTCATCCCTGGTTTGAAGTAACTAAACCGATTAATCAGCTAACGAGAGATTTAATTATTGGGATTACCCTAATGGTATTTTGCGTCTGGGGTATCGGTTGGTTTTTGTCAGGCATTGCCATTAAACCTGTGCAGGTTTCCTATTCAAGTTTAAAACAGTTTACCGCTGATGCTTCTCATGAATTACGCAACCCTATTGCCACAATTCAAACCAATGTCCAAATGGCATTAGCTTATCCTGAAGCCGAACCCCAACTACAGCGAAGACAGCTAGAGATTATTGAACGCTTGACTCAGAAATTGGGACGCTTGGTTAATGATTTGTTGTTTCTGGCTCGTTCCGATAGCGGTATAGTGCAGCTAGATTGGCAATCTGTACCTTTAGATGCCTTATTGATTGATGTGATCGAAGAACAAAGAATAGCAGCTACTCAAAAAGGATTATTTCTCTCTTTACATATTGTTGAGCCAAAAGTTGCAGCAGATCTGGACGAAGAAGATATTTTTACCGTTCGCGGCGACTGGGACTATTTATCTCGTTTATTTACCAATTTAATTGCTAATGCGATCGAGCATACAGATAAATCCGTAACCGCTACTGAAGCATCAGTAGAAGTAGAATTAGCCCTAATCAAACCGGCGATTAAACCAATTAGAGTCAGGGAAGCTCATGGACAATTGATGCTACAGGTAAAGATCAAAGATAATGGCAAGGGTATTGCTGAATCGGCTTTACCTCATATCTTTGATCGCTTTTATCGTGCCGATCCAGCTCGTTCGGCTCAACGTGATATTAATACCCCTACAGGAGCGGGTTTAGGACTAGCGATCGCCAAAGCCATTGTCGAAAATCATCAGGGACAAATCACCGTTGAAAGCATCTTAAAACAAGGAACGACTTTCACCGTTATTTTTCCGCAACATATTACCAAAAAAAGCTTTTAGCTATCTTTAGGCATCATCTAAGGCAACAATACCAGGTAAAGTTTTACCTTCGAGTAATTCTAAGCTAGCACCACCACCAGTAGAAATATGGCTCATTTTCTCAGCAACACCTACTTTTTCTACCGCAGCAACGGAATCACCACCACCAATAATTGTGACAGCATCAGATTTAGCTGCTAATGTATGAGCGATCGCTTCTGTACCAGCAGCAAATTTATCAAATTCAAATACGCCCATCGGGCCATTCCAAATCACTGCCTGACAGTCTGCTAAAGCGTCTTGGAATACCTTAATTGAATCAGGGCCAATATCCAAACCCATCCAGCCATCAGGAATATCATTGATGCTAACAGTTTTAGCATTGGCATCAGGGGCAAAATTGTCAGCTACTACTACATCAGTGGGTAAGAGTAATTCAACTCCTTGCTCTTTGGCTTTGGCTTCCAAAGATTTAGCCAGTTCTAGCTTGTCTTCTTCAACTAAGGAATTACCGACGCTCAAACCACGCGCTTTATAAAAAGTAAAGATCATTCCGCCACCAATTAGCAGCTTGTCACATTTGTCTAATAAAGTCTCAATTACGCCAATTTTACTCGATACCTTTGAACCACCAATAATCGCTGCTAGAGGACGTTTGGGATTGTCAACAGCATCCTGAAGATAATCAAGTTCTTTCTCAATTAAATATCCAGCAACGCTAGGACTCAGGTAATGAGTTACACCCTCAGTAGAAGCATGAGCGCGGTGAGCCGTACCAAATGCGTCGTTGACATATAAATCAGCATTAGCAGCTAACTGTTTGGCGAATTCGGAGTCATTTGCTTCTTCTTCGTTATGAAAACGTAAATTTTCTAAAAGAACAACTTGACCATTGCTCATCTGAGTAACGGTGGAAGCTACTTCATCACCAATGCAATCATCGCACTTGGTAACCTCTTGTCCTAATAACTCAGAAAGTCTTTTAGCAACAGGAGTCAGACGCAATTCTTCTTTAACTTCACCTTTGGGACGACCCATGTGGCTACACAAAATTACTTTAGCTCCCTTGTTAACTAGATCTTGAATTGTTGGTAAAGCAGCCTTAATGCGAGTATCATCTGTGATGTTGCCACTGTCATCTAATGGAACATTAAAATCGGCTCTTACTAAAACTTTTTTTCCTGAGACATCAGCCTTGGTTAAACTTGCGACTGTTTTCTTTGGCACTGCTATCCTCCTTGCTGCTTCTTAAATAAATTAATCATAAATACCCAAGTCTAAAGATAAATTTAAATTTTGGGGCTAGGATTAATCTACCAGAGGGGCTGCACTAAAGGAAGAACTCTTTACAGTAATTTTTTGTAACCGTTGACTCACATTCTGCCAAATGATATCTGAATCTTAGCAGCAATAAAACTAAAGGGCGATCGCGTCTTGGTCAACTAGGTCAATATTGAAAAAATTATCATGATTAATGCAGCTTAATATGTAAATATATGACTGTTCAAGCTTTTTGGAAAGCCACTAAAATCGAAAATGCGCGATCGCCATACGACACAATACAAATCAAAGTTTTTTATCCTGCATTAATTCCAGATAGCCAGCAGACATTCTCTGATTGTCCTGCTAATAGAGCCGAAGCTCCTTTTCCCGTGGTAATTTTCTTCAGTGGGGTCAATTGCAATTTAGCCATGTACGAATGGTTGGCTTCCAAGTTGGTTTCTCGCGGATTAGTAGTAATTTTATTCAACTGGCTGGCGGAAAATATTCCTGGCAATATTTCACTTACTCCTGGTGTTAATTTTGCTGCGTTTTCATCTGATGTCTATGGTACTATTCCCACTGCTTCAGCTTTACCTGCACTTTTAGCCGAATTAGAAAGTTTAAACACCTTTGGCATACTAGCAGGACTGTTAGATCTGCAAAAAATTATTTTAGGCGGACATTCTGCTGGTGGTAGGCTAGCTTTAGAAAATGCCAACACCCAGTTTTTTAGCCAGGTAGTTGCTGCTTTTGGTTACGGAACTCACTCTGCTGCTCCAACACAATTAGGATACGAGCCAGGTACTATTTTATCCTTGCCAAATTCTACACCAATGTTGTTAATCGGAGGCACTCACGATGGAGTAATTGCTAACAATAGCCGTATCTATGGCGTTAATGAATGGAAAACCGCAGTAACTCCAGTTGTACGCACATTTGAAGAAGCCATTTCTAGAGAACAAGGGGATGCTTATTTGGTTTTGTTAGAGGGAGCCAATCACTTTTCTGTTGCTGATCGCCTTGATTCTACTTTGAGAGTTACTGCTTTAGATTTTCCCCCCTCTCAGCCACCAGCTCAAATTCGCTCAGTAATAGCGGAACTAGTTAGTCTGTTTATCGATTTTCATGTCCGTCAACAATTAGGAGCATCCCAACAACTGGAACAATTACTCAAAGATCATAATTCTCTAATCGCATCTTTCCAATGCAAATAATCAGCAAGATATTTTGATTAACTACGAGATTATTGTTGCCAAAAATCACTAGAGAAAATTTTGGCTATTCCCTAAATGGCGTTGGTAATTGAATGTATGAGTTACACAATGTTTCGGTTCGTAGCTAAAGGCTATTAGCTATTAGCCTTTAGCTTTTAGCTCTTTTGATTTAACTAGCTTGCAGTCACGCGTACACCTCCGTAAAACGAAGGTGCCTGCGCGTGACCGTTGGTCAAATTAAAAATCATACCTCTACTTACCAATGCCCCCTAAATTATTGATCGTAGATTCAGACAAGGCGATCGCCTTGGGTATTTAATTGCTGATACCTCTATCTAATTTAAGGGTGTTTGAGTGAGCGGTACTCCGAGGCCAGAATTTTGCTTAGCTCGTCTTGCTGTTGTTGACCAATACTCTGGCTAATGATGTCGCGGGCTTGATTTCCCTGATGATCACTAATCGTTAATGATGCTCCGCGACTAATCAAAAGCTCTACTATATTCATCCGAGCGTTGCCCACAGCATACATTAAAGCAGTTTTACCATCTGCTGCTTGAGCATCAATTTCTGCTCCACTATCGAGCAAATGGAGAATTATTTGTAGCTTATCCTCGATGGGGCGAGCATCTTGGATACCTAAAATAGCTGTTTTCATTAAAGGAGTCAGGCTGTTTTTGTCTCTTAAATTAGGATCAGCACCGTTAAGCAGCAGCAGCTTAACAATATCTGGCAGACACCAAACAATAGCTATCTCTAAAACAGTACGTCCTAAGCTATCTCTAACATTGGGATCGGCACCGTATTCCAGCAGTAGACGCAAGCATTTTTCTTTAGCGGTAAGACGATAAAGAGAATTCGCGCGATCGCACCTTTTTCCTTGAGGTAAGGTAAACCACTGTTTCTCAAATGTCAGAAAAATTAGAGGCTCGCAGGCTTGACCTACTAGACGAACGTTAGGATCTACTCCTTGCTTCAGTAGCTTTTCAACCGCAATAATATTGTTGGTCGCCACAGCTTCCCCTAGCGTCAACTCATGTTTATGTGCGATCGCGCGAATTCTCTCTACCAGATTAAAAATTACCCAGCTCACCAACTTAAATTTGATCTTTAATTTAGATTAAGTCCATTTTAAAGGATGAATAATCGAACCGCAGTCATCTGTCAGTAATTAATTATTCACTATCATTCAAGATCTAGTGGTGTGCGCCCGTAAAGATGGGTCAAATATTGCAAGCGACCACTCAATTCATCATTAAAGGCTTCGGCGCGACAACGCCAGCCCCAGTTACCTGTCGGTTGAGAGGGAGTATTCATCTTGGCATCTGTACCCAAACCTAAAATATCCTGAAATGGTAATATTGCCGTGTTGCCTACCGAACCGAGTGCCAAACGAATCATTGCCCAATGAATACCGTCTTCACATAAACAGCCTAAATAGTCGATTACCTGAGATTTCGCTTCAGGCGATCGCTCATTAAACCAGCCTACAGTAGTGTTGTTATCGTGAGTGCCTGTATAAACAATGCAGTTGCGATCATGGTAGTTATATGGCAAAAAGCCATTTAAGCGATCAGAATCGAAGGCAAACTGGAGAATTTTCATCCCAGGGAAGCCAAATTTATCCCTCAATGCCTCGACTTCTGGGGTAATTACCCCCAAATCTTCCGCCACAATCGGTAGTTTACCTAGCTGTTTTTCTAACATCTGGAAAAACTCATCTCCAGGAGCATCTAACCATGTGCCGTTCATGGCAGTGGTTTCTCCTTGCGCTACTCCCCAATAAGCCTGAAAACCTCTAAAGTGGTCAATCCGAATAATATCTACGTATTCGAGGATAGCTTCAACTCTCCTGATCCACCATTTGAAATCGGTTTTTTCTAGCTCCTCCCAGTTATAGACAGGGTTACCCCAGAGTTGACCAGTGGCACTAAAATAATCTGGAGGTACACCCGCCATTAAAGCAGGTTCGCCTGTCTTTGGGTCTAAACGAAAAATCTTGCTGTGAGCCCAAACATCGGCGCTATCATGAGCCACATAGATCGGAATATCACCAAAGAGTTTAATACCTTGTTGGTTAGCGTAGTGTTTGAGGTTTTTCCACTGACCAAAAAATTGATACTGAGCAAATTTATGGAAGTAAATTTCATCAGCTAGTTCTGCTGCCCACTTTGCCATCGCTTCAGGCTGGCGGTAAGCTATATCTGACTCCCACTGATTCCAGCCCTTGTCGTTATGAGCCTGTTTGAGGGACATAAATAAAGCATAGTCACTCAGCCAATCATTATGGCGATTGCAAAAGCGTTTAAATTCCCCGTCTTCTGTTGTTGAAGCTTGAACTTTGAAGCGATCGCTTGCCCGCCTCAACAGAGGCATTTTAAGGTTAATTACCTGCTCAAAATCTACCCGATCCAAGGAAAATTCAGGCAAGTGCTGTAATTCGTCTGCGGTTAATAATCCTTGGTCGTGCAGAATTGTCGGACTAATTAACAAAGGATTTCCTGCCAAAGCAGAATAAGATAGATATGGAGAGTTGCCATAACCAGTCGGTCCAATTGGTAATATTTGCCATATTTGCTGGTCGCTATTGGCTAAAAAATCGACAAATCGATATGCGTTCTCACCTAAATCGCCGATCCCAAAACGGCTAGGCAGGGAAGTCGGATGAAGTAATACACCGCTAGCTCGAAAATCTAACATTTATGATTAATAAATTTTAGTAAATTTTGTCTGAATGCTTCAGAGAAACCAGAACTTTTTGAAGGCTTTGGTTACTGTCTAATTTACAATAACAATAATTTGGATAAAGTTATCTAGCATTGTATAAAAGATCTCTTCTCAGATGTAGTCAATTTTTGGTAGCGTAATATATTAGGAAAAAAATCACCAAATTAAAACTTTATTTAAAGATTTGCCACTTTGTCTTGGCTATCTTGATTTAGGAGAATCAAACAATGACTATTTTATTTCAATTAGCACTAGCTGCTTTAGTTCTATTTTCTTTTGTGATGGTGATTGGAGTGCCAGTTGCCTATGCTTCGCCCCAGAACTGGGAACAATCTAAATCTTTGATTTATGTAGGTTCGGGGATTTGGACTGTTTTGGTTATAGTAGTAGCAGTGCTAAACTTTTTTGTTATTTAAACAGCTAATATTGGCAACCTAAACCGTAACCTGCGATCGCTACCAAAATGGCGATCGCCTGCTTAATTGCGCTCAACTTTACAGAATTATTTATTACTTGATTTGGTTTTATGGCTGTTTTTGAAGGAACATTTGCAGGGAACTTATCAAATGTGAGGATGGCGATCGTTATTGGCCGTTTTAATGATTTAGTGACGGACAAGCTGATTTCTGGCTGTCAAGATTGCTTGAAACGCCATGGTATCAATATAGAACCCGAGCATGGTCAAGTAGATTACATTTGGGTTCCTGGTAGCTACGAGATTGCTATGGTAGCCCGACAGTTAGCTTTCTCTGGTGGTTATGATGCCATAATCTGTCTGGGAGCCATAATTCGGGGGCAAACGCCTCATTTTGATTATGTAGCTGCCGAAGCTGCCAAAGGAGTCGCCGCAGCTAGTTTTCAATCAGGTGTCCCAGTTATTTTTGGTGTTTTGACGGTTGATACGATGCAGCAGGCTTTAGAAAGAGCTGGTATCAAGAGTAACTTAGGCTGGAACTACGCTTTAAATGCTTTAGAAATGGCTAGTTTAATGCAGCAGCTCAACAATCGTTCGGTTGTATCTTCCTCTCGTTCCGATCTTCCCCCAGGGAATGAGACTATTGCTTTGCCTAAGGTTGCTGGTCAAAATGTAGTGTCTAATAACGAGTATTAAACCACAGTTAATCATAGATTAGTCTCTGAAACAAAAATTTTCATTGTTCAAGATAGAGCCACAAAAATCAAAAACCCCAAGGAAAATAGAATAATAAAGACTAAGAGTCTAAATTCAAAACTCATGATCGTCTTTTTAATTCTATTTATTTTGACATTATGAAATAATTGAGTTTTTTGTTGCGGTTGATTAGAGGGAGCATATTTTGAATATTGTTGTTGAATATGGTTTTTGGCAAGAAGAGCTTCCATACCAGCTAAATTTACTTCAGGTTCTGGAGACGGTTGAGAAGTAACAGAAATAGGTTTGACTTGAGTAACATTAGTAACATTTTGGGAATCATCAGGGTTTTTGACAGAACTTACTTTCATAGTTGAACTAGAGTAAGATTGAGCTTTATTTCTGGGAATCAATGTTGTCAATAACTCTGACTTAAATGCTGAATAGCCTTGATGTACCAATTTAATTGACCATTCAAGTTCTTCTGAAGACACGTTTTTGAGTGTAAGAATTCAGGTACTAAATTGAGGGATTAAAG
>JAIMKV010000007.1 GCA_020692205.1 Myxosarcina sp. GA_180221_E-2-1-MAG-40_15
GTCCTAACGTATTCGCGTAATGCTATACAAGGGTATACCACAGAGGTGCAACGTAACGTAACATCAAAAGTTAAAGGTCGAAAGTGATTGCAAAATATATTCAATACTTAAATCCTAGGCGGCTAACTTCAAACTTCAAACTTCAAACTTCTAATAACTTTTGCCCTTGAAGATCATTGGTACTCCTGTTTGGGGAGCAAGGGTAACACCTCTTCTGGCTGGTACTTCAGGGCGATCGGACGCACGAAGTGCTAATCCTTTAGGGCTCTTTAACTCCAGTTCGTAGCCTGAGATGATAGTTGCTAACACCAGTTTCATTTCTAACTTGGCTAAGGCTTCCCCAATACAACGACGTTTACCACCACCAAAGGGAAAAAATTCATAGGCTGAGAATTCCCGTTCTAAGAAGCGTTCGGGTTTAAATTGATCGTGTTCGGGATAGACATCTTCTCTTCGGTGCAATAAATAAATACAGCCCATTAATACCTGTCCTACCTCTAGCTTATAGCCGATAAGTTCGGTGGGTTCTAAGACAGTTCGCGGAAAAGTCAGCATTGCCACAGGATAGATGCGGAGAGTTTCTTTGCAGACTGCATCAAGGTATGGTAGCTGAGCGATCGCCATCGGTTCTGGATTGTCGCCTAAGCTAGCTATTTCTGCCTGTAATTTAGCTTTAATCTCAGGATAACGGTGTACCCAGTATAGGGACCAGGCGATCGCCGTTGCGGTGGTTTCATGTCCCGCCAGCATTAACGTCATTAATTCATCACGTAGTTCGGCATCTTTCATGGCTTCCCCTGATTCATCCCGCGCTGACATCAGCAAAGAAAGGATATCTTGACGTTGGCTATGTTCTTCAGTCCTTCTCGTCGCAATTTCTTGAAAGATAGCTTCGTCAATTGCTTTTTGCTGACGGAGTAAATTACCCCAAGGACTCCAGGCACCCAAGTCTTGTTGCAGCCAAGGGAAAAACAACAAGGCAGAAGTGAGACTAGATTCAAAGATATTAGCCAGTCTGGTAATGCGCTGCTTTAATTCCTCAGATCTGGCACTATCCTGCAAACCATAAACCGCTGTTAAAATTACCTGTAAAGATATTTCCTGGGTTATTTGGCGTGCGACAAAAGGCTGATTCGGCTCTAATTTGCCGATAATATTATGAGTCAGATCGCAAATTAATTGAGCGTAAGCCTGCATTCTTTCCCCGTGAAAAGGTGGTAACAGTAATTTGCGTCGTTGTCTGTGGCGATCGCCTTCAATGAGCAATAAAGAGTTTGCTCCTACCAAAGGCTTTAATAACTCGTTATCTTTACTAGAGGCAAAATATTTCTGGCGATCGCTAGTAACGATTTGTCGCATCGCTTCAGGATGGTTAACAAAGACATATCCATCTTTTGCCGTAATATCCGCCTGAAACAGATCGGGAGCTTGTTGAACAGCTGCGTCCATGTATTTATGTGGCTTGGCAATCCACTGTAATCTTTGTTGCAGGGATGATTGTTTTAGCTTGGGAATTAATTGCATGACTTTGGATGAAGAAAAATTAAGCTCTCTTTTACTAGTTTAATAATTTTTCTCAACCAGCTGTTGGTTAATGATCGATTCCCCCGCGGCAATTCCCGAAAGTACTGCGCCTTCTATTTTTGGTGCAACAAAGGCATCTCCTGCCATCACTAGGGATAATTCTGATAGAGTCAAACAGGGTTGACTGTAAAAAGTTTTTGGTAAACTATAACGCCAACGATGTATCTGATATTTAATTACTGGTGAACCTAAGTAACCAGATGCAGCGGCAAATAACTGTTCAGCAATTTCTGCATCGTCACTATCCCAATGAGTCTCGCTAAATTTAGGTGTGGCGTGCAGCGTTATGGCATGACCTTGGGGAGAAATGCCTTTTTGATAATTGTCAGCCAACCAAACTAAAGCTAAATCTTCGCAAGCTATACCTCCTGGTGCAGGGATATTGCTAGGCTGTGCCAACAAAGCTAAAACCGCAATGCAGCTATGGTAACTAACTTGTTCTAAGGACGATCTCACCTTGGTCGGTAGAACTATTTTAGAAGCATCGAGTAAAGCCAAAGATTGAGGTACGGGAGGAGTCATCACTAAAACGTCTCCCTGATACTGCTGCTGGTTCTCTGTTTCTACCAGCCATTGATTGTCGTAGCTTACCTTAACTACTCTGGTGCTGGTATGAACATCCAAATTTTGCGCCAGATATTTAGCAATACCGCGAGTACCATTCACCCCACAGTAACGTGGTTTACCATCAGCTTGACCAAAACCCTGACACCATTGCTTAACTACACCCTGCTGCAACCATTCATTTACCCAAGTCTGAAACTGTAGTTGTTCAACGCTGAAATATTGAGTGCCATAATCAAACACTCCTTCAATGGATTCTCCCTGCCTGACACGTCGAGTCGCCAAACGTCCGCCGATTCCTTTGCCCTTATCTAATACTGTCACCTTAATTCCTCTACGTTGTAAAACAGTAGCGGTAATTAATCCTGTAATTCCCCCACCAACAACAATGCAGGAGCTATTTTTCCTGAGGCGATCGCTACGATTAAACATCAAATTATTTAAGCTTTGCTCGATTAAATCTACTATTTTGGCTGGTTTTCATCATCAACTTTTTACCTCTATGGATGATAACTTGCGTAAGTATATTTACTCAAGAATACCATCAAGCAAAATTAGAGAATGTTTTTCAATTCCAGTATTTTCCAGATTTTTTATCATTCAACCATATTTTTCGGCTCAACTTTAGTGTATTCCAGCCTAGTTGTTAATGATGTGGCCGCAACCAGTAAATTCAATTCCAAGCAAATTAAACAACTTCATTTTAATGAGCTGATTAAATCAGAAATCGTGATTACATCCAACGTAAGCGTTCTGCCGACAACGGTAGATTTAGTCAAACAGTTTGAAGGTTTTAGTGCTGATGCATATATAGATACTAGCGGATTACCTGTTATTGGCTACGGACAAACCAGAATCAATGGCAAAACTGTCATCCTGGGACAATATATTACTCAGGCAGAGGCTGATGTCGCTTTAAGGCAAGAACTTGAGCATCTTCAAAATTTAGTTAAGTCTCATGTCCAGGTAGAATTGAATCCTCACCAGTTAGGCGCATTGACATCGTTGGTCTACAATGCGGGAATGAGAATTGTAACTAATAGCACCTTAATTAGGAAACTCAACCAAGGAGATTATCTAGGTGCAGCCAGAGAGTTTCCTCGTTGGAATAAAGCCAATCAAGGCGGTAAATTAGTCGTATTTTCTGGTTTAACTAAACGCAGACTTGCTGAAAAACAGCTATTTTTAACTCCATATCAGGAAGTAGCAAGTAATTAAATTGCACCTGTGATCTAAAATTAAGAAAACGGCTTCCAGCTTGTTGCTTTGTAACCGAAATTAAACAACTCGGGATGAAATATTTCTGCCAAGATTTCGGCTGAATCAACTAGTCGCGGTCCAGGACGGTTAAAATAGGCATTACCATCAGTAATAAAAACTTGGCGGTTTTTGACTGCTGTTAAGGTTTTCCAGGCTGGATGTTTAAGTAAAATTTTCGATTCTTGGGCAGTACGTTCTAAGTTAAAACCACAAGGCATAATTACAATTATCTCTGGATCAACATCAATTAAACTTTCCCAAAACAGATAAGGAGAATGCTCTCCTTTGACGCTTAAAAGCGTTTCGCCTCCTGCAATTTCAATTAATTCGGGAATCCAATTTGCCCCTACCATCAAAGGTTCTGTCCACTCTAAAGCAACAACGGTGGGCGGTTCAGTTACCAGAACTTGAACCTTGTTAGAAATAGCATCTATTCGACTCTGTAATTTAGTTAAAACAGGTTGGGCTTCAACTCCCAAAATTTGGGCAACTCGCTCAATATCGTCCCAGACTTCTCTTAATAAATCTGGCTGGAGTGAGATAACCTGGGGTTGGGTATTGGTTAATTGGGCGATCGCCCCCTCTACCTCTGACAAGCTAACCGCACATACATCGCATTGATCTTGGGTAATAATATGAGTCGGCTGTAGCTGTTCTAAAATTTCGGTTTTGATTTTGTAGATACTTAGGGCTTTTTGCATCAGAGTTTGTACATCTGCATCAATCTCGCCACTCTTTTTATCACTATCTAATCTAGCTTCGGTACATACGGGCAAATCCTTGACTGAGGGAGGATAATCGCATTCATGAGAACGTCCGACTAAAGCTTTAGTCAAACCCAAACAGTCAATAATCTCTGTAGCACTAGGCAACAAGGAAACTATTCTGAGATTAGTTGTATCGATCATAATTTATTTGGCGTTGCTGATTGATTATTTATGGCTGTCAGCTTTGAGTTTGATAGATCGTCAAATCTTGGCAAAATGATTTGAGTACTAACGTTTGAGAAAATGTTAACTAGGTTTTGGGTTTTCTTGCTGTTTTAAATAGGCAAAGACGGACTTGTCACCAATGTCAGGATCAATTTCTTGGGTCATTTTTCTGATTGCGAAGACACTAAAGCCAATTGTCCAAATTCCCAGCAAAGCTTGTTCTAGTTCAACAGGAATTACTCCTGTCATATGTCCTAATAACAGTAAAGGTACGATAGGAGTGAGAATTTTGGTTTCCAGGCGATTAAAACAGAAAGCCTCTTTGAAAAATATTCCTGTCAAAGCTGCAAAGCTAAACCCTGTACCAAATAAAGCCAAGGGATGATGATAAATATATAGTGCCAAAGGTTCCTTACTATAAATGGCGATCGCTACTGTGGCAACTGTACCAATTAACCAAAAGCCCTGCAATACTCGATGTAATGCCTTCAGGTAAATATGAATATAAAATAGGCTCACTCCTAAACCAAGGGAAAAAAGCATAAACAAAGGAGTAATAGCGGGTAAAGCAGCTTTTCCCTGAGCAAAAAAGAGATTAGTGGCGATCGCAAAGCTGGCAGCAGCAACGACTAACCCCGCACGATAAATAATTACTTCTAGGCGATCGCCTTTGGTAATAGTATATTCACCAAACTGTCCTTGATAAGTTTGTGGTTCTCGATCTAAAAGAGCAATCATAATTTTATTAACTATCTTTCTTTAACGTTACTTTAATTAGTCGGTATTGTTTTAGCAACAATGTTCTATTAGTTCATATAGTTCATACCCAATTCTAGAAACATTGTCATACCTGCGACATTTTATCGTCATATTTGAACGTCATAATCAATGTAGAAAGCGATGACAAATAATAATATGCACAAGATGTTTTCTTTCAAAACGATTTTGACAACATTAATTGGTACCAGTATTGCGGGTGGTCTAATAGCTTTACCTGCTCGGGCTAATCAAGATAATCTAGTTGATCAACCAACTGATGCCGAACTGATTTTAAGCCAGAATTTTTCTTATGGCGATCGCCCTGAGAATGACCAATCGACAGACAATTTTAAAAACATTGTTGGTCTAACTGGTTTAGCAATCGGTACTGGTGTTGTGGGTTATCATTTAACCCGCGCTTACAACCCTTCTTTAGCTAATTCATTACCTACTACCAATAATTATAATGCTGCTTTGCTCGATCGCATTAGTCCCAAACTACGTCGGGAACTATTGAGGCTAGTAAACAATCCACAGACAGCTAATCGTCTTTTGTCTGGTACTTTGATGAGTCATAATGGTCGTTCTCCCAACTGGGTAGCTGAAAAAGTGATTTACGATCTAAAACGCGATCGCGCTTAATCTCAAACAGATCATTTTGGGTCATAATTCATAAATATAGTTTATACAACAGGGTCTTGAGCATAATTTAAGCGTATTTGTTCGAGCTGCCTAATTTTCTCGACAGCGGTTTGGATTTCTTGATAATAATATTCCATCAGCTTTAAATCTGTGGCTGGATTAAGATTTTCTAGCTGCTGAGAACAGTAGATTTGGCGTTTTTGATAGTTTACCTGTTCTAAAGAAGCGATCGCTTCGGCGACTCGAACTTCGGTACGAAAAACATCTTCTTGGGTTTTTTCATCTAAATGAAACAGCTTAGTCACAACCATCATGGTGGGTGGAAAATCTGGACTACGACTATGTAATTCACTCAGCAGGGGATTAAGATTGCTCATTGATGAGCTGGGTATTGACGCTTCTACTGTAAGAATCTGTTGCCATAAAAACCGATGGCAAGCGAGATTAAACAATAAGTCTTTAGCTTCTAACTCTTCAATGATTTGCTCTCGATAGCGCGGATAGTGAAGATAAATCCGCAACAATAGAGCCTCAGCTTGCTCTAATAGTTCGCTTTCAGGATTAGTAGCGATCGCTATTGCTTTAGTGACGGAATCAGTCTGTTTTTTACGAGCATAATTAGCTGGAGATCGCGAACGAGCCGACTTGACTTGCGATTTGAGGGTAGCTAAATTTTGTAAGACTAATCTGGCATCGCCCAGACTCAATAAGTCGGCACAGTGGGTGAGGTAATGGTTACGCTGATTAGCATCCTGTAGTCTATTGAGCAACTTAATCATTCCTGCTGCTACCTGTTGAAACTCATCCGCAGCTTTGAGGTTTTTGTCGGCTAACAAGCGATCTATGAGCCAATCTAACCATAACGGGGCATTTTCTAGAGCCTGAAAGTACATTACTACCCCATCCTCTCTGCCTTTAATAAATTCATCGGCATCCTTACCTTCGGGCAGATTGAGAATCCGTAGCTGTACCACTCCACCATAGACTAGATCTTCCACTTCCCCGATCGCTCTTTCGGTGGCTTTATTTCCTGCATTGTCGGCATCAAAATTAAGAATTACCTGTTTAGAAGGAGTAAAGCGAAGCAACTGCTTAAGTTGGTCTTGCGTAAAGGCTGTACCTAGAGATGCGACTACATTTTCGATTCCTGCCTCATGAAGGGCGATCGCATCAAAATAACCCTCTACCACTATTGCACAGTCTGCCTGAGTGATGTGACTGCGAGCTTTATCGAGAGCAAATAAAGTTTTACTTTTATCAAATAAAGGAGTTTCTGGGGAATTAAGATATTTAGGCTGGTCTTCATCGTTTAAACTACGACTACCAAAGCCAATAATTCTACCCTGGAGATCGGCGATGGGAATGATTAGGCGATCGCGAAATACATCATAGTAGCCGCTGCCTGTTTTCCTGGGTTTAATTAATCCTGCTTCTTCTACCAGATTAATAGGATAACGTTTTTGCTCGACTAAATACCGATAAAGCGTTTCCCACCCCGCAGGAGCATAACCAAGCCCGAAGTTACTAATAGTTGTAGCTTCAATCTTTCTTTGCTGACCAAGATAAGCTAGAGCAGTTTCTCCCTGAGACTGATGCAGAGCGTGTTGAAAAAAGCTGGAGGCGATCGCCAAAATTTCGTATAGCTGTTCTTTTAAAGTTTGCTGACGCTGAATCTCCTGTCTTTGTTCGGGTTCAACTGTTTTAATTTCCACCTGGTAGCGACGAGCTAGATCGAGTACCACTTCGGCAAAAGATTGTTTACCAATCTCCATCAAAAACTTATAGGCGTTTCCGCCTTGGTTACAGCCAAAACAGTAATATAGCTGCTTATCTTGGCTCACGCTAAAGCTGGGGGTTTTTTCGTTGTGAAAGGGACATAAGCCCAAAAAATCCTTACCTCTTTTGCGTAAGACGATATGCTCTGAGATGACATCAACAAGATCAACTCGCTGCTGTACTTCTTCAATAGTGTCTGGATGCAGTCTGGGAATCACGTCTTGCCCGCTAGTTTGCTTAATTCGTAACTCATATCATAATAAATTTTGAGTTACTACTATTAAAGTAAAATTATTAGATAATACTCAACTAAGTAGGCATCGCTCAGTTTTAACTCAATCCAACACTGACCAGCATTATTGCCTACCCTACTGCGATCGCCGAAATATATGCTGACACAATGGGATTGCTTTCTCAAGAATTTAGGTCAATGGCATGGCTCATTTACTCGTTTCTCACCTCAAGGAGAAGAGACAGTTGATACACCTACCCTAGTTACTCTTGAGGGAATTAACCACAATCAAAACGTGCATCAGGTAGTTCGCTATTTACCGCCAGATGAGCCTCCTCGCGACGTAGTGGTGGACTATGATTCCCTTAACCGCAGCATCTTGTTTTTTGAGAACGGAGCTTTTTCTCAAGGAAGTATGCAGTGGGGTCCTTATACTACTTTTGGTGGTGAATTTGGCATAATTGATAACCAGTTCGGCGATGGTTCCCGTAGACTGCGGATGGTGGAACTTTACAACACTTCTGCTCAACTAGAAAGGGTCGTGTTAATCAGAGAAAAACTAGCTGATAGTCAGGTGCCAGAAAGACCAACTCTCACCCTAGATAGTCTATTAGGCGCATGGCAGGGAGAGGCGATTACTCTCTATGCAGATCTGAGCGAGCCAAGCCAGTTTACTAGCTATCTAGAGATTGAACAAAAAGATCATAACCAGATTAAACAAAGCTTATCCTTTGGCAACCAGACTATTACCTCTAACGCTAGAATAGACGGCACAAAACTATTATTTGACAGCAATTTACCGACTCAAATTATGTTGCTCCCTGACGGTGCATCCTGCAACTGTCCTCTGGAGATTCAACTAGGTCACAATTTTGTCTTAGAAATGGGCTGGTTGCTTCAACCTAATATTAGACAGAGAATGATCCGTAGCTATAACGAAAAAGGTAATTGGGTTAGCTGTACTTTAGTAACCGAGCATAAAGTCTAGTCATACTAAATCTTGTTTAAATAAAATACTTCAAGGTTAGGTAAGTCAGAAGTCTTGATCGAGAAAAGTATACTTGATCAATCGGATTGAGTATAAAATCTTAGTTCATCTAACGATTACAGCAAAAAATAGCCATAAAAAAACGCCCAGACGCTTATTTTGCCGAGCGCATTAAAAATATTTGGCTTATGCGTAAAACGACACAGGTTAAATATCTAAATCGTCTAGATTTAGCTTGGGCGCATGAGTTTCAATAAATTCCCTTCTAGGAGCAACACGATCACCCATTAAGACCGTAAAAATGCGATCAGCTTCGGCTGCATCATCAATTTCAACTCGTTTCATAGCACGGGTTTCGGGGTTCATGGTCGTGTCCCAAAGTTGTTGGGGCATCATTTCACCTAACCCTTTAAAACGCTGAATTGTATAGTTGGCATTAGCGGGAAATTCACTAATACACTGTTGTAATTCGCGATCGCTATAACAATATTGATGGTTGCGTCCTCTTTCTAGCTTGTACAAAGGAGGACAGGCAATATAAATATAGCCTTGGTCTACTAAAGCTCTTTGATAACGATAGAAGAAAGTTAGCAGTAAAGTTCTAATATGCGCCCCATCAACGTCAGCATCCGTCATAATTACGATGCGATGATAGCGCAGTTGGGTAGGATCGAACTCGTCTCCTTTAATTCCTAGACCCAGAGCGGTAATCATTGACTGAATCTCGTTGTTCTTATAGATTTTACTATCATCAGTCTTTTCGATGTTAATAATCTTCCCTCTAAGAGGCAAAATTGCCTGAAACCTTCGGTCTCGTCCTTGCTTTGCCGAACCACCCGCTGAATCTCCTTCCACGAGAAAGATCTCGGATTCTTCGGGATCGCGAGAACTACAGTCAGCTAACTTTCCTGGTAAAGGAGATGACTCTAATACGGATTTACGACGAACTAACTCTCTAGCATGGCGAGCCGCTTCTGCGGCTCTAAAAGACTGGACTGCCTTTTCAATAATAGAATCGCCGACGCTAAGATTAAACTCTAGATAGTCGTTGAGTACTTCTCCGACCAAAGAATCGACAATTCCTCGCACCTCCGTATTACCTAGTTTGGTTTTAGTCTGCCCTTCAAATTCAGGATCGGGTACTTTAACTGAAACGACTCCAGTTAAACCTTCGCGGATATTTTCTCCCCCCAGGTTAGATTCGTTATCTTTAAGCTTGTTACGCTTACGGGCAAAACTGTTCATGGTTCTGGTCAACACCGTCTTTAACCCCTCAAGGTGCGTACCTCCATCAATGGTACGAATGTTGTTGGCAAAACCCAGCAGGTTATCGCTATAGGAATCAATACACCACTGCAAAGCAACTTCAACCGTCACCCCATTTTTTTCTTTGTTGACATAAATAATGTCTTGGTGCAAGGGGTCTTTTTCTAGCGTCATGTATTCGACATACTCTTTAATCCCACCTTCGTAACAGAAAATATCTTGACGTATTTCTGCTTCGCGATTGTCAGTGAAAGTAATTTTAATTCCTGCGTTGAGATAAGCTAGTTCTTTTAACCGTTTTGCCAAAATTTCGTATTCAAAGACGGTTGTTTCGGTAAAGATAGTATCGTCAGGAATAAAATGAACTGAAGTGCCGGTACGTTTGGGTTGTTCTTTGTTGGGTTGTACAGTTAATTGCCCTTGTGGTTTACCTTTTTCGTAGCGTTGCAGGTAAACTTTTTGCTCTCGCCAAACTGTAACCTCAACTAATTTTGACAGGGCGTTAACTACAGATACACCTACCCCATGTAAACCACCAGAAACCTTATAACCACTTCCTGCACCACCGAATTTACCACCAGCGTGCAGCACCGTCATTACAGTCTCTAAAGCAGACTTACCCGTTTTAGAATGAATCCCCGTAGGAATACCTCGTCCATCATCTGTTACGGTAATTGACCCATCAGGATTAATCTCAACCTCTATATGGGTACAAAAACCAGCGAGTGCCTCATCGATGGAATTATCCACCACCTCATATACTAGGTGATGCAGCCCCTTTGGCCCTGTTGAACCGATATACATCCCTGGACGTTTGCGTACTGCTTCTAGTCCCTCCAGAACCTGAATTTGATCTGCATCGTAAGTGGTAGTCATGTAGTTTCTCCGAAAAATGCCTGATTAGCTTTGAATTTGATGCGTTATGAAAAAATACTCAAAAATTCTAACATAAAAGGTTTATAGACCGCTTGAAAGCTTTCTAAATTGATTTTTGATTATGGGTTGAATCCCCTATTTATTTTGGTTGGGTTCAGAACTTGGTAAAGCGTTAGTTTGGAGCGAGGGGGTAGATTGCCTAGGCGGCACGCTATCTCTATTGATTTTTTATTCAATAATAGTTATATTGTACTAAATTTCAGCTCTCACATTGTTTAGCTAAGATTAAAATAAATCAAGTTTAGTGAGAAATAAGCAATGTACGAATATTTCCCCAAGCGGTTAAACATTGGTACTTTACAAAATTGTTTGGTTAAATCAATGCCATATTTGATGGGAGTAGCTTTAGTTTTATCTCCTCAAATAACTCGCGCTCAAACCTCGCTGTCTGGAACGACAAGCAATAATACACCAAATATAGGTAATCTTAGTCCTAGTCAACTCAACAACATTAAACCGATTCAACAGCCGAACATTTTTATTGATTCTAATCGTAGCTCACAGCGGTTTTTTGAGCGAGGTAGAGAAAGGCTTTTCTTGCTCCCAAATGAAGCATCAAAACCGATCTTACAAATAGATGAAGCTGTTCCAATTGATGGAGTTAACCAGGATGATTTGCCAAAAAAGCCAGCAGACGAGTAATAGCGTTGAAAATACCTAAAATATTTGGTTAACTCAGATACAATCAGTTAGCACAAATCAAGCTTTTTTGTTATCAATATAAAATATGTTTCATATTTATCAACTACATTTTTATCAACTACATTTAATTAACTGGATATTGTGAACTCAGTGAGTTTATCACCCAAAGCCAATCGCCAAGAGGCAAATCAACTAGAGCGTTCTCTGCGGCGAGTACAGCAGGAAGTACTTCGTATGGGTACTTTGGTTGAACAATCATTTCGCTTAAGTCACCAATCTTTATTTGAGCAAGATCTTGATGCAATTGAGAAAATAACCGTTCTAGAACAGCAAATTGACGTTTACTATCGTCAAATTGAATCAGACTGTGCTACTTTGATGACGCTGCAAGCACCTGTTGCTCAGGATTTACGAACGCTCAGTGCTTTTATGCAGCTAGTGCGTGACTTAGAAAGGATCGGAGACTGCGCTCAAGATTTGAGCGAGATGGCAATTAAGTTGGTGAAATATCCTCCTCATAGGATTTTGCCCGAAATTGCCGAAATGTCTGAACACGCTCAGCTAATGTTAGCCACGAGTTTAGTAGCCTTAGCAGATTTAGATCAAAGTGCAGGAGCTAGAGTCAAAGAATACGATGACATTGTTGACGATGCTTATGATCGCCTTTATGATGCGATCGCTTTTCAAAAAGATTTCCCAGGTGTAGTCGAGCCAATTCTGCTTTTAGGCTTAATTATTCGTCATTTAGAAAGAATGGCAGACCATGCAACTAATATTAGCCAGAGAGTTACCTATATCGTAACGGGTAAGAGAAATTGAGAACCAGCTTCAATTTGTAGGCTGGTTACAAGTCTAATAGCTCCATCATAAGTAGATATCTCAAGTAACGAAGTGAGGCAATCTACAGACATTAACCTTTGCTTTACATAGCCTTAATTGCTATATTAAATTTTTTTACTACTATTATTCTGTTATTTAGTCGAATCAATTTTTGATTAGATATAAGCTTGGTAATGTTTAGTGGTAGCAAGCTATTGACACATCCTCCAAAAAGTTGAAGCTAACGAAACTAGTTGCGATTAAGTTATGATCAATGTTGACGGTAGCATATAAAAATAAGTCAAGCTTTGGTTGAGCCAACTTAAGGTTAGAATTGATCTTTTTTAGGATTTTCTAGCCTCAATAGTTGAGAATTATTTTTGTGGAGTGTGCGATCCATAAAATGTCACGATTTATAATTAATCTATCTTGGGGTTGATTATACTAGTCTACTAACTGGCTAAGATATTTATCATCAAAAGCCAAGTTTAATTGTAATAAATACTACATTTAGTAGTTAATTTATATTTTAGGTGTGTGAGGATACATAATGAATAGATTATTTTGGCAAGCGGTAAAAGTAGCTCCTGTATTATTGGCAGCTTGTTTATTTGCAGGTAACAAAGTCAATGCTCAGACTGTTTCGGCTGAGAAAGAAGGAGTAAACCAAACTCTAGAAAAAATCAATAATTATCAAAATCTAGATCAGCAAGGCGGTTTATCTCAGGTTACTAACGTTAACCAATTAAGAGATGTATCTCCTACAGACTGGGCTTATGAAGCATTGAGGAGTTTAGTCGATCGCTACGGCTGTATTGCTGGTTTTCCTAACCAAACTTACCGTGGTAACCAGCCTTTAACTCGTTACGAATTCGCCGCTGGTTTAAATTCTTGCTTAAACCAAATTGAACGTCTAATTGCTTCTCAAGAATCGGTTAGTCAAGAAGATTTGGATACAATTGCTCGTCTGTCTCAAGAGTTTGAAGCCGAACTAGCTACACTAGGTGGCAGAGTAGACGAACTAGAAAGTCGGACTGCGGTATTAGAAGACAGTCAGTTCTCGATTACTACCAAACTTCAAGGAGAAGCAATTTTTGGAATTGCTGATGCCTTTGGTGGTGGAACTGAAGATACTGAAGTAGCTGGAGTAACTATTCCAGGTGAAGACGACTTTGATGCCGAAACTACCTTCAGCAATCGCGTTCGTCTGAGCTTCGATACTAGTTTCACTGGTCAAGATCTTTTGAAAACTAGACTACAAGCTGCCAATGTACCAAATTATGGTGATGTAACTGGCACAGACTCATCTCGTTTAGGTTTTGATGGGGGCGATGACAATAACATAGAGCTCGACAAATTGTACTACCGTTTCCCAGTTGGTGAAAGAATAACTGCCTGGGTGGGAACTAACGGTTTAGATCTAGATGATATTTTCAACCCTGGTAACCCCACTTTAGCAAGTAGTGGTAGCGGTGCTTTGTCTCGCTTTAACCGGTATAACCCATTAATTTTCCGTAGTACTCAAGGTGCTGGTGCTGGTGTTTCATTTGACATTATTCCAGATAGGGTAGCTGTCACAGGCCTATATTTAACTGACGATGGTGCTGCTAGTCCTGCCGTCGAAGAAGGTTTATTTAACGGTTCATTTAGTGGAGGCGCACAACTAGAGTTCACTCCTTTTGAAGCTTTGGAACTTACTGCGACTTATGTCCGCAACTACCAAACTGCTGATAGCGTCGACCAGTCTGGTAGCACTGTAGGTGGTGTGACTGGCGGTTTTGCTACTGCACCCTTTGGCGAAACTGATACTACTGCCAACAAATTTGGTTTAGGAGCTAACTTCGACGTTGGTGAAAGATTTGTGGTCGGTGCTTTTGGTGGCTATTCCAAAGTTAACGGTTTAATACCAGGAGATGACAATGACCTCTCTGGTGAGATCTGGACTTGGGGAGCAAACGTTTCTCTTCTTGACCTGGTAAAAGAAGGTTCTCAGTTATCTATAGCTGGAGGTATGGTTCCTAGATTCGGTATAGATAACGCAGCCTCAGCAGCAGCAGTAGCAGCAGGTACTATTCCAGGAGGTGATCCAGACACTTCTTATCTAGTTGAAGCACACTATAAATTCCCTGTCAACGAAAACATCGAGATTACTCCTGGGGCTTTTGCAGTGTTTAATCCTAATCATGTTAGTGGCAATGATACTGTTTATACTGGTGTTCTGCGTACTACCTTCAAGTTCTAAATCTTTAGTTTCTCTAATTTAATTAGTACTTGTTGAAAGCAAGGTTAGTAGTGCTAACCTTGCTTTTTAATAATTAGAAATCTAGAAATAATGTGTGGTTAACTTATTATTAACCTTTTCTTTATTTGCCAGTAATCGAAACGAGATAGATTAATGTAGCTATGAAAACAAAAAGCCTAACTTTGGCTTGATTTCCAGAATGATTTCCAGAAATTGTTGTTCAGCAAATTATCAATCTATTTAACTTTAAGCAGTTAACAAATAAGACGGTATATATGATATTTACAGTTTCTCTCAGACGAAAAGCTTTGTTAGCTCCTTTGCTAGCTTTAACTGTCGGTCTTACTGCTTGTGGTGGTACTCAGACTCCAACTAGTCCTGATGCTGGTGCGGGGGATGGTAATGCTGCTGGTGGCGGTTCAGTATCCTTAACTGGTGCGGGGGCAAGTTTTCCTGCACCCATATATCAAAGATGGTTTTCAGAATACAACAAAGAGAATCCTAATGTTCAAGTATCCTATCAATCTGTTGGTAGTGGTGCAGGAGTCGAACAGTTTACTCAAGGAACGGTTGATTTTGGGGCGAGCGATGTGGCAATGACAGATGAAGAGATTGCGCAGGTTGAAAGAGGCGTGGCTCTGTTGCCGGTGACTGCTGGTAGTATTGTCTTGGCTTATAATTTGCCCGATGTTTCTGAACTTAGGTTATCTCGTCAGGTTTATACAGATATTTTGTTAGGCAATATTACTCAATGGAACGATCCAGCGATCGCATCCTTAAATCCTGATGCTAACCTGCCTGATAGTAACATTACGGTTGTTTATCGTTCTGATGGTAGTGGTACTACAGGAGTTTTCACCCAACACCTCAGCGCCATTAGCCCTGAGTGGGCAGAGAAAGTTGGGGAGGGTAAAACTGTCCAATGGCCTACAGGAATTGGTGCCAAAGGTAACGAAGGTGTCACAGCGCAACTCCTTCAAACTGAAGGTGCATTGGGCTACGTTGAGTATGGCTATGCCGAACAGCAGGATATTCCCATCGCTACCCTAGAGAACAATGCAGGGAACTATGTTGAGCCTACTGGGGAGACTGCTGCTAACGCCTTAGATGCTACTACCTTACCCGAAGACTTACGAGCGTTTATCAGCGATCCCGAAGGAGAGAATTCTTATCCTATAGTTACTTATACTTGGCTGCTGGCATATCAAAATTATGACGACCCCAATAAACTACAGGCTCTTAAGGACGTAGTCAACTGGTCGCTAACCGAAGGACAAGCTTACGCCGATGAATTGGGATACATTCCTTTGCCAGCAAACGTAGTAGAGCAAGTTCAAGCCAAGCTAGAGACAATTCAAGCTCAGTAAAATCAACCTTAATTAACAAGTTCATAGCCTAAAGCTTGGGAAATTCCCCGTCAGCAATGATGGGGAATTATGCTTTTAAGCTTCTAATTTTACTCATAAGTCTTATTATGGAAGTAGTTAATAGTCTAGGTGACTACTAAACATAAATCAAAAACCTTATGTCAGAAAAACAACAGCTTTTACTAGTAGACGATGAGCCTGGTATTAGAGAATCAGTACAAGCATACTTAGAAGATAATGAAGCGTGGCAAGTAGCTCTAGCTAGTAATGCTGAAGAAGCTTGGCAACAGATCGAATCTCAAGTTCCCCATCTAATTATCTCCGATATTATGATGCCTGAGGTCAACGGCTATGAATTTTTAGCCAAGTTAAAAGAAGATCCTCGGTATCGCTCAATTCCTGTAGTTTTTCTGACGGCTAGAGGCATGACAAGCGATCGCATTCAAGGTTATGAAGCTGGCTGTGATGCCTACCTTTCCAAGCCTTTCGATCCTGAAGAGTTAGAGGCAATTGTTAAAAATTTGCTGTCAAAAATTCCCTCTAGTGGTGGTAACGGTGAAAACAGTGCTGAACTAGAAAAAATCGCCAAAGAATTAGTCGAAATCAAAGCAAAATTAGACGACAAGCTGGGTGGCAGCGGTGGAATTACCGTAACTCCGCCACCGATTAAAATAGATTTAACCCCCAGAGAACAAAGCGTTTTAGATCTAGTTGCTCAGGGTTTGATGAATAAAGAAATTGCCCGGGAATTAAGTACCAGCGTCAGAAATGTGGAAAAATACGTCAGCCGTCTTTTTGGTAAAACAGGTACCAATAGCCGTACTGAATTAGTCCGCTTTGCTTTGCAACATGGCTTAACTCAGTAATTGACAATTGATACAATTGATAGTTAACCATTAAATTAATTAAAACTAGTTTGATCCAACCTATTTTTTCTCAAATTCTCAGTTTAAGATGATAGCTAACACTATTTGCTCAGGTAGATTGATGACAAATTTTATAGGTGCATTCTTACCACCGATAGCTTTGGATAGTTTATTTTCTACCCAGGGCGTAATGGTAATGCTGTTAGTGGCTTATGCGGGGGCAATGTGGATGTTCCTCAGCAGCGCGCCCAAAGTGTACACGGTCATGGTATCAGATTTACCAAATGCTCAGCGATTTTATGAAGGGTTATTAGATCTGCCTGCTGCTGATGTTCCACTGCACTATTACTATAATTACGAACAAGCAATGGGTGCAGGAGGACTCGATCCGCTCTACATGTCGGCAACTCCAGGTAGTACAGCTTTAAATGGTGCAGATGGACTATGGTATCAACTGAAAAAAAATACTCAGATTCATATCATTGCTGGTGCTAGCGGTGGTTATAAAGATCGTCAGCGTCATGTTTGCTTTGACCGTGACTGTCTAGAAGTTCTGTTGATGCGAGTTCAGTCAAGACAATTGAAGTATAAGATACGTCGCGATCGCCCGTTAAATTTCTTGGTCAAAGATCTTGACGATCGCACGATTGAAATGGCAGAGGTTTCTAACTAATTCTAATTATTAACAACCATGTTAGATCTAGCCAAAATTGCGGGACAAATTCCTGGGATCAGCCAACATATGCACCAGGAGGCGATCGCCTCGGGCAAAAGATTAGCATATGCCCAGGAACTACAGTTACAGGCAGCTAATAGACAGGCAGAATTAATTCAGCAGCAAACGGATTTTAGTGATCGCCTGATCTTTGCTGCTGCTACACCCATCGAGCCTTTAGATCGGTGTTTTGATATCCAACCAGCTCCTTACAGCCACAGCGTTTTTGCTACAGATGGTTCACAAATTTCTCCTTCCCATCATGAGATTGCTTACTGCTATTTAATTAATATCGGTCAGATTATGATCCATTACGGGCAAAGTTTGCATCCTTTGTTAGATAGCCTGCCTGAAGTTTTTTATAAAACTGAAGATTTATCTATTTCTCGGCAATGGGGTATTCGTTTAGAAGAATGGATGGGTTATCGGCGCACTGTCTCGGAAGCTGAGATGTTAGCAGAGATGGCTTGTAACTGGGTGTTGCCTCCAGGGGGGCATCATAATGTACCTAACTTGGCTTTGGTTGATGGCTCGCTGATCTACTGGTTTTTAGACGGCTTACCTGTAGAAGCTAGAGACAAAATTCTTCCGCCAATTCTGGCCGCTTGTGAACGTCTCAGAGCCACAAATATTCCACTGATGGGCTACGTTAGTGCCTCTCGAAGTACAGAAGGATTAAACTTTTTACGTTTGCATACTTGTGAACATGAGCATCCCAACTGTGTCGTTCACTGTAGCGATCTGTTTGATAAATATCCCTGTCAGAAAATTGATTCTTTACGCGACTCAACCTTTTGGGCAAATCAGCTGCAACCAGGACAAAGAAGCCCCTTGTATCGGAGCAATCTACGTATTTTAGATCTTTACGAGGATGCCCAGAGAGTTCACTTTTGTTATGTCAACGTCGGTGCAGAGATTGCTCGGATTGAAGTTCCCGCTTGGGTAGTAGAAGACCAGAATTTGTTTGAGCAGTCTTTAAGTATCGTGCTGGCTCAAGTACACAAAGGCTATGGTTATCCCGTAGCATTAGCCGAAGCTCATAATCAGGCGGTAGTCAGAGGAGGCGATCGCGCTCGCTTTTTTGGTCTACTAGAACAACAGCTAATCAAAGCAGGTTTGCGTAACGTCGCAACGTCTTACAAAGAAGCCCGTAAACGAGGCAGTATTGCTTAGAAATCTCTAATCTAATCATACAGCGTACAGCTTGAAAATAAAGTTTTACCACAGGCTCTCGCTTTAGCCGACAATGATTTGTTACAATTACTGGCGTTAAGATTAGACGTGAAATTTGTTCATTGAGCCAACAACCATTAGATACAATAACCGCAAGCGACGTAAGCCTTGATACATTAACCCAAGAACTAGCAGCCATACAGCAAACTGGTTCCAAGCGAATCGCGTTATTAGGTTCTCGCCATGTACCACTGATGCACCAACAGTTGATAGAAATGATGAGCTATGCCTTGGTTTTGGGAGGAAATCGGTTAGTTACTTCTGGAGCGATTGGAACTAATGCAGCCGCCATTAAAGGTGCAATGCGTGCTGAGTCAAATTTATTGACCGTGATTTTGCCACAAAGCTTATCTCGTCAGCCAAAAGAATCTAAAAAGCAGCTAGAGAAAGTTGTTCATTTAATTGAAAATTCTAAGAATGATCATTTATCTTTGGGCGAGGCAAGTGCTATGTGCAATAGTGAAATTATTGCCCGTTGTCAGCAGCTAATTTGCTTTGCTTTTCACGACAGTCATACATTATTAAAGACTTGTCAGGAAGCAGAAGAACAGAGAAAAATCGTCACGTTATTTTATTTTGACTAGACAGCTACACAAATTGAAGATCTAAATGTGGGCAAACTTGCCAAGACGGTTGAGAATAAAGTTGTTTTAATTGCTATTACACTTTGATTAATGTCAAGCTTTTGGTTTAGGCTGGCATAAAATAGAACACCGTCTAAATTAACCCATTTGTTACTATGACTTATCGCTGCGATTAATTTAATAGGCGAACCTAGTTACCATAAACTGGTAATACCATACTTGGCTCATGACTTCAAAACCTGTAAAACACCGTGAAGAACACGTCTTAATTGTTACTGATGGCAAAGGTCATCGAGAGATTCGCCTTCAAAATGCCACCTATTCTATGGGCAGAGGCGGACAGTGTGATATTGTGCTGCAATCGCAATTTGTATCTCGTCATCACGCCACCTTAATCAAAAGAGAGGAAGAAAACAGCATTTCTTATCGGATTATTGACGGTAATTCAGACGGAAAAACTAGCGTTAATGGATTATTGATTAACGGTAAGAAAGTAAGATTTCATGACCTGGAAAACGGCGATAAAGTTGTTTTTGGACCTCAGGTAGAAGCAGTTTATGAATATCGAGAATATGATATCTTTCCTACTATTCCACCAGATGATCCTTTCGACATCACCTTAATCGATCCAGCGATGATTGATGATGAAGAAGGATACTAAATCATTATTTGATCAAGCTTGATCGTCAAAGCATTGCTAGGCAAGCAAAAACCGTATGGTGATTTACATCATTATTTAAATCAGCAATAATCTGAACATGAATGCTTTCCAAGGTTTACTAGGTCAAGAAAAGCCAGTTGAATTGCTTTTACAGGCTGTCAAGCTAAACAGGATTGCACCCGCTTATTTATTTTGTGGCTCACCAGGTATTGGACGTACAATTGCTGCCAGTGATTTTGCACAGCTTTTGTTAACTGCTGATTTGTCGCTGCCAAAACAAGAACTGGCGGTCAAAAAAATCCAAACAGGCAGTCATCCAGACTTGCTGCGGGTTGAACCCACTTATCTGAGTAAAGGCGAACTATATACTGCCGCCAAGGCTGCTAAACATGGTTTACAGTTCAAAACTCCAGCCAAAATTCGCATCGAACAAATTCGCCAGATGATGCGGTTTCTAAATCGTCCTGCATTAGAAGCCAACAGGCAAGTTGTAGTTATAGAAGAGGCTCAGACTATGGCAGAAGCACCTGCCAATGCTTTATTAAAAACCCTGGAAGAGCCTGGAAACGCCACGCTGATTTTGATTGCTCCTGATGCAGACTCTTTGTTAACTACTTTAGTGTCTCGCTGTCAACGCATCCAGTTTAATCGCCTATCTCAAGTTCATTTAACTACCATATTAGAACTTAAAGGCTACCAAGCAATTCTCGAACATCCTGAACTAATCGCGATCGCCCAAGGCAGTCCAGGAGAAGCAATCGCCGCTTGGCAAAGACTACAGGCAATTCCCGATGATTTACTGCAACAGTTAAAGCGATCGCCCAAGACTGCGTTAGAAGCTCTCAATTTAGCTCAAACTGTCTCTACTCAGCTAGACGGGCAAACTCAACTGTGGTTGGTAGATTATCTGCAATATTACTACTGGCAACAAAGTCAACAAATTCAGTTGATGGCAATCTGGGAAAGAACTCGACAATGCCTGCTTAGTTATGTCCAACCTCGTTTAGTTTGGGAATGTGCGCTACTAAATCTCAGCCAAAATTAATCGGCGTTGCTGATTTAAAGTATCCCATTTGCGAAGCTTATCCTTTAGGACAAGGGGACAACGTGAAATCGAGAAGTAATTTGTTCGTAGCTTTTAGCTTTTAGCCTTTAGCTTTGAGCTTCAGTGTTGATCTGTTTAGTCGTGAAAATCATAGAATCATACCTCGATTCAGTAACGCCAATAATCGATAAGGTTATGGTCAATCTCTTGTTTTGGCGAGTCAAATTTTACAATATCTATAAACTTTAAATTATGATTTAAGCAAAATACATTGATTTTTATATATGATAAATAACAAGATGATTACTCAAGTAAATTCAGGAGCATCAACTTTTGATTCCAGCAACCTTACATCAACTAAAAGTATTTGAAACAGTAGCGCGCCTTGGTAGCTTTACTCGCGCTGCCGAGGAATTACTAATTACTCAACCCACTGTTTCAAGTCAGGTTAAACAGTTAACCAAAGCGATCGGACTCCCGTTATTTGAACAAATTGGTAAAAGTCTCTATTTAACCGATGCAGGGCAAGAATTGCAAATCACTTGCCAAGAGATTTTTGAAAAACTCAATAACTTCGAGATTAAGATAGCCGATCTTAAAGGAACTAAGCAGGGACAGTTAAATTTGGCCGTCATTACTACTGCTAAATATTTTGTTCCTAGACTACTTGGTTCTTTTTGCCAGAATTATCCTGGGATTGATGTGGCACTTAAAGTGACTAACCATCAAGAAATTCAGGAGCGCATGCAAATGAATAAAGACGATTTGTATGTGGTTAGCAATCCGCACCAAGATATGGATTTGACCAGCAAACCATTTTTAAATAATCCCTTGGTAGTCGTTGCTAAAAAAGATCATCCTTTAGCCTCGAAGCGAAATATTGATATAAAAGAGTTGAACGATCAGCCTTTTATTATGAGGGAGCAGGGATCGGGGACAAGAGATGCTATTGCTAATTTATTGGCTCAGCACAATATTTCGGTCAAGGTCAAGCTAGAGTTGGGCAGCAACGAAGCAATCAAACAGGCGATCTCTGGCGGATTAGGCATATCGGTTTTATCAGAACATTGTTTAATTTCTGAGGGAATATCAGGGGAATTAACAATTTTGGATTTCCAACACTTTCCGATTAAACGTCGTTGGTTTGTGTCTCATTTAGCGGGAAAAAAATTGTCGGTAATTGCGGAGACATTCTTAAATTATTTATTGGAAGAAAGCCCAAAAATGACTTTTCCGCAGTCCAGCATCCTGGGACAACTAGCTCGATAAAAACGTTATAAAGAGAATTAAACACTACCAGTTTCTAACTAGGTACGGTTTAGCTACAATTTAGAGTGGTGTAATCGCAAGACAGTCCGTTGCGGTGAAGTACTTTCGTTGCGGTGAAGCAGTTGCGTTGGGCGGGTTCCCCGACTTGAGCAAACTGCTGAACCCGAAGGGAGGTATCCTCCGTTAAGAAAAGTGCTGAACCCGAAGGGGTCTGTGACCCATTGTAGGAACTGTCGTAAGACAGTTTATTGCATCGTCCAAAGTTATTTATGATGAGGTAAAAAATTATGGCTAATAGTCGTCGTGTAGCTCGTGTAGCTGCCTTAATTAAGCGAGAAGTCAGCCAGATGTTACTCAGCGAAATCAAAGACGATCGCGTTGGTGCGGGAATGGTGAGCGTTACTGATGTTGATGTTTCAGGAGATTTACAACACGCTAAAATCTTCGTCAGCATTTATGGTACGGAAGAAGCCAGAACAGAGACTATGGAGGGATTGGAGTCTTCGGCAAATTTTGTCCGTCGGGAATTGGGTAGTCGGATGCAGCTCAGACGCATGCCAACAGTGAAGTTTTTTGAAGACTCTTTAGAACGAGGAGATAATATGTTGAACTTGCTGAGTAAAATTAGCCAGGAGCGACAAGACAAACCAGAAACAGTAGAATTGGGCGAAGATTTATAGCTGACGAATTGGGGTGAGGATTGGAAATTAGAGATTGGCAAAGTTTATCTCTCAAAGAGCAGATCGCTCAAATGATTGTCGTTCGAGCTTCTGGTTATCTATTCGATCATCAAATTCGTTATCCTGCTTGGGAAGCTGATCAGGCTCAACTAAAAAAGTGGCTGGCAGAATTTAACCTTGGCGGCGTAATTCTTTTGGGGGGAAGCAGCATTGAATTGCAGGCGCGATCGCAACAGCTACAGAGTTGGGCAAAAATTCCCCTCTTGATCGCAGCGGATGTTGAAGAAGGTATTGGACAGCGTTTTCCAGGAGGAACTTGGTTTCCTCCGCCAATGGCATTAGGGGCTATTTACCAGCAGAATCCTGCCCTGGCACGACAGTATGCCGCTCAAATGGGTAGAACAACGGCTCAAGAAGCTTTAGCGGTAGGAATTAACTGGCTGCTTGCTCCTGTAGTAGATGTCAATAATAATCCTGATAATCCAGTAATCAATATTCGAGCTTTTGGCGATCGCCCTGAAGTTGTTGCGGCTCTTGCGACAGCGTTTATTGATGGTGCTAAATCTTATCCTGTTTTAACCACTGCCAAGCATTTTCCAGGTCACGGAGACACAGCTACGGACTCTCACTTGGATTTACCTGCTATACCTCATTTAGAATCTAGACTGGCAGCTATTGAACTACCTCCTTTTGAACGAGCGATCGCTGCAAACGTAGATAGCGTGATGACGGCTCATCTTTTGATTCCTGTTTGGGATCGACAAAAGCCAGCTACTCTCTCTGCCAAGATTGTTACAGATCGGCTCAGAAAGCAACTCGGGTTTGAGGGATTAGTTGTTACCGACGCTTTAATCATGGGGGGAATAACTCAATATGCCACTCCCGAATCAGTAGCAGTGATGGCAGTTGAAGCGGGAAGCGATATTTTATTGATGCCCGATAATCCTGAAGTGGCGATCGCCTCAATTTACGACGCAGTAAGATCAGGACGAATTGCTGAACAGCGTATTCAAGAGTCTTTAACCCGTATTTGGCAAGCCAAAAACCGAGTGTTAACTGCCGCCGAATCGACTTTAGAATTATCCAACCAAGCAGCCAGACAAACGGTTGATTCAATTCTCCAAGATTCATTGCAAACTAGCGAAGCAGGATTGATTTTCAACCAAAATCAAGACGGACGTAATTTGATCGTGGTAGATGATGTACTCAATGCTGCTTATTTAGATCTGAATTCACCTGCTGTTACTCTGCCACAACGGTTTAACTACCAAAGACAAATAGTAGACAGCAATACCCTTGACTGCATTCTGCTCGATTCCCGCCCTACTTTGTTACAAGTATTCATTCGGGGTAATCCTTTTCGAGGTAAGGCAGGTTTGACGACCCAAGCCAAGCAAATATATCAACGATTGATCGCCAATGGACAAGCAGTGGCAATAGTAATTTACGGCAGTCCTTACACATTGGCATGGTTTAAAAGCATAATCGACCCAAACTTACCCTGGGCGTTTAGCTACGGTCAAATGGAGCAGGCTCAGGCGATCGCTTTGTCTGCTTTATTCAGTCATGATTCTCATATGTTAGGATTTAATTCTCAACGCAATTTTGGATTTTAAAATTAAACTGCTCTTCGATCCAGGATTGAGCAGTACCAAAGGATTATTTAAGTTTTTTGAGATTATGATTATTTTGTAACTTTTAATACAGCAGCCTAGTAGATTTTGCTATCAATAATCTTTGATATGGTTTATATTAATAGATAGAGATTTAAATTAAATGCTATTGATTCGGTGACTAAATATGACTACTGCTACCGTATACCAGTCTATTTCCCCTAGTTATTCAATTGACATCCTCAAAGAAGAAGCTCGGCAGCTAATTGAAACAGGCGTTGTTAACCGCCAACAGTCTATATATACTCTTTGTCGGTATATTCCTGCTCGTGAATGGGTTACAGTTGAATGCGAATTGGAAAGATGTGACTATCTCTTAAGAGATCCAATTGGAGATTTGGTTTCTGACGATAATTGGGAAAACGACTAACTTATTTAATTTTCATATTTTCTTGGGAATAATTGGGTGATAGCCGTTGATCATCAGTGAAGGTTTGGTTATTGATCAAGACCTTGCCAAGTAGGCATAGCTAAGCCCCATATTTTTATCTGATTGATCTATTTTGCCTTGATGTAAAAATACGATTTAATTTGCTATTTTGGATTAGATTAATGATGTCTAAGTTACTCCCTTACCTAATTTGGCAAAATCGATTATTTTAGCTTTTCTTGCCACAGCTGAAGCCTTTCTTGCCAAGGATAGTTTAAATTTTGATTAAAGAAAATAAATCCAGCGGTAATAATTGAAGCAATTATTGCTAAGAATAATAATATTCCAATAATATTTTTGCTGGATTTAGTTTGAGCTAGATTAGTTTGGTTGGTTGATCTAGTAGTGGTGGTATGGGGAGCAGAAATCGAAGCGATCGCTGCTGGTTTTTCTTGAACTATTAGATTATTGGCACTTTCTCCAACTGATAATTGAGTACGGCGATCGCTAATTACTGACTTGAGCTTAGCCCCCTTAAGATTAGCCTGATTTAAATCTACTCCACAGATATTTGCCCCGACAAGCTCTGTATTAGTCAAGTTGGCACGATTCAAATTGCTATGGCATAAAATAGCATGATTTAGTTTGGCATTAGTTAAATTTGCCTCTTCAAAGTTAGCCCCTTGCAGATTAGCATTACTTAGATCCACACCACTCAGATTCTTTTTAACTGCACCCTGATTAACTATTTCCCAAACAGAATACCACTTGAGATCAATCATGGTTTTAGGACTAAACTTAGCCGTTTTCAAATTGGCAAATTTTAAGTCTGCATCTTTAAAATATGTTCCATAACATAACGCGCCACCAAGATAGGCAGAAGTGAGATTTGCTTGACTAAAATAAGCATTACTTAAGTCAGCATTTTGAAGATTAGCCCCAGTTAAATCTGCTTTATAAAGATAAGCATTGCTTAAATTAGCACTATTCAAGTTGGCATTAACTAACTTAGCCTTACTTAAATCAGCATGACTAAGATCGGCGCGAAATAGATGAGAATTACTCAGATCTATACCCGCAAAATTTTTGTTTGTAACTTTATTGTTGACAATTTCATAAACTTTAAGGTTTTTACTGGCGATCGCTGTTTGGCGATTAATCATGGTCTGAAAAAAAATTACGTAGTCTAAATTTGCTCCTTTAAAGTTAGCATCAGTAAGATTTGCTCCTAAGAGGTTTGCCCTCTCCAAATTGGCATTGACTAATAAAGATTTACTGAGGTCTGTATTAGCTAGGTTAGCTTGTTTTAAGTTAGCTCTATTTAAATTGATTCCACTTAAATTAAGATTACTAAGATTGGCTTGAGAAAAGTCTGGAGTTGCTTTTTGGTGTTGCTTATACCATTCATTCCAAGCGTCAACACCTTGCTTAACTAATGCTAAATGTTCGAGATTTGCCATTTTTAAATAATTCCTAACTCAACTATTGTTTTAAAATTGTAATATTAATAAGCCGATTTATAAGTTGATCAATGATCTGTTTTCTAAATATTAGTAAACCAGGGTAGTATAACACCTGACTATTACCGCTATGCGGAAGTCACAAGTCATAAGTCCGAAGTTTTAATCTTTTTGCCATAAGAGTTAGCTATTTTTTAAAAATATAAAAACTATAAAAACTTTGGTATTGCTAATTTAATCCATAACTTACTCATAAAATATAAAGTTTTCAGTAAGTACTAATCGTAGATCGCTCACTCATCTAATCTAGTAATCCTGTAAAAACAGAATCGTCAGCTATTATCCTGAATTTTCTAGAAACTATTTAACTGGTTAAGTATTAAGAAAAAATCAGCAAAAGATGCGGTTGAACGCAAATCACATAGACGAACATTGCTCAATTACCATTAAGCTAATTTGAGCTTTGAGTACTTGGAATACTGGCTAAATTCAGCTATGCTTCGGTATTGCACCAATCTTAGTAGAAAACGATTATCTAGGCAGTAAAAAAACGATAGAATTTAAATCGTATTAAATAAAACTATCAAATATTTTACCTATGCTGCGTCCAGAGCAAAGAGCCAAATTAGACGATACCAACGATCTTAATTTTTATGATTCTCCTCGATTAGTAACTCATGTGGACGAAGGGTTTATTGATCGCCTGACGAATCTTTATCGCGAACGGCTACAGCCAAATATTCGGATCTTAGACTTAATGAGTAGCTGGGTATCTCATTTACCCAATGACCTAGAGTATGCTCATGTGGAAGGACATGGGATGAACGCAGCAGAATTAGCCAAAAACCCAAGATTAGATCATTATTTTGTGCAAAACCTCAATCAAAATCCCAAGTTACCCTTAGAAGATGCTGATTTTGATGCGGTTTTAATTACCGTCTCTATTCAGTACTTACAATATCCTGAAGCTGTCTTGTCAGAAATTTATCGCGTATTAAAACCTGATGGTTTGGTAATTATTAGCTTTTCTAACCGCATGTTCTATCAAAAAGCGATCGCAGCTTGGCGAGATGGGACAGATACAGAGCGAGTCAATCTTGTACAACGGTATTTTCAGTCTGTTGCTGGTTTTACTAAACCAGAGGTGACAGTACATCAACCTCCTTTACCTGGCTTTTTACAAATGCTGGGTTTAGCTGGAGGCGATCCTTTTTACGCCGTTATTGCTCGCAAGGGTGGCTAGTATTAAAAAGCTACTAAGAGATTAGCTTAACTATTTCTTGACCTACAGCCTGATACTGGTTCCAACCAATGTGGGAGCGAGGATCACGATAGTCTTTAACTATAACACCGTGGCTAGGCGAGCGTTGAAAAGCGACTAGCAAGGGAATTTCGGCTGCAAATAGTGGTAGCTGTGCGTCTGACAAAAACTTTTTAGCATCTCTAGCATTTTTGGTGCGGGAGTCTACTTTAGTCAGCAAAACTTTGTAATTGGCATCCAAAGTTCTCAGCAACTCAACCGCTTTAACTGTTGTGTCTAAATCTAAATGATTTGGAGTTGTCGGCAAAATTAACATATCACTACCAGCAGCTAAATCTTCTAATTCTTCTGGTTCTGGTCTAGCCTGAGTATCAATGATAATATGCGTAAATTTTTTGATTAAGCCTGGCGCACCCGCTTGAGATGCAACATAAAAAGGTAATTTATCCTCTTTTGACCAAACTAATGCAGAACGATTTTTATCTGCGTCAATTAATAGTGTCGGTGCTAAAGACTGGAAATATGCAGCCAAGTGGACTGCGGTTGTGGTTTTGCCCACCCCTCCCTTTAAAGCAGTAATTGCAATAATCATTGGCTGAAGCGTGAAATAATTTATCGAGTAGTAGTAGTTTACCTGCCAGCGTGACTTACTCGGAATAGATCCAAACTACCTTGTTAATATCTGATTTTTTTGTTACATTAATTTACATAAATTAAAGATGTTGGCTGTTTAAGTTTTAAACAACTAAGCTTATTGTTTTGATTAGTACGGTTTGCGACCTTTAACCACAGCAAATAGTCTTAGTACTGTAGTCAACATTGAGATTTCTCCTGAATTTAAAAACCTCGGTTAGTCAGCCGAGGTTTTTTTTACTTTAAAGTGTTCTATCCAAACAGGATTTAGTATGATAAGGCGTAAATTACTAGGATAAAGTTATGATTGAATTTCTGCTTGACTTTTCGTCTAATTACAGTAGCCTACAATTGGCGCAGTTTCTTAAGTAATGCTCTGTGGAGGAAATAAAACATCGTGTCTTCTGAAATCATGTTGCAGAAACCAGAACCTCAAAATCAGGCGATCGCCATGTCATTTTTGTCTGGAGTAGCAAAAGCTACGGGAGGTACTGTACTAGGTATTACGATGATCGTTAGTGCCGTTGCAGCAGGGGGTTTAGTTGGCTTGGCGTTTAGTTTTCGTAACCTTCCTGATGTTAGGGTTTTGCGTAATTATGTTCCCGCAGAAACCAGCTATGTCTATGACATTAAAGGTAGACTTATGACTAGTTTGCACGGTGAAGCCAACCGAGAAGTTGCTTCTTTAGAGCAAATATCACCAGAATTAAAGCTAGCCGTAGTGGCAATTGAAGATAGCAATTTTTACCGCCATCGAGGATTAAATCCCTATAGTATTGGTCGTGCAGCCTTAACTAATTACAGAGAAGGTGGCGTTTCCGAGGGTGCTTCTACCTTAACCATGCAGCTGGTTAAAAATCTTTTTTTGACTAGTGAACGTACTTTTAGTCGCAAACTAGCAGAAGCAATTTTAGCAATTCGAGTCGAGCAGGTTTTTTCTAAGGATGAAATCTTAGAAATGTATCTCAATAATATTTACTGGGGTCACAATAACTATGGTATTCAAACTGCTGCTGAAAGCTATTTCAACAAAAGTGCTAATGAGCTAAATCTTGCCGAGGCTGCGGTATTAGCCGGCTTAATTCAAGCACCAGAGCAATATAGCCCATTTTTGGACTATAGCAGTACTAAAGCCAGACAGGCATCAGTATTAGCCAGAATGCGTACTTTAAACTGGATTACACCAGAAGAAGAGCAGGCTGCGCTTAAAGCTCCTTTATTGGTGGGAAAACCTACTGCATGGCGTAGCAGCAAATCGCCTTTTATCACCGAAGCCGTCACCCAAGAATTAGAAGAGCGATTTGGTAGAGAAAGAGTATTGCGTGGTGGTATTAGAGTCCAAACGACAATCGATATGGACTTTCAGAAAATGGCGGAAGAATCAGTCAAAGAAAATCATCAAATGCTGCGAAGCTGGGGTTTAAGAGCAGATCAAATTGCCTTGGCAGCAGTAGATCCTCGAACTCATTTTGTCAAAGCTCTGGTAGGAGGAGTTGACCATGAATCTAGCCAGTTCAACCGCGCGCTTCAGTCTCGCAGACAGCCAGGCTCATCTTTTAAACCCTTCGTCTATTATGCTGCTTTGGCAAGCGGAAAATATAGTCCAGGTACTACAGTTGATGATGCTCCAATCACTTATTCTATCCCTGGAGGAGTTTATCGCCCTCAAAACTATGGTGGTCAAGAAGATTTTGGCGGTAAAATGTCTCTTGCTAAATCTTTGATTCAATCTCGTAATATTCCTGCGGTTAAATTGGGTAAGGCTGTGGGATTAGAAAAAGTGATCGAAATTTGCCGTACTTTAGGCATAGCCAGTCCGATGCAGCCAGTAATTTCTTTACCCTTGGGTTCAATTGGCGTGACTCCTTTAGAAATGGCAGGATCTTTTGCCACTTTTGCGAACAATGGTTGGCAATCCAAAACTACAGCTATTTTGCAGGTTACCGATAGTAAAGGAAACATTTTACTAGACAACACTCCTACCCCTCAACAGGTGTTAGATCCTTGGGCTACAGCTAGCTTGACCACAATGTTAAAAGGCGTTTTAGAACCTGGAGGAACTGGCAGTAAAGCAAATATTGGTCGCCCCGCAGCAGGGAAGACAGGGACGACATCTTCCGAACGAGATGTTTGGTTTGTGGGATATGTACCTCAACTAGCCACGGCAGTTTGGATAGGTAACGATGACTACCAAAGTATGGGTAGAGGAATTACTGGAGGAGACTTTGCTGCTCCTGTATGGCGTTCTTTTATGCTCAAAGCTTTAGAAAATGAGCCAGTCAAACATTTTCCCGCAGCTTCGCAGTTCTCTCCTCCATAGTTGACCAATAAATAGTAGAGCTTTGAGTGATTCTTGACTTAAAAGCCAAAAACCAGCAAATCTGATTCAACTAAAAAACTGAGATTATGGTTGAATCTCAGACTTCATCCGTTTGAGAGTCAGTTCCATTTGGTCAAACATCTGTTGAGGAGTCATGCCAAATTGATTGAGCTGAGTTTTTAGCTGTTGAACAGTCATCTGCGCCATAAAATCTTCGGAAAGCTCAAAACGCTTCATAAATATACGATAACGCTCCATTAGCTGTTCCATCTGTTCGATAAACATTTTCTTGCCTTCGCGATCAAATTTGCCGTATTCACCGCCTAAGTTCATCAGCGACTGATAATCATCAAACAATTTTTTGGCTTCTTCTTGGACTACCTGAGAATCAAAAAAACCCATAACGTTTGCTCAACCTCTCTAAATTGATATTTTTATAAACAAGATGACTACATCTCGAAAAATCAGCTATATTAATTATTTTGATTTATATCCTTTATTTTAGAATAGCCAAAAATCCAAGTAAAATACGGTTTACCGCATATTCTTGTAATTGGCTTGATCTTGGTTGAAGCTAATTACTGAGCTAGATGAGAACCACAGTGTCTATATTTTGATTCAGCTTTAATTAAGCTGTTGGACGAGATAATTAATTGGCGATCGCATCAGACAGGGACTAATTGACTATCCTGCTGCTCCTTTGGCAAATAATTGGGGTTTTCGGGCAGAAAACGGCAATGTTTCCTACATAGTGATCTTATCTTTTGAGCATCAGTCCAGTTTAAAATCTTCTACTAGTGAACTAAAAGGAGCTATTTTAACGATTAAGCGTAATGGTCAAGTAGTTTCTGTGCAGTCATCTTTCAACTTCCCACTTTGAGTTTTACCGCATTGGCGGAGAACTTTACCGCCCAACTACTTGTAACCGCTGACCAAAAGCGGCATAAGTTACTCATCTTTCCGCCCTCGTCTTTTATCCTTTTATTGTGTCTATAATTGTCGTCGAGAACTTAAGCAAAACCTATCCTGTGGCGATTAAAAAGCCAGGATTAAAGGGGACTTTGACCCACTTTTTCCGTCGGACATATCGCGAAATTAAGGCTGTCCAAAACGTATCTTTTCAGATTCAGCCAGGAGAAGTAGTTGGTTTTTTAGGAGCTAATGGTGCAGGAAAAACTACTACCCTCAAAATGCTGACAGGTTTGATTCATCCTTCGGGAGGGGAAGTAAGAGTAGCAGATTATGTTCCTTTTCGCCGTCAACCGCAGTTTTTGCAGAAAACTAGTTTAGTTATGGGGCAAAAACAACAATTACTTTGGGATTTACCAGCTTTAGATTCCCTACGCATCAATGCTGCCGTTTATAGTATTAGCGATCGCGTTTTTAAACAGCGTTTGACCGAACTGGCGGAGATGCTAGACGTTGCCGACAAGCTACATCAACCAGTCAGAAAGCTCTCTTTAGGCGAGAGAATGAAGGCTGAGTTATTAGCTGCTTTGCTGCATCATCCTCAAGTGCTATTTCTTGATGAGCCAACCTTAGGTTTAGACGTTAATGCTCAAGTAGCAGTAAGGAAATTTCTTCAGGAATATAATCAACGCTATGGCGCGACGATTCTACTTACTAGTCACTATATGGCAGATATTACTGCCTTATGCGATCGCGTTTTATTGATTCATCAAGGACAATTAATTTACGATGGCTTGCTAGATGGATTATTAGATCGCTTTGCTCCCTATCGGCAGGTAAGGATAGAGCTGGCACAAACTTTGACTCCAGCAGAGCTAGCTAATTTTGGTGAGATTGAATCGATTGAAGGTCAAGAAGTTCGGTTTTTAGTTCCCAGAGAGAAATTAACTATTACAATCTCTCGCATCCTGGCACAATTACAAATCCACGACTTAAGCGTTAGCGATCCGCCTATTGAAGAAATTATTGGCCGTCTATTTCAAACAGGAAAAGCATCTTAGGCTACTTTAGCTTTCGATGATTAAAAAGACCTTTCAATTCTCTAATCAAACCTGATTTACCCCAACCAATACTAGGGTTGGTCAATAAACCTTGACTGGGACTAAACAACAACGCGATCACAAAAATACCAGAAGTGACTAAGACGATCGCGGGACCCGAAGGCAAATTATAATAATAGCTAAGATACATTCCCGTAATACTTGATACCACGCCGATTAAAATTCCCAGCAGCATCACTAAATGCAGACGATTGACCAAAAGATACGCGCTAGCCGCAGGAGTAATCAACAACGACAACACTAAAATTACTCCCACCGCTTTGAGACTGGCGACAATAGTTAAACCGATCAAGACCATCAAACCTAAATCTAATAAACCTACAGGTAAACCTACCGCCTGCGCACCCAACTTATCAAAAGTGTAAAATAGCAGTTCTTTATAAAGCAAACAAACTACGGTCAGCACAATTCCCGCAATAATTAAGGTATCCCGCACCTCGTTTCCGTCCACTGCCAAGATATTACCAAACAAAAAGTGATTCAGGTCAATTTTATTGTCTTTCTGGACTACGGTAATGAGGGTAATTCCTAAGGCAAAAAAGGCCGAGAAGACGATTCCCATCGCCGTATCTTCTTTGATATTCGACCTAGTGCTAATCAAATTAATCAGAACAGTGCTGATAATTCCTGCAATAAATGCACCTAAAAAGATGTTGGCACCGACTAAATAAGCGATCGCTAATCCTGGTAATACCGAATGACTAATCGCATCTCCCAACAGTGCTAATCTCTGCACCATTAAATAACTACCCACCACTGCACAAATGACCCCAACGGTAACCGCAACTATTAGCGATCGCTGCATAAAGCCATATTGTAGTGGCTCAAATATAGTTTCTAACATTATTCAAATTCTGATTGCCAGAAAATTAACATTAATCTGGATTTAATATTTTGAAATTAGCGATCAATCAAGAAATTTCTTAACTTTCTTAATCGATCGCCTCACACAAAATCTATTTAACCTTAGTCGCTTTATTAGCACCTCGTTCCAATTCACGCATTTTCTTCCCACGCCAAACTAGACGCACAGGAGTACCGATAAACCCAAGCTGATCGCGAAACTGGCGGTCAATATAACGGCGATAATTATCGTTAAACCGTTTGGGATCGTTGACAAATAAGGCAATAGTCGGTGGTTGAGAACTAACCTGTGTTCCATAATAAATTCTGCCTTGTTTTCCCTGACGAGTAGTTGGGGGAGAGTGCCAGCTAACAGCTTCTTCTAATACTTCGTTAATGACCGAGGTAGTAACACGACGACGATGAGCTGCTGCTGCGGTATCTACTAGATCGAGTATTTTATTGACCCGTTGACCAGTCATGGCACTGACAAAAATTATTTGCGCCCATTCCATGAAATATAAACGAGACATAATTTCTTTTTTATATTCATAAATGGTATCAGAGTCTTTTTCTACCGTATCCCATTTATTGATGACTAAGATAACTGCTCTACCTTCGTCAATAATCCGTCCTGCCAACTTTAAATCCTGTTCGGTAACGCCGTCTAAAACATCGATGACAAACAGCACCACATCCGAACGGCGAATTGCTTTAAAAGCGCGGTTAATGCTGAAAAACTCTGCCCCATAGTCAACGTTTTTTTTACGCCTAATCCCCGCAGTATCGATCAAGCGGTAGGTTTGTTCACCCCGCTGTACGATCATATCGATCGCATCTCTGGTAGTCCCAGACACAGGACTAACAATCGAACGTTGTTCCCCCGTTAAAGCGTTAAGCAAACTTGATTTGCCTACATTCGGGCGACCAATAATTGCTACTTTAATTTCGTCATCTTCGACCAAATCATCTACAGGGGGTAAATGAGTCACTAGTTCATCTAATAGTTCTCCTGTACCGCTACCGTGAATGGCAGAAATAGCATAGGGTTCACCTAAGCCCAACTCCCAAAACTCCGCCGCCTGAGCCAAACCCTGTTCAACCGACTCACATTTATTAACGGCTAAAAGTACGGGAACAGTTTGACGACGTAACCATGCCGCAATCTCGCGATCGCCTTCGGTTAAGCCCAATTGACCATCAACGACAAAAATTGCTACTGAAGCCCCTACTAAAGCAGCCATAGCTTGCTGACGGATCATCGGCAAAAATTCAGTATCGTCATCAAAGACAAGTCCACCTGTATCGACAATCTGAAAATCGCGGTCTAGCCAAAACCCAGGGCGGTAAGTGCGATCGCGGGTAATTCCTGGTTCATCGTGGACGATCGCCTGTTGATCTCCAGCTAAACGATTGACAAAGGTAGATTTCCCAACGTTGGGTCTACCAATAACAGCCACAATGGGTAATTTCATATTCTGTTAAGACGCTACACATTACGCCTGTAAATTTAGATCAAGAATGAAGAGATATTTGCTCTTACACAAGTTAATACTTACTTCAATCATAATTGATTTCTGTGGTAAACCAAATGAAAGTATTTTAGGTAAGGTATTGGTTCTTTACTAATGGCAAATTAGTCAACATACTGCTAACAACTCTGTACCAGCTTTAAAGGTCAACAATATGTCAATTTGCGATCGCCAATATTTTCTTCACAAGTTTCTGAAACTCTTTTTTAATAATCAACTTAAGAGATACTGTTTGTATTAGATGATTATTTCTATTTCATGACAATTAATTTGAAAAAGCATTTTTTAGCTAATTAAGTTCGTCTTTAGAGAAATTCCAATTGGGCATAAATTTACTCATCTAAGCCTTAAAGCGATCGCCATGATTACGCTCTAAAAGATGTACTAATTCATGGACATTGATAATTTTTAGTATTTTGTTTATTCCGTGGCGATTTCCAAGATTCCTTAAGTTTGTTCATGTCTAAAAGATATTGACATAGCAAATTTGTAAAGTTTTGTGATATTGTTAATGGTGAAAAATAACGCGAGCAACTTAAAATTAAGACAGTTCTGAGCGATCGCTAAAAGGATATAATGTCACAGTTAATCAAAATTCAAAAAATTAATAGCCTTGGGAAATGTCCGCCCTAGTTGAAAACACTCCAGATTAACTATAGCGATGGAATTAGTCATGTGAAAAGCAAAAATGCTTGAAAAATAGTCTTGAGTCAGTCAATCTATAGACGACTGAAATTACTTCACTAGATTACAGAGAATACTGCTGTAGCCTAAATTTTATTTTGTTTTGATTAGCCACGATTGTTTAAACAAGTTTTTGTTTTGATCATTTTGTTCAACATAAAATATCCCCAAATGGAGCAATGATTTTTGGCATAGCTAAAGCGATCGCTAGAGAACATAGTGCGATCGATAATTATGATGTGTTGCTGGTTGACCTAGCAGAAGTGCCTGTAATGGGCGTAACTTCATCTTTAGCCATTGAAAACGCGATTAAAGAAGCACTTAACGTGGGACGAGAAGTAATGGTGGTGGGTGCTACGGGGAAAGTAAAACTTCGTTTAGAAAAATTAGGTATTGCTGGTTTAATTCCCGAAGCCCATTGGATAGGCGATCGCCTAACAGCCTTAAAAGAAGGTTTAGCTATAGTTTGGGAAAGACAAAGACTTTAGGAATCAACAGATCGATTGCTGAAAAATTAATTTCTGGGAGAAAATATTGAATTTAAATACTCTCAAAAGACAGTGGTTTTTTAACACTAAACAAGACCTTCTGGCAGGGGCAGTGGTAGGACTGGCGTTAATTCACGAAGCGATCGCTTTTTCGATTATTGCGGGAGTCGATCCCAAAGTGGGACTTTATGCTTCTTTTATTATTGCTGTTATAACGGCTTTTTTGGGAGGAAGACCGGGATCGATTTCGGCTGCGACTGGGGCGATGGCACTATTAATGATCGATTTAGTTAAAGAACATGGTTTGCAGTATCTTTTAGCCGCCACTTTCTTAACGGGGGTATTACAGGTAATCTTTGGGGTACTAAAACTAGGTCGCCAGATGAAGTATGTACCTAGAGCGGTAATGATTGGTTATATCAATGCTTTAGCGGTGCTAATTTTCTTAGCTCAGTTGCCCCAACTGACTAACGTGCCTGTAACTGTTTATATCCTAACGCTGCTTTCTTTGGCAATTATTTATATTTTGCCTCGCTTTACCAAAGCTGTCCCTTCTCCCCTGGTGGCCTTAGCCGTCATGACCATAGCCGCGATCGCCCTTAAGTTAGATGTTCCTACCGTAGGCGATATGGGAGAGTTACCCGCGACTCTACCTTTGTTTGCCCTACCTCAAGTGCCATTAAATTTGGAAACTTTGAGGATTATTTTGCCCTATTCTTTGACTCTCGCAATTGTCGGGTTGTTAGCTTCTTTTCTCACGGCTGCTTTAGTAGATGATCTCACCGATACTCCCAGTGATAAAAACCAAGAAGCCAAAGGTCAAGGTATTGCCAACATCGTGACAGCTTTTTTTGGCGGTATGGCTGGTTGTGGCATGATTGGACAATCGGTGATTAATGTGCAATCTGGTGGTCGAGGGAGACTGTCAACCCTTTCAGCAGGGGTTTTTCTCTTGTTTGCTATTTTGGTATTGAAAGATTGGGTGCAACAAATGCCCATGGCTACCCTGGTAGCTGTGATGATCATGGTTTCTATTGGTACATTCCGCTGGTCATCCTTTAGAAATATACGCCGAATTCCTCCCACTGAAACACTAGTGATGTTAACCACCATGTTTGTCACTATTTTTACTCGCAATTTTGCCTTGGGAGTAGCGACAGGAATTGTCATGAGTACGGTATTCTTTTCCCGTAAAATTGCCTTGCTCGTGTTTGTAGATAAAGTTTTAAGTGATAATGGTACTCACCGCATTTATAAAGTAGCTGGTCAAATTTTCTTTTTATCCAAAGAGGAGTTTCTCCAATCCTTTGATTTTGGGGAACTGGTAGAACGTGTCACCATCGATTTAACCCAGGCTCACCTTTGGGATCAAGGGGCAGTAGAAGTAGTTGATAAAGCAGTCAGCAAATTCCGCCGTAATGGTACAGAAGTAGAACTGGTTGGTTTAAATGAAGCCAGTGCAACTCTCTTCAATCAATTAGCAATTAATAAGGAATCGGCTGTCATGAAAAATCACAACCTTTAATCATGAAAAAAATTTTACTTTGTACTGATGGCTCGGCTTTTGCGGCAAACGTTTACCGCTATGGAGCCTGGTTTGCCACTCGACTAAAGGCAGAAGTAAATGTTCTCTGCGTGACTGATATTCGCAGTCAACAGGCGATTCCTACAGAAAACTTAAGTGGTAGTATTGGCATTGATGCTTCGGAAAATTTGCTCAATCGCTTGGTGGAATTGGAACATGAGAAAGCGAAGATCAATCACCAACGGGCAAAATTAGTTTTGCAAAAAGCAGCCCAAACCCTTAAAGCAGAGGGAGTAGACAAGATTAATCTCCTGCACGAAACGGGTTTTTTAGTTGATTGTTTGGCCAAATTTGAGGCTGACTGTGATCTACTTATGCTAGGGAAACGAGGTGAAACAACTAGTTTGGCTTCTGGACATTTGGGGGCAAATTTAGCAAGAATTGTGCGGAGTAGTCAGAAACCTTGCCTAGTTACTTCTCGTCAATTTAAGCCAATAGAACGAGTGCTAATCGCCTATGATGGCAGCCCAACAGGACAAAAAATGCTGCAATTTTTGGTAGATTCTCCGATTTTTAAGGGATTGCAATTACATCTAATTACTATTACCAAAAATAGAGCCGAACCAACCGCGATCGCTCGACTCCATCAAGCTGAACAAACAATCCGCTCGGCTGGATTTGAGTCAGTTTCTCGCCTCCTTGAAGGAGAATCAGAAAAAGTGATCGCACAATATATTACCGAGCAAGACATTAGTTTATTGCTAATGGGAGCTTATGGCCACAGCCGGATCCGTCATCTAGTAATTGGTAGTACCACGGCTCAAATTTTACGTAGCAGCCATATTCCAATACTGGTGTTTTGCTAATTATTTCTCAATGGTTGAAAGATCATACAATTCCATAATTATCTGTTAGCCTATATTAGCTTCTAGTGTTTAAGCTGCTGGTTAATTGTCGGTGTTTACCAAAAAACGTAACGGAGTCGGTCACTATTGTTTTGCTGGTTTGAGTATAGGCGCGATCGCTTTATCTGTAGCTGGATATTTAGGTAGGCTAAATCTATTTCTTGAATTTGCTTCTGGCTACAAACTGCAATTTTTGTTAATGGCTCTGTGCAGTTTAGTTTATTTTTTACTGACTCGTAAAAAACTGTGGATCGCAATTAATCTATTTTGTGTGTTGCTCAATTTAGCGGAAATTTTACCTTGGTATTTCAATCAGCCAGAGATTGCTAACCCTCAGCAGTATCAACCACTAAAGGTTTTTTCCTATAATGTTTTGTGGGAAAATAAAAATTACGCTCAAGCGATCGCCTTAATCAACCGAGAGCAGCCAGATATAGCAATTTTCCAAGAAGCAGTACCCCACTGGAATTCTGAATTAATCGCTCTAAAGTCTAGCTATCCTTATCATCTTCGAGCAAAACAGCTAGAAATAGAAGTATATAGTAAGCTGCCGTTAAATAAACCCCAAATAAAGCTCTATGGTACTTATCGTGGCTTAGTGATTGCCGAGATCAAAGTGGGCGATCGTTTAGTCAAGTTTGCTGCGACTCATGCTTACCCTCAACTGTATTGGGGACCGGGAGGCTGGCTAATTCGGAATCAGCACCTCAAAATTGGGATCGGCGAATATGTTCACAATCTTAATCAACCAGCGATCATCTTGGGAGATTTGAACGTCTCGATGTGGTCACCTTTTTACCATGAGATGATCGAACGCTCTGGTTTGCGCAATGCTCGCCAGGGATTAGGTATCTTACCAACTCATTCTATAATTGCGCCTCAATTTGCGGCTCTTTCTGCTCCCATTGACCACTGTTTAGTAAGTTCCGAGATTCAAGTCAAAAACTTCAAATTAGGCCCTGCCATTGGTTCAGATCATCTACCAATTATTGCTGAGTTGTTAATTCCTTTCAAACAATCTTAATTTTGATTACTAGTTTTTTTCAACTAATCTCTTAGTCTTATTTCTGGGACTCTCCCGCGTCTGCATGAGTTGACCATGCTTTCATCGATACAGGAACAACCGGTTTAATTAACTCAATAATTGCCTGAGCATAAGCTCCAATTTCGCTTTGCGCCCCCGTACCTAAACGTAAGCCGATAAAATTGAGTAATGCCTGTAGCGAAACTGTCCAAACCCAAGAAGTGTAAACCGCAGGAATTAATACGCCCCTAGCTTGTTCTCTACCTACGCCCAGTTCCAATAGCTGATTGTAGGCTTGATAGCTATGTTCACACTGCGCTTGATAAATGGCGATCGCTTTATGGTTCAAATCCTCTGCTAAATTACCAACGGTGGCTTGTTTATTATTTTTTGATTGTTTTCTAAAAGTTTGAGGAATATAAAATTCGTTGCTATCGTCGATGGCTACATAGCGAAAGCTTTTCTCATTCCAGCCCAGTTGTTCATCGTTATGATTACTAGCGATTACGTGCTTCCACCATTGCCGAGATATATATAGCGGGGCTTTGACTTTGAACTTAAATACCACGCCCCGAAAAGGCGAAGTATGCTGATGCTTAATTAAATAATTAATTAATTTAATATCGCGATCGCTCAACTGGGTTGAACTCTTTTCAAAAGAGGCTCTAGCGTCATTAACTATACTCAAATCGTTACCCATCGAATCGATTAGCTCAATTCTACTTTTGCCATCATTTAAAGGATCTATTATCATTTATACTCCTGACTCCTGACTTCAATCAAACCTTTGGCAAGGTTACGCCTGAGCCTTGATTTTGATATTTACCGCCGCGATCGGCATAGGTTGTTTCGCAAGATTCTCCTTCAAAAAATAATAGTTGCACTACCCCTTCGTTGGCATAGATCTTGACATCAGCACTTGAAGCATTGCTAAACTCCAAAGTAATACTTTTACCTTGCCAAGAAGCTTCTAAGGGTGTGGTATTGGCAATGACACCGACACGAGCATAAGTTGACTTACCCAAGCAAATAGCCGTAACGTTGGCAGGCATTTTAATGCTTTCTAACGACGCTCCCAGACCATAGCTATTGGCAGGAATAATAAAGTAAGATGAGCCATCTTCGCTGCTGTGCAACTGGGCCTGTTCTAAGTTTTTGGAATTAAACTTTTTGGGATCTATTACCGTGCCAGGAATATGCCTAAAAATTCTAAAATCGTGCGGCGACAGACGAATATCATAACCATAAGAGCTAAGTCCCCAACTAATAGTAGCTACGGCTTGCTCTGCGCCCAAAACCGCTTTTCTCACCGATTTTGATTCAAAAGGAGCAATCATCCCCTGGCGGGCTTGTTCAATTATCCACTTATCATTTTTGATCATGTTCCAGGCAATGTTGTAACTCAAAATTTCTTAGCAGAGAGTATCTTACCAAGATCAGTAGCTATATTAAACATTGTTAACTATGTATTTAAAATCTAAATCCTTCTTCTAAATAAACATCAAATCAATATTTAGCTGCAATTTCAGTTTGATAGTCAAAAAGAACCGTCTCGCCAAAAGTAGAGATATTGCCTACATTTATATTTCTGTTGACTTCTGTGAATGTAGGGATAAGAAGGAAGCCATGATTACCAGCATTATAAGTTCCTTGAGCAATAATATATCCGAGATCGTTAATGCCTTTGGCTTCTGTAATTTTATAACCTAAATCAAAATATACAGGTTTTAGCCAATCATTAACGTTAGTTACAACTCCATCTTGATAAATAATTGGGATTTATGTGAAGTAATTGCTAAGTTTGAAGGTATTTGTGATCTAGAACAATATAACTATTTGACCGTCTGTGACGTTAAACTTCGTTTGACCAACACCACAACTTAAGTCACTAAAAGTTGTTGGCTTACTCCGAACTCTCAATTGAGACAGGGATTTTTTTTTACTGTTTACTGAAAAAAGGTTGGGTTTACCGCAAAATTAGTTCGGGCAGTAACCGCTACCAAACAAGGTAATAAACCACACTTACAAGCTCAATAAAAATTCAATAAGATGATATCAAAGCGAGAAAAGAATTAGTAATAAATAAAACTTACGGAGATAAAAAGATGGCGATTGTTCGTTATAGTCCTTGGCAAGAAATGAACTCTTTACAACACCAGTTAAATAGAATGCTTGATGATGTTTTAACCCCAGCTTCTGTAGCTGAGTTTGGTAACTTTTCCAAAGTTCCCTCAGTCGAACTTACCGAAACCAAAGAAAATTTAGTTTTGCGATTAGAAGTGCCTGGAATGCAGCCTGCTGATCTTAACATTGAAGCAACAGCAAAAAGCGTTTCAATTTCAGGAGAACGTAAGTCTCAGGTCAAATCTGAAGCTGAAGGTAAAACTCGTTCTGAATTCCGCTACGGTAGTTTCCAAAGAGTAATTCCTCTACCTGCAAGAATTCAGAATACTGAAGTAAAAGCTGAATATAAAGACGGTATTCTTCAGCTAACCTTACCAAAAGCTGAATCAGAAAAAAACAAAGTAGTGAAAATTAATTTACTAGACAAAGCTGATGCTTAATTACAGTTAATTAATTTACCGTAGAAGGCGGCGTACCTGTCACTAAATCAGGCGGCGTACCTGTCACTAAATCAACTGATAATCTAGCTTAAATACTACTAGTCATAGTTAATCTATGACTAGTTTTTTAATTCACAAATCAGTTTCAGCGATCGCCTATAGGCACTCTTAATAATTTTGGCTATCTTTAAACTAAAAAGTTACTAGCAAAGCGCGATCGCATTTAAAAACATTTACACTTTCAACTTGAAGAGAATATGTTTGCAGGGATCGATAACTAACTGATAGGTTTGACGCTCGACAATGGACAGTTGACACTGTTTAATTAAATAATTAACCAAGAAAACAATGACTGAAGAATTAATAGAACTGAGGAAAAGTATTGAAGCCCATGATTACAAAACAGCGTTGCTTCTAGTTGATCGCTTAGAAGAAATGTCACTAGAAGACAAACTCAATAAAATATATAGCTATACGGTTATTTTGCTACAGTATTTAATCAAGCAGGAAGCTGAAGGAAGAACTACTAGATCTTGGAACAACTCAATTCTCAATTCACTAGAACAAATAAAGCGAACTAATAAAAGAAGAAAAGCCAGTGGTTATTATGCCTCTGCTTCAGACCTGATAGAGATTATTGAAGAAGCAAGCAGTCGTGCTTTAAGAGATGCTGCTGAAGAAGCTTTCGGCGGTGTTTACAGCGAACAAGAGATTTTAGCAAAAATTGATTTGGACTCAATTAAACAACAAGCCTTAGGGATGATTTCGGACTAGGAACGAAGTCTACAATTATCTTTATTTCAACAATAAATTCTGAAGGGGCGACACAAGATGGTTAAAGGCAGATGAGAAGGGGAATTGAGTAAAGTAGTCTCCCGAAAAATGAGAGACGCGGAAGCGAAGCTTCCCAGTAACAGTAGCTCGGTTGCATCTATTGTGTATGTTAAGGTTTTTGGCGACACAGAAAAATTACTGGTCTAAGTGGGAGATATAGAACCCCAAGCTTTTCAAAAAGGTATTATTATTCAAGTCGGTATTGAAGAGCGATCGCTTCTAGAATAGATGTAGCTAAATTCTTTTTATTCAAAGGCTCTATTTTTACCCAATCAAATAAACCAGAAAAAAGCTGGCTCACAAATCACAGTGAGCCAGCGTCTATTTATATTTAATAGATGTTTAGCTGCTTTGAGCTAATAGCTGAAAGCGGGATTGTTAATCGTCTCCATCTTATTAAGAAAGTCCTTCTAACTGAGTCGTAACGACTTGCAACTTCAAAGTGCGATCGCCACGCCTAACGGTCAACTGGAGATTTTTATCTAAGCCACTACCGTCAACGATGGTTTGCAACTCACCTGCGTCAGTAATTGGCTGACCATCAATAGCCGTAATTACATCCCCCAAACGTAAACCTGCTGACTCGGCTGGAGTATTAGGCAAGACTCTGACGATTAAGACTCCTTCAACTTCAGGAACAGCAAAAGGAGAATTGGGGTTACTGTTATTTCTCTGGGCTAATTCTGGAGTTAGCGTCAGCATCTGCACCCCAATATAAGGGTGAGGAACTTGTTGACCCGCAGCTAAAGTATTGGTAATCGATCTTGCCTTATCAATTGGGATAGCAAAACCAATGCCGTTAGCGTCAGGGCGAATTGCCGTATTGATGCCGATTACCTCTCCCTGTTCATTTAATAATGGTCCTCCAGAATTACCAGGGTTAATTGCGGCATCAGTTTGCAGAAAGTCAATGCGCTTATCAGGGATACCAACTTGAGCTGAAGAACGAGTTAGAGTACTAATAATACCTAAAGTAACGGTGTTATTTAATCCTACAGGATTACCTACAGCGATCGCCCAGTCACCTACCTGAACGTTTTCCGAGTTACCCAAAGGAGCAATAGGAAGATCTACCCCCGAAGCTTCAATCTTGACTACTGCCAAGTCGGTAACTTCATCTTTGCCTTTGACTATTCCTTCAAATTCTCGTCCATCATTGAGGATAACCGTCACTCGCTCTGCGCCACTAACTACGTGAGCATTAGTCAAGATTATGCCGTCTTTTTGGGTAATAAAGCCCGAACCCTGTCCTCGTACCTGTCTTTCTCGCGGCATGGCACCGCCAAAGCGATCGCCAAAAAATTCGCGCAAGAAGGGATCTTCAAACAAAGGTTCCATTCTGGTGGCAACGGTTCTCTCTGTATCAATTCTGACTACTGCTGGACCTGTTTTTGCCACAGCTGCTGCCACAAAACTACTGGACTTGCTGGTAGCAGGTGCTTGTGCCAGAATTTTTGGTTCGCTCTTGAGAGCAATAGGATTCTGCTTATAGTTTAATTTAGAGTTCAAAGGTAATGTGTCCGCCCGCGAAGACATTACTCTAATGGTGCTAAAAGTCAAAATGACTCCTAAAAAAAGTGCTACAGCGTGGCTAGCCACTTTACCTAGAAATCGCTTATTTTTCATTATTAGTCAATTTCAATTAATTTAATTAGTCATACTTTCTTATCATAGCTTGACTAAATACTTGGCTTCTCTGTTCCTCATCGAGTTTATTGATGATCTATTACTTCTGGCGGAGTTTAAACGATAAACTAATTGGCAATAATCTTACATTATGATTAATGCTTTCCATGGCAAATAACTCTAGTTCTCCTAACTCGTATGCCATTGATTTTGGCACTAGCAATACCGCGATTGCCCGTTGGAACATTGCTACAGGTAAAGCTGAACTGGTTAAATTACCTGGTTTATCGCAACAGTTTAGCTCTCTGCCACCTCTAATTCCTAGTTTGATTTATGTAGAAAATGCCGCAGCAGAAATGATTACGGCAGGACAAACGGTTCGCGATCGCGGTTTGGATTTAAAGAGCGATTTAAGATTTTTTCATAATTTTAAACGAGGCATTGGTACTGATATTCAGGGCTTTTTACCTGAATTGGATGGTCAAAAGATTTCGTTTGAGCAAATAGGGGAATGGTTCTTACGTCAGCTGATTAGCAGTCTTCAGTCGGAAATGTCGCAAAATCTAGAATCTTTGGTTTTGACTGTTCCTGTTGATAGTTTTGAATCCTATCGTCACTGGCTGATGGAAATCTGTCAGTCATTAGCAGTAGAACAGATTTGGATTTTGGATGAACCTACCGCTGCGGCTTTGGGCTATGGTGCGGCTGATCGAGAGTTGTTGCTAGTCATTGATTTTGGTGGCGGTACGGTGGATTTATCTTTGGTAAAGCTTTCGTCTAAAAGTCCTCAAAACGGTTATTTACTAAAGTGGGGCAAAAAAATGTTGGGTAAAAATACTGCCCAACAAAAGAACACGGCTCAGGTAATTGCCAAAGCAGGAGCTAATCTGGGGGGTGCAGATATTGATAATTGGTTAGTGGATTATTTTGCCACTACCCAAGAGTTGCCTAAGTCTGCCTTGACTACTCGTTTGGCTGAACGGCTTAAGATCAAGCTTTCTGGCAATGAGTCGGCTAAAGAGGTTTACTTTGACGATGAAACCTGGGCGACTTACGATCTGAGCTTGGATCGCGATCGCTTTGAGACGATCTTAGAAGAGCAGGGTTTTTTTGCCATACTTGATGGTCTAATGAATCAAGTATGCCAGCAGGCTCAACGTAACGGAATTGAGGCTAGTGATATCGACTCAGTATTGTTAGTCGGTGGTTCGGTACAAATTCCCGCCGTACAAAATTGGGTCAAGCAGTATTTTGATGAAGCTAAGATAAAGAACCAACTTCAGTTTGAGGCGATCGCCACAGGTGCGTTACAGGTGTCTCAAACCGTTGAAGTACAAGACTTTTTAGCTCATAGCTATGGCATTCGCTATTGGAATCGTCAAACCAACAGCCATGACTGGCATCCGATTATCCCAACTGGACAGTCTTATCCGATGCAACAGCCAGCCGAACTAGTTTTAGGAGCTTCTCAACCCAATCAAAGCAGTATTGAGCTAATCGTTGGCGAATTGAGTGCAGATACCGCTACTGAGGTTTATTTTGATGGCGATCGCCTAATCACTCGTCTGGTTGAAAATAACCACATAGTTCAGCCACTAAATGACCGTGAAGGGGCTAGGACTATTGCTCGCCTTGAACCACCAGGAAACCCTGGAAGCGATCGCTTAAGACTATTATTTAGTGTCGATCCAGAAAGATATCTACGTATTACAGTAGAAGACTTATTAACTCAGAAATCTTTACTGAATAATTACATAATAGTCAAGCTAAATTAACAAAGCATACTGTAACATGTACTTATGTGAAATCAACCAGAGTGCAATTGGTTGATTTTGCTGTAATTCATCGAATATTTTAATATTTAGGAGGTTATTAGCCTAACTGCAAACGACTAATTCTTAATTAGTTTTCAATAATAGCTACTGTTTGGCATAGCTAAACATCTCAAATCGGCAATTTTATAACTCACAGCAATATAAATACTACATTACAGTTTTCATTACCATTATCACTTTACGCGTTAAGGAAATGATCTAGTAATAAATACTCAGATGGATTAAATTGAAAAGTTCAACATCAAAAAAGTAACAGTGAGCATATTGCAACACAGTAAATAACTGTCCCAGACCACAGAAAATTACCAAAATAATGAAGCATAAGCGGGTAAATATATTAAATATTCCTATCGATAATATAGGGATGTACGAGCTTTTAGATAGGTTGCAAAGTGGTGGAGTTGTATTTACTCCTAACGTAGATCATCTGGTCAAGCTACAGAAGGATCGTGAATTTTATCAAGTATATCAAGTTGCCGATTATCGAATGTGCGATAGTCAGCTGATTTTATATGCCTCTCGTTTTTTGGGGCAGCCGATCCATGAAAAGGTATCGGGTTCGGACTTATTTCCTGCTTTTTACCAATGCTACAGTAGTGATGCTAACGTCAAAATATTTTTGCTGGGCGGTTTAGACGGCGTAGCCGAAAAAGCTCGCTGTAGAATTAATGCTAAAGTTGGGCGCAATATGGTGATTGGTTCTTATTCTCCTTCTTTTGGCTTTGAAAAAGATCCCGCAGAGTGCAGCAAGATTATTGAGATGATTAATCGCTCTGGAGCTAACGTCTTGGCAGTAGGAGTTGGCGCACCCAAGCAAGAAAAATGGATTGGTAAATATAAAGCTAGCTTACCAGGAGTTTCTACTTTCTTTGCCATTGGTGCAACTTTAGACTTTGAAGCAGGAAACCTGCGTCGAGCGCCTGCATGGATGAGTGCGGCTGGTTTAGAGTGGCTTTATCGATTAATTTTAGAGCCTGGTAGACTTTGGAAAAGATATTTGGTGGAAGATGTAGGGTTTTTTGCGTTGATATTGCGCCAGAAACTTAATCTGAATCGTAAACAAACTTTTTTGGCAAGAGAAAGTTATTTGAAGCAAGATAACTAAATGTTTATTGCATTTTGTTTCTCTAATGTGTAGCAAAGCAATATTAAACCCAGATCTTTATTGGTTAAATTTTGTTTCAATTAAAGATCTGGGTTTTTGACGTTGATGAACAACTTCAGCTTGATAATTCTTAGTTTCTCGTCGATAATTTAATTTAAAAGTTTCAACAGTAATATATTCTCAGCTTATGTTAATAATCTTTAATATTACCAAATGATGCTTAAAATTACTTAGTAGATAATAACTAAATTCGGCTAGTAAACCAGAATTTATTCAAGTTAATGTATTGGTTGATTCAGAAATCAGGCAAACAACTACATTTCTAACTTACCAAGCTATAAAATTAATTTTTAACCTAAAATTTTGATTTACAAGTGTAAATCAAGTTAATTTTCTATAGCCTATTTGCCATTAATAAGACATAATAAATTATGGGGAGAGGTTATTGAGGAATTAGTAATGTTAGAAAGAATAGTGTTAGCTGCAATTATTACTTTTTGTGTTTACTTGTTTTTGAATTTGAGTGGCAAGCCTTCTAATAGGCCAGCTTTAGACTCTCAAAAAGCAGGTGTCAATCGAATTGCCTTTTCTTTATAGTTAAATATTGTTTACCAGAGTCGTTAGTTTAGCTAATTATTAAGCTAGTTTAAAGCAGCTTTGTTAATGCCAATTTTGTAACTTAGTGCTGTAGTTTCTCAACTGATTCAGAGCGCGATCGCGCTGTTGTTCAAATCCTGCTGCGATCGCAATAGAGCAAATTCCTGCTAATAATCCTACTACCCACTTTAGGAAAGAATAAGTTAGTACCAAGATAATTAGCTGATAGATAGCGGTGAGAATTAACGTAATTGTTCCGACAAACAAAAAAGCTCTAACTTTAAAACCTAAACCAAGAAAAATCAAGCCAAAAGCGATCGCGCCAGTCACAATTCCCGAGCGATCAAGCAGTGCAACTAGGCAAATAATGCTGCTGCCGACAAGCCGAAGATAGTGGCGTTGTCGACGATGGGATTGATAGTAAGGATCGTATTGTGCAATATATAAAATCGATAAGCTAATAATTCCAGCTACCCAAATAAATTCTGTATTATATTGCCAGACTAGTCTAATTATGCCCCAGTTGATCAATCCTAGGCTGATGTAGCTCCAGCGGATATTTCTTTGCGCGTAAGCAATGCGGAGATAAAAAAGAGCAGTAACTAGCAGGCTAAGATAAGATATATTCTCTGCCATCACCAACGCCATTAGCGTCGGCATAATGAGGGCAGTACGTCGCCAGGGAGTGGCGCGCCAGCCAAAGTTTTGCCAAGGTATTTGGTAAATTAACCAAGCGACGGCGCAGGTAAAGATAACTCGCCAAGGATCGAAGAGGCTTAATCTGCTAATAATCAGACGACTATAAACTAAGGTGGCAGCAATTTCGACTAATCCGACATACACCCACCAATCTTTAGCCTCAGATGGATCTGCCTGACGCTCTTTACCCTGAATTACAGCATAAGCACCTAAACAAAAGCTAGTCGTAATACTAACTAAAGTAAGACGAGGAGTAACACTTTCAATCGCGACACTGGCAGCAACAACTTTCAGCACACTACTGATTGCCCAATGTAGATGAGCGATGAGAATAACTTTAGCGAGACGAAGATTTAAGAGAGTTGAATATTGGCGTTGACGATACCACCAGGCAGCAAGACGATAGCTAAAAGCGATCGCAGCAGCGATTAAAGCTAAGATGGTTAAACCATCGGCAGCACTATTTCCTGGTGCGGATTGCATCTGGTAAATTACTAATTCATAGATGCCCAACGAGATACCTGCAAAGCCTAAATAGTTAATTACGGCATTGGTTTGATGATTGTTTTGTGGTGTATTAATCAGAATAAAAGCTACACCCAGACTTAATAATCCTGTATAGGCATTAAAAGCTGGAAGTCGCCAGATTATTCCCAATGCAGCGTAAACCAGAGGTACATGAGCTAGATTTAATCTTGCCCAGGGGGAATTAGCTTGAGCTAACCTGCCTACTACAGGCAAAGCGACTAATCCCAAGACGATATTAGTCGTGGCAACAAGCAAGTTGCTTTGCCCAAAGAGCGTGATTAACCCGACAGTGAATAATCCCCACAACCATGTCAGAGTGTATAAAACTAAATTATTGGGCTGTTGGCGATAACGCCATAAGATGGCACCAATAAGCAAACCAGTGGTTAACAAATATTGGAAATAAACTCCAAAATGGCGCAAATCCAGATAAAGAATGCTGACAGCAGCTATTACTAAAGTAATTAGTGCGATCGCCCAATAGTCTGCTGCGGTAATATATTTATTAATTAGTTTAAAGTTTCTAGTTTCTACCCCAACCCCTAATAATCCGTGGGCGCTACGTTGGGAGATATAGGAAAATTTAGGCGTGTCGATGGCTTGTTTTAGATAAAGACGAAATTGATATAAACAGAGAATAGTTGCTGCACTGATGGGCAACCAATTTCCCTTCAAACTATGAAGCAGACTGGCAACCAGACTTAAGCAAAACCCCAAATGAATTATGGCAATTGCAGTACGACGCAGATTCAAGGCATTGAGCGTCATTAATCCCGTTGCCACCGCCAAACCAATAAATCTAGTTTCAGGCGAACCAAATATTAATAATTGAGCCAAGATCAAAGCAACACAGCTTATTATAGTTGCAGTGCGACGTTGCCTGATGTTGCGGGTATGTTTGGCAACTAGGGTTAACATTCCAGGGGCAACTAACCAAACTAATCCCCAGGGAGAAGTATCAAGTGCCAGGAAACAAGTATAGCTAACAGCACTAAGTAACAAGCCAAAATACCAACAGCTTTGCTTGAGGCTAGAAAGATAAGAGTTAGATTTAGTTCTGGATTGTTTTACCTGGCGGATATAAACTAGCAACTCGATCGCCATTAAAGCGACAAATATACTTCCCCAAAGGGGTTGACTTAAATTGGGTAAAATAACTGCGATCGCATTGATGATCGTAATTAACCCCAGCAGGTGAGTCAGATAAATCAAGCTCTTTCTAACTGGCTGACGAAGATAAACAACATAACCTAAAGTAAGAGTAGAGAAAAATAAGTTTAGCGATCGCCAGGTAGGATTAGATAGACTCAGACAAGTTAAGACGATACCTAGCAGTAAAGTTAAATATTCGGTATATAAGGCTAACTGGAGTTTTTGCCGACGATATAGCCAGGTAGCAAGGCAAACAAACATTATTATATAAGGAAATAGAGTTACCCCCAGTACAGACTCAGGGAAATATTCGGTTTTACTAACAATAACGGAGAGAGTTAAAGCCTGATTACGTAAACTATCAGGAATTAATTCTGGGAGAATATAAAGAGTTTGTAAGCCAATTAAAAAGATAGCGGTTAGATCTCGCTTGTACCAATATAGTGTGAGACGTTGACTAAATAAATGAATTGCTAAGGCACTGATGCCAACAGTTTGCCAAAAGAATAATGACGAATTAGTGATACCTGCAACAATCGAGATCAACCATATTAGGGTAAATAAAATTATGCTAAATATTTGACAAGCTTGATTTAAAAAAGCATCAGCAACAGCTGTTTCTGGTTGAGCTTGGGAACTAACTTGAGTTTTCTTTGCCTGAGTTAAATAAATCGTGGGCAATAGCCAAGCCAATAAGGCGATCGCTAAACAATAATTAGGCGTAAGATGAATATTAGTTATTAATTTTCTAGCTAATAATAATGACCATGCTGCTAAAATAAACCACAAATCAATCGTAAAATATTGCTGTTGTGGCAGTAAAAAACGATAGTAAATTAGGCAAATTACTGCTATTCCACCATATAGCGAAATTAATGGTAAAAAGGGTATTTGCCAGCCGAGATGTAGATAGCTGAGCAATAAAAACAGCGGCAAAAGAAATATAGTTGTTCTAGTTTTCTTGCGTAGAGGAGCAAGATAACTAGTCGCCGTTAAAATCATTGCCGACACAGCAATTAATAACCACTCCATCTGGTTATTACCTAAACCTAAATGGTTAATCGCCCACAAGTTAATTGGTATTAATAAAGTTGCGATCGCCCCGATTGTTTGAGAAGTTAGTTTTAAACTATTCTGTCGACTCGTCCAAAAGCCAATCCCCCAAAACCCCAGAGTATAAACTAAAAGAATTAAATATTGCCCAAAATTGGGAAAGTTTTGCCACTGACTAGCAGCTAACACTCCTGAAGAAATAACAACTAAAAATATGCCTAAAAATAATAACCAGCGGATGCTTAATTCATCTAAGAATCCCTGGAGAATACGAGTAAAGAGATTTGATAATTTAGCAGTTTTAACTAAAGCTTTTTCTTCCGTCGCTAAAGTAGTTTTTGGCGGCACAACAACAGGTTTAGCTACTTCTAGATCGGGCAAAGCACAGCTTAAATGATTACGACACAGTTTTGTTACTTGTCCCTGGCTAATTAAGTTTAACTGCAACCACTGTTCCAAGCCCTCTAGCAATTCTGGCTGGTTGGCTTTAACATATACCTCTATACTCAACCAAGCATCATTTGGCAACTTGGACTGACGATGACTTCTTGTTTCAGTTGTTTCTGATAAGAAGTCATCGCTCTGAAATTCAGTATTAGGCTCGATATAATCGCCGTTTGAAGACATAAGAAATTAGAAGTCACCTTACGCCTTATTTATATCTTAATTTGCTTGAATTTGGCATAATCTAACCACAGAAGACAATTAAAATAGATGGTTATTTTATTTTAAGTTTATCTTATATTTAAACAAGACATAACATAGTTTAAGTAAGTTTACGCTGTTTAAATATAAGACATCTCGTTAGTTCAGTTTGATGCTTTAAACTAATAATAGTAAGTGACATTGGGCAAGCAATTAACTTGTGCTACCTATCTTTAAATAAAAGCCTTTAAATATTAATTAATTAGTAACTTATAATGCTGTTGATTGCTAACCAAAGTAGAGAAATACAATCGCAAATATCAAATATATTTATTTCTTGACTGTCTCAAAGGATGAATGTTGATTGAGAACCACTCCACCAATAATTGTCGACAAAATACCTGCGCCAATGAAGCTTAAATCCCAAGCAAGCTGATGTACTCCTGGCTTGACATGATGAATTTGTAGAAGATGATGGCTCAAAATACCTTCGATGATGTTAAACATACCTGCACCAATGCAAAAAGCCCCGATCAAAACCGAGGTGGATAGATCTACGTCATCTCGTCTAACTGCTAACCATAATACAATTAATCCTGCGATCGTCATCAACCAGTCTACAAGATGAAACAAACCATCACCCAAAGTATTTAATTCTAAAGCAGCAACAGTATTACTGCTTTCAACGTTAGTAAACATATGATGCCATTGCAGCAGCTGATGGAAAACAATCCCATCAAAAAATCCAGCTTGTCCTAAACCCAGTAAGATTCCTGCAATAACTAAAGGCTGAAGATTTAAGCGACTAATATTTTCCGACTTCATTTTGTGGTAATTATATCGTTGAGATCGAGGATGAAAATATTTTAATAATTTCAACTTGGCATTTAATCTCGCTGCACTGCTAAAAAGCAACTTTTTTAGCTAATTTTTTGCATCTTAAAATAACTAATTGACTACTTTATCTATCGGTAGGAATAAATAATTTTCAGGTCAACTTTTGACGGAATTAACCCCATAAAATTTAATAATTTGCAACTTTAGTTAGATGCAAGTTTTTTTTCTTGCCTATCTTGAGATTATTTTAGATAAATTAACTCTGTTTTCTCCCTCTTTGAGTAGAAGCAAAGATTAAGGCGATCGCACTAAAATCACTGAATCTTTCACCGCAGTTGAAGCGACTAGCCCTCCTGCTAGAGTTGATAACAGAGACGAATCAATCTAGAACATGCGAGTACACATAGCGCGATCGCTAATCAAAACATCGTTGCTCGATACGAGTTCATCCTGGCATGAAGCCTGCAAGTTCAGCTCAAAAGTTTGCTAGACAAACAAATAAGTTTTGAAACTTGCAGACTAACTTAGTCTTGCCCACCAAAAAAAGCACAATTAAGTACTAAAGTATCTCGCCACAGGATGATAGGTAATAATCGCTGTCGTAGATTGCTCTGGATACAGTTGCTCGCTTTCATCCATATACATATTGATTTGCTTAGTATCTAACAAATCCAGTTGTTTAAACTGATCTTCAATATTAGGACAAGCAGGATAACCAAAGCTATAGCGTGAACCTCGATAGCGTTGTTGCAAGATATCGCGGATGTTGCTTGATTCCTCGGCTGCGAAACCTAACTCATTGCGAATTCTAGCATGAGTCCATTCTGCTAAGGCTTCTGCCATCTGTACCGCCATACCGTGATAGTACAAATAATCTGTGTAATTATCGGCTTGAAATAGCTTTTGGGCATATTCAGTGGCGATCTCTCCCACAGTTACCGCCTGCATCGGAAAAACATCAATCTGACCAGATTCTTTGGTGGCAAAGAAATCAGCAATACAAAGACGTTTACCCGAACTTTGACGCGGGAATTCAAACGAGGTTACAGGATCCCGTGAGGGCGAACGGCTGTTCGCCCTCACGGGATCGTAAACGTGCAGCGTATTACCTTCAGCATTACAAGGAAAATAACCATAAATAACCGTGGGATGTAATAGGTTATCAGCGATAATTCTTTGTTTCCACTCTTCTAAAATTGGGTTAACTTTTCTGGCTAAAAACTCATCGTATTGTTCCCGCGAGTGTTCTTTTGGCTTACGAAATTGCCATTGCCCGACGAATAATGCTTGTAAATCCAGATAAGGAAAAACCTCTTGAATGGGGATATCTTCGGGTTTTAATATTTTACTACCCCAAAAAGGAGGTGTCGGGCGATCAACATCTAAACTTACTGATTCCGAACGTCTGGTATCTATGACTAAAGGTTGTTCTGGCTGACTAACTTCATCGACAAAAATTTTATCTCGATTTTCTCCTGCAAATGGTTGTTCGAGAATGTTGTCTGTAGGAGTGAACGGCTGTTCGCCATTACCATTGTCAGCCTCATTCAAAAAACCTTGAAAATCGTCCCAATTATCATCCGCTTTAGCTGGCATTAGTTTATCCATAAAATGCAAATCTGCAAAAGCATCTTTGCCATAGACAACTTTTCCTTTATAGACATTTTGACAATCTTGATGAACAAATTTAGGAGTTAAGGCCGCGCCACCTAAGATAACAGGAACAGTAATACCTTTCTCATTAAAAGTTTCTAAATTATCTTTCATGAAAGCGGTAGATTTTACCAACAAACCACTCATAGCAATACAGTCTGGCCGATGTTCTTCGTAAGCTTTAATAATATTTTCAACTGGCTGCTTAATTCCCAGGTTGATTACTTTATAACCATTATTGGATAAGATAATATCAACGAGGTTCTTGCCAATATCATGAACGTCACCCTTAACTGTAGCGATCACAAATTTACCTTTACCACTATCGTCAGCTTCTTCTTTATCCATGTGTGGTTCTAGATGGGCTACCGCAGCCTTCATCGTTTGCGCCGACTGAAGTACGAAAGGAAGTTGCATTTGTCCTGAACCAAATAGTTCCCCGACAACTTTCATCCCGTCTAACAAGAAAATATTGACAATATCTAACGGTGGATATTGTTGTAAAGCTTCATCCAAAGCTTCAGCCAAACCGATACGTTCACCATCAATTATATGCTGTTTTAATCTGTCTTCAATCGGTAGATTTTTATCATTAGATCGATCTCGCTTAGTGGTTTTTCCTTCAAATAAAGTTGTGAGTTCACCTAAAGGATCGTAAGTACAAATATCACCGTCAAATTTTCGTCTATCATAAATTAAATCAGTACAAATTTTCTGATGATCGGGATCAATTTTTGCCAGAGGTAAAATTTTATTCGCACTAACAATAGCCGAATCTAATCCCACCTGCATACACTCATGTAAAAAAACTGAATTTAATACCTGTCTCGCAGCAGGATTCAAACCAAAGGAGACGTTAGATACTCCTAATAAAATATGACAGCCTGCTAATTCTTCTCTGATTCTTTTAATTGCTTCAACTGTCGCCTTACCATTTTCCCTGTCTTCTTCAATCCCTGTAGACACGGGTAAGGCCAGAGGATCGAAAAAGATTTCTTGAGGCGGGATCCCATATTCAACGGCTGCATTATAAGCACGTTGAGCAATCTCGAACTTTTGATCCGCAGTCCGTCCCATACCATCTTCATCGATAGTACCAATAACTAACCCTGCGCCGTATTTCTTAGCTAAATCTAAGACTTGATAAAATCTTTCTTCTCCATCTTCATAATTAGTGGAGTTGAGGATACATTTCCCACCAGCAACTTTTAACCCCGCTTCCATTTTTGTCCATTCAGTGGAGTCAAGCATTAAAGGAAGAGTGACATTATTAACTAGACGGGAAGCTAGTTCGTGCATATCCTTTTCCCCGTCTCGTCCCACATAGTCCACGTTAACATCTAAAACGTGTGCGCCTTCTTTTACCTGCGACTTAGCCAGAGAAACTAAACTATCCCAATCTTCTGCATTTAGTAATTCTCGACATTTTTTAGAACCGCTGGCGTTTAATCTTTCTCCGACAATCAAGAACGAATTATCTTGAATATAAGGTTGAGTACTATAAATCGAAGCTGCGGAAGGTTCATAGTTCGGATGACGTTCTTTGGGTTTCAAATCTTGCGTCATCTCGGCCAAGGCTTGGATGTGATCGAATCTTGTACCACAACAACCACCAACTATCTGCACTCCCAAATCTTCGACAAAGTGCATCAATGCCATACGAAGTTCTATCGGCGTAAGCTTATAGTGCGCCTGTCCACCAACGTTTTCGGGTAAACCTGCATTGGGTACACAAGAAACAATAAACGGTGAATGTTCCGACAGATATTTAATATGATCCTTCATCAAATCAGGACCAGTAGCGCAGTTTAAACCCAAAATATCAATCGGATAGCGTTCTAAAATTGCCAAAGCTGCATCTATTTCTGTCCCCACTAACATTGTTCCCATTTGTTCCATCGTCACGGAAACCATCAAGGGAAGTCTCGCACCTTTTTGATCAAATACTTCTTCTATGGCATTTAAAGCTGCCTTAATCTGTAATACGTCCTGACAAGTTTCGACTAGCATCAAGTCTACGCCGCCGTCATACAAGGCTTCAGCTTGCTCGCTGTAAGCATCTTTGAGACTATCAAAATCAATATGTCCTAGGGTTGGTAACTTAGTACCAGGGCCGATTGAACCAGCAACAAAACGAGGTTTTTCGGGTGTAGAGTATTCTGTAGCGACTCGCTTCGCTAATTCCGCAGCAGTTTTATTAAGATAGTAAGCCTGATCTGCTAAATCATATTCTGCTAAAACTAATTTAGTCCCCCCGAAAGTGTTAGTTTCAATCACATCAGCACCTGCTTCGAGGAAACCACGATGGACTGTCTCTACAGCTTCGGGTTTGGTATGGACTAAGTATTCATTACATCCTTCGTATGCTGCACCACCAAAATCTTCAGCGGTTAGGTTTTGTACTTGAAGATTTGTCCCCATCGCGCCATCTAATACTAGTACAGGGCGATTTGGGCTATTGAGACGGTTAAGAAAGTTACTGTTCATGGTTCGCGACTGCGGATCAACAGGTTAAATTACATTAAGTCTTATTATATGGTTGTCTTTGAAAAAAAGGGGAGTTGATCTCGATATCATTTGGAATCTAACCGATAAATTTATCTGTGTTTATCTGCGTTCATCTGTAGATATTTTTTCTGGCGCACCAGACGCAAAAACTCAAATTGGCAGACTATTAAATATAAGTCAAAAAATTTTACAAATATTCTAGTTAAGATGAAAAATAAAAATATAAATATTTTAAGAGTATTTTAACTTATTGGTCACAATCAAAAGCATTTATCAAGCTTTATCCTTGGATTGCTAGAAATCCAAATACTCCTATTATCTTTTTAGATATTTTCAGTAAAAAGTTTTGCTCTAAAAATGGAGCAATTGGGTTAGCTAAAAATTACAATACTCCTAAAGAAATTTTAGTCTATCTAACAAATAAATACAGAGCTAAATATTATTATGGCTGTTTTTATGATGATCTAAGATTTGCTTTGGCTATGAATATCAATTCTCCTGACGAAGATCCAGAAACATTTCATACATTAGTTTTTATAATAAAAAGTTAACCAATTCTGTTTTCAATAATTTAGATTTTTTTGGTGATTGTTTATTAGAAACAATCAAATACACTAAGCGATATAATCGCTTTTTATTAACACAAAATAACTTGCCTTTAAAAATTTTAGAATATATTTTAGAAAGGCAATCAAATAGTCCTCATATATGCGATCGCAAATTTGTAGCTAGACATTCAAAAACGCCAAAACATATTTTGGAAAAATTAACTCAAGACGAAAATCGTGGTGTTCGTGATGCTGCAAAATATAGACTAGAACAACGTAATTTATAATTATCTTAAATTAACTGTCAATCGGAATGAGCCGCTACCAAGAGTATTGATTCTCAATTATCTCAATTTATTTAGCTTCTTCTAACTGATCCAAGCGTAACCAGACACTAGGAGTAGGAACATAAAACTGAATTAGAGCATATTCATCATTTAGCTCTAAAATCTGTCCTTTAGTGTCGAACAAATAAGAGGGAAGCCTAGAATCACTTGCCTGCGCTTCTAGACTGCCTTCTATCTTTTCTTTAACTACACGAATTAGTGAACCTTTCTTAATGTCTGGCATAGTTACTGACTGTGATTATTTTGATAATTCCTAACTAGATTATATAGATTTGAGCCAGTCTAGTAGAAGTGAATTAAATGTTTCTGGATCTTCGTCATGAGGACAATGCCCAGCATTTTCTAACTCGACTAATTTTAGCCGAGAATTCAGCGCTGCGATCGCCCGAGCCTGTTTAGGAGGTATCATTTTATCTTGTAGCCCCCAAATCAACAACATAGGCACATTGATCTGGGGTAATAAATCTCTAACTGACTTGGCAAAACTAGCTTTTCTAATACTGCGAGATAAACGAAACAAAGTTTGTTCCGAACCCTCATCATAAGCAGGACTAGATAAAATTTCTACCAGTTCATCGGTTACAGCCTCTTGGTTAGGATACGCTATGGCTGCCCATTTACGAATTATCTTGGGTCTTCTTACCACCTTAAGCACATTTTTAATTAATAAGGGAGAAGCAAATAAGTTCTCAATCGTGGTAACTAAAGGACGAATCAGAGGCGGTAGTATGTCTTCTCGTACCGATACATCTGGTAAACTGAGCATAACTAAACCCTTAACCATTCCAGGATAAGTAGCTGTGGTGTTGAGAGCAACTAACGAACCAATGGAGTTACCGACTAAAATTACTGGCGTACCAATAAAAGTTTGCCAAAAATCATGGACTTGTTCTGTCCACAAAGCTGCACTATAATCTGTGTTTGCTTTGCGCGATCCGCCAAAACCTAGTAAATCTATAGCGTATACAGTATGTTTTTGAGCAATGACAGGTAAGTTATGGCGCCAATGTTCGATGCTGGCTCCAAAACCATGAATAAAGATTATGGGAGGATATTCATTAGCGACCAAATTTGGGGGGGGTCTGAGATAACTATAACGAGTCTGCCATCCGCGCCAAACCCAGTCTCTTTGGTTACCAACACGCTCTTGCCAAGATTGATATATAGTCAAATTACTTACTTAAAAAATATTTACAAGATATACTTGGGTGATTCAAAGTGTATCTATTGCTAGATTGAAGATAAACTAAAGTCAAAGATAAAATTAACTTAATATTCTATTAATAGCAAGATCGGTAAAATAGGAGATGATACGAGTTTTTATCATCAATAATTTTTAGTTCAGATTATTACTAACATCAAAGGAAAGACAAAATACGCCTGTGAGAGATAGAAGACGCAGTAACAATAGTCGCGATCTAACCAAAACTAACGAAAGAATTCGCTTCCCCGAAATTCGTGTTATCGACTCCGAAGGTGAGCAACTAGGGATTATCACCCCGAAAGAGGCTCTAACTAGAGCGCAAGAAAAAGGCTTGGATTTGGTCTTAGTTAGCGAAACCGCCAAACCCCCTGTCTGTAAGATTATGGACTACGGGAAATACAAATACGAGCAAGATAAAAAACTAAAAGAAGCTAAGAAAAAGCAGCACAACGCTGACGTTAAAGAAGTGAAGATGCGTTATAAAATTGAAGAGCATGACTATAATGTGCGCGTCAAAAATGCTCAGCGCTTCCTTAAATCAGGAGATAAGGTTAAGGCAACAATTAGTTTCCGTGGTCGAGAAATTCAGCACTCTAGGTTGGCGGAAGATTTGCTGCGTCGTATGGCAAAAGACTTGGAAGAGTATGCTGAAGTACAGCAGTTTCCTAAAAGAGAAGGTCGCAATATGATGATGATGCTATCACCTAAAAAATAGTTTAAGTTTTGGTACAGATTTAAAGAATTGATTTTGGCTTTAAGTGATGAGCTTGGTTAAGGTGAAAGTCAGCAAAAGTTTTCAAACCAGATAGAGAAGTGCAGGTTGCGCTTCTCTTTTTGTATTTTGATTCGATTTGGCTCACAATTGAGCGATTAACTCTGATTAGCTTTAGTATCTTGAACCGCAATCCAAAAGAGAATTACCGTTAAAGGAATGCTAGCAGCCAAAATCAGACCAGTCACCATGCTACCTAACTCTGGATTGCCAGAAGCTAGTTCAAAAACTGAACCCACTGCTGCGATCGCACTAATGCAACACAACAGCAAGCACACACCACTCTTAGGTGTCATTGAAATCATTTAATTAACTCCCCTGATTGTCAGCCGACTTGATTGATTTACTTTTTGATTGGCTTGACTGCGCTAACAGCAAAACCTCTTTTGTTCAACTCTTCATTAAGAGCCAGGTTATTTTCAACTCGGTCTACAAACATTACACCATTGAGGTGATCCATTTCATGCTGAATCGCACGGGACAGTAAACCATTAGCTTTTAGTTTACAGGGTTTACCTAATTCATTCTTATAAGATACTTCAATCGTCTCAGGACGAGTTACTTCTAAATAAACTCCAGGAATACTCAAGCACCCTTCTTCGGAGTTACAAAGGTCGTTACTAGACTTGACGATTTTAGGGTTAATCAAAACCAGGGGAGGCTTGTCAGGCTGATCTAAAGCAAGATCAATGACGATAAGCTGCTTATGGATACCTACTTGGGGTGCTGCTAAACCGATCCCATCAGCACTATACATAGTTTGCAGCATTTGTGCGATCGTTTGACGGAGTTGATCGTCTACTTTAGCAATACGTTTAGCCGGTTGGCGTAAAACCCGATCGCCCAGATAGTGAATATTTAACGGCGGTTGTGCTAATTTTTTCTTTTCTACTGCTACAACAGTGGTCATATTATCCGATAGCGCAATTTCAATTGTTCTTAATTTATATTTTATCGCTAAAAACCAAAAGCTAATTGAAGAGCAGCGATCGCACAGTGATTTTTGGCAATAACGCAATAACTTAGATGCAGGATATTTTTGTAGTGTACTAAGCTACAAAAATAATTAATTAAACGCAGTCACTATAATGTTTAATGTTTGTGAAAATAGCGTTGTAATTTATCTTTGATGGTCGATAGCCAGTCTAAATTTAGTCAGCCGAAACAGCCTCAGAATGCTGTAGTCAAATCTTCTTTAGTATCCGACAGTAATAATAATTGGACAGTTGCGGACAGTGCCAAACTTTACAATATCGAAGGTTGGGGCGAACCTTATTTTGCGATTAATGAAGCAGGTAACGTCACAGTTTCGCCTCAAGGTACAGAGGGTAAAGCTTTTGATTTGGTAGAGTTGATTGAATCTCTCAAACAGCGCAACATTAGCTTACCTCTTTTAATTCGGTTTCCCGATATTCTGGTTGATCGGATGGCAAGGCTGCATAGCTGTATGGCACAGGCGATCGCCCGCTATAGTTATTTAGGGCAATATCAGGGAGTTTTTCCGATCAAGTGCAATCAAAATCGCCATCTGATTGAAGCTTTAGTCCAGCATGGCAAACAATATCAGTTTGGCTTGGAAGCAGGATCTAAACCTGAATTAATTATTGCTTTGGCTAGTTTGTCATCATCACAAGCCCAAGAACCTTTATTAATGTGCAATGGTTATAAAGATCGCGAATACATGGAGACTGCTATACTAGCAGCCAAACTGGGACAAAAACCAATTATTGTCCTCGAACAGCCGCAAGAATTAGAGTTAGTGCTAACTATTAGTCAAGAGTTAAATATCCAGCCGATCTTGGGGGTACGTGCCAAACTAAACCATAAGGGAATTGGCAGGTGGGGAAATTCCACAGGCGATCGCGCTAAGTTCGGTTTAACCGTTGCCGAGATTTTACAGATAGTACGTCGCTTAGCAACGGTGGGCAAATTGGACTGTTTACAACTATTACATTTTCATATTGGTTCACAAATTTCTGCCATTGGAGTAATCAAAAACGCGATCCGCGAAGCTAGCCAAATCTATGTACAGCTAGTAAAGTTAGGTGCTAATATGCAGTACTTCAATGTGGGAGGAGGATTGGCAGTTGACTATGACGGTTCAAAAACTAACCTTCCTGCCTCAAAAAACTACAATATGCAGAATTATGCCAACGATATTGTGGCACAGGTAAAAGATGCTTGCGATCAAAGTAAAGTAGCACATCCTACTTTAATCACTGAAAGCGGCAGGGCGATCGCTGCTCATCAATCGGTATTAGTGTTTGATGTTTTAAGTACCAGCGATGGATCTTGTCCTGATGTGGGTTTACCCCAAGCAGATATACCTTTGGTAATTCAAAATTTTTGGGAAACCTATGAGGCAATTAACCCAGATAATCTCCAAGAGAGCTATCATGATGCGATTGAGTTTAAACAAGAAGCTTTGAGTTTATTTAACTTAGGCTATCTCAGTTTAGTTGAAAGAGCCAAAGCCGAGGAGCTATATTGGGCTTGCTGTCACAAGATTTTAGCCATGATTAAAACTGGCGATCGTGTCGCCGACGAATTAGCCGACTTGTCTCAGATTATGGCATCTACTTATCATGTCAACTTATCAATTTTTCGTTCTGTTCCTGATACCTGGGCAATCGAGCAGCTTTTTCCTATTATGCCAATTCATCATCTCGATCAAAAGCCTACCGTGAACGGTATTTTGGCCGATATTACCTGTGATAGTGATGGCAAGATTGATCGATTTATTAATTCCAAGGAAACTAAAAATACTTTAGAGCTTCATGCCCTAGATCGTACCTGGCGATCGCCGTTGGACTACTATCTAGGAATGTTTTTAGTCGGCGCATATCAAGAGATCATGGGCAATTTACACAACTTATTTGGCGATACTAATGTAGTGCATATTAAAGTTACTCCCGCAGGCTATCAGGTTGAATCAGTGGTGCGGGGAGATACGATTGAAGAAGTCCTCAGCTATGTCGAGTATGACAGCAAGGACTTACTGGAAACTATGCGTCGTCGTACCGAAACTGCTTTGCAAAATCAAACAATAACTTTGGCAGAAGCTCAAAAATTACTGCAAAATTATGCGAGTACTCTCAACAGCTATACCTATTTAAGGTAGATTGAGCAAAGAGCGATCGCAACCCTTCAAAAGTATAATACTTTTGAAGTTCATTTGCTGATGTTAATTTGAGAGTAACATATCAAGTAGAAATTAGAGATATTTTTGGGATACTGAAATAAGCGAGTTAATCAAGTATTTTTGTAGGGTCAATTTATTTTTAAGCGATCGCAATATTAGACTTTGGGATACTCAAGCAGGAGAGTTACCTCTGGTGAATAACCTCTGTGGTCATAAGTATCTATCAACTGGCGATCGCAGTTACAGCCAAGATAATTTTGTTTGTCCTATTGAGTAGGCGATCGCGAACAGGAAAAACGGTTTTAAGAGCGAATTATTAGATTGTGGTGGGCAATGCCCACCCGAGGGATTATTGCTAAAATTTTTGACCTAATCTCCAACATTAAATAAATTAGAGACTGCCTGGGCTATATTTTCTTGTTTAAGCAATGATTCGCCAATTAATACTGCTTTTGCTCCTGCTTCTTGAACAATGTTTAGGTCTTCTGGGGTATGCAAACCAGATTCGCTGACTACCAAAATCTGTTTTTGGCTTAACTCTTCTTTTCTGGCAGCTAAAAGATCACAGGTAGTCTGCAAGTTAACTGAAAAATCAAATAAATTACGGTTATTAATACCCACTAGCTCAACACCTTCTATTGCTAGCACGCGGTCTAATTCTTCCAGGGTATGTACTTCAATTAAAGGAGTCATACCTAGAGCTTTGGTAATTTTAATAAAATAGTTGAGATCTTTGTCTTCTAAGATTGCAGCGATTAATAATACCGCATCTGCACCTTGAGCGCGGGCAAAATAAATTTGATAGGGATAGATAATAAACTCTTTGCATAACAAAGGTAAATCTACTGCTTGTCTGATTAAACTAAGATTATTAAAGCTTCCTTGAAAGAACTTCTCATCGGTTAAGACAGATAGACAGGTTGCATTAGCCTGTTCATAAGCAAGAGCGATCGCTACTGGATTAAAGTCGGCTTTAATTACTCCCTTAGAAGGCGAAGCTTTCTTAACTTCAGCAATCAAAGCAGGATTAGTTTTACCGTTGCGTAAAGCAGCCAAAAAGTCTTGGGGAGGTGCAACATCCTCTACTTGCTGCCGTAGTTTTAATAAAGGCAAGCGATCGCGCATCCGCTCAACTTCTACTTCTTTATGCCAGACAATTTCCTCTAAAATATTGTTTGGCTCACAATTAGGGATTTTTGAGCGGTATTCTACTTCTGCCGAATTAACTTTAGGATTAGGATTTCTACGTCTAATTTGCATTATAAATTTTAATGAAATGAATATATTATTTACCAAAAAAGCTAATAGCTAATAGCTAGGGCAAAACCCTTTACTGATAACTAATCCCCGCTTGTCTAAACCGCCTTAGCACTTCTCCCAGGCGATCGCAATCGGCAATCAGACTAATTCTGACGTAACCTTCCCCTGCCTCACCAAAGGCATTTCCAGGAGTGATTACCACTCCAGTTTGCTGTAGAACATCTAGAGCGAATTCCGTTGAACCTTGTCCTGGAGGAGTTTTAATCCAGAGATACATCGTTGCTTTAGAAGGTGAAATCTTCCAGCCGAGTTTTCCCAATCCCTCAATCAAAAAATCTCTTCTAGTACTATAGCGTTGCTGCACATCTTGAATATATTCATCTGGCAACTGTAAAGCGGTTTCGGCTGCCTTTTGGATCGCCGAAAAAATACCGTAGTCCAAATTAGTTTTAAGCGTCCGCAATCCCTGAATTACGTCTGAGTTGCCCACCACGAAACCCACGCGCCAACCAGCCATATTATAAGTTTTTGATAGAGTATGAAACTCAATGCCAATTTCTTTTGCCCCTGGTATTTCTAGCAAAGATGTTGGTTGATAACCATCGAAGGCTAATTCCGCATAGCAAAGATCGTGGACTAATAATATTTCATAGTGACGGGCAAACTTAACTACTTCTTCGTAAAATTCACGTGGTGCAGTAGCGGTAGTCGGATTATTGGGATAATTAAAATAAAGAATTTTGGCTTGCTTTGCCACAGCTTCGGGAATCGTACTCAGGTCAATTAACCAGTTTTGTTCTGCCGTAAGATGTATCGGGTGAATTTTTGCTCCTGCGATCAATGGTCCTCGAAAATGAGCAGGATAAGAAGGAGTGGGAACTAAAACAACATCTCCTGGATTTACATAGGCTAAAGCCAAATGCCCCAAACCCTCTTTAGAGCCGATTAAAGGTAAAGCTTCGCTATCAGGATTTAGTTCAACTCCATAACATCTTTGATACCAAGTCGTAATTGCCTGACGAAAACTCGCTGTCCCCTCAAAAGGTGGATAACCATGATTATGGGGATTTTGGAGAGCGGCGATCGCAGCATCAATCACTGGTTGAGGTGCAGCACCATCAGGATTACCCATTCCCAAATCAATTAAGTCCAGTCCTTGTTCTCTGGCACGGACTTTTAATTCGTCTAAACGAGCAAATACGTAAGGAGGCAGGGCATCTAAACGCTCGGCACGACTAATCCAATCTAAACTCATATCTACAGCTAACGGTTGATGTAGCTTCTTATTCTCTCATCTCGTTCCGTAATTGTGTCAATAATAATTTATGAAGTTTGAAGTTTGAATAGCTAAAAGCTAATAGCTAGAGTCAACTTTGCACAGCAGCTAACCTAGTTATGGTATGGTTGTTTTCTTCGGGAGTACCGATGGTAATGCGTAAACCACCTCCTGTATGACGAATTAGAGTTCCTGCTGCTTTGAGATTTTTAGTGATGTCTGCCAAAGCTTCCTCCTGCCGCTCATTGCTGATATTTTTAAGGCGGAGATAGAGAAAGTTAGCCTGACTTGGCCATACTTCAAACGCACCGTTTGCTTGAAGAATTGGATAAATTCGCTCTCTTTCTTCTATGGTTTGGTTAACTAACGGGAACAGTAACTGACGTTGCTGTAAGGCTATCTTGGCTGCTATCTGTGAAAAACTGGGCAGGTTATAAGGTAACCGGACTTTCTCTAATACTTTAATTAGCTCGGGATTAGCGATCGCATATCCAACACGATGGGTTGCTAGTCTGAAGGCTTTGGAGAAGGTACGTAATACAATCCAGTTGCTGCGCTGGGCTAACTCGCTGACGACAGAGGTTTGACTAAACTCAAAATAAGCTTCGTCTACTATGACCAAAATATCCTCGGGTAAACTTTTGAGCCAGTCTAATTCTTGAGTTCTCAAAGCGTTTCCTGTCGGAGAATTAGGATGTACCACAAACACTACCCGCACTGGGGGATTATTGGTTTGCTCAATTGCTTGCTGGGCAGCATCTAAGTTTAAGACAAAATCTTTTTGTCTGGAAACGGTGACAATAGGAATCCCCAAAGTCTTAGCCAAAATGCCATACATGGAAAAAGTGGGAGTTGCCACTAGAATTGAACCCTCTGCGCCCAAGCAAGTAGCGATTAACAGTGAACGAATTAGTTCATCTGAACCATTGCCTACAGAGATATTGGCAGTACTAAAATTATCGTTTAATTTTGCCGACTCCGTGACATATTCGGCGATCGCGCTTTTTAACTCATAATGACTACTATCAGGATAGCGGTTGGCTTCTATCTCCTGTTGATATGCCCACGCCAGCTTAGATTTGATTTCTGGGGGCAAGTCCAAAGGACTTTCATTAGTATCTAGGCGATCAACTATAGTGACGCTTTCGCCTCCTGGGTGTGGGGTATAGGCAGCTAGTTGGGCTAATTCAGAACGGATAAAAGAAAGGCGATCGCTCATGTTGTTAATCGAGGAAGATGAAGAGATAAATTATCAGGATGTATTCAGTCGTCTAAATTTAGAGAATTAGTTTAACTTTAGATCCTCAAACTACTCTACGTTTAATATACCTGAGGGGAGTAAGCAAGATACAATACTGAATCAAGACAAATATTTAAGTTAATTGATGAAAACAACGGATAAAACCAAAACGAACGATAAAGTAATCGTTAGAGATTATTTTAACCAAAAAGGCTTTGATCGCTGGCGCAGGATCTACGGCGAAACAGATGACGTTAATAAGGTACAAAAGAAAATTCGTCAGGGACATCAACAAACTATTGATACTGTAGTTGGCTGGTTGAAAGATGATGGCAACTTAACAGATTTGAAAATTTGTGATGCGGGGTGCGGTGTAGGTAGTTTAAGTATTCCTTTAGCTGAGGCGGGAGCGACAGTTTGCGCGAGTGATATCTCTGCCAAGATGGTTAAAGAAGCGCGGGAAAGAGCCGAATTAGCACTAGGTGATACTAGCAGGCTTGATTTCACGGTTAAAGATTTAGAAGCCTTAACTGGTAAATATGACACGGTAATTTGTTTAGATGTTCTAATTCATTACCCGACAGAAGATGCAGCCAAAATGATTGCGCATTTAGCATCTTTGAGTGAATCTCGTTTAATTCTTAGTTTTGCTCCAAAAACTTATTTATTATTTATCTTAAAAAAAATTGGCGAATTTTTTCCTGGCCCTTCTAAAACTACTAGAGCATATCAACACAAGGAAGCAAAAATTATCGCTATTTTAAAAGATAGTGGTTTCGAGATTAAACGCACGGGAATGACTAGCGTGAGCTTTTATTATTCGAGAATAATTGAAGCGGTTAGGACAGTAACCAGTAATCAGTAATCAATTGTTTAAATCAATTGATGAGAATTAAAAAATTAACAAAGCATGATGCTTCCCATTATCGGAATATCAGATTAGAAGCTTGATCTATCGTTTGGATTTCAAATATATAGAATAGAAACAATGGCATATAAATTGAATCATCAATATTTTGATTTAGAATCTATGTCCTTACTAATTAAATCTAAGAAAATCTAATAGGTAATATCTTATTTTTTAGAGAGGACAATTACAATTGTCACTAAAATAAATCTTTTTTCAAGGTTTTTCTCAAGTAGGGAAAAAACAGAAATGAGCAAGTGGTATAAATAAGATATCCTAAGTTAGAAAAATTGCTCAAATCATGGGTTAAATGACTAATTCAAACAAATTTATTGCCACAGAAAGTTTAGGTAATAAAGGAGAGGTGGGAGAGAAATTAGTTTGGGATAGCGTTAAGCGAGCTTTTGAGCAGCGTCAATGTATTGCTTACTGGCGTTATCCTATTTTTGCTCAGGGCAAATTTAGAAAAGAACCTGATATATTAATTGCTGATTATCAGTTAGGTTTAATTGTAATTGAAGTAAAAGCAATTAAGATCGAGCAGTTAGTTGATATTCAGGGTCATCGTTGGCAATATCAGAATTTTTATACCGAATTTGGTAATCCTTATCAACAGGCAGAGAGACAGTTATTTACTTTACTTGAATATAGCGATCGCGAACCTCTATTAAGCAAAAAAATTACAGCCAAAGCAATTATTGCTCTACCTTATATTACTCAAGCTCAATGGCAACAAAAAGGTTTTGATAAGTTACCAAACTGCCCACCAATCTTGTTTCAAGAATATCTTGCTTCATTAAGCCTAATTACTCAATTAATTACCAATACATACCCCGTTGTTTTAGGAGAAGTTTTAACTCCAACTCAATGGGAATTATTATTAGCTGTTTTAGGTGGAACATCTTTATATACTAGATATACTAACTCTTATCAACGCCTTCCTTGTTCTGCTGATAGTCGCCGTAAAGTTATTCAACAGGTGCAATCGCGCTTAAATCAATTAGATTTACAGCAGGAAAAGATTGCTAAACAAATTCCTGAAGGAATGCAAAGAATTCGAGGTATTGCTGGTTCGGGAAAAACCGTAATTCTCTGCCAAAAAGCAGCCTTAATGTCGGTTAAATATCCAGCCTGGCAAATTGCTTTGGTCTTTTTTTCTCGCAGTTTATATGATTCGATTACTCAGCAGGTAGATAAGTGGCTGCGTCACTTCAGCCAAGATAAAGTTGGCTATAATCCTGATTCTAACCTCAAAATTCTTCATGCCTGGGGAAGTAAACAACAGCCTGGTTTTTATGGCACTATCTGCAAAGCAGCAGGAACAATTCCCTTAGCTGTCCCTTTTACTATTAGCCAAAAGCCGAATGAAGCACTAGCCGAAGCCTGTGTACAGCTACTAGAAAATAGAACTATTCCGCAGATTTTTGATGCTGTTTTAATTGATGAAGGACAAGACTTAATTGCCGATAGCTGGATATATCAAAATAAACAGCCATTTTATTGGTTAGCCTATCAAGCTTTACGTCCAGTTAATCCGATATCACCTCAACAAAAACGGTTGATTTGGGCTTATGATGAACTGCAAAGTTTGTCTAGTTTAAAGATACCCGAACCAGTTGAACTATTTGGCGAAGAACTAGGACATTTGGTTACGGGACAACATAATCAGCAGATTAACAAGACGGAAATTATCTCTCGCTGTTATCGTACACCGCATCAGGTCATAATTATTGCTCATGCGATCGCTTTAGGATTATATCGAGCTAGAGGTATTTTAACTGGTTCAATTTATGCTGAAGAATGGCAAGCTTTAGGTTATAAAATAACGGGCAACTGGCAATTGGGAAATCAAATTACTCTGACTAGAGATCGTGATTCACCGAATATTATTAGTGAACTATGGCAGGGGGAGATGATTAACTTCGATCGCTTTACTTCTCGCCAACAAGAATTAACTGTTCTAGCAGACAAGATCGCACAAAATATAGCTCAAGATAATTTTCAGCCAGATCGAGAAATTTTAATTATCGTTCTAGGTTCAGCTTATGCTGCTGCATCTTTGGTTAAACAAACCGCAACGTTTTTAATTAATCAAGGAATTAATATTTATCTGCCCACACAAAGCAGCTTTAATTGCGTAGATCCTGCTCAACAAAGGCATCCCAATCAGTTTTGGCATCCAGGGGCAATTACTATTTCGACAATTCATCGTGCTAAAGGACAAGAAGCCGATGTAGTTTATCTCATTGGCTTAGATTTAATTGCTCAAGATGAAAGTAACTTATGTCTACGTCATCAGCTATTTACTGCCCTGACTCGGACTAGAGCCTGGGTAAATATTAGCGGTATCGGAGATTACTCACTCTATCAAGAATTATCCCAGTTAATTGCCAGTAAAAATAAACTAACTTTCACTGTAACTAGTTTACCTGAAAGAGAATTAAGGATTAGCGATCGCGCCAGTCTGAGTCAAGGATATGCCCTGGGAAGAACTAACTTTCGTTATGCCAATCTTCGCCATGCTGATTTATCTGGGATGAATTTAACTAATATCAATCTCATCGAAGCAGATCTAAGCTATACCAATCTGGAGAGAACAAACCTGACTAACGCCAAGTTAATTGCCGCCAATTTGAGCAACGCTAATTTAACTCACGCTAATTTAACTAATGCCAAACTAACTGGCGCAGATTTAACCAACACCAATTTAGATAAGGCAAATTTAACCAGAGCAAATTTAATCAACACTATAGGCACGTCGATTTAAACACAGTCTGACAAAAATTCCTCATTATCGGTAATTATCTCGATCTAACCTAAAATTAAATAGCAAGCCCAACAAACCATCTGCGTTCATCTGTGGACTCTTTTAAAATCTTCAATCTATTATATGAAGTCCGCTTAAATAATTTTAATTAAAGCTCACGCAAAGACGGACGCGAAGCTAATCCTTTAGGACTAAGGCGCAAAGATTTTATGAGAAGTAAACAAACGGACTTGACCTTACTAATTAAGCTAAAAAATTGGCGGCGATTTTTGATGATTATCTTAGTGAGTTTAAGTCTAACTTTAGGATTCAACCTTAGTTTGACGGCTCAGGTATCGCCAGCGCAGCTAGTACAGCAAGCACAGCAACAATATCAACTAGGAAATTCAGTAGGTGCGATCGCGCTATTAAAACAAGCCCAACAAATATATCGAAGTCAAGATCAAACTTTACCACAGGCTCAGGTATTGGCTTTAATTTCCCTGGCGCAACAACAGCTTGGCAATTGGCAATTCGCTCGGGAAAATCTTGATGATAGCCTTGCTTTAATCAATTCAACACCATCTAATAGGAGTAAAACTCAAGTATTAGCTCAAATCAAAAATACCCAAGGGCATTATTTATTTAATACGGGAAAACCTCAAGCAGCTTTAGCAGATTGGCAGGCAGCAGAACAATTATATCGTCAGATCCAAGATCGCCCAGGAATTTCGGGAACTCTACTCGATCAGGCACAGGCATTAGAAAAAATGGGTTTTTATCGGCGTGCTTGCGATCGCATCTTAGCAGCCTTCGAGCAACCCGATAGCTGTTCAAGTTTAACTAAGAACCAAATCAGCACAGTTATTCAGCAGGCACAGGCAGAAGCGCAACCTTGGCAAGTTGAGGGTTTAAACAGCATTGGCAATAGTCTTTTACTTATGGGAAAACTCTCTTTAGCCGAGAGATTTATTCAAGCCAGTCAAATTATTAACTCAAACTTACTTGGCGACTCACCTACTACCAAAGCCAAAATTCTTTTGAGTTTAGGCAATATCAACAAAGCGATCGCGCTGCGCTCCAAAGAACAAGAGAACTTAGCTAGCTTTACGATCCATAGCCAAAAGGCAATTAAATATTATCAGCAGCTTGAGGCGCAGACATCAACGCCAATGACTAATACATATAAACTATCGGCGCAATTAAACCAGTTATCTCTATCAATTGTTACTCAAAAATGGTCACAAGCTGAGGCATTAGCCACCAGGATTGAGTTAATAGACGACTGGAAACGCAATCTTTATGCTGAGGTTAAATTTGCTAACGCGCTACAATCGCTCAAGCAACAAAATAGATCTTTCCCCTATTCCTGGTTAGACATTGCCGATATTTATCTAGATGCGATCGCCCAGGCACGTTTGACAGGCAATCAAGCTGTTGAGTCTTATGCTTTAGGCTATTTAGGTACGCTGTGCCAAAATCAAAATATCCAGTTAAATCTCACTGCACAACAGCTACTCGAACAGGCTTTAGTATTAGCTCAAACCCTTCCAGCACCAGAAATTGCCTATCGTTGGCAATGGCAGTTAGGCAAAATGTATCGTCAACGAGGACAAAGAACCAAAGCGATCGCTAGTTACCAAGCAGCTTTGGCTAATCTTAGTGATTTACGTAGCGATTTAGTTGCCCTAGAAAGAGAAGTTCAGTTTGATTTTAGAGCGCAAATCGAGCCTGTATACCGAGAACTTGCCGATTTATTATTAGCAGTTGAATTACCTTCTGACCAAGATATTGAAATGGCTCTTAACGTCATCGAAGCGCTTCAGGTAGCAGAACTAGATAATTATTTTCAGGATGCCTGTACTACCTTTGAAACCAAGAGTATCGATCAGATAGATTCAGATGCAGCCATAATCTACACGGTTATTCTACCAGAGCGTTTAGAAATTATTATGGCGACCAGTGATTCCCAGCCAAATCCTCATCAGGTATTCCATCATTATACCCAAGCCGTTACCCAATCAGAGCTAGAGTCAACCATCGAACAACTACGGCACTATATTACCGAGCCAGATCGCACTAGAGAAGTACAGCAGCTTTCGGCACAGATTTATACTTGGTTGATTAAACCATTAATAGCTGATCTTAAGATTAAACAGCCTAAAACGTTGGTTTTTGTGCTTGATGGTCTGCTTCAGACTATTCCGATGTCAGTATTATATGACGGCGAACAATATCTGATTGAAAAATACGCACTCGCTTTAACCCCTGGTTTACGACTATTAAATCCGCAGACAGTCTCTTCATCGTCTTCCTTATTAGCAGGAGGAGTCAGTAAATTTCTACAGGTAGAAAATCAAAGCTTTTCAGCACTAACCAACGTGGTTGAAGAGCTAAATACTTTCTCTGAGTTAGATAGTCAGGTATTGTTAAATGAGCAATTCACCCCTGCCAATTTGCTCGAACAACTTAACACAACCTCTGCCTCCATAGTTCACCTCGCAACTCATGGTCAATTTCGCTCTAACCCAGAACAAACTTTTCTCTTGATGTGGCAACAACTATTAACCATTCAAGACTTTAGTAGTTTGTTGCAAAGTCGAGCTAGAGCGGTTGTTAATCCCCTAGATCTCTTGGTGCTTAGTGCTTGCGATACAGCAACTGGCGATCGCCAGGCTACTTTAGGCTTAGCAGGAGTAGCCGTCAGGAGTGGCTCTGTCAGTACCTTGGCTACTCTTTGGCAGGTTAATGATGATTCAACTACCGAGTTGATGAAACATTTCTATCAACAATTTGACCAGAACAACAAAGCCGAAGCATTACGGCAGGCACAGCTAAAGCTTTGGCAAACAGCAGGCAAAGATTGGCGAGTTCCCGCTTTTTGGTCAGCATACATCATGATCGGCAACTGGCAATAGTTTGATGATCATCATTAGTTATTACTGACTCGACTACCGCTGATAGTGGGTAGCTGGTGTAATTGCACTCCTTTGGCTCTAATCAAAGCTTGCCAATCTTGTTCTAAAGTCAGACTTTCAGGATTGTTTTGATACAGACTAAGCAACTGATTGATCGCATCATACCAAATACGATGATTGCCATAAGTAAGATAAGATTTTTGCAGGGATTGCTGTAGTTCTAAATATAGCTTTGAAGTCAGGGGAATTCGCTCAATCCAGCCTTGAACATATTGAGTAGAAGCAACTTGAGCATCACAGTATACTTTTACGTACCAGCGATACCATTGACCGATTTCTAATGGAGGTTCGGTTTCTGGCAAAGTAAAGTTTTGATAACCTGGTTTGGCGTTTAGCTTTGGCGATCGCCAAATATCTTCTCTAGCTTCATTTTGAATGACAAATTCGATCTGATTGGTTTGTTGGGAAGTTTCAGGCAAATAGACCCAAAAACTAGGATGTGCTGAAACAGTTTTGCCTGAGTTGGAAACAGGTAGCAACGCCTCAAGAGGTTTGGCAGCATTAGCACAGCTACCTCGGCTTTCTCCAGCAGTCTGCTGCCCTGGACGACCAGTTCCTGAAAAGTCTAGATCTTCTCGATCATCATTTCTATCTTTCTTAGCAGTCTGAGAATTTTTCTTCTGCTTGGATGGGGTGGCAGACACAACTTGCTCTTCGTTAGCTGAATTTGCCTTGACAGCAACACAGGGAAACAGCAAACAGATCATGATTAGGGTCAAGATACTTCTCATTTTCAGTTTATTTATTTCCTGAATAGAGGACAATTTACAATTTATATTTGTAATTTATGATAATTAATGTTTAATGTTAAATATATTACATTTAGTATGGAGCAATTGGTAAATTTTTGCTATTTTATTTATCGGCTGGAGTTCTTGGCTTATAGCTCATTCACCCCAAAAGTTGGCTACTGAACTCCACTACCTAAAACAAAGAGGCTAATTAGAGTTCCACTATTCCAAAGACAGTGAAGCAACATGGGAGCTAGAAGATTGCGCGATCGCGTATAGACTACTCCCAATACTATACCCAACGTCGCCAAAGGCAAAACTTCCGATAAACTCAAATGAGCGATCGCAAAAATAAACCCACTGATCACAATCGCACTGCTAACTGAGACGTAGCGAGTTAATGAGGGTAATAAAAAACCACGAAACATAGTCTCTTCAAAAACTGGTGCGGCGATCGATGCGGTTACAAAAAATACCGTCAGAGCAAACTTATCCTGTGCTTGTAACGCCAGAAACAATAGAGGATTACTTCCGCCTTGTCCCTGCCAAATCTGCTGGTTAATTAGAGATACCAACAATACTAAAGGAATAGCGACTAAATAACCACCAAAACCCCACACAAACCAATTAGATTTGAGTTTAAATTTAAACCAATCTTCGGTCAGAGGAAAAAATGATCTGATCGAAAAATATAAGACTGAAATACCCCCTACAGCCATTAAAATATAAGTACCTAAAACATATAAAGCTTTAATTCTTAAAGACGAGTCAACTGGATTAATCTTAAAAATAGCTAATAATAAAGGCAAAACAAACTGGCTAATAAAGAAAAAGCCCACAATTAAAACTTGCCAGGTTATTTCCCAATTCCAAGGGGTTTTCCAAGTATTGTTACTATTAGTCGCAATAATTGCCTGTTCTGGCTTAACAAATCTTTGAATAATCAAACCGACAAGTAGAATTACACCGCCAATCCCACCAAAGACAGGAATACCGCTAATCAAGGCTAATTTTAATACTGAGTTGCTAGCAACTTTTAACTCTTGTTCTTGGAGTAAAGCCAAATTTTCAGTCAACCCATTAACTTGATTAAATTTAGCTAGAGCTTGATAACGAAACCAGCTATCTAAGTTATTAGTAATGGTTGCCTCACTATATTCTGCGTCTGGTGTCTTCCCCTGCCATAACTGCTTTAGAAGCGTAGCTGTCTGTACATAACGATTTTGAGAATTATCGAGCCGATTAATTTGCTGATCCCAAATCGAAATAGCTGCTTTAGGTTTACCCTGCACCGCCGTTAAAATTCCCTCTTTCAGCTCCAATTCAGTGATAAAGTCCTCTAATTCGTTGATTTGACTATTTAGCTGCTTTTTCTGAGCAACATTAATCTTGGATGTGTCCGCTGCTTCTAAAATGTTTGATTCAGCGTTGTCCAACTGTTCTAGCTTTGATTGGAACTGATCGCGACTGATTATCGATTCGGTGCGAACTTGCTGATACTTTTTAATTGCCGCCGAATAAGGATCTTCACCAACCAAAGAGCTAACTGCATCGGTTAAATTTAAATCATCTTTAGGATCAGATTTAAACTCGGCGACGTGAAGAACTAAATTAGTTTGATATAGCTCTAAGCGACTTTGAATTTGAGGTTGAGAAAGACTGTTGTTTAAAGAAAAGCCAATTTGAGCGATCGCCAAGATAGTTAGTAGAGCTAAAATTGCTCGTTTTATGGTCATCAGGATAGAAATTAGTAGTTATTTTAATCAGTAGTTTATGACTATTGGGCATTATCTCTTTTCCTTGAATAGTTATCAATGTTTTAACCGCTATCAGCTATCAACTAACCGTCAATCAAATAATCAAAGAGAAGTATATTTGCCCAATTGTGGATACAATAACTGAGGTGAATTTATTAAGAGGGTTAGAAGGTTGACTACTCGCGCGATCATCGTTCGTCACGGACAAAGCAACTATAATGCACAAAAGATAATTCAGGGTCGTTGTGATAAATCTGTCTTAACTGACCAAGGAATTGCCGACGCGCAACGGCTGGGACAGGCTCTAAGTGAGTTGAAGATTGATGCCTTTTATTGTAGCCCCCTACAGCGAGCCAAGCAGACAGCCGAGACGATTTACCCAAGCTTAACGAACCCTCCTGCTTTGCAATCCACGGAACAACTAATGGAGATCGATCTACCTCTGTGGGAGGAGATGCCAAAACAAGAGGTAATCTCTAAGTTTGCCAATGATTATCGCTCCTGGAAAGATCATCCTCAAGACTTTAAAATGATGATCGAAGGAAGAAAGCATTATCCTGTTAGTTCTCTTTATCAGCAGGCAAAAGATTTCTGGAGTAAAACCATTGACGAACATCAAGATGCCACAATCTTGATTATTGCTCACAACGGCATTAATCGCTGTTTAATTATGAGTGCGATTGGCATTGACATTGATCGCTATCACTCTATCCAACAGTCGAACTGCTGCATCAATATTCTTAACTTTACGGGTGGTTTTGGCGATCCCGTACAGCTAGAATCCCTCAATCAAACTGCCCATTTAGGTATTCCTATTCCTCCTGTTCGCCCATCCCATTCTGGGCCTCGTCTGCTGCTGGTGCGTCATGGCGAAACCAATTGGAACAAAGAATCGCGCTTCCAAGGTATTAGAGATATTCCGCTAAATGATCACGGGCGATCGCAAGGAAGAAAAGCAGCTACATTTCTTCAGAATGTCCCGATTGACTTTGCCATCTCAAGTTCGATGCTCCGCCCCAAGGAAACCGCTGAAATCATTCTCGAACAGCATCCTGGTGTCTCATTGGCAACAACTGCCGAATTAATTGAAATCTGTCATGGTTTATGGGAAGGAATGCTAGAAGCACAAATCCAAGCCGACTATCCCGAACTACTCCAGCAGTGGAAAGATCGACCAGAGACAGTGCAAATGCCTGAGGGAGAAAATTTACAGCAAGTTTGGGACAGAGGAGTTGCAGCCTGGAATAAGATTGTCGCAGCTTATAGCAACGCTGACACACCCCAAACAGGATTGGTGGTGGCACACGATGCGATCAATAAAGTAATTCTTTGTTATTTATTAGGTCTAAAACCAAATAACTTTTGGAACATTAAACAAGGCAATGGTGCAGTCAGCGTCATTGACTATCCTAACGGTGTCTCCGGCAAACCTGTACTGCAAGCGATCAATATTACTACTCACTTAGGCGGTGGCAGCATTATCGATAAAACCGCAGCAGGAGCTTTATAGCTTGACAAAGGATTGGCGAGCGAATCAATGTTAGTCGTCTGAGTCTAACCCTTAATTTAGTTGCTGATGATTTCATCCGCGTATAAACAAGCTCGATTTCTCCCCTGTGCTTTAGCTTCGTATAGTGCCTTGTCAGCCAGAGCAATTAGTAATTCAGGACTAGATTCAGAAGAGGGAATTAAGCTATATACCCCCAAGCTGATCGTAATATAATCGCTAACCAGAGATTTTTGGTGGGTAACGTGTAATTTTTCGACGTTAACCGCAATCTTGTCGCCTATCTTCAAAGCTTCTGCCCCATCGACATTGGGTAAAATGATGCCAAATTCTTCTCCTCCATATCGAGCCACTAATCCTGGAGTTGATTCAATGACGCACTCGATCGCTAGAGCAACTTGCTGGAGACAATAATCACCGATCGGATGACCATAAGTATCGTTATAGAGCTTAAAGTAATCGATGTCACACAAGATTAGCGAAAGTGGAGCTTCCTCTTGCCTAAGCTTTTGCCACTCTTGAATTAGATAATTATCAAACCGACGACGATTAGCTACCTGAGTCAGACTATCGAGTACACTGAGCTTTTCCAGTTCCCTGTTTGCCAGACTTAATGCCGCTTGTGCTTTTTGGCGATCGCAAATTTCGCTATGTAGCTGAGACTCCACTAAGTCAGCGTGTTCGGTGGTATTGTCTAATACGATCTCTAGATCAGCTTTGGCTAATTTTAATTCTTTCAACTCTTGACGCAGCTGTTCGATCTGAAACATAAGTTGCTCTTGGGCTATTTGTTCATCTAATAGCAATCGATAATCTTCAGGCTCTACTTTGGGTGGCTCGGCAAGATCTGTCGCGATAATATTTTCCAATATTTCTTTATCTAACGGTTTGGATAAATAATATCCTTGACCATATTCACATTTTAGAGCCTTTAACTGAGCTAGCTGATTAACGGTTTCAATACCTTCAGCGATCGTATCCATTCCCAGGTTACGAGCCAAAGTCACGATTGCTCGTACAATACCAAGCTTTTCCAGATTATCACCAACGCTATTGACAAAAGAACGATCTATTTTGAGAGTATCAAAGGGAAATTGGTGTAAATAGCTTAAAGAAGAATAACCAGTGCCAAAATCATCTAAAGAAAACTCAATCCCCAAAGATTTTAGCTCTTTGAGCATGAGAATAGTATGCTGAGTATCTTCTACCAAAGAACTTTCGGTAATCTCTAGTTTCAAATTATGTGGATCTAACTTGGTCTCTCGCAAAATCTGTTTGATTTGAGCCACAAAATTAGGTAAACCTAACTGTTTACTGGAGATATTAACGCTGACTTTCCAATCGTTTAATCCGCCAAATTTGATTTGCCAACTATACATTTGTTTGCAGGCTTCTGTCAAAACCCAAAAACCTAGAGGAATAATTAATCCTGTTTCTTCGGCTAAAGGAATAAATTCACTTGGAAAGATAATTCCTTTTTCTGGATGTCGCCAACGTATTAATACTTCAAATCCTTTAATTTTATTACTGCTCAAAGAGATAATAGGTTGATAGTGAAGCATAAATTCTTCACGTTTAATTGCCCTTCTTAAGTCATTTTCTAACTGTAGTAAAGTCAGAGCTTTACCACGCATCGATTGGTCGAAAACCTGATAATAAAATTTATTTTGTCTTTTGGCATCAGATACAGCCAACTCTGCATCTCTGAGGAGATTTTCTGGTTTGCTATACTCTTTGTTGCCGACGGCAATACCGATACTGGCTTCAATAAAAACTTCATAAGACTCAAGGTTAAAAGGTATGCCTAATGCATGATAAATTCTTTCGGCAACGTTAGTTGCATAATTCAAATGTTCAACATTACTCAATAAAATCACAAATTCATCGTTACCCATACGAGCAATAAAATCTTGCGATCGCAGACAGTTTTGTAATCTTTCAGCAATCGCAATTAATAGGCGATCGCCTAATATTCTACCTAAGCTACTATTGATTACTTTAAACCGATTAACATCAACAAAAAGAATGGCAAATTCATAACCCAGACGTTGCTGGCAAAAGCTAATTTCTTGTTCAATATACTTCAGCAATAAATTATAGTTGGGCAAGCCTGTTAATTGATCGTAATTAACAGTAGATGCTATTACTGGTTTGCCAGGTAAAACATTAAGTTTATTAGTATAGGTTGGTTTGATTTTAGGCTCTCGAATAACTAAAGATTTATGTTCATTTAATTCTTGTTCAAATTTATCAGAAACGTCTAGCTTTCTTAAAAGCACCTTTATTTCTCCCGATTTTTCTCCGTTCATTAAAGTTATTTTTACAGGTAATTCTGCTAATTCAAAAACTAAAGACTTCTGTAATATATTCGGTATTTTTGAACGAATCCAATCCCCTATAGCTGAAATATTCGAGCGATTTTCTAATATTTTTTCAGCTACTGTATTTAAAAATAGGCAATTTCTACTCTCATCAAAAATAATAATAGCTTCATCTGTATTTTCGCTGGACTCTCCAGAGTTAAAAGGCGAATCAACCCTCAATAACTGAGCTAATTTACCTGATTGGAATTGCATTTCATACAACATTGGATTGATTGCCAATTTAAATATTTTATTGGTTAAAAAAGCTAATTAGATCAACTAAATCTTTGTTTATAGGCTTAATCGCAAAAATAAAGTTAAAAATATTCATTTGACTGATTATTCAGGCTGTATTTATAAAAATAAGCGGATAATACTGAAATAACTGTGATTTCGATCCAAGTTCTGAATACGCTTTTAAATTTTAATATATGAATTCGATTGACCAAAATCAAGCGTGTCATTCTAATCTTAGTCAGGAATCGAGCAAGAAAAGCACTTGAATAATTTCAGAACGGCTTGATCTTTTTGTCAGTAAAGTTACCGAATGAAGAAATTTTGTACCTGGATCTGACTCCCAATAATACTGAGAGTAAAACCGTCGGTCAGTCTTGCTTATAAGCCAAATCTCAGTTTTTTTATCTAGAAGCTGCGTATTTTTGCCTGAGAAATGGGAACTATGAATTAGTGGTTTTCCAGCTTGTTACAAGCTAAAGTCAGGAGTAATATGAAAGCGATTAATCTAATCAAAGAGCAATATTTTGCCAGCAAGACGTATCAAAGCTCAAATCGATCTCAACAACTTCTAAGTTTCAGTACTAACGCTAGTTTGATTCTAGGTGTAATTGGGTTGCTATTTAACTGGACTGCAACTCCCACCTATTCTCAGACAGCAGAATCTTCGTCTCCCAATAGCAATTTACTACAGCAGATTGAACGTTATTCTGTTCCTGAACAAGATGATGCTTTAGGTCAAGTCACGAATGTTTCACAGTTAAAAGATGTCTCTCCCACAGACTGGAGTTATGAAGCTCTTCGTAGTTTAGTAGATCGCTATAGCTGTATTTCTGGTTTTCCCAATCAGACTTATCGCGGTAATCAATCTCTGACTCGTTATGAGTTTGCGGCAGGTTTAAATTCTTGTCTAAATCAAATTGAACGTTTAATTGTCTCATCTCAAACAGTTAATCCTGATGACTTGCAAACAATACAAAAGCTTACTCAAGAGTTTGAGGCTGAATTGGCAACTTTCGCAGGGCGCATCAGCCAAATAGAAGAAGGTATTTCCACGCTCGAAAATAATCAATTTTCTACTACAACGACGCTAGCTGGTGAAACCGTATTTAGCCTGAGTCATATTTTTACTGGAGATAATGCTAGCGGTCAAGAAATAGACAGCGAGGTAGTTTTTGGCAATAGGACGCGTCTAGCATTTAATACCAGTTTTATAGGAGAGGATTTATTATTTACTCAACTAACCGCAGGAAATTCCCCTTTTTTCAGTGAGAGGATCGGTACTTTTGAAGGTGATTTGGGGTTAATTGCTGACAACGGTAACAATCTGGATCTACTGGTTGCTTTTTATTCTTTTCCGATAGGCGATCGCACTACCGTAGTACTGGAAGGATTTGGCGGCGTTGCTTTCGACTTTGCCGATACTATCAGTCCCCTAGATTATTTTAATGACAGTGCCAGTGGTTCAATTTCTTATTTCGGGGTGCGTAATCCGATTTATAATCAGGTTCTTGGTTCGGGAATCGGCATCCGCAGTCAACTTAGCGATAGCTTTGAATTAAGTGCTGGGTATCTTGCTCCCGACGCTGAAAACCCCAACGAAGCCAATGGCTTGTTTAACGGTGCATACTCAGCATTAGGACAGTTGGTATTTAAACCAGGCGATCGCTTAAAATTAGGTCTAACCTACGTCAATTCTTATAATAGTAGCGATACCTTTGCTGGTAGCAATTTAGCTAACATCAACACGTTTCTAGAAACAGCGGTGGGAGAAACAGTTCCTATTACCAGTAACTCTTATGGCATACAGGCTTCTTATACTTTGAGCGATCGCTTAATTATTGCTGGCTGGGGTGGTTATAGTACCAGCCGGGTTCTGGAGTCTGTTACAGGAGACAGTGGAGTAAGCGTCAGTCAAGGGGATCAGGATGTTTGGAACTGGGCAGTTACTCTAGCTTTTCCCGATCTGCTTAAAGAAGGTAGTCTAGGTGGAATTGTCGTCGGTATGGAGCCAAAAGTCACCCAATCTAATATAGCTGTTTCAGGAGTAGCGGATAATATTGACTCTGATACTTCATTACACCTTGAAGCTTTTTATCAATATCAACTCAATGATCATGTTGCCCTAACTCCTGGGGCGGTTTGGATTACCGCTCCCGATCATGATCGTAATAATAGTGATGTGGTCATCGGTACTTTAAGAACTACTTTCACTTTTTGATAGCCAATGATTATTGCACCAATGTTTTATTGGTCACAATGCTTTGAACCTGATTTTTGGCTAATTTAAAAAAGTCTTTGCAATTGAACACTACAAAGACTTTTTTATTGGTGTGATCGAGATCACACTCAACAAGCAATTTAAAGAAAACAATATCTTCAAACAAGTATTTTTTCTAAAAACTTTATCATTGAACTTTAATTATTTTTATTCAACTAGATATCATAATCAAAAGTATTGTGGTGTGATTACTATCACCAAATTTATTGTCTTAAACTACACGACTAATCGTAAAAATACAAGATGGTTGTTCACATGAAGACAAATATTAGATCAATAAAATTTAATTTAAATTATCTTCAATTAAATACCCATTAACACGCAACACAAAACAATAACATGAGACAATTTACTGAAAATTATTTTGAAGAATTATTTGATTTCGCAGCGTTAGATAATACAGTATCTTCTACAGTACGCTTAGCTGCTAAAGATCCTAAAACTCTATACCAGTTCTTCCAAAGATACATTTATTTTAATGGCTATGCGTCTTCTGTAATTGCGCGTTTAGCTAGCTCGATTGCGATGTCTCGCACATTATTTAACGATCCTACTATATTTACAACAGAAGAAGCTGATCGAGGATTTCAAATTTCTGCTGAGATAATGATTGCAGCAGCAGATGAAGGTTCTCATGAAATTACTCACCGTGAATTAGCTCAATTACTAACTAAAACTTTAGGAAATTACGCCGAACTTTCTACTGGTGAACGCAATCAAATATCTAACGTGCCTGAGTGGTTGGATGAAATTTGCCAAGAAACTATGGCTAACTATCAAGGTACTCCAGGAAATGTTGAGTCTTTGGTCAAAGCAATCGGCTTTCATGCAGCTTCAGAATTGATGGGCGATCGTGAATATGCTCTAATTGATATGATTATCCGCTATGAAAACGAAGGAATCGGTTTTGATCGTTATTTAAAGCAACAAACTGAAGCGACTAAAATTGGTAAACATCGTTATCTTCCTTGGGGCTACATCTTAATTCACGGTAAATATGAAGGTACTGGCGCAGAAGCAAAACACTTTGTTCATGTGCTTAATGCCTTAAACATGGTGTTAAAGTATCGTCCTGAGTCAGAAGAGCAACTTACAGAGTGGGTATTAGAAGGATTTAAATCATTTATTCAGTTACAACAGAGTCTATTCAAGAAAATTTTCCAAGAATGTTTAGCAATGAATCAAGTATCTGAAGCTAATCAAGTTTCTCCAACTGCTAAATCATTTGTATTGGCATAGATAGATTATCGATTTTGATTAACAATAGGTTGTGATTATTGTCACAGCCTTTATTTTTTTCTCGCATAAAATCAAATTGAGAGTAGCTGTTTATTTAAATATGCATAATTGGCAGGCACAAATAGGTATAGTTGCAGGATTAATAGGTTTGTCAGGTTTTTTACCTTATATCTTGACAACTTTACAAGGCAAAACCAGACCCAATCGAGCTACTTGGTGGATTTGGGGAATTTTAGGAGTTATACAAGCTGTTAGCTATTATTATTCTGGAGCTAATAATACAATATGGGTTCCCATTTTTTATGGTGTTTGTCATATTGTAACTGCTATTTTATCTCTCAAATATGGCGAAGGTGGCTGGAATAAATTGGATAGGGTTTGCTTATTCGGAGTAGGCATAAGTCTTTTACTTTGGTGGTTTTTAAACGCACCATTCATTGCTCTAATTGTTGCCTTAGTCATAGACTTTTTTGCTGCATTACCTACAATGTTTAAATCGTATTATGCACCTGAACAAGAAAGTTGCTTTTCTTGGTCTGTCTTTCTTCTTGCAAATGCTCTTAATTTAGTAGCTTTGGAAAATTGGTCTTTCGAGCTTGTAGCATATCCTTTGTATTTATTTGCTTCAACTCTAACGATATCAACAATTCTTTATTACAATCAATTCAAGAAAATTATTGTTATCTATAGAAAAAGAAAAAATAGCAAAAATTGTCGAAACAAAAATATATACGATTAAATCTTTTGACTTTCTCAATCAATTAAATTGTTGAATGTAAATATCTAACTAAAATTTGGGAATTCTAAAATTCAGAAAGCTATATCTATTTAATTGATTGGGATAAACTGATGTTATTAAAATCTCACTCTAGTCAAACGTCTAGTTCTTGGCTATCTCAAAAAATTCCATTACGTCAGATCTTAATAATGCCTTTTATCATCCAAATTTTTGCTGCTGTGAGTCTGACAGGATATTTATCGCTTCGTAACGGACAAAAAGCTGTTAATGATTTGGCTAGTAAATTACGCACTGAAGCAAGTCAACGTATAGATCAGCATTTAGACAGCTATATGGAAATTCCTCATAAAGTTGTTCAGAATAACTTTGATCTACTAGATATGGAATTACTTAAACTAGAAAACAAAGAACAACTAGGACAATTTTTTTGGAAGCAACTTAAGTCATTTAATATTGGCTATATACTTTTCGGTTTTCAAACAGGTGATTATGTAGCAGCAGGATATCTTTTTGGCGATGAACGTATTACTGTTGATGAAGTTGCTCCACAAGAATATCGTGGAAGTACACATCTTTTTAGTTGGGGAATAGACAAGCAAGGAAAGCGGACTTATATCATTCAAGATAATGGAGAGTTTATAGCCAAAAATGAAGGATGGTATTCAGAGGCAGCAACACAAAATAAACCTGTTTGGAGTCCTGTTTATAATTGGCTTGTAGAACCTTACAACCTGTCTATTGCTTTTAGTCGTCCTATTTATGATAAAAATCAGAAACTTATTGCTGTAATTGCTGCTGAACAACGTCTCTCACAAATTAGTGATTTTTTACGTCATTTAGAAGTAAGCCCTTCGGGAAAAACTTTTATCATAGAACGAGATGGGCAGTTAATTGCCAGTTCTAGTGATGAGCAACCTTTTACAGTAATTAAAAATAAACCGCAGAGATTAGAAGCTTCAGATAGCAAAGATCCTTTAATTAAAGCAGCTACACAACATTTAACTGATAGCTTTGGTGATCTCAAGAAAATCAATCAAACTCAACAAATAGATTTTAAACTTGGTAATGAACGTAAATTTGTTCAAGTAACGCCTTGGCGAGATGAACTAGGTCTAGATTGGCTTGTAGTAGTTGCTGTACCAGAATCCGACTTTATGGAACAGATTAACAAAAACACTCGTTCCACTATCATGTTGTGTTTATTGGCTTTGGGAGTAGCGATCGCTTCAGGTTTATATACTTCCCGTTGGATAACTAAGCCAATTCTACAGCTTAATCGAGCTTCAGAGGCGATCGCCAATGGAAAATTAGACCAACAAGTAGACGAGGAGTTTAAAGTAGTTGAGTTAAGCGTCCTGGCTAAATCCTTTAACCGCATGGCAGAACAATTGCGCTCATCTTTTGATGTCTTGGCTACAACTAATTGCGAACTAGAAGTTAGAGTCAAAGAACGCACGACTGAGCTTCAAGCAGCAAAAGAAGATGCTGACTCGGCTAATCATGCTAAAAGCGAGTTTTTAGCCAATATGAGTCATGAGTTAAGAACTCCTCTCAACGGTATTTTGGGTTACGCTCAAATTCTTCAGCAATCTCGTTCTATCGAAGACAAAGACAGGAAAGGTATCGATATTATCAGTCAGTGTGGTACGCATTTGCTGACCTTGATCAATGATATTTTAGATCTTTCCAAAATTGAAGCACGCAAGATGGAGTTGCATCCTGTAGAGCTTCATTTTGGCTCTTTTATTCAAGGAGTAGTAGAAATTTGTCAGATCAAAGCAGAACAAAAAGGAATCGATTTTATCTATGAATCAGATCCTAGCTTACCTGTAGGTGTTGAAGCAGACGAGAAAATGCTGCGCCAAGTACTGATGAACCTTTTAAGTAATGCGATTAAATTTACCGAACGAGGTCAGGTTAAGCTAGTGGTTGAGAGCTTGAAAAATAATCCTGAATCGGCTATCCACTCGATTCGCTTTGCCGTCGAAGATAGTGGTATTGGCATGAATCCTGAAGATAACAAAAAAATATTTTTACCTTTCGAGCAGGTAGGAAGCGTCAAAAAACAAGCTGAAGGAACTGGCTTAGGATTAGCTATCAGTCAAAAAATAGTTGACATGATGGGTGGCACTTTAGAAGTTGAAAGTCAGCCCGAGGTTGGTACTACTTTTTGGTTTGAGGTTGGACTAAAAGAAACAACACAATGGAACAAAAGTAGCCATGCTGCTAGGTTACAAAAAATTGTTGGTTTTAAGGGAGCGAAGCGAAAAATACTAGCAGTTGACGATCGCTGGGAAAACTGCTCAGTTCTAGTTAACCTGCTAGAACCGCTTGGCTTTGAAATGCAGGAGGCAGAAAACGGACTAGATGGCTTAAATAAAGCTCTTGAGTGGCAACCAGATGCAATCATCGCCGATTTATCTATGCCTGTAATGGATGGTCATGAGATGACCGCTCAGTTGCGACAAGCTTCAGCAATATCATCCGAGTTAGCGATCATTATCTCATCTGCCAGCGTATTTGAAAGCGATCGCCAAAAAAGCCTTCAGGCAGGAGCAAATGATTTCTTACCCAAACCAATCCAAAAAGAAACTTTATTGCAGTCTCTCCAAAAACATCTCAACCTAGAGTGGATTTACGAAGAGGTTGAAGTACCTGCAAGAACTCGAATAGTTGAAAATTTTGAGCAGGTTACTCCAAAAAGCGACATTATTCCCCCTTCTTCAGAGGAGATGACTATGCTCCATGATTTGATTCGTAAGGGATTGATTAATGATTTGCTCAAAGAAATTGAGCGAATTGAAACATTAGAACCCAAATTTCAGCCTTTCGCGCAAAAAATCAAAGATTTAGCTAAAGAGTTCAAGTTAAGACAAATTAAGTCTTATATCGAACAGTATTTATAGAACTATTCTAACTGCTAGCAATTTAGCCAAACCGTAAACCTACAACATCCTAAGGTAACCCAAAAGTGACAGAAGATTTTAACTCACATAGTATTTTAATTGTTGACGACAATCATAATAACTTAGAGGTTTTATCAGAAACTTTAACTAAAGCAGGATTTCAAGTTGCTGTGGCGATTGATGGTGAAAATGCCCTTGAGCAAATTCAGTATTACAAACCAGAACTTATTTTGCTTGATGTGATGATGCCAGGTATCGACGGTTATCAAACTTGTCAAAGAATCAAAACCAATCCCGATACTTTTGATATTCCCGTAATTTTTATGACCGCTTTAACCGATACCGAACACAAGGTTAGAGGTTTTGCTCTGGGCGCAGTTGACTATATAACTAAGCCATTTCAACGGGAAGAGGTATTAGCGAGAGTTAGAGTCCAGTTGCAGCTTCGTAACCTTGCCCGAACCCTAGAAAGGCAAAACCGAATGCTCAAAAAAGAAATTTTACAACGGGAGCGAGTAGAAGGCTCTTTAGTCAAACTTAATCATGACTTAGAAGAAAAAGTAAAGGAACGAACTAATAAGCTTTCTCACACCCTAAAAACTTTACGGCAAGCTCAGGTAGAGCTTGTCCAGCAGAAAAAGGAATTAGAAGTTCGGGTACAAAAGCGGACTGCTGAATTAGCCAAAAGCATGACCGAAGCAGAAAAAGCTAATCAGGCAAAGAGCCAATTTTTAGCCAATATGAGTCACGAACTGCGTACTCCCATGAATGCCATTATTGGCTACAGCGAAATGCTGATGGAAGAAGCTGAAGATATTGGACAAGATGACTTTGTTCCCGATCTCCAGAAAATTCATGGTGCGGGAAAGCATCTGTTGAATTTAATCAATGACATTCTCGACCTATCTAAAATTGAAGCTGGTCGGATGGAACTATATTTAGAAACTTTTGGCATCAAGAACTTAATTAACGAGATAGTATCTACGATTCATCCTTTAATTGAAAAGAATAATAACACCTTGGAATTTAATCTCGCAGATGACTTGGATGTCATGCACGCGGATTTAACCAAAATGCGACAAAGCTTATTTAATTTACTTAGTAACGCCAGCAAATTTACTAAAAATGGCACAATCACCTTAGATATTAGCTCTTACTTAGCTCAGGGTGAAAAAATGCTCGCTTTCAAGGTTACTGATACGGGAATTGGCATGAACTCAGAACAGATTAGCAAATTATTCCAAGCTTTTACGCAAGCTGATGCCTCTACTACTCGTAAATACGGAGGAACGGGTTTAGGGCTAGCAATAACTAAAAAATTCTGTCAAATGATGGGAGGTGATATCAGTGTAAAAAGTGAATTAGGAAAAGGCTCTAGTTTTACGATCGCTCTTCCAGTTCAGGTGATCAACTCTACTAATCAAATATCTAACCAACTCCCGAAAGTTAACGAATTTAAGGCTAGTACTAACCAAAAAAATACTATTTTAGTCATTGATGATGATATCACGATTCACAATTTATTAAAACGATTTTTAACTAAAAAAGGATTTGAGGTTAAAACAGCTAGTAGCGGAACAGAAGGTTTACAGTTAGCCAAAGAACTTCAGCCTCAAGCCATTACTTTAGATGTAATGATGCCTGGGATGGATGGATGGTCAGTACTAACCTCACTTAAGGCTAATCCCGAAACAACGGATATTCCTGTAATTATGATGACCATGGTAAACGACAGAAATCTTGGTTATGCCTTGGGAGCAGCAGAATACATTATTAAACCAATTGATCGCCAAAAATTAGAAGCTGTTCTGGCTAGATTTAAACCTATTTCTGAATCTGAATCTATTTTGGTAGTAGAAGATGACCCTGGTATCAGAGAGATGCTATGTCGTCAATTGAGAAAAGAGAATTGGCAGGTAATTGAGGCAGAAAACGGCAAAGAAGCCTTAAATAAGCTCGAAAAACATACTTTTAAATTAATTCTTTCTGACCTGATGATGCCTGAAATAGATGGTTTTGAACTGGTTCATCATTTGAAACAGCACGAGCAATGGCGCAATATTCCCGTGATTATTTTAACTGCCAAGAGCATTACTCTTGAAGACCGTCACAAGTTAAATGGAGAAGTTAGCAAAATTTTTGAGAAAGGCTCGTATCAACGTTCGATATTATTCGATGAGGTAAATCGCCTGTTAAACAATGTAATTGCACGTCAGCAAAATACGGCAGATTTTGAGTCCGCTTCGACTAATGGATCTGCCTAAATAAAAACATATAACACTACATTTGAATCTATGATTGCTCAAAAACTATGCCGAAAATACTGTTGATTGAAGATAACGAAATGAATCGAGATATGCTTTCGCGAAGGTTAAAACGTAGAGGCTACGAGGTTTTAATTGCAGTCGATGGTGCAAAAGGCATAGAGATGACTAATTCAGAAACTCCCGACTTGATTTTAATGGATATGAGCTTGCCAATAATGGATGGCTGGGAAGCTACCAGAAAGATTAAAGCTGACCCTGCTACCAAATCTATTCCTGTGATTGCGTTAACGGCTCATGCTATGTCTGGCGATCGCCAAAAGGCTTTATCAGCTGGTTGTGACGACTATGATACTAAACCGATAGACTTATCGCGCTTGTTGAATAAAATACAAGCTTTTCTGGGTGAAGATTGACTGCTTCTGCATTGGCCAAGCTGACTAAACAAGAGCATGACTATATGCTAAATTAGCCTATTTTTCTTATTTATTTAAAGTACATATTTTATGACCATCGATAGTAAATCGCACTTATCCATGCTTTCTTATTTGCGTCACGAACTACGTACGCCAATTAATGCGATCGTCGGCTATAGCGAAATGATTATTGAAGAAATTGAAGAAATAGGTCTTGATGTAGATTATTTACCAGAATTAGAGCAAATTAGAGCATGTGGTGTTGAATTATTAACTTCAATCAATACCTTTTTAAATCCAGCAACATTACCCAACAGTCAGCTAGATTTAGCCAAAATTATCAGTAATCCAGAACTAAAACTAGAATTAGAAAGGCCAACTCAGCTAGTTATTCACAGTTGCCAACAGCTAGTTTTCTCGATTGAAGCTGACTTTGTTAGTGATTTAAAAAAAATTGATGCCGCTGCTAATAAGCTCTTACATGAGATTAATGAGTTAGCTAAAACTCCACTCCCAGAAAAGCAAGAGGTAGCTCAAACAAAGCCTTTAGAAGTTGACACCATTATTGAGGCGCGTAATCCTGTCGTTACTAACATTAGCGAACCCTTAGAGACTTCCAAATATACAATTTTGATCGTAGATGACAATGCCAACAATCGAGATTTGCTTTCTCGTCAAGTTCAAGCACAAGGTTATCAAGTTGCGACGGCTGCCGATGGCAAACAAGCGATCGAAATAATTCCAACAGGACTATACGATTTAATTTTGCTGGATATTATCATGCCAGAGATTAATGGTTATGAAGTTCTCAATTGGATTCGAGCAGGCTCATGGCGACATATTCCTACCATTATGATTTCAGCTCTCGATCAGATTGATAGCGTGGTCAAATGTATCGAAATGGGGGCAGCAGACTATCTTGCTAAACCTTTCAACCCCACTTTATTAAAGGCTAGATTAGGAGCTTGTTTGGAGCAAAAAAGACTTAGAGATCGAGAATCATCTTATTTGGAACAGCTAGCCAAAGCAAATGAAGAAATTGGTAAGTTAAATAGTTGCTTGCAGGCTGAAAATAGTCGCCTCAGTGCTGAATTAGAGATTACACAGCGGTTACAAATGATGATGCTGCCCAAAGAAAAAGAACTTAATCAAATCAAAGATTTAGAAATTGCTGGATTCATGGAGCCAGCGGGCGAGGTTGGTGGAGATTATTATGATGTGCTGCAACATCATGGGAGGGTCACGATTGGTATCGGCGATGTGACAGGACACGGTTTAGAAAGTGGTGTGCTGATGCTGATGGTGCAGACTGCGGTTCGCACTTTGATGGAAAACAACGAAACTAATCCTAAGCAGTTTTTTGAGGTTCTCAATCGTACCATTTATAAAAATGTACAGCGTATGGATTCTGATAAGAATCTTTCTCTATGTTTAATTGATTATCACGATGGCGTTCTTAAGTTGAGCGGTCAACATGAAGAAATTCTGATCATCCGTTTCGGTGGCGTAATTGAAAGAATAGACACAATTGATTTAGGATTTCCGATCGGTTTAGAAGAAACAATCAAAGATTTTGTTTTCCAAGCGCAAGTTCGTTTGAGTACAGGAGATGTTGTTGTCCTGTACACCGATGGTATTACGGAAGCGGAAAATTATCTCGGCAAGCATTATGGTTTGGAACAATTATGCACCGTGGTGCAGCGGAACTGGCAGGAGTCGGCAGATAATATTCGGCAAGCAGTTATCGAAGATTTGCGATCGCACATTGGCGTAGAAAAAGTCTACGACGATATAACTTTGGTTGTTTTAAAACAAAAATAGCATCAATTAAGATCTTGACAATAAGCTAAATAACTATTATGAATACTAGCAACATTACTGTTCCACAAATATTAGGCGACTTTATTCAAAATTTACCTTCTAGTCAAGAATATTTAATTCTTAGTTTTTCTCCCAGCTGCATTCCCCTACGTCAGAGATGGCGCAACAACTGTTTGTCGGCGGATTTTTTAGCCGATTATTTAAGTACTTTTTTTCTAGGTAATAATGATCGGCAACCAGATTCAGATAAACAGGCAGAAGTTAAAAGTGCCGTAAGCTATATTGCTAACGAATTACTAGAAAATGGGATGAAATACTCTACGCAAATGTCACCTTTTCCTATTAGTATTCAAATTCATTTGAATCCAGACTTAATCGTTTTTCAACTAACTAATAGTATTCCTGCAAATCGTACTCAGCAATTTAAAAGTTATATTCAAACCCTGCTTAATGCTGACCCTAATGAGCTATATATTACTCAACTAGAAAAAAATGAAGAATCAGGTTTAGGATTGCTAACTATGCTCAATGATTATGGGGTGAAACTTGGCTGGAAGTTTGAGTCACTGTCTCAATCGACTGAGATGGCAGTAACAACAATGGTACAGCTGGGAATTTAGGGTGATTTTTGAGGAGATCATTGACTTTTTAGGGCTAAGATAACTTGTTGAGATTTTTACTTTTTGCAGCTTTCGGTTGCCCACAATTGAATTGATATGAATAGATACATCAAAATATTGATTTTTTAGGATGACAATGGAGATTAAAACTGAGAATTATAACGTCAAATATGATGAGACATCCCACAATATTATTTTTGATGGTTCGCTTCGTCTTAACGGCAGCACTGAATATGCTTCAATCTCCGAGTTACTTGAAAATATTGCTCAACAAGAACCAGAAAAGATTATCTTAGACCTCAAGGCATTGAGTTTTCTTAATAGTTCAGGAATTAGTATCTTGTCTAAATTTGTAATTAACGTCCGTAATCGCAAAAATATTCAGATGGTTGTAATCGGCGCGAAAAAGAATCCCTGGCAGAGTAAATCTTTAAAGAATTTACAACGGCTAATGCCTTCTTTGAAGCTGGAGTTGGAATAATTAATCGGTAAAGACTGAGAAAAGGCGCTTGTGGACGCTCAAAGGCAGGCTCTGGATTTTAACATAGACAAAAGATGAAACTAAAATGTTGTCTTCACCTTTTGCCGATGAAAATAATTATGTTCTAGTCAGCTTTAAGTTTGTTTTGCCTTGTGAGGTGGGAGTTTGATGTTGGAAGCTAAACCAAAGAAAGCTAAAGTCCGAATCATAATCCAGGTTAAGTCAATTTCCCACCACTCCAGACCATGACGGGCAGAGTATTGAAAAGCATGATGATTGTTATGCCAGCCTTCGCCAAAAGTAAGTAGTGCTACCCACCAACAATTGAGGGAAGTGTCATGAGATTCATAGCTTTTGTAACCAAATTTGTGCGTTGCACTGTTAACAAACCAGGTACAGTGAAAAACTACCACTAAGCGCACAAAAACGCCCCAAATTACCAATGGTAGTCCACCCCAGTAATAGAACAATAGTGCTAGGGCAAGCTGAATGGGAATCATGCCATACTGACAAAATAAATAAAAGCGATCGCTAGATATATCTTTGGTGTAGCGAGCAATTTTTTCGTTGGCAGGATTTTGACATAACATCCAGCCAAGATGACTCCAGTAAAATCCTTTCAGGGAATTGTGCGGGTCAGATTCAGTATCCGAATATTGATGATGAATACGATGTAGTCCGATCCAATCTAAGGGGCCTCCTTGTCCAGCAAGTGTGCCACAAAAAATTAAACAATATTCGACCAGCTTGGGTACTTGAAAACTACGATGGGAAACTAGACGATGAAATCCCAGAGTAATTCCGATGCCTGCCGTGATTATGTAAAATATCAACGCTACCCCCAGCGCACTCCAAGTAAAATTACTCGGAACTAGAGCAAATAGGGCTACAAAGTGAATTGTAGCCATATAAATAATCGTTCCCCAAGCAGGAGGAATTTTTTCAGATGTCGCAATCATTTAAAAACCTAAACTTCAACTCTATGTAATTCTGTATGGTGTAATTGAATACATCATCCAATAAATCAGTGGTACACCGCCTTAAAAAGGCGGTCAGAACTTGCCAATACCGAGATAAACTGCAAAAGTGTTCTTTGGTCGGCAACTGAAACCAAAATCAAGTATTATCATTACATCAAAAATATGAAAACTAATCATCTGCTATTAGAAGCAGAAAAAGCACTAATACCGATTTTTTCTGGTATTGACACTCAGGTCAAGCAAAATCTTAAAAAAGTTTTGGCCGCTTTTTATGATCATCGAGTTGGGGTACGGCATTTCAAGAGCGTTAGTGGCTATGGACACAATGATTTGGGACGAGAAACTTTAGATCAGGTGTTTGCTCAAATTATGCAGTGTGAGGCTGCTGCGGTGAGGGTACAGTTGGTTTCAGGGACTCATGCGATCGCCTGTGCCTTGTATGGGGTGTTGCGTCCAGGTGATGAGATGTTGGCTGTAGCTGGCGCACCTTACGACACCTTAGAAGAAGTAATTGGCTTGCGGGGTAGCAATCAAGGTTCTTTGAAGGATTTTCAAATCGATTATCGCCAGTTAGATTTGACGGAGAAGGGAACTATTGATTGGCAAGCATTAGCTAGTTCAGTAACCAACAAAACGCGTTTGGTGTTAATTCAACGTTCTTGTGGCTATTCTTGGCGACAGAGTTTGTCGATTGAAGATATTCAAAAAATCGTCGAGTTAGTTAAACGGCAAAACCCAAATACAGTTTGCTTTGTGGATAATTGTTATGGAGAATTTGTGAGCGCTCTTGAACCAACTGCGGTTGGGGTAGATCTGATGGCGGGTTCATTAATTAAAAATCCCGGGGGAACGATTGTCACTGCGGGAGGATATATCGCAGGAAAAGCAGAATTAGTTGAAGCAGCAGTCTGTCGCTTAACCGCACCAGGTATTGGCAGCAGCAGCGGCGCAACTTTTGACCAAAACCGCCTGATGTTTCAAGGATTGTTCTTGGCACCACAAATGGTAGGGGAAGCTATTAAAGGTAGCCATCTAATTGCTTATGTTTTTGAACAGTTAGGATATCCAGTTAATCCTCTACCATTAGAGACACGACGGGATATTATTCAGGCAGTACAGTTGGGTTCACCTGAAAAGCTAATTGCTTTTTGCCGAGCAATTCAACGGCATTCTCCTGTGGATTCTTATGTAGAACCCGTTCCTGGCTCAATGCCAGGATATGAAAGTCAACTAGTTATGGCAGGAGGCACATTTATCGATGGCAGCACCTCGGAATTTTCGGCAGATGGTCCATTACGCAAGCCTTATATCGCTTTTTGCCAGGGAGGAACACACTGGACACATATTGCGATCGCTCTAGAAGCTGCAATTGATGCAGTTGTTGGTTAATTTACCATCTCCTCCGTTGATTGCTGAGCAAATAGCCCTAACATCGGCCCTAATATTGCGCCTGCGACAAATCCACCTGCATGAGCCCAATATGCCACCCCACCGCTTTCCATGCCTACGCTGGCGGCAACCTCAAAAGAGGAAATGCCGTTTAACGCCTGTTCTACAAACCAGAAGCCTAGAAAGTACACTGCGGGGATTCTAAAGATCGGGAAAAAGAACCCTAAAGGAACTAGGGTAACGATTCTTGCCTGGGGAAACTTGAGTATATATGCTCCCATAACTCCAGCGATCGCTCCACTTGCTCCTAGAGAAGGTATGTCAGACATTGCCGAAAAGAACCACTGTGCCATCACTGCTAAAGCACCACAGGAAAGATAAAAAAGCAAAAATTTGGCTCTGCCTAGCTGTTCTTCGATATTATTGCCAAAAATCCACAAAAAAAGCATATTAAATATGATATGAGTAAATCCTGCATGAAGAAACTGCGAAGTAATTGGAGTTACTGCTTCGGGGATGCCTTGATGTAGATTAACTCCACTAAAGCTGGCGGTTAATTCCTTGGGGACAACGGCAAATAAATGAAAAAAGATATTTAACTCAGTGGAATTTAAGTTTAGTTCGTAAACAAAAACCAATACGTTAATTGTAATTAAGATATAGGTAACATAGGGAGTAATTTTAATCGGATTTTCGTCTTTTAAAGGAACCATGTTTTTAAATGTGTCAGGATCAAGTAATCAGGTTTCATGCTGTTAAATTTTGTTAAATCCAAGTCCAAAGTCAGCGCAGGCACCGCCTTCCGCGGTCAGAGATTTATTGAACTGTTATCAACCCATTTTTTTAGGTCTGGTTTTTGGCTGGATATCTAAACAATTGGGCTTTAAAACACATTAGTACTAAATATATCTTTATAGCTAGTCTCAACCAGCATTACTCTATCTCCCGATTATTAATCGATACTGAAGCTAATAAAAACTTGTTAAATTGTCTACTTTTAATATTGAGTTGGCACAAAATTTTGCGTTTCCATTGGTGGACGCTCATAATCAATCGCTTTTTGTCGTGGCGGCAATTCAATTTTTTCGGTGGGCAGATCTTGATAAGGAATAGTAGCTAAAAGATGACTAATGCAGTTAAGCCGAGCGCGTTTTTTATCATCAGCTTCGATTACATTCCAAGGAGATTCAGGAACATCGGTGGCGGCAAACATATCGTCTTTGGCGCGGGAATAATCGACCCATTTTTCCCGCGCTTTTAAGTCCATGGAACTAATTTTCCAGCGTTTGGTCGGGTCATTAATTCGCTCTTGAAACCGTTTTTCCTGTTCGTGATCGCTGACGGAAAACCAATATTTAATTAAAATAATCCCCGCGCGCTGAATCATCATTTCAAATTGGGGACAAGAACGCATGAATTCATTGTATTCCTCGTAGGTACAAAAATCCATGACCTTCTCGACTCCCGCACGGTTATACCAACTGCGGTCAAATAGCATTATTTCTCCTGCTGCGGGTAGATGCGCCACATATCTTTGAAAGTACCATTGGGTTTTTTCGCGATCGCTTGGTGTGCCCAAAGCGACCACTTTACAGATACGGGGATTTAACGTTTCACTAATCCGCTTGATCGCTCCTCCTTTACCAGCGGCATCTCTGCCTTCAAATAGTACCACTACTTTTAAACCTGTATGCTTCACCCAGCGTTGTAGTTTAACTAACTCTATATGTAGTTTAGCTAGTTCTTTTTGATACTTTTTTTTGCTGATTTTTTTTAATTTACCTTGGTCTTTTTGACCATTTTTTTCCAGATCCGCTACTTTGCCATTAAGATTTTTCTTACTCATATTTTTCTGATCCTTGATTAACTATTCAAATAACTTATAGCAATTTTTAAATTAAGAAAGACATAAGTGAACTTAACTTAACCTTCAATTAGTGGAAGAACAATCAGATGTTTTGTTGCTAAAATTACGCGATCGCCGTTGGTGAAAGTAAGAAGTAATCAAAGTGAGTGAAATTAAGTCAAGCACTTTAGAGCAACTTCATAAAAACTTTATAAATACTTTGATTATTTTTATCATAAACTTTATGATGCCTACTAAGAATTCAGGTAAACTAAATCAAGCTCTTGAAAATCTATAAAACCTATTATTTCTGTTGACTTCAACAGCGTTGTAGCCAAGAAAATTAGCTCGTCAGGGAATAATATCCACTCTAAAAATCTTATGGCTAGCATTTCTACCAAGAAAAATAGCTTAAAGCTACCACTACGATTAATCCTGATTGTTCCCTTCATCGCGCAGATTTTTGCTGCTGTAGGATTAACGGGATATTTATCCCTGCGTAATGGTCAAAAAGCGGTCAATAATCTAGCTAGTCAATTACGCTCAGATGCAACCAACAATATTGATCGCCACTTAGATTCTTATTTATCTGTTCCACACAAGCTTAATGAAATTAACCTTGAAGCTGTTAGATTAGGTCTTCTCGATCTAAACGATTTTCAGCGGAGTGGACACTACTTCTGGCAACAGATGCAGCAGTTCGATGTTGGCTATATAAATTACGCTAGTACAGCTGGAGAATTTATCGGCGTAGAAAGACTAGAAGACAACACTTTTGCCATTCATGAAGCCTTAGAACCAGATATTGTTGGCTTGACTAGCTATGAAACAGACTCTCAAGGCAATCGTACCACTTCAGAATACGATCCCGAAGGTGGTGATGCTCGCGAAGAAGGATGGTATGTTGATGCGGCGCAATCTCGTCGTCCTGTTTGGAGTGAAATTTATCAGTGGCAAGATGAACCAGAAATACTGTCAATTTCTTCGAGTTATCCAGTTTTTAATAGTCAAGAGCAGTTTATTGGTGTGATTGGCGTAGACTTAATTTTGTCTCAGATCGGCGATTTCCTAAACCAGATCGAAATCAGTCCCAACGCTAAAATATTTATTATTGAACAAAACGGTTCGTTAGTGGCTCATTCGGGGACAGACTTACCATATCAGATTGTCGAGGGAGAACCGCAAAGAATTCAAACGACCAGCAGTCCTAATCCTGTAGTTCGGGCAACTAGCCAACATTTGTTACAAAAATACCAGTCTTTTGACAACATCAAAGAAGCCACACAAACTGAATTTTTACTTAATGGCGATCGCCATTTTGTTCAAGTAACTCCTTGGCAAGATGAATTAGGTTTAGATTGGTTAATTGCAATTACCGTGCCAGAATCCGACTTTATGGCACAAATTAATGATAATACTCGCACGACAATTCTTTTGTGTCTCGGAGCTTTAGGTGTTGCAGTAGTATTAGGTTGGTACACCTCTCGCTGGATTGCTCGACCAATTTATCTTTTAAGCGAAGCTTCCGAAGCAGTAGCTCAAGGCAAATTAGATCGTCAGGTTACAGTCAAAGGGGCAAAAGAAATAAGCGTCTTATCTTCATCTTTCAATAAGATGGCGCAACAACTGCAAAGCCAGTTTAATTCTCTAGAAAGTGTCAACGAAGAATTAGAGATTAGAGTAGAAGAGAGAACTGTTGAGTTGAAAGCCGCAAAGGAAGCAGCAGAAGTAGCCAACAAAGCCAAAGATCGATTTTTAGCTAATATTAGTCACGAGTTGCGTACTCCCCTTAAGGGAATTTTAGGTTATTCGCAAATTTTACAGCGTAGTATTAGTAAGATTGAGCCAGATCAGATCAATAATTCTGAATGGGAAAAGATTAAATATAGTCAACTTCATAACTTGAAAATTATTGAACAGGGTAGCAATCATCTATCTTCACTCATTAACGACCTTTTGGACTTTACCAAAATAAAGACCAATAAAATCGAACTGAGTTTGAAAAAGCTAAACTTTGACGAATTTATCAACGGGATTATTGGGATAGTTCATATGCGAGCCGTAGAAAAGGATATTGACCTTGAATATCAAGCTTTGGGCAATTTACCTACTTATTTTTGGGCTGACGAAAAACGATTACGACAGGTATTGATTAATTTATTGAATAATTCGATTCAATTTAGCGATCGCGGTCAAGTAATTCTCAAAGCCAGTGCGATCGCCTACTTTCCAGCCAAATCTAATTATATGGCTCAACAGACCATCAGATTTGAGGTGAAAGATACTGGTATCGGAATTGCTAGCGATGAGATCGAAAAAATTTTTCAGCCTTTTGAACAACTCGGAGATCGAGCAAAGCAGCAAGACGAAATCGGTTTGGGATTAGGTTTAGCTATTAGCAAGCAAATAATTCAGTTAATGAACAGCAAACTTAAGGTGAAAAGCAAACTTCATGAAGGCTCTACCTTTTATTTCGATGCTACTTTTCCCGTAACAGAGGTAGCGGTAAATCACCGTCGATAGCCTCAAGAGAAACGGTTGTTTTGTTACGAGGTAGTAGTCAATTCAGGTTTGTTTTTGGTAGTACACAAAGTTGTTCAATCTAGTCTATGGTTGCTAGAACAGCGCGATCGCGACCCTGTTTTTTGGCTTGATAAAGAGCTTTGTCAGCAGTAATTAGCAACTGTTTCTTGGTATATTTGGGCTGCGGAACAATAGAAGTAACTCCTAAACTCAAAGAAATATAATCGCTTACTAATGATTCTGGATGAGACAGGTAAAGTTGCTTGACCTGGAGTCGAATTGTTTCTGCAACCTGCAAAGCATTTTTGGCAGGGGTTTGAGGTAAGATTACCGCAAATTCTTCTCCTCCATAACGCGCCACTAAATCCGCAGGACGATTAACCGTATTTAATATTGTTTGAGCTACTTTTTTGAGACACAAATCCCCCGATTGATGACCTAAGCTATCGTTGTAAAGTTTAAAATAGTCAATGTCGCAGAGAATGAGCGATAAAGTCTGTTTCTCTCTCTGTCCTCTTTGCCATTCTCTAGTCAGAAACTCGTCGAATATACGACGATTAGCTATTTGAGTCAAACCATCTAAAGCTGCCAGTTTACTAAGCTGTTGATTTAAATTTAATAATTTTTTTTCAATTGATTGACGCTTTAATAATTCTTGTTCTAAACGAGCATTTTTAGCTTTTAATTCGATTTTAAGGCGGTTGATTTGTAGCTGATTGCTGACTCTGGCAATTACTTCTTCAATTTGAAACGGCTTGGTAATGTAATCGTTGGCACCATATTCAAAGGCTTTGATTTTACTATTAGTTTCGTTTAAGGCACTGATAAAAATAATAGGAATATCTTGCGTATCTGGTTCGGCTTTGAGTCTTTGGCAAACCTCAAAGCCATCCATTTCGGGCATACTAATATCCATCAAAATAAGGTCTGGATGCTTAACTTTTGCTGCCTCTAGTGCCTGATTACCCCGATCTGATTGTTCAATCTCATAGCCTTGAATAATTAATATGGTTGATAATAGCTCCAGATTATCCAGGCAGTCATCAACAATTAATATTTTTCCAGATCTATAAGGTTCTTCTTGCTCCGTCATTTTGAATTAAGGCACTCTACTTTAACCCAATTTAGCAAATTTTAGAATCAGCTTTAATCTCAACGCATCCATCTTTTTGACCGCGGAATGCGGTCACAGGCAAGCACCGCCTTTTAAAGGCGGTGAACCTGTGACAAAATAATTAAAAATTAAATTATTTTCAACTTTTTTCGCTGTTAAAAGCACTTTACTTGTTGATTCTAAAAAATTCAATTACCAAAAAATGCCTCTCAGTAACCAAGTCATCAATCAAAATTGACCTGCTCGATTTTTGGAGGCATTAATTATCAGTAATAATCAAACTAGCTTAGAACTGGTTAACACGATAACCAGCAAAAGTTTTTTTCGCTTCACGTGGTCTGGCTTTGTTGACTTTAATATCACGTTCCATCCATTCTGCTCCATTTAAAGCTTCAATCGCTTTATCTTCGTTAGCTTCGGATTCCATTTCGACAAAAGCAAATCCTCTTGGCCGACCAGTTTCGCGATCAGTGGGAAGATGAACTTGCTTAACAGTTCCATACTCGGTAAAGACCTCGTTTAAGTCTTCTTGATCGATTTCGTAATTTAAATTACCTACATAAATTGACATAAAATTAGTCCTCTCAATGGGTGTTGTGTTTTGGAGAGACAAGACTATTAGAAAAGAATTAGCTCAATACTTGACGGAAAAAACCTTCGTTACTGAATGCAAACTTGATCGTTAACGTACTTGATACTCATTAATTAACATAACGCACATATTCCTATGTCGCCACAAAACCCAAAGTCACCACATGTTTATTTACAATTGCTCAATTTTTATTATGATATGAGAACTGCAATTTGATATTTTTTAGCTCATTAAAATAAAATTAAATAACCAAGAAAAAGTTAAACATTAAATTAACCCTAATTTGGTTGGTTGATGGCAGGTTAAAAACCCAATTAATTTTTGTTTTTAGATAAAAATTAATTGGGTTTAAATGTAAATTAATAGCTTGAAATTTTGAAGAAATATCAGTAATCAGTAAAAAATCATATTTGATTATAAATAGAGGGACAAAACCCCTGAATTAGAAATGACAATTAAAGTATTTTGCACTTGACACTAAATTTTGTACGTCAACATGATTTATTAAGCTAGATCAAGATTTCGATTTGATTAACTCAAATTAAGCAATTATGCCAGTATATTTGTATTGGGGAGAAGATGATTTTGCGATCGCTCAAGCTGTCGAGAAATTAAAAAATAAAGTACTTGACCCTAACTGGTTACAGTTTAACTATCATCAGCTCCAAGGCGATCGCCCTGAAGCTATTATTGAAGGATTGAATCAGGCTATGACTCCTATCTTTGGTGTGGGAGGGCGTTTGGTGTGGTTGCTAGATACAAATATTTGTCAGCAAAAACCTGCTGCCGATACGTTAACAGAATTAGAGCGTACTTTAAAAGTAATTCCCGAGACATCCCATTTATTATTAACCACCAACAACAAACCCGACGGTAGATTAAGCTCAACTAAGCTGCTGCGTAAATATGCCGAAGTCAAAGACTTTAGCTTGATTCCCCCTTGGAAAACCGAGCTAATTGCGGCACAGGTAAAGCAAGTAGCACAAACTTTGAAACTCAAATTAACCACCGAAGCGATCGCCCTGCTAACAGAATCAGTAGGTAACAATACGAGGCAGTTATGGAATGAATTAGAAAAGCTCAAAATTTATTGGAGCGATCGCAATCAGCCACTGGATAAAACTGTGGTGGCAAAACTGGTACTGTGTAATACGCAAAACAGCCTTCAGCTAGCAGCAGCAATTCGAGATGGCGAGACAGAAAAGGCGTTAGGATTAATTACTGATTTAATTAACCGTAATGAACCAGCCTTAAAAATAGTTGCCACCCTAGTAGGGCAATTTCGTACCTGGACAATAGTTAAGCTGATGCAGCAAGGAGGAGAAAAAGATCATCAGGCGATCGCCTCTGCTGCGGGAATTAGTAATCCTCAGCGTCTTTATTTTATTAATCAAGAAATCCAGAAAATAACTGCCGAGCAGCTTTTAGCAAGTTTACCTTTATTATTAGAACTTGAGCATAGCCTTAAGTCGGGTGCGGTGGCACTATCAGCTTTGCAAACTAAAACAATTGAACTATGTTTGATTTATGAATAATATAGAAAAAGCCTTGCAGCTAAAAGAAGATTTAATTAATTTTGTTTACGATTCTGAAGGAGCGATCGCTACTGCCCTAGAAGTTTATGCGGCAGATAAGAGTAAGAGGAATAGCTACGGAATCAAACAGCAGAATTTGACTGTAGATCTTTTTGCCACCAAAGGAAAAGTGGGCGATTTTTCACCCCTGGAGCTGTTTTTAGAGCAAGGTACAGATCTATCAAGGGAAGACAGTGGGCAAGTTAAACTGTGGCAAAGAAATTTATTAGGTTTATTTGAGATTAAGTCAATCAACAACGATTGTTATCAGTTGATGAACTGGTTAACAGCTAAAACCTACAAAGTTTATCGTCATTCCCGAATGTCGGATAAAGAGACATCAAGATGGCAGCCAGGCGAAATTATCCTCAGCATTATTGCACCGCTCAACGATGACGAATGGTTCTTTTTTAGCGATCGCATTATCAAAGGCAGATTAAGCCAGCCTAAGCTAGCCGTAGCTATTGGCGAATTTAGAGATAATTATCCCGAAGCTTTGTATGCTGATGCCCCAGAACTATTAGAACAGGCTTGGTCATCTGTTGCCGTATATCATCAAGAGTTTGTCGATTACCTGGGTAGCGATCGCATTACTCTACCTGGTTATAAGTTAAATCAAAAAATTGGTGAACTCCAGCAAATTATGAGTCAGAAAAAACTAGCCGCAGCTGGTATTGATCAATCTAAATCATTATCTGAGTTACTCAAGGAATCGGGTAAAACTGAGGCAGAATTTACCGAAGCTGCCACAGATTTAGGTGCAGATGCCCAAACCGTTGCTAGCGTAATTAATCACCAAGACAAGTCGATGGTAACTCCCAAAGTAGATTTACCACCAGAAATAAAGCAGGCAGAGTCTGTGACAGTGTTTTCCGATCCCAAATGGGGACAGATGTTTTTGCCTACCTACGAAAAATTTACTGACTTGTTAGCCCAAGAAAATGTAGAAGCAGCTGAAAATAGCCATCTTTTAGTTCGTAAATACTTACAACAGCCTGAAGCTAACTATTTCGTCTGGCAGCAGCTCAAACAACAATATCCTCAAGCCCTAGAAAAGCTAGTGGGCGATTATTTAGAGCGACCTAATTTTAATCTCGAAACCGATTTAGATCAATTATTGCTGGAACATGACAAATCATCTACCCCCCAGTTACCCTCAATAGCTAGTGTTCCCATACACCTTAATGAGCTGTTTGAAGCAGCAGTGGCACAGGTGCAAAAAACTAAAACTAAATCTAAATCTAAATCTAAAAAGCCAAAGAAAGGGTTTTTAAAGTGATGAAGTCAGAAGTCAGAAGTCAGAAGTCAGAAGTCAGAAGTCAGAAGT
>JAIMKV010000008.1 GCA_020692205.1 Myxosarcina sp. GA_180221_E-2-1-MAG-40_15
TAAAACTAGTAAGTACCTTAGCTAATTGAGCAAATATATCGGCAACTTTTGCTCCTGTTTTAGCAGAAGTCGCATAAATGCTAACTATTTGCTTAGAACTATAAAAACTGTGGTTCTCAATTAGCTTATTTAACTTTTCCTGAGGAATTAAATCTGCTTTATTCAAAGCAAGAATAATCGCCCCTTGAGGATTGACCTCAAGAAACAATTTAATATGCTGGTTCAAATTGGCAAGGGTGTCACAACGAGTCAGATCGGCAACAATAATTGAACCGCTGGCTCCTTTAAGATAACTAGGAGTAATCGACTTAAATTTAGTATTGCCTTCCAAATCCCAGATCAAAAGGTTAATCTGGTGCAAATTTAAATCTTTTTCGAGCTTGACTGATTTGCGAGATACCTTAACTCCTACTGTTGAAAGATATTCGTCACTAAATTGATCATCAATAAAACGTCTTACCAGACTAGTTTTACCGACATTAAAATCTCCTAGCAAACAAATTTTTTTGGTAATTATCGACATTAAAACTTGATTATTGCAATAAATTCGTGGGAATAAATGGCTCAAAGCTGACATAGCGTTTAGACCATAAGGCTCTATTTGCTTGATTGTCTTCTGCGTCTGAAGGCAAAAACACTGAATCGCAATTAGTAACGAGTCTCTTAGGCTCAATTCCTCTGGCTACTAAAGCAGTTTTGACGCTTTGACAACGCTTTTTACCTAATCTTTGATTTATTTTAGTCGAACCTCGACCATCGCTGCTTACGCTCAACTTTAAATGTAGCTGAGGATAAAGATTTAAAAGTTGCTCAAGGGCATTAATTTTACTCAAGTTATCGGCAAAATCTAGCTGTTCGGAATCCGATTCAAAATAAATTCGCTCCTGGACCATTGGCAGCTGTCTAGCCACCTCAAAGATGATTTGTTCAACTCCAGGTATTTGACTAAAAGTTTGATTAATCGTTCGATAAATAGATTGATCAAGGATAAACCCATTAATTGTCAAAGTTTTTGGTTGATAGCTTGTCTCAATATTTACCCTAGGCTGTTGATTAAATAAGTTGGTTAACCTCTGAATTTCACCCCCAATCAAGCTGGGGTCAAGCGGGACATCAACCGTAGCGATTTGATTATCTAACTGAAGGTTATTTTGGCTGGCAAGTTGCTGCATCATTACTGCTGCGCGATCGCGGAGATATTTGCTGGGAACTCTACCGCTAAGGATTAATTGACCATCTTTTACCTGAGAGTCTAAACGATATACAGATAACTCTGGTGCTACATCTAGTTGCGCGGCTGCTGTTTGGGTAATATTTTGAGCCGCCCTGGCACGATAATTAACTATTACCCAGGGAATAAAAACCAAACCAAGCAGAAAAATTATCAGCCACAATAACATAGGTGGAGACGAGGATTTTTGGGGCTGATCTTTGTTTTGTTCGCTTAACTGCTCCAGCTTAGTTCTAATTGCTAGAGGTATAGTGGCCATATTGCCACTATACTCTTGGATGTCATTGCCGTATTTTAGGACAATTTCACCCAAAACTTGGCGAATTTTGCTTCTAAATTGCTTGTCTGGTTCTCCTTTAATCACTACTGCTAAATAGCAATATCCTGCAGCTTCTAAAGGAATCTGCCAGTCACCATAGTCGATTGAGTCTAATTCTGAGCCAGAAGTAATACAGTCATTAGCAAAGCTACGAATCGCGGTGAGCATTCCCGCAATCATTTCCGAATCTAGCTGTTTTTCGCCTGGTTGCTGTATCTCTTGGATAACTAAACCTGAATCTTTATCAATGAGAAATATTGCTTGTACCTGATATCCGACCGATTCTTGGAAAATCAACTCGGCTTCAGAAACTCCTTGAATTCTGGCTCGTATTTTCCGTTTAATTCCTCCAAAACTAAGAGTACTTTCTACTTTACGATTGATTTCTTGCACCACCTCAACCATATATTTAGAAATCGTGCTGCCAATCACAGGATAGAGAGCATCTACCATGGCATCGCGTTCTGATTCAATCTGAGCTTTAATTGCTTTGCCCATTTCTGGCCCTAAAACTTGGGGAATAGCATTTCCATCCAGGCGGATTTGTTCTTTGATTGATAAAGCGATTTCTGGGGCGATCGCTCTGGCAATGGCTTCGGGGTCAAGGTTCATTTCTGCGGTAATGGCAGAAGGCAGAATTTTGGCGATCGCTGCTGCCATTTTAGGTGAGTCTTCGGCGACGCGATGTTCAATTAGCTGATCGAGAACTGGTCTAACTGTTTGAATCACGCTCTCTTTAGAATCTTCTAGCTTAAATTGGAGTAATTCAACGATCAAAGGTACTAAGTTATTAACTACATCAACCAATTCTTCAGTTGAAGCCTGAACGGTATCTATGGCTGCAATTTGCTCTATGGAACTAACATTAGCAGGTTGTTTTTTTGAGGCTTTTGGCACTGTTTGACCCAAGAACGCTTCGTATTCAACTGCTTCATTTAAAATAGGTTTTGATTCACTCTCATCAACCTTGATTTCAGGATAATTAACGCTTGGATCAATTGAATTTGATGGTTGGGGAATTTCTAAGGATAATTCCTTATTTTCTGACCAACGGTCAGAGATCTCTGACTCGGCAAGAAAATTAGCTTCAACCACTTCTCGATCTAATAAAAAATCAATCAGATCTTCAAGTGGCTTTAAGTTAGGTGAAGCTGAATTTTGATTGCTAGCTGAAGACGGCAGATTTTCAGGAGAAGAATTCATCATTAAATATTTACTGCTCAAGCCAGATTTTCTGCTGTGATGTGGGCAAAGGAATATTATGTTGCTCAAAAGCTTTCTGGAGGCGGCGACGAAATTCCCGAGCAACTGCCCATTGTCTCAATGGTTCGGTCTTAATCCAAATACGAACCACCGAACCGCGATCGCTAAAATTATCTACCCCCAGAACTTCTGGCGGTTCAATAATTTGCTCTTGCCAGTCGGACTCTTGACCCATTTCCTGAGCAACCTGACCAATTAGTGCTAACGCCAGATCAATTTCGGCTTGATATGCCACGGGAATATCAATTTCGGCTCTCGACCACTGACTAGAAAGATTAGCTACGGTTTTGATCTCACTATTAGGAATAGTAATTAAACGCCCTTCTCCATCTCGAAGCTGAGTAATCCGCAGGTTTAAGTTTTCTACCAGCCCAGAGAATCCTCCAACCTGGATCACATCACCCACGGCATATTGATCTTCCAAGATGATAAAAAAGCCGTTGAGAGCATCTTTAATAAAATTTTGAGAGGCGAAAGAGAGTGCTAGTCCCAAAATACCCGCACCAGCCAGCAAGGGAGTAACATTAATGCCAATTAGAGACAAAGCGGTAATAATGCCCAAAATAATCCATAAAATGGCGATGAGTCCGCCTATTAGACGGGTAATAGTCGTAATTCTGACCTGCATTCGGCGGCGGATATCCCGACTTAAAACGTAGTTTGCAGCCAGGGTGTTATTCAGCTTGGCAATTAAGATATTACTCAAGCGGATTAAAATATAAGTCGCTAAACCAACCAGAAAAATTCTCAGAGGAATCCGAATTAAGGTAATCAGTAAAATTTGCAGCGATCGCGTCTGCGGAAATAGACCGAAAATGGCTAAAATTCCCCCTAGCCATAAGGCTACCTGAACAACCTGTAATAAACGGTATTGTATTGCTCGCAGATTCAGCTTTTGCTCTTGATTGACGTAACCAGCTAAAGACTTCAGCCAAGAAACTTCATTGGTCTGAAGCTGAGCTTTAACTTGATGAGAACGTTTTAAACCGTCAGCAATTGCCAACTGTCCCAACAACATGATCACAGCAATAATTCCAGCTAACCTTGCCTGTCTAATCATGTGTGATCGCGATCGCTCTTGTCTGGCTTGTTTGAGTCCAGATTCAAGCTGATTGGCAATTTGTCCTGCCTGATGTTCTAGATTCACCCCTCTAGTATCAGCATCGTTAGAGTTGAGAGTCATCATGGGGAATTGGCTATCGCCTATGACCACATAAATATTTGCTTGATTTCCCTGATTTTCACTATAGACTTCTAATTGATCTTGTTGCTGAGCAAAATATGTCTGGCTAATTTCCTTTAATCTTTCTTCGGTATATCTAACTCGCTGAGTCAGGTTAGACCTTCGACCCAAAAGCCTAAATACACAGCGACCATCAAGACGTACACAAGCAGAAACCACAGCGTTGTCTGGATTTTGGTTTAAATTAAAAGTTTCCCAATTAATTTGCGGCAAAAAAGGCAGCTGCGCTCGGACAGAAACCGTCAGAGGCAAATAAAAAGCTAAAGTTAGAATCAAGACTACTAAGCCTCTACGGAGCATAATTCTCAGCCAACTAGTTTTCAACATAAGCCTGATATTAGTTCAACTGCAAATTATCTAACGATTGCTGACTAATAACAATCTCAATTAGCTAATTTTATTAGCGCCAGCTAACTTAACTAATCGCTAATAGCTTCAAGAATCGAGATATAATTTGTTACGAAAGCCTTTTTAATACTTTGTTCTTTGCCTTATGAATAATAATCCTGTCACTAACGCCTTTTTTTTTGGTAGAGCCTTAGCAGAAGTCATGAGCGAAAAGCTCGAAGAATCGTTCACTAACGCTATGAGCGACTTAGGCAAATTTGATGCTGAACAAAGAGAAAACTTAAGACAATTTATGGAAGAGGTGCAGCTACGAGCCGAACGTACGGCAAATAACACTGGCTACCCTGGCAATAGCCATAACAATAGTACTGGTAATGCTTCGAGTACAATTAATATTGATATTATCAGCAACAACTCAGATGATTTACAGACCATGCTTGATCGACTAAGAGCTGAAATTGCTACTTTGAGGGCTGAATTAAAAAAATATCGCAATTAATACAAATCTTATTAGGCAGATTGTCTATCTCAATAACTCCTTGTTCTTTAAGCTTTCTGTCCATTTATCTTAATCTGATTAGCCAAGTGTCGCTGTTAATTAGCTGTCTTTTTAACCATATGTCGCTACTATTTAGATTAGTTAATCTTACTTAACCAAATAACATCATAATTAACTTTTTGTTATAAACTCAGTGTCTCCTGCTTTTCCCAATCAAAATTCAATAGATTACGAGTCGAATAAGTCCGACCAAGTGAAGAACGAACTGGCGTCTGTTTCATCCCAATCTTACGACACAAAAGCTGGACTACTAGTTGCTACTAAATCCTATCGCTGGAATCGAGCCAAATATTCTCGAAATCGTCGCCGAATTGATATTTGGCTGTTTGCATTTTCGTTTTTGTTTAGTAACTGGCGCGATAATCGCAAGTGGACTTATTTTGGCGGATATACCCCAGAAAAGCAGGCGACCAGACGTAGATCGCAAGCTGCTTGGATTAGAGAGAATTTCCTAGAGTTAGGACCTACTTTTATTAAACTTGGTCAGTTATTTTCCACCCGCGCTGATTTATTTCCGATTGAATATGTAGAAGAATTATCAAAGCTACAGGATCGAGTACCTGCCTTCCCCTATGAACAAGTAAAAGAAACCGTTGAGTCGGATTTTGCTAAACCAATCAATCAACTGTTTTCTAGTTTCGATCCAATTCCTTTAGCAGCAGCCAGCTTGGGTCAGGTGCATAGAGCAAAGCTACACAGCGGTGAGGATGTAGTAGTCAAGGTGCAAAGACCAGGACTCAAGCAGCTATTTACCGTAGATTTGGCTATCTTACGCCAGATTGCTCGCTATTTTCAGAACCATCCTAAATGGGGCGAAAACCGAGACTGGATGGGAATTTATGACGAATGTTGTCGAATTTTGTGGGAAGAAACAGATTATCTTCAAGAAGGTCGCAACGCCGATACTTTCCGTCGTAACTTTAGAAATGAAGATTGGGTTTGCGTACCGCGGGTTTATTGGAAATATGCTTCTCCTAGAGTCTTAACTTTAGAGTACATGCCGGGCATCAAAATTAGCCATTACGAAGCACTTGAAGCTGCTGGTCTAGACCGTAAGGTACTAGCAAGGCTAGGGGCAAAAGCTTATCTACAGCAGATTCTCAATGGAGGCTTCTTTCATGCCGATCCACACCCAGGAAACATTGCAGTTAATACAGATGGGTCTTTAATTTTCTATGATTTCGGTATGATGGGTCAGATCGAAAGCAATATTCGAGAAGGCTTAATGGACACTTTAGTAGGAGTGGCGCAAAAAAATTCTGATAAGGTAGTGAACTCGCTAATCAATTTAGGAGCTTTAGTACCTACGGGGGACATGAGTTCGGTCAGGCGTTCGATTCAGTTTATGCTGGATAATTTTATGGATAAGCCTTTTGAGGAACAGTCCGTAGACGCAATTAGCGAAGATTTATATGAGATTGCTTATGGTCAACCGTTTCGCTTTCCTGCTACCTTTACTTTTGTGATGCGAGCCTTTTCTACCTTAGAAGGCGTTGGCAAAGGTCTAGATCCCGAATTCAACTTTATGGAAGTAGCTCAACCCTATGCAATGAAGCTTATGACTAATAATAATAGCGCCAACGGCAGCACAATTTTTGATGAATTGGGTAGACAAGCAGCACAGGTCGGTACAGCAGCTCTTGGGTTACCTGGTCGAATCGACGATACAATAGATAAATTAGAAAGAGGAGATTTGCGAGTCCGCGTTCGTTCCCTTGAATCGGAACGGGTTATGCGTCGCTTAAGTGCCATTCAACTAGGAACGAACTATACTGTATTATTTAGTGCGTTACTTATTTGTGCCACTCTCCTTTTGATTAGTGAGTTTGAGATTTTGGCAGCGATCGCTGCTATGATTGCACTCGTGCCTGGATGGGCATTAATGCGATTACTAAAGCGTCTTGATCGCATTGATCGTATGTTCTAAAAAGATATTAGACTCCAATCACTAGTTGAGTGTATCTTTAGTTTTTATCAGTTTATAGACTAACTGTTTATGAAGCGTCAATTTATAGGTCTTACGGATACAGGGGTTGTCAGAACAGCCAACCAAGATAATTACTTTGTAGACGATGAGTTAGGACGTTTTTTTATTGTAGCCGATGGTATGGGGGGACATGCTGGCGGGCAAGAAGCCAGTAAAATAGCTACAGAAATAATTTATGCCTATTTGCAACAGCATTGGGACTCTTCCTTAGACTCACAGATTCTACTCAAAGAAGCGGTGGAAAAAGCTAACGTCAGCATCATTAAAGATCAGCGTAGTAACCCCGCCAGAAGCGATATGGGTACTACCGTGGTAGTACTGATGTTTCGCGATGAAAAGCCTTTGTGCGCTCATGTAGGAGATTCTCGATTATATCGTTGGCGAGGTTCTCAGTTAGAGCAAATTACTGAAGATCATACCTGGGTTGGCATGGCTTTGAAAAAAGGCGAAATTAATGCAGAACAGGCAAAATTTCATCCTTGGAGGCACGTTTTATCCCAGTGTTTGGGGCGAGAAGATTTGCAGCACATTGATATTCAGCAATTTGAAGTGCGAGCTGGCGATCGCCTATTAATTTGTAGCGACGGTTTGACCGAAGAAGTTACCGATGAGCAAATTGAAACTGCTTTAGCTAATTTAACAACCTGCCAAGAAACTGCTCAAGAATTGATTGATGCAGCCAAGGCAGCAGGGGGATCGGATAACATTACAGTAGTTATTGTCGAACAAGAATAGCCCCAAACACCGCGCGATTGTCAACTAACCTAAATGCTTGCTGAAATAAAAAAGTCTGCTGAGAAATTTGCCCCACGATTGATTGAAATCCGTCGCCATCTTCATGCCCATCCTGAACTGAGTGGTGAAGAACACCAAACTTCTGCCTACATTGCAGGAGTACTCTCTTCCTGCGGTCTGAATGTCACCGAAGCAGTTGGCAAGACGGGAGTTATTGGTGATTTAGCAGGTTCAGGAAGCGATAGTCGTACTTTGGCAATTCGCACTGATATGGATGCCCTACCAATTCAGGAACATCTTGAATTAGATTTTGCCTCTCGTCAACCAGGAATTATGCACGCTTGTGGCCATGATGTTCATGCTACCCTGGGTTTGGGTACAGCGATGGTATTATCTCAGCTATCGGGTAAGTTGCCTGGAAATATCCGCTTTTTGTTTCAGCCAGCTGAAGAAATTGCGTTAGGGGCGAAATGGATGGTGGAAGATGGCGTTATGGAAGGAGTAGATGCGATTTATGGAGTTCATGTATTTCCCTCGATTCCCGTGCGTCGAGTTGGGATTCGCTATGGAGCATTAACTTCAGCAGCGGATGAATTAGAAATTGTCATCCAGGGAGAGTCAGGACACGGTGCGCGTCCCCATCAGGCAATCGACGCTATTTGGATCGCTTCACAGGTAATTACTACACTACAGCAGGCAATCAGTCGGACTCAAAACCCTTTACATCCGATTGTTTTGTCTATAGGGCAAATAGAAGGTGGTAGAGCGCCTAATATAATTGCTGACTACGTACGAATGGTTGGTACAGTGCGATCGCTTCATCCTGAAAGCCATGCTAATTTACCCCAATGGGTTGAGAATATTGTTCAAGGTATTTGTCAAACTTACGGTGCTAAGTGCCAAGTAAATTACCGTAGAGGTGTTCCCTCGGTACACAACGACCAAATCCTAACTCAAATTATTGAAACAGCTACTCGCGAAGCCTGGGGGGATGATAGCGTGCAGATTTTGCCTGACCCTTCTTTAGGTGCGGAAGATTTTGCTATTTATTTGGATAAAGTACCTGGTTGTATGTTTCGTCTCGGAGTCGGACACCAAAATAAAACTAACTACCCTCTCCATCATCCGAAATTTGAAGTGGATGAAGATGCTATTCTAACGGGAGTGGTCACAATGGCTTATGCTGCTTGTAAGTATTGGCAGGTAGCAGCTTAACTTAATTCTTGGACAATGGTAACGAGTAAACATCTGAATTAATCGCGATTAATTCAGATGTTTTTTTAGCATAACCAATCTAGCTTAACTTAAGTCAAACTTGGTTGCTGCCTAACTAACCCAAACACAGGCAAACACCACAAACGTAAAACAGATTACATTTAAGCTTAATAAAAGTACCCATTGACCTAGATTAATAAAGCTAAATTGATTGAAAGACTCAATAGCCTGATTTGCTATCTTTGGCGAAAAGTTTGTCTGGCGTTTTTCAATAGCAATTAAGTTTGAGTAATTAGATTCAACTGAGTTGTTTGGCATCGTTGCAACTATTTTTATTGGACAATGAATTGATTAAAGTGATTGAAACTCAGACGTAAAAACTAAACTGCCGAGTGTTTTCTAACCAGAGATTTTTTCAGCAGTACATCATACTAAATCCTATTCGCATAGAACACTTTAAGCTTAGGTAAGTCATAAGTCAGAGTCGTAGGGGCGAACGCCCTAAAGGATTAGCCCCTTCGTCGCGTCCTTTGCGTCGCCGTTCGCCCGTACAGAAGTCAGAAATAAAATTACGTTTACTACTGTAACAGATTGTAAAGAAAATGCCTAGTTATTTAAGCGTTTTAAATAAATATTTTAAATTTTAAGTATGCACAAACATGAAGACACAGCTTTAAATGAGCTTTAAAAAATAGACCGTTTTGATTAACTTTAGATTAATCAACTAAGAAAATACTTAGAGCAGCGAAAAACCGTATATTATTCTAAGTAATAATATTTAGACAAATATACGTAAAAGTATCTTCTGATAATTCATGTTAGATAAGATCCTGGCTTTAAAATCGCTCAAGGTTATCGTTATTGAACCTAATAGACAGCAAGGAAAACAATTAAGCGAATTAATTAAAATTAATCGACCTAATCTTAAAGTTACGTTGCTAGAAAACTCCGAGCAAGTTTTTTCATTGATGTATGGGGAGATGACTATTGATATTTTATTCTTTGATATAGAAGAAGAGTCTGATATTGACAACTTAGCTTTATTCAAAGCAATTTCGCCCCAAACTAGCCTGATACATTGGAGTGATTATCGACACCCAGAAGTAATTGAACTGCTTTATTCGCTTGGAGTTAATTCTTTTTGTACCAAAGAAAGCGATGCTGAAATTGTTTTAGAAGCTATAGACTTAGCAGTCAACTATCCTCAATCTTTATATTTAGATCAAAAGCTATATCAGTGCTTATCCTTACTCGAAAACTAAACTCAAGCAAATTCAGACAAATAGTATAAGCTAGTATCCACGCTGATTAATAACTACCATGTCTGATTCATTTGCCGAACATAAAAATCGACTGACTGAATTAATTGCTAAATATCGCGATCGCGTTGACTTTCTGACTATTCGTCTAGAACAAGCCGAAGAAACTAATATTTTATTACGAACCAATAAAATAGAAACCCTCAGTGAAAGCATCGCTTTAGGTGGACAGGTTAGAGCCTGCTATCGTGGTGGTTGGGGATTTTCGGCATTTGACGATTTGACAAGTTTAATCGCCAGAATCGAAGAAGCGATCGCTGCTGCCAGAATGGTAGGGGAATCGTCAACTACCTTAGCACCAGTTGAACCAGTGCAAACAGTTTGTCGTGTTCCCTTGAGCGGCAGCGATCCGCGGAACATCTGTTTAGCAACTAAAAAGGCTTTGTGCGATCGCTATAACAATCTGCTGCGTAGTTATCATGACTGTCTAACTACTACTACCGTTAGCTATGGCGATAGTTCTCAAAAAATTATCCTGGCAACATCGGAAGGAAGTGTAATTGAACAGTCCTGGTCAGATATGGAAATGCGCTTTTCAGCTACTGCGAGAAAAGATAACCTAATTCAAACAGGAAGGGAAACAACGGGTTCCCGTCAGGCTTATGAAGATTTAACTAGCTTAGATCGACAGGTAATTAGTGCTGCACAACGAGCGGTTGATGCTTTATCTTTACCAAAAATCAAGGGGGATATCTACACCGTAGTTATTGACCCAATTTTAACAGGCTTGTTTGTTCACGAAGCTTTTGGTCATCTTTCCGAAGCCGATCTAGCTTATGAAAATCCCGATTTATTGGAAGTGATGAGCCTGGGCAAACGTTTTGGTTCTCCAGAGCTACAGATTTTTGATGGAGCTGCGCCAATTGAGTCGGAAGATAATTATATTCATCGAGGCAGCTATTTTTATGACGATGAAGGTACTCCTGCGACTACTACTCAGCTGATTAAAGATGGAGTCTTAGTCGGTAGACTACACTCGCGCGAGACTGCTGGTAGGTTAGGTGAAGCACCTACAGGTAATGCCCGCTGCTTAGATTATCATTATTCGCCTATTGTACGGATGAGCAACACCTGGATTGCCAGAGGCAAGACTCCCGTTAAAGATTTGATTCAGGGTGTCGCTGAAGGAGTGTATGCGCGTAATTGGCTGGGTGGAATGACTAATGGAGAAATGTTTACCTTTAGTGCTGGAGAAGCCTGGATGATTCGCCATGGTGAACTGGCAGAACCAGTCAAAGATGTAACTCTCTCAGGAAATGTGTTCAAAACTTTGGCTAATATAGAAGCGATCGGCGATGATTTTTATTGGGATGAATCTGGCGGTTGCGGCAAAGGAGGACAGTCAGGGCTAGCGGTTGGCTGTGGCGGGCCAAGTTTAAAAATTAGAGATGTAACCATTGGCGGTGATTCTGATTAATTACTATGAGTGGCAAAATTTCAGTGTAAGAGGCTACAATGTTATCCAAATAGAAAAAAACCCAGCTTTTTAGGACTGGGTTCTGGAGCAAGAGTGTGTGATGAGCTAGTTATGAAGTGTTTTTTAACTAGCTTAATCGCAAAATATTGGGTTGAAAAAGGCTTGTCTTTAGTTCTAGGATTATCATCTTATTTATTTAATTGAATTACAACAGTATATTTACGAAGATTTTGTTTGGGCTATTTTTAAATTCCTGGTTGTTTTCACTGAAATATAGATTAGTTTGGCTAAATTAGGGTAGGTAAATAGCTGTTAGTAATTAATGGCGATCGCGCGTTAGCCAATCTCGATAAAATCCGATCTTGGGCAGGAAAAAAAGAACTAAGACCAATAATAGTTAAAGAAATCTTGGTTTCGGCATCAATAAACATACGTTCGTACTAAGAATATAAAGCTCATTGATTATTTTGAGCCAAATTTTTGCAGACACAACCAGAAGATACTAAGATCAAGTATTAGTTAAAAGCTTATTATTGTCCCTGGTTGAAATGACCAAGATTCCTCAGATTAGCGAAACAGCCCCCGACTTCTCAGCACCAGATCAACATGGTCATGTCGTAAGTCTTAAAGATAAAAGCGATCGCTGGCTGGTATTATATTTTTACCCGAAAGATAATACACCTGGTTGCACTACAGAAGCTCAAGACTTTAGCGAATATGCAGCTCAATTTAATCAATTAGGTGCAGATATCATCGGAGTTAGTCCAGATTCGGAGCAATCTCACTGTAAGTTTATCGCTAAACACGATTTATCGATTCAGCTATTAAGCGATCCTGAACATAGGGTGATTGAAGCCTACGGCGCGTGGCGCTTAAAGAAATTTATGGGCAAAGAATACATGGGAGTAGTGCGATCGACTTTTTTGATTTCTCCCGATGGTAAAATTGCTCAAGTTTGGGATAAAGTTAGAGTCAAGGCTCACGTCGAGAAAGTATTACAAGAACTAAAGCAACAAGTTAGCTAAATCAGACTGTTCCATACTTGATCGTTAAATTCTTCAAGAGATTTGAGCATTAGATCGGCGATCGCAAACTGAGGATTATCATACTGTAATGGTTCGGGTATGGCAATACACTTCATTTGGGCAGCTTTGGCAGCTAATACGCCATTTAACGAATCTTCTAAAGCCAGACATTCTTGAGGAAGAATACCTAATTTATTTGCAGTAGTTAAATAAACTCCAGGGTGGGGTTTACCTAAAGTTTCTAATTCTGCCGAATAGATCTCGGCAAACATATCAGTCAAATCGAGTTTGCGCAATGCAGCTTGGATAATTTTTAATGCCGAGGAAGAAGCTAAAGCAATTTTTACTTGCTTCTGCTTGACAAAAGAGATGGCACGATCTACTCCTGCTAGTGGTTGTCCTTTAAGATTAATTAATTCAATTACCTTAGCCACAATTAATTCTTCAACTTCTAGTTGAGCCAGATTCGCCCAGGGAAATTTTTGATCCCAGTAGCCGACTACTTCATCGATTCTTAAGCCTTTAGTTTGCAAACATAGTTCAGGAGTAAGCGTAATCCCTACCTGCTTGAAGATCAGCATTTCTGCTTCTTGCCATAAAGGTTCAGAATCGATCAGCAAACCATCGAGATCAAAAATTACGGCTTTAATCACTTTTATCGGGCTAGTTGTTCATTTTAATGATTAACTACTACTCTACACCCAGATTTTGGGTTATTTCTGTTGCAAATATTTTACCAGCTAACGTCACTGGCTCATTCATCTTTAATAAACAACGGATAAGCAGATCGGCTTATTATTTAAACATTAACCGCTTATTTCACCATACTCATGACTACGATCAAGAAAAAATGTACCGCAGACTTTAATTGTATTACCCTGGGGTTGCAACCATAAAGTATCTATGCCTGTATTCCCTTTTAGAGGCCCTTTATGTTCTTGCCAGTGTAAAACAAGCACTTCTCCCCCTGAAGGATGATTGCCATGAGCAAGATATTGCAATGTTCCCTCCTCATTACCATCGGGAGTTACATATCTTCCGCCGTTCTCATTTAGTAAAATTGTTACTGGTTGCCAATCTTCTTGGCTAATTCTAAAACGGGCGTTAATCTCTTTTGTTCTTAACCATTGTGATACTGGCATTTTGAAAATTCTTCCTCACAAACTTTGATTAAATAATTGCATTAGACAACGATTTGGTTCAAAAGTATCTTCAATTTAACCAAAGATACTAAACCCAAGAAAAAGAAACTAGTCGATACAAGCAAATTCAGTTTTTAACTCTTTAGTTACCTCATTTTGAAGCATGTAGGGAGTCAATTCTGAGTGATTAGCTAAATAATTAGCTAAATAAGCTTGAATTTGTTCTACCATCAACTCGTAGTCTTCGATTGATTGCTCGTTGACTGCTTTAGTTTTGCCTACGGTAATCTCCGCTTGGCGCATGATTTGCCAAAGCTGCTTTTGCAATGATTGATAGATTGGATTGAGAATTCCCCAAACATTAGTATCAGCTAAACAATAGTCCGACATAATATGCTGATTGAAGTGTCTTCGAGCATCAATTTCTTGGAAACGTTGAATTAACTCGATCGCCTTGGGATGATTAAACGACATATAGACTAGCTGATTGTCTCGCTCTAAGGCTTCATACAGCTTGCCAGCAAAGGATTCGTAATCGGCAAAAGTACTGGCAGAGAAGTTGTTGCGATCGATCGCTTTAAGAGTGCTTTGAACGGCAAAATAAGCAGTCGCTACACCACCAGTTAAGCCAGGTGAAATTAGAGGATCGACAAAAAAGGCAGCTTCACCAATACTCAACCAACCATCACCAACAACTTGTTCGGCATAGCCGCGAATGTTAGCACGCGCTCTTAGAGGCTGCTGAGTGCCATAAAGATCGGAGATTAGTTCTGCCCCCTCAAGCATTTCCCCAATCGCTGGGTATTGCTTGGCATAGTGATCGAACGCAACTTTACGACCTTGGGCAAATTTAGGGTCACGATCTTGGCGTAAGACCATACCAATGCTGATTATATCTTCTTTAGGACATCCATGCAGGGCGGCTAGTTCTTCTTTGGTTGGCAATTCTTCTGAACCAAGAAAACGGTTTAACATCGAGTCATCCCCAGCATCGGGTACGTTTTCCCAAGATACTAAGGGAATGTACCACATCCAACCTTCGCGAAAACAAAAATGTTGTGTATACTCGTCACGGCTAAACTGCGCTACATTTGGCCAGTAAGTGCGATCGCCTAGGCGATTGACGTTCTTGAAATAACCCCAAACTGCGTTGCTTTGAAAATCTACATCTTCTTTGTTGTATAAACCGAGATGTCTGGCAATTACGCTGGCAGTACCACTAGCGTCTACTACCAATTGCGATTTGAGTTCGTATTTTTGTTGCTGGTGTCGATAGGCAATTGTATTACCGCGATCGCTAAGTTGAGAATTAGCCAGATCCACACGTGCGCCTTGAATTACTTCCACTCCCAAGCGACGAGCATTAGCAATCAATAAACCGTCAAGTAAGCGTCGTTCGACCTGAAAAGTTTCATCAAATGTTTCTAAAATATATTCTGGTGCTTCGGTAACATTTTCAATTGATTCATCAACGTGAAAGAAACCTAAGCCATTTTTAGGAAAAAATAATAGCTCTAAAGCTTCTTGGGAAATTCCTACAGAGCGTAGTGCCTTACAAAAGCCTGAAAGAGTACTTTCGCCTATCTTAAATTTAGGTTTTTCTTCTCTTTCTAGAACCACTACTTGAAGTTCGGGACGTGCTTGCTTGAGCCAAGAAGCATAGAGAATACCTTGAGGTCCAGCACCAATTACTGCAACCTGATATTCGCTTTGTAAACTCTTTCTGAAACGATCGCCATAAAGTTCAGTGTTAGTACTCATTGCTCACCTAAGTAAAATAGTGGAACAATCAAACAATAGCCTCAATGTTTTGCTTTGATAATGAGGTATTTACTTAAACCCAAAGATTTAAAACTTAAAAATTGAGTAAGAGTACTTAAGTAAAATAACTTTTAGGTGAGAATATTTAAGTGAAAATAATTTGATAAAATTACTTATTTTATTTATTGAAATGCTCCAAAGAAGATCGATTATTAGCCCAACTATTTAACCAGGTATAAAGCGATCGCGCATCTAATGGCTTGGTAAATAGATAGCCTTGTCCGTAGAGACACTGAAGAGTTTGTAATTTAGCTAGTTGAGCTTCAGTTTCAATTCCTTCGGCAATTACCCCCAACCCCAAACTTTTAGCCATCATTACAATAGCCTCCACAATCTCGCTATTATTACCCTCTGAATCAATCGCTTCGACAAAAGAGCGGTCGATTTTTAAGGCATCAATTGGTAGGCTGTGAAGATAGTTTAAAGAAGAATAACCCGTACCAAAATCATCCAAATGTAGCTGACAACCCAAAGCTTTCAATTGCGTTAAAGTCTGCATAGTTGCTTGAGTATCTTGCATTAAGAGACTTTCGGTAATCTCTAATCGCAGACTGTGAGCTTCTAATCCAGTTGTTTCTAGAATTTGAACTAGTGAATCGAGCAGACGAGGTTGAGAAAACTGCTTTTGAGAAATATTAACTCCCATCGTTAAACTAGAATTATTTAACTGAATCTGCCACTCCCTAAGCTGATAACAAACTTCTTGTAAAATCCACCACCCAAGGGAAATAATCATTCCCGTTTCTTCTGCAAGGGCAATAAATTCTTCAGGAGCAACATAACCTCTTTGGGGATGCTGCCAACGAGCTAAAGCTTCAAAACCAGTTACTCGACCATCGACTAAAGAAATAATCGGCTGATAGTGCAGTCGAAATTCTCCTCGGTTGAGAGAATGATGGAAATCAGTTTCTAGGTGCAGTCGGTTTACTACCTGAACATGCAAAGTCTCGTCGAACAATTCATACCTACTTTTGCCCAAAGCTTTAGCTTTATACATAGCAATATCAGCATTACGCAACAATTCTTCTGGAGAATCTACGCCAGGCTTACTAAAAGCAATTCCGATACTGACGCTGGTGAAAACTTCGTGTATGCCTAGATGAAACGGAGTTTGCAGACTTTGTTGTATTCGCTCTGCAAGTTTAGTCGCTTCGTCTAAAGTTTGGATCTCTTCAAGCAGAATCGCAAACTCATCGCCCCCCAGTCTGGCTAAGATATCGCTCTTGCGTAAACAAGTTGTTAATCTTTGGGAGATCCCCATTAAGAGCAGATCGCCACTCTTATGGCCTAAACTATCATTGACATATTTAAAACGATCTAAGTCTAAAAAGAAAACGGCAAATTTGCCGTTTCGATCTCGTCGATATTTTTCTAAAGCTCTATTGAGGTGATTAGTCAACAAGTGACGATTGGGTAGATCGGTAAGGCGATCATACAACGCATCATAAGCTAGCTTTTGTTCGGCTTTTTGGCGTTCTAGTTCGGCTGCTGCTCTTGCTGCAAAAATTTTCAAGATTGATAGTTCGATTGAACCATCCTCCATGGGACGCTCATCAATTACGACTAGGTGTCCCAGAATTTTTCCCGATGAGTTGATCAGAGGAACACCAACATAGCTTTCAGCTTTTAACCTGTATAAATCGTGGTCTTCAGGAAAAATGTTTTGTACGTTTCTAGGGTAATAGCAAGACAATCCACCAATAACCTGCTCGCAAGGTGTATTGGCTATGTTGTACTCGAAGTTTTGACCAAAATCTTCTTTGCACCAGAAAGCTAAAGTACAGACACGCTCTGGTATAGTTGTCTCTATACATTTTGTTACAAACGCATAGCTAACTGAAAGAGCGCAAGTCAAATGGTATACCAAAGAGTAGAAAAAATCTTCGCCAGTTACAGCTGCTGTTCCCTCAACTACAGAGCGCAAAGATAATTCTGTCTGCATATATTTAGTAATATCTTCTTGAATAATTAGAACTCCAAACCAGTCACCTTGTTTAATTTGTTTGACCTGAATGGCTAGCCAGTTTTTTTGATTGAGATGCTCGTTACTATAGTTAAATCTAAACTCGGTTTTTTCTAAGTTAGCGATCGCCTCAATCTCTTTAGCAATCTGTTTAATTAACTTGCAATCTCTACCAACTCTACACTTACATATATTTAAGTAGTTCTCTCCAACACTGGTGTTTTTTGAAAGACAACTATTAATTAAATTGTTTTTCCAGGCTTTATTGAGGACAACAATCTTGCCCGAACGATCTAACAGCGCGATTTGACTATCAAAAGCATCAAAAGTTGCTTGAGATAACTGAGGTGTACTCGATAACTGACTATCTTGCAACATGATTGTAGCTGTAAATTGAGAGTTACAAAAAAAATATAAACTATATCTTATGTATCTTACCGTAATCGCTCAAATAGAGTGAAAAATTGAGGAAAAAGCTCAAAAAATGTATTATAGCTGTGAATCAAAAACCACAAAATAAGTCTAGTACTTATTTAGAAATAGATTAAGAGATTTAAGCCTGGAATTGTGCGAGAAAGTGTCCAAAGAAGCAAAATAATATACAAAACTCCTAGACACCATTGATACCAAACTAGGAGAGAAATTAAGCCTGGTAAATGCTGATCTCGCAACCGAATATCATTAAATCCGAGCTTGAAAATGTTAATTAAACTAAAATCATAATAGTTAAGCCAACTCCAGCGTTTATCCCACAGAATCGGCATAAAGCGATCGCGGTAGAAAGGAAACCTAGGTATAATTGGTAAACGTCCTAGGAAGAGACGAAACTCGCGATATTCACCATTCTCTACAAAGTAAGTTGTGTTTAATAACTGATGATATCTACCACGTTGATAAATAATGCTAACTATTAATATAGGTAGAGGAATTAGAACTATAGCGATCGCTATCAAAGTTAGCCAAGGTTGATCTGTAGTAATAAAAATATTAAAAATACTGAATATTGTCAGAATAAAATAGCTGACTAACATGATGATAATTTCGTAACGTTTAGGAATAACTGGTTGCGAAATATTCGGGCGATAGCGGTCGATCAACCAAAATAACAGACTAAAGAAAGTAATTGTAATAATACCAAGACTAAAGATTAAATTGATATTAGTACCATAGTCTCCTAATAATAATAGTAAATTTAAACTTAGCCACTTCGGAATTAAACTAATCCAAGCCCAAGTAAATACTTTTCGCCATGAAGTTTTAGTTAGGCGATCGCTTATTTGTTTAACTTTTAATTGTTCTTGTCGATATTCAATATAGTTAGCATCAGCTATTTGCTCTAAGCTGCGAAAGTTACGAATTAAATTACGTAATACTGTTTCGTTTCCCTCTAAACGATTAACGTTAATAAACTGAGCAATTATTCCTGGTTGACCAGTTAGTTTAGCTTCTGTAGCATCAAAGGCTAATCCCGAAACATTAATGTTTGCTTGGGGAGTAAAAAAGGCGTTGCTAAAATCAAGTCGATTTAGTAAATGAGCATCTTGTAAATTAATCAGAGAATTAAGATAAATATCACGGAAGGTAATAGTTTTTTCAAAGGTACTATTAATAAAGCTTAGTGAATCTAAAAATTTGCCTTTAGCAAAAATAAGGCGATCGCAAAACATTGCTTGACTAAAATCAACTGGCTGAATAAATACGCTATGAGTAAAATCAGCAATCTGAGTAAAGATAGCCTCATTAAACTCTACTAATGCTTCAAATTGGCTATCGCTAAAGTCGACAGTTCCCTGAAATTCTGCTTGTAAAAATTTAACTTTAGCAAAAAAATGACTTTGAGATAGATCGATATTTTGATTCAAAATAGCCTGATTGAAGTCTACTAATTTACCGAAAATAGACTGATTAAACTTAACTATTTCTTGAAACTGTGCCGCGCTTGCTGTTATAGATTGTAAAAACAAACTATTAGAGCCGTCTACTTCTCCTGTAAATACTGTACTATTGAAATATAGCCTACCTCGAAAAATATTTACTCTAGGTAGTTGTTTTGCTTCATTAATCCTTAGAGGATAATATTGATTAATTTTCTCTTGTTCTAAAGGTGTAAACAACGAAGATAACGCTCCTTCTCCTAAAGAACTAGCAATACCTAACTGATTAAGCTTAAAATCACCTTGAAAAATTGCACTATTAAAATTGACGCTAATAGAATGATCGGCTCGACTAATAGTATTATTAATTAGCTGATAAAATTGCTGATTTAATTGGCTATCCAAATTAGCAAGATCGATAATATAATTGCTTAGATCGATTGTATCTCTGCCTTCTAGCTGAATTAAATTTGTGGTTTTCTCCTGAAGTATTTCTAGGGTTAAATAGTTACGAGCTTCAGTTTGTGCATTTGCCTGTAATGGGGTCAAAATAATTAGAATAAATATAATTAAAAAGCTGGCAATACAAATTCTCCAGGCTTGAGCTATAACCGCCATAATCTCGACATCCTCTTGTGAACTTAGAGAATTATCGATGATGAGTTGGCAACTAGCAACTAGTACCGCTAGGCGGAAGTCATCAGAAGTCAGACTTATTTTTTCTGATTTTGGTATTGACCAATTACTCCAAGAATCGGTTCAATACCACGATGTTTCGAGCAGATCAAATTAAACTTTGATTATCTACCGTATCAGGCAGAGTATAACAAGCAATTCCTTCAGATTGGAAATCAGGTAAATTCTCAGTTACGGTATCTCTTTCGGTTGCAGAAGGAGTATAAAAATGCGCTCCTGTCGTGGGATTAAAAAAACGATAAATTGGAATTGTGCCTTCTATTTGAGTTTCATAAGCAAAGAATGCCTCTCCCTCAAAACTAAAGTTGTCCAAATTCTCAACTGTATCTCGTTCAGCTTCAGAAACTGTATACAAATGAACTCCCGTATCTTGATTGAGAAAACGATAAACTGGTACAGGTGAACCTGCTCCAGTTAAAGGATCTACCCCTCGATAAGAAGCTCCTTCACCTTGAAAATTAGTTAATTCAGCTTCAATAAAGTTTCTTTCTTCTTCGTTGGCGGTATAAAAATGAACTACTGTATCGGTATTAAAAAAACGATAGACAGTTGTTCCTAAATCTCCACTATTTACAGACGTAGAATTGTTGGCAAAAAGATCAACAACATCTTGATGTTCTGTAAAAGTAATATTGTTAAGAAGTATAGGCGCACCTGCTCCTAAATTTCCTTGCTCATCAAAGTAATTAACAATTGTTAGGTCATTATCTGCCTCAGCAACACCGTCACGATTAAGATCGACTATCAAATCAGTGCCAGATTTTTCTAAGCCGACAATTCCTGGTTGAGGACTAGATATCTCAATTGCCGCATCGCCCCAATTGTTGGGATCGTTCAAAGTGTTGAGAGCGTTAATTAAGTCAACACTTTCATCAGTGTTTACATCTGCTAAACCTGCTAAAAATACAATATCAGTATTTTCTGCAAGTATTATAATCAATGGTTCGGACAGTTTTATTAACGAACTTGTAAGCCTTACAGGACAATAGTTATCAAAATTTGGCTTTTTTCTCAAGTTAGCTATAAAGCTAACTTTGATTAAATTAAGTTTGCTGATGATAAATGCGAATTCTCTAGGCTTTCAGTCTTTGAAATTATTCAAATTTTGTCCGAACCATTGATAATACTATTATTACCCTGCTCATCTTGAATGACACTGCCTCCTCCTGTCTCTAAAGAAATACCGTACACATCATCACCTTCGCCTCCTTTTAAGGTGTCGCTACCACCGACACTAATAGCAGTTGTACCTTGACCCCCACCATACAAAAAGTCATCTCCTGCACCGCCAGTTAAGCTATCATTACCACCAAAGCCGAAGAGCTCATCATTTCCTAAACCACCGTCAATAGTGTCGTTTCCCACTCCACCAATAAGAGTATCATTGCCAACGGTACCAATCAGATTCATCTTGAACTACTATCCTTGATTTTTTGGTCTTTAACTATTTTTAGTTATGGTTAAACAGTTATCAGCAATAAAATAATAATATTCATATCAGGCCTATTTAATTAGATTAATCGTGAGTTGGAGATACTACATCTAGAGAAAATCTAGCTCGATAGCTAACAGCTAACAGCTTAAAACTAGTTGACCCTAAGCGTAGTCTCGTAACTTGTCACGAATAGTAATTAGGTTTTAAAACAGTAACAGCATAGCGTTCTGGAGATAAATAGCGTCGCGCGATCGCCTGTAGTTGTTCTGGCTGTAGCTGACCAATAATTTGCGGATATAGTGCCGAATGAGCAGCAGTAGCCACAATATTATAGAAACCGTAGACGCTGGCTAATTGAGCGGGAGTTTCGGTCGAGAAAATGTAATCATTAACTAACTGACGTTGGGCGCGCTTAATCTCTACTTCGGGAATTAGTTTGTGTTGTAGTTGATTTAGGCGATCGCAAATGATTTTTTCGACCATGGGGATATGTTCGGTTGCCAATAATGCCCCAATGGAAAACATACTCGAATCTTTTTGCAGAGATAGATTGCAGTCAATATCGGTTACTAGCTGTCTTTCTTCCCGTAGTTCCCTCACTAAGCCTGAACTACGCCCTCCAGTCAAAATCAGGGCGATCAAATCCAAGGCGATCGCTTCTGACAAAGACTCCGAACCAGGGCAGATCCAGGCCATCAACAGACGTGCCTGTTCGATTCTAGGTAAAAGTAACTCTTGACGGCGAACAGCGAGGGTGGGGGGTTCAGCTTCAATGGTGATTGGGGGACATTCTGAAGGTGCGCTAAACTGACTAAAGTTATCGTTGACCAAAGCCAAAGCCTGGTCTTGTTCAATTCCCCCAACCACAATTACCGTCATATTTTCTGGTTGATAATGGGTGCGATGGAAGCAGCGCATTTGATTGGGAGTATGTTCGAGTAATAATTCTTTTTCCCCTAAAATAGAACGTCGGTAGGGATGACACTGATAGGTATTTTGACATAAGGCCTGAAATCCTAAAAAGTCAGGATCGTTATGGCTAGAAGAAATTTCTTCAATTACTACTTCCCGCTCTCGCATAAACTCTTGATCGGGGATACTAGCTCTCAATAAAATATCGGCTAAACAGGATAAAGCACGCTCAAAATGAGCTACCGCGGTAGTTACATAAAAATGAGCATAATCGTAGCTAGTCGCCGCATTAGCAACCCCACCTGTACTTTCGATCAGCCAGTCAAATTCCCCGACCATAACGTTGGGAGAACCCTTGAAAATCATATGTTCCAAGAAATGTGCCATTCCCGACCAGGCTGCGGGTTCGGCGATCGCTCCAGCACTGACCCAAATATCTGAAACCACTACCGCAGTAGCAGGTAAATGCTGATGAATAATTGTTAGTCCATTACTTAAGCGAAAAGTATTAGCGTTGAACTTATTTTGGTACAGGGATTCTGATAATTTTTGCACTTGTTAGCCATATTCCCAAGAATATAACTAATCATAGCTTTTGCATAATGTCTCTCTTGTTACATTTTTAACAGAAATTTTGGCGTAAACATATCATTTACTCTTACTGCTAATTACCCCAAGACCAAAAAGCCCACCGCCGCGCCGTTTTACCTTAGTTTATGACCTGGAAGTCCAGGGTGGGAATTGGCTGCTTTCGGTTCCATTTCCGAGTCCAAGCTCGGTATACTTCCACGAAAACTAATGCTATTCCCTCATAAATCAAGCATAGATCAATAAACTTGTGAGGTAGTCACCAACGCGGTAGTGGTACTTTATCCATAATAATCAGTTTTTCAAATTTAGCAACAGGAGTTTTTTTGCGAATCTAAGGATCAACAAGCAGATAGCACAGCACCGAAGCCTGTAACCAGGTCTACTGGAAAACTATTTTTTGTATGTAACAATAATTCAATCAGAAACCATGATGGTAGCGATAGGATGAGGAATAGTTTAATCATTTATCTGTCTTATAAGTATAGTGGATTTAAAATACGCAATCATTGCCTACAAAGCAGGAGATGAAATAAGTAAGCAGTGGGCAGAAAAATGCGCGCGAGAGTTAGAAGCTCAACAATGTAAAGTCTTGATTGGGCCTAGTGGCATCAAAGATAACCCTTATCCTGTGTTTTTAGCCTCTTCCACGCTCAAAATAGACTTAGCATTAGTATTAGGTGGAGATGGTACAATTTTGGCGGCTGCTAGACAATTAGCCCCTCACAGCATTCCTATCTTAGCGGTGAATGTTGGTGGACATTTAGGATTTTTAACCGAACCTTTTGAATTATTTCAAAATACCGAAACCATCTGGGATCGTGTGCAGTCAGACCATTATGCAGTGCAAAAACGAATGATGCTTCAAGCGAAGCTATACGAAGGAGAACGGATGCAGCTAAAGCCTGTCAGCGAAACATTTTACTGTTTAAACGAAATGTGTATTAAACCTGCTAGCATTGATCGCATGCCCACCTCAGTTTTGGAACTGGAGGCAGATGGTCAAGTGGTGGATCAGTACAGCGGAGATGGACTACTAGTATCAACTCCTACAGGGTCTACTGGCTATACAGTTTCGGCTAATGGACCGATTTTACATCCAGGAATGTGGGCGATCGCAGTAACGCCAATTTGTCCTTTGAGTCTTTCTGGTCGCCCTTTAGTTTTGCCTCCTGGTAGCATAGTGAGCGTCCGTCCCATTAGAGATTATGACCTAAATACTAAACTATGGACAGATGGGGCTTTAGGCACGACTATCTGGCCTGGTCAAAAAGTCGTAATTAAGATGGCTGACTGTCAAGCACATTTTATTATCTTGCGAGAGAGCTATTCTTTCTACGAAACTCTACGAGAAAAGTTACAGTGGGCAGGAACTAGAGTTCACTATGAAGATCGAGAGTAAAATTTCCCACCAACCTCAAAAGTAGCGTACATCAGAAGTTCGCATAATACCTAATATTACAAATCGCTAAATCTAGACCAATACAAACACAGCATACTTTACCAATCGATATCGATGTGGCTTAAAAAACTTTTTCTAGTTGCCTTGACAGTAGTTACTGCCGTATTGATTTTAGTTGGCTCAACTAGCTCAGGACTAGCTCAACTAGATTACAATCAGTTTGCCGATAATATTATTCATTTTGACAATTTACAGATTTACAGCGATCCTAGTGTTCCTAAAGCTCCCGTAGTAATTGATGGCAGAGCCATATTTTCTGTAGGTAAAATAGACAGTAATTCCGCAGGGGAAAGAGTTGCGGTGATTCGTTCAGAATTGCAGGAAGCAGTTCGAGATGATAGTTTTGCTGGAGTCACAATTGAAGAGCAAGGCGGGCTTCCCGTGCTGTATTTAGTCTATCAGAGACAGTCTCAAGCAAATTCAGCTTCAAGTCTTCAAGAAGTCAACAGATATCTGTTCACCGTTACCAAAGAAGATACGATTGGCAGAAAGTCGACTCGAGAAACGGCAGTAGACTTAAAACAACAAATAGAACAAGCGATCGCTATAGCGAAACAGGAAAGAAGTTCTGCCTATATCCAGAGACAGGCAATTATTACAGGTGTTTTGCTGTTGCTGGCTTTGTTGGTTAGCAGACTATTGAATCAGCTACAAACCTATCCTCTCAGGAAAGCGATTCAAAGAATCATTCCAGGATTACCCAGTAATACCAGTTCCCAACCTTCTAACTTAACTACTCTCTTCCGGCTTAAATTGGGTTTTGCTCGATTTATTCTGTGGCTGGTGACAATTTTTGTCATTTTTCGCCTTTTTCCCTATACGAGACAGTGGCTGTATTTTCTCTTCAGCATCTTAGTCAATACCTTTAACAAATCCATCTTTAGCTTTGGTGGGAATGAATTTTCCATTATTAACCTGTTGGTTTTGCTGGGCTTGTTTGTTGGTTCCCTCGTCGTCAGCAATCATCTAACTAATGTACTGCGGACAAATGTTTTGCAAGCCACCAGAATGACTAGAGGTTCGCAAGAAATTATTTCAATCATTACTAAATATGGTCTAATTTCTCTGGCTACAGTGGTCTTACTCCAGGCTTATGGCTTAAATCTCAGTTCATTAGCCTTAATCGGTAGTGCGCTGGGTGTAGGTATTGGTTTTGGTTTCCAAGATATTGCTCGTAACTTTGCCAGCGGTATTGTTTTACTATTTGAGCGTTCAATTCAGGTAGGAGACTTGATTCAGGTAGGGAGTCATTTGGGAGTGGTTGAAGAAGTTAGAACTCGTAGTATTGTGTTGACCACTCTTGATCGTATTGCAGTTATTGTGCCTAACTCGCGCTTATTAAGTGAGGAAGTAATCAATTGGAATCATCGCCGCAGCATTACTCGGATACATTTGCCGATTGGCGTGGCATACGGTTCTGATGTAAAAAAGGTAAAATCAGCTTTGTTACAAGCAGCAGAAGAACATTTAGAAGTGTTGCGCAATCCATCACCTCAGGTATTTTTTACCGAGTTTGGCGATAGTTCCCTGAACTTTGAATTACTGATTTGGACATCAGATCCTAGCCGTCAAGCACCTTTAAAAAGCGATCTTTGTTTTCGGATTGAAGAAATTTTTAAAGAACAGCAAATAGAAATTCCTTTTCCCCAAAGAGATGTCAATTTCGATTCAGAAGGCATACCAATCAAGCTTCCGCCACAGTTAGAAAGTCACCTGCTTTATTGGTTAAAGGGTTTAATTTCTAGTCAATATCCTAGCAATAATGAAGTTAAAAGCAGTGCGACGCCGCGTCCGCCAAAACGGTAAGACAATTGAATTTTAATTTAGAGCTATATCAAAAAGTTTGGCAAAAGCTAGATCAAAGCAAAATAATTGCTCAGGCAACGGATATTGCTACGCCGATTCCTTTGTTAGTTTTTCAGCGTATTCCCTCAACTAATACTAAACTTTGGGAATTAATTGACCGCGGAGTTAAACATCCTCTGGGCGCGATCGCATATTGTCAAACCGCAGGCAAAGGACAATGGGGACATAGTTGGGTTTCTAGCAATGGTGGATTATATCTATCTGTAGGTTTTGACTTAGATTTAGCAACCCATAATTATCCTCATTTAATTATGGCAACCGTCTGGGGAATTGCTCAAGTTCTCAGGTATCATTATCTTCCGGTAACGATTAAATGGTCGAATGATTTAATCCTCAATCAGCGCAAGTTGGGAGGAATTAAAATTGAGACTCGTAGTAGTAACAAGAAAATAGTTAAAGCTGTTGTTGGGGTCGGAATTAATTGGTGTAATTCTGTTCCTGATCTGGGAATTAATTTAGCATCTTACTATCAAAATCAACCGCCGCTAATAATCAATTCTCTGGAAGAACTTACGGCGATCGCTGCTTATGGAATTTTACTAGGATACGAATATTATTTAGCAGTTGGCATCGAAAATTTACTAGATAATTATCTGGCAATTCTTGATAGTTTGGGTCAACAGGTCAAGATTAATGGCTGTCCTGGAGAAGTAACGGGAGTAACTACAGAAGGGAAATTAAAAGTAAAGTTGCGATCGCCAGGAGCAACTACTAATCTGGCTCTTGCTCCTGGACAAATTAGTCTGGGATATTAAACTATTAAAATTTTGCCTAATTTATAAAGTGCGATCGCAAAGCTAGTTTTTTAGGGGACCCGAAGGGTAATCGCGTCTTCAAAATTAACTAAAAAAATTGCTCCTAAATCGGGTGAGATTGTCATTTCTTCCTATTTAGTAATAACAGTTAAAAATCTAGAATCTATCTTAAGGTATAGCAAACTTTATAACCCAAGTCAGTACTCCAAAATATGGCAATAAGTTTAACCTAGTAATTAATGCATTCCTCAAGAAAAAATCCCTAAATAAAAACAGTTCAAACTAAAAGAGGAAAAACTATGTTTAATCTGTTGGCTGATGAACTTGCTTTTAACTTATATCAATTACCGCTAGAACTTGCACAATATACTATCTTTGAAAAAGATTTAATGCCAGAAGAATCTTCGGTTCTCTTTTCTGACCCTCAATTTTTAGTAGCACTCCTGGCTGGTGTAGTAATGGCATTTGCCTTTCAATTACTCTTAACTAATTTTACAGTCGCTGTTGGCGTTCCAATTCTAATTAGTGACGACGACGACGATGATGATGACGAACCAGATACTATAGGGGGGAAAGTTCGTAAAACCGAAGCTAAAATCGGTCTTTGGGCATTAATTACAGCTACTATTGCTTTATTCAGTGCTTGTTATTTAGCAGTCAAACTGAGTTTGGTTTCTAGTGCGCCACTAGGCATAATTCTCGGCATAGTCATCTGGGCCACCTATTTTTCATTGATCGTGTGGCTGGGTTCATCAGCAGTCGGTTCTTTAATTGGTTCTTTAGTTAATACTGCAACTTCTGGCTTACAAGGATTGATCGGGACAGCAACTGGTGCAATTGGTGCAAATGTTGCCAGAAAACAAGCAATTTCGACGGCTGAAGATATTACTGCTGCGGTGCGTGCAGAATTAACTTCTGGTTTAACTCCTGAAAAACTTAATCAGACTTTAGCGACTTCTTTAAGTTTTTTACAATTACCTTCATTAAATATTCCCGAAATTCGCGCTCAATTTGAAAAGCTACTGGGTGATGTAGATTTAGAAGCAATCGGCGATATGCCTGGGGGCATAGCTTCGCAACGCGATTTGCTCAAGAACATCAACCGTGAGACTTTGATAGATTTTATTGGCAGTCGTAGTAACTTGTCCAAACAAGATCTTGACCGCGTTGGCGATGAATTAGAAGATGTTTGGCAACAAGTTCTCAATCGCCAAAATCCCACTGAGAAAATCATTAATTTAATCAAAGAAACCAACCCAGAAGAGCTAAATACAGAACAACTAAACGAACGAATTCAGCAACTAGCTACAGCAGGAACTTCTGGTAATGGCAGACAAGGTGTAGTTCGACAAGCCATTCAAACAGGCGTTGGCAAGGCTTTACCGGCAGTAATGGAGAGAGTCAATCTCTCTGATGTGGATCTAGACAAAATCTCTCGTCAATTGCAACAGCTTCAAGGAAAAGCTCAACAGGTAGATGTTCAGCAGATCATCGATCAGTTAGAAGATTTAAGAAATAAGGCAAGTGAACAATTGACCTCACCTTCTAATACAATTCAGTCTGACATAGAAGATTACATTCTAAATTCCTTGCCTTGGCAATTTAGCCATCGCAATTTGCTCAATGAATTCAAAGAAGTTATTTACGATCCCAATGCCAATCCTGGCAGCGTCAGTAAACAATTGTCGCAACTCAATAAAGAGTATTTTGTTTATTTACTGAAGCGACGCGGTGATTTTAGTCCATCGAGAATTGGCAACATTGCTAAAGACATGGAGCAAATACGCACAGAAGTTTTAGAAACTGTGCAAAACGCCGACAGCGAAGAACAATCTCAAGATCTGCATAGCAGAATTGAAAATTATTTGCGTTCTACTGGTAAAGAAGAACTCAATCCTGAAGCGATTGAACGAGAATTTTCTTCCTTACTCGAAGATCCAGAAGCAGGATTGGAAGATTTACAAAATCGCTTCTCTCAATTTGATCGCGATACTTTAGTGCGACTACTCAACCAAAGAGACGACATCAATGAAGAAGAAGCTAATAACATTGTTGGTCAACTTGAGCATACCCGCGAGAATGTTTTAAATCGAGCCAGAGAATTGCAAGAACAAGCTCAAACCAAGGCTCAAGAAGTACGGCAAAGAGTAGAAGAATATCTGCGTAATACGCAAAAAGAAGAACTCAATCCCGATGCCATTGAACAGGAATTACGAACACTGCTAGAAGATCCCCAAGCAGGATTTAAAGCTTTACAGACGCGAGTATCACAATTTGATCGCGATACCCTAGTACAGCTACTATCACAGCGAGAAGATTTGAGCGAAGAACAAATCAATCAAATTATTGAGCGCGCTGAATCAGTACGAGATAGTATTTTGCAAGCACCACAGCAGGTAAGTGAGCAAGCAAAACAACGCTATCAAGAAACAATCGACTCGATTAGCGAATATCTACGCAATACTAACCTAGAAGAACTCAATCCTGCGGGAATTCAGCAAGATTTGCGCAAATTACTCGATAATCCCCAAGAAGGAGCTAAAGCCTGGCGCGATCGCCTGTCTCAAGTAGATCGGGAAACTTTAGTGAAATTGCTATCTCAGCGAGAAGACTTGAGCGCAGAGCAAGTTAATCAAATTATCGACCAAGTAGAAGAAGCAATTCAAAGTATTGTTCGTGCGCCACAACGCTTGGTACAACGAGCTACTAAACCAGTCTTGGACTTTGAAGCCAATCTCGAAAACTATCTGCGCAATACAGACAAAGAAGAACTCAATCCAGAAGGAATCAAGCGCGATCTACAAATACTACTACAAGATCCGCGTATGGGAATCGGTAGTTTAGGAGAACGAATTTCTCAATTTGATCGCGAAACTTTCGTTGCTGTACTATCTCAACGAGAAGATATTTCTGAAGAAGAAGCCAATAAAATTGTCGATCGCATTGTATCGGTGCGTGATTCGATCCAAGAGCAATTTCAGCAAATTCAACAGCAGATGCAGTCTGTACTTGAGAGTACTTTTGGCAAAGTTCGCGACTACCTTAATTCCCTCGAACGTCCCGAACTTAACTATGAAGCGATTAAACAAGACTTTACCCAAGTATTTGACGATCCCAAAGCAGGATTTGAAGCGTTGCGCGATCGCTTGTCCCAATTCGATCGCGATACTCTAATTGCTGTCTTAAGTTCTCGCGAAGACATTTCCGAAGAACAAGCCAATCAGATTGTTAATCGCATTGAAGAATCACGGGATAGTGTACTGCATCAAGCTGAACGTATCCAGCAAGAAACGCAAAAACGCCTGAAGGCGATTAAAAAAGAAGCAAAAAGACAAGCTAAAGATACCAGAAAAGCAGTTACAGATGCAGCCTGGTGGTTATTTGGTGCTTCTTTCACCTCTTTAGTAGCAAGTGCGATCGCGGGTTTTGTAGCTGTTAGTTATTAAATTAATTACGCAAGTAGGAATGAAAAACTCTTTACCACGCTAATTTTAGATTTTTAGCGTGGATTTTTTAGTAAATAATTAACCCCAAAAATAGAAGATTAGGGAATACTTATCAAAGTAAATATAAAAAATATTTTTACCAGCTAAAGTGAGCGGCGGCAAGCAACTTCCGAATGAGCAAGGAGCTAAAAATCAAAGGGAGGTGTGAATAAAGCAAGAAACCTTTCAACCTTACCCTTTAATATTTAAATCTAATTCACAATTTCCAGTAAATCTTACTCAAAGACCTCTGGTTTTTTGTGACCAAACTCTAGTAGGTAAACCCCAGATATAGATAAACCCTTCCGCTGCTTTGTGATCGAACTCATCTTCTGCGCCATAGGTAGCTAGATCGGGAGTATAGATTGAATTATCAGACTGACGACCAACAATAGTGGCGTTGCCTTTAAATAGTTTAATTCTTACTTCTCCTGAAACTCTTTCTTGAGTCTTTTGAATAAAGCCGTCAAGAGCTTCTTTGAGGGGGCTATACCACAAGCCACGATAGATTAATTCGCCATAAGTCTGCTCGATTCCGCGTTTATATTGGGTTACATCTCCTGTCAGGGTAAGGCTTTCTAAGTCACGGTGAGCGTGGATTAAAACAAGTAAGGCTGGAGCTTCATAGATTTCTCGTGATTTGATGCCCACAACACGGTTTTCTAACATATCGATGCGTCCGATACCGTGTTTACCAACAGTTTCGTTCAACTGCGTAATTAGGGCAACAGGGTCTAATTTTTCACCGTTGATCGTTATGGGCAAACCATGCTCAAAACCGATGGTAATATATTCTGGTTCATCTGGAGTATCCGCGATCGCTTTAGTCATGACATAAATCTCTTCAGGAGGCTCTGCCATCGGATCTTCGAGAATTCCGGCTTCAATGCTGCGACCGAGTAAATTGCGATCAATACTATATGGTGAAGTTTTTTTAACAGGGAACTCTAAACCAAATTTTTCGCCATAGGAAATTGCTTCTTCTCGACTCATGCCCCATTCCCTAGCGGGGGCTAATACTTTTAAACTAGGATTAAGTGCCATGATGCCAACATCAAACCGCACTTGGTCATTACCTTTACCCGTACAGCCATGCGCCACCGCATCTGCACCATATTTTTCCGCAGCTTCAACTAACAATTTAGCAATTAGAGGACGTGCCAAGGCAGTGGATAAAGGATAACGATTTTCATACAGGGTATTAGCTTGAATCGCTGGAAAAGCATAATCTTTGACAAAGCTTTCGGTAGCGTTTTCCACTAAAGATTCAACCGCACCATATTTCAACGCCTTTTTTTGAATCGGCTCTAATTCATCTCCTTGTCCTAAGTCAGCAGCCAGGGTAATTACTTCTTTTACGCCCCACTCTTCTTTCATATATGGAATACATACGGTAGTATCTACTCCACCTGAATAAGCTAAGACAACTTTATCTGCGCGTCCCATAAAATTGATTCTCTAAATATAACTAAATGGGTATTGTACCTAAAAGCCTAGTCTTTAAAATGTTTTTCCTGGTCAATTTTGAGTTATGCAGGCTAAAAATACCAATTAATCAGTAATTTAACTGATACTTCCCAATAATCTCAACTTGCAAAGTAGAATTAAGACGCGATCGCCTTATCTATCAATACCAAAGAATCAATCTACCCAGTTTTCAATCTGCAAATTTGGAACTTGAGAAAAGTCTTTATAATTTCGCGTTACTACTGTGGCATTTTGTATTATTGCAATAGAAGCAATACGTAAATCTTTTTCTAATCTCTTTTTAGCTAAATTTCGATTGTTATGATCCACAATTTTTGTTTACCAAAGCGATATTGTGTTCAATTTCATTGTATCTGGTCTGTTTAAAAACTAAAGGCGAAAAATTTTCACTCGGCAATCTTTAACTCTTCCATATTCCAGAATGCACCGCCTAAAGCCGAATATTCGACTCCTTTGATTTTGTTACGTATTGCTGACATTGAGTAAGGGTTAACCAGACAAATTACTGGCAACTTCTCGGCTACTAGCTGTTGAATTTCGACATAGATTGCTTTACGTTTTGCCAAATCCAACTCTTTTGCTCCCTCAATGTATAGTTCGGAGATTTGTCTTTCCCAATCAGCAATAGTTCTCTCTTTTAAATCAACCGTTAACTGATTGAACAAATGAGAGTTACCATCAATCGCCCAAAAGTTATAACGACTGTTGGGTTCATTCCCTCCCGAAAAACTGAGTAAAATACAGTCCCAATCAAGGGTATTGGACAACTTACCAATTAAGACATTGAAATTGATGGTTCTAAAGTTAACCTCAATGCCAATTGCGGCCAAGTCTGACTCAATCTGATTTCCCATGGCTTCGCGGATTTTATTGCCAGTATTGGTATTAAGAACAAAATTGACTCGGTTTCCATCTTGATCCAATAATTGACCTTGCTGATTGTATTTAAACCCTGCTTCGATTAATAACGCTTTAGCTTTTTCGGGATTATACTCGTATTTTTTGACATTATCAGCATAAAAAGGAGATTGCTTGGGTTCAAAAGATACCTGCGGCGTACCTAATCCTCGAAAGATATTGGTTACCATGCGATCGCGATTAATTGCATAGGATACAGCCTGCCTAAAATTAACGTCGTTAAACCAGCGAGACTTGATTGGATTAATTACCGGCTTACCATTTTTCTGACCCTGGTTAAGATTAAAGGAAATGAAGGTCATGCTATAAACTTCTCCTCCTTGTTCAATCGTGAAGTTGCCTTTGTCCTCCTCTTTTTTGAGCAAGGAAAAGTACTCGGGAGAAACGCTAACATCATCAAGGCTACCAGAGCGAAACTGCATCAAAGCAGTATCAGTAGATTCGATAATTTCCCAAACTACCTCTTTGATATAAGGCATATTTTGATTGACAACATCTTTTTTCCAGTAATAGGGATTCTCTTCAAAGACAACCCTTTGAGCTGTTGCATAACTTTTTAGTTTATACGCACTGCTGGCAACAATTTGTTCTGGGGGAGTATCAACTGTCCAAGTTGAGAGAAATTTTAATTGTCCTTCATTATCTTTTTGTTTTACAGTCTTTTTCAGGATATGAGCTGGTAAAATTTCTGCTCCTGTAACCCCCAAAAAGGGCGCAAAAGGTTCGGGAGTAGTAAACTTAACCTGTCTGTCATTGACTTTAGTAACTTGAGGCAAAGCTCCACTTTGACCAATTCTTAAGACATCCCTCATTCCCGTAGGAATATCTGGATTAAGGTAAAGCTGATTGTAGGTAAACACTACATCATCTACCGTCAGGGGTTCACCATCTGACCACTTGAGATTTGGTCTTAGGGTATAGAGTATTTCTAAATTATCTTCAGAAATTGACCAAGATTCGGCTAATTCAGGTTCAATTTTTCCCGTAAGCGGATTTTGAGTTACCAAACCATCAAAGAGCATTCCCCCAACCTCAGCACTAGTACCATCGGTAGCGATTACTGAATTAAAAGTTTTAGGATCGCCCAAAATAGTTAAAATTAGCTGTGGTGGTCGATCAGGATTTGCCAGCAAAGTGCGGGGATTGCAGGCTGCGATCGGCAATAATAGCAATGCTGCAACCACAATTATTAACGATTTAGTAATCAGAATTCGGAGCGAATTTAGTAAACCCAAAGCCAATATTTTTTTTACTCAGTTTTATGCCACATTATATCTCTGCTATTAATTTGAGGTATGGATTTGGTAGTAAGATTGTTTTTAGCTGTTGATCAATGGTAAATGATATGGCATCTACAGATCGAATTGGCGTAGCCGTTGTTGGTACGGGATTTGGGCAAAAAATACACATTCCAGGTTTTCAACATCATCCTCGTACTGAAGTAGTAGCTGTATATAACCGCAGTCTTAGTAAAGCTAAAGAAATTGCTGACGCCAATAAGATTTACTACGCTTACAACGATCTTGATCGCATTCTATCTCTACCTGAAGTGGATGCGGTAAGTATCTCCACTCCGCCATTTTTGCACTATGAGATGGCAAAGAAAGTCTTAGCAGCAAAAAAACACCTGCTGTTAGAAAAGCCGATGGCAATGAACGCCGCACAGGTTAAAGAACTATATCACCTTGCCAAAGCTCAAGGAGTCGTCGCGATCGCCGATTTTGAATTTCGTTATGTTCCAGCTTGGCAGTTGTTAGCCAAACATCTTGAAGATAATTATGTAGGCAAGAAAAGATTAATCAAGATTGACTGGCTGGTAACTAGTCGCGCTAACCCTGAACGAGATTGGAATTGGTATTCGCAACGCAATGCTGGGGGTGGTGCTTTGGGTGCAGTAGCTTCCCACGCTTTTGACTATATTCACTGGCTATTTGGCCCTGTATCTCGACTCTGTGGTTATCTTAACTGTGCTATTCCCGAACGCCCTGATCCCCGTAAAGGTGGCATCATAAAGCCTGTAGATGCGGATGATACTTGTTTAATTATGATGGAGTTGGCAGACGGTACGCCAGTACAGCTATCGATTAGTTCTGTTACTTATAGTGGTAGAGGGCATTGGGTAGAAATATATGGCGAAAAAGGAACTTTGGTTCTTGGTAGCAGTAACTTAAAAGATTATGTCCACGGCTTTGAATTGTTTGCCGCTCCCGTAGACAAATCTTTAAAAAAGGTGACGATTCCTCAAGAATATGAGTTGCCTCAGGTGTTCACCGACGGTAGATTGGCCCCGTTTATTCGCATCGTTGATCGCTTTGTTGCCTCAATCGATTCTAATAAATCTCTTGTTCCCTCGCTTAGAGAAGGGGTTTATTCGCAATTATTGATGGATTTAACTCATCAGTCTCATCAGCAAAAAAGTTGGCTAAATGTACCTGACATCGAACAATTTATGGTTAATTAAATATTTTAAATTATCTCAATAAACCTTTACCTCGAATAATTGGCAAATATTAGCAAAAAGGAATATCATTGATTTAAGTTCAGTGAAAACACTTAATCTTATCAAATTGGGAAAAGCTAATTCAGTTACTTATTTAACAATTTACTAAATATTATTGTACTCGGAGCGAATAATTGCGAATTTATCTTGCTTAAATTCACTCTTTAGCCACTGATCGTTGTTATTAAATTAGATTTCATCACCGATTGAAGTATCGCTTATGATATCCACAGCATCGAATAAACGCTATTCTATTGTTGCAATTCGAGAAGAGGCGGTCAATCTAGTTCAAATTGGCGCGATCGCTTTAGATCGACCACTGCGAATCTTGTTTGAGTATTTACCTGCTCAACAATGGAACGTAATTGAGCATGAATTAGAAAGACACGATTATCTATTACGCGATCACATTATTGATCTGGTTGGTAAAATAAGTTGGGAAAGCGATTAAGCAAGTCTTCGTTTGGTTGTAATTAATTAGTGAATCAGATAGATTGGCAGAAATTAGCTGCTTTATATCGCTATAAGCATCAAGACAAACGATTAACTGAAAGTAGCCGAAATTATCAGTATGGCAATCTAGGAATTCCTGTTTTTCCTGACAATTTGAGCCTGAGAAAATATCAGCATCAGGTAGTAGCTAATTGGCTTGAAAATAAGGGTAGAGGAACGCTAAAGATGGCAACAGGCAGTGGTAAAACTATCATTACTTTAGCGATAGCCGTAGAATTATACCAGCAGATAGGACTACAGGTACTATTAGTAGTCTGTCCGACTCAGCATTTAGTTTCTCAGTGGTCTAGAGAATGCCAGAAGTTCAATCTTCTGCCGATTATTGCCATGACGCGGGTGGACGATTGGCAAGGGAAACTCTCCAATCAGCTTTATAATTTATGCAATTCACCTCAATCTTTTCTGACAATTATTACTACAAACTCTACGTTAATCAATCAAGGTTTTCAATCGCAGCTAAAATACTTTCCTGCCAAAACTTTAATCGTTGGAGATGAGGCACATAACTTAGGATCAAGCCGTCTAGAATCAAGCTTGCCCCGTAATATTGGTTTACGTTTAGCTCTTTCGGCAACTCCAGAAAGACAATACGACGAATTAGGCACAGAAGCCTTACTCAACTATTTCGGTTCAATAATTCAGCCAGAGTTTACTTTAGCCGATGCCATCAAACAAGGAGCATTAGTTCACTATTTATACTATCCAGTATTTGTGGAATTAACAGCATCAGAATCTTTAGAATATGCCCAACTCACCAAACGTATCGGCTGGGCTTTAAATAAAAATCCTAGCTTCCAACATAATGATCCCCTAACCTCTTTGTTGACCAAGCGATCTCGTTTAATCGCCACCGCAGCCAATAAGTTAACTTGTCTCCAAGAATTAATGGCATCCAGGCTAAATACTAGCCATACTCTTTTCTATTGCGGTGACGGAAATTTAGCTGATCAAACACGGCAAATCGATGCTGTTACACACCTGTTAGGTAAAGAGTTAGGTTACCGCATCAATACCTATACTACTGATACCTCTTTAGAAGAACGAGAACGTTTGCGTCGTCAATTTGAATCAGGAGAGTTACAAGGATTAGTGGCAATACGTTGTCTAGATGAAGGAATAGACATACCTGCAATCAAAACCGCTATTATCCTCGCCAGCAGCAGTAACCCTCGTCAATTCATTCAACGTCGCGGCAGAATTTTGCGTCCCCATCCTGGTAAAAGCCAAGCAACCTTATTTGACACGATTGTGATTCCTCCCAGTTTAGAGCGAGATACTTGGGAAGTAGAAAGAAATCTCTTGCGTAAAGAATTACTCAGATTTCTCACCTTTGCCGAATTAGCTGACAATGCAGATGAGGCGACCAAAAAATTACTTCAACTACAAGAGCGATATGAGCTTTAGTCACTCAACAGATAATAATAAAATAATAGTTATACTGTTGGAAATTTTAAAGACAACAGTACCATTTGTATTGATTAATTAAAACTTACAGATAGTGAAAGATAGATGAACATGGCTTCGATTATTTATAAGTGGTCGATAGATGAATGGCATGAATTAGTGGACTCAGGAGTATTAGAAGGAAAGCCTGTCGAACTTCTAGAAGGAAATATAGTTGAAATGAGTCCTGAAGGAATTGAACATAGTTATACGAATCAATCAGTCAGTGATTACCTTACCAATTTGCTTCGCGGAAAAGCCCATATTAGAGATGCTCATCCCATCACCTTAGATAATAGCGAACCAGAACCCGATATTGCGATCGTTCAACTGCCAACAACTATTTATCGCCAACACCATCCTTTTCCCCAGAATATCTATTTGCTGATCGAGGTATCTAATAGAACTTTAAAGAAGGATCTCGAAGCAAAAATTATTACTTATGCTCGTAACGGTATACCTGAATATTGGGTGATAGATTTAAAGAATAAAAAGCTAATCGTACACACTCAACCACAAAACGGTATTTATTCAAAAATTGTTGAATACCAATCGGGAACAATTACACCTCAAACCTTCCCTGATATTGATATCGATTTGAGTAAACTACTGCTATATTAATATTTTATTTTTTGTCAAATAATTGGAAATTGGTGGCAAAGAAATTATTTATAAAGTATTTTCTATATTCTAGATTTGCTCATCCTACAAGCTACGGGCGATCGCACTCTAATTTTAAACTAATTCGCAAGTCATAGAAAGAGAAAATGCCCAGCCTACCAGAATATTATTAGCTAATAGTAAAATGTTTTGGTTGAGAGATTAGAAATTAATGATTACTAGTAACGAATTGGATTGGTTAGCGGTATGCGGTTATTTAGGGATAACGTTGTTGGTGATGTGGCGCATTTTTAAGTAATGAATATGTTACGAGCCGCACATAAAAACTATTATAAATTGATTATAAAACAGTTTTCTTGGCAAAAAATGGAAATTGAAGTAACCTAAATTGTGAATTAAATATGATTGTAAACTAAATTTTTTAGCCTAAACTAATTATATGAAACGGATTTTTATTACTGGGGCAAGTGGTTGTATTGGTCACTACATGTCAGAGACATTAATTCAAAATACCAATCACGAACTATATTTGCTGGTAAGAAATCCACGTAAGCTTCAGTTTGATTATCAGGCTCGTCCAGGAATTCATCTTTTAGTTGGGGATATGTCTCGTATTGAAGAATACAGCGATCTCCTCCTGAAAGATATTGATGTAGCGATCTTAGCTGCAACAGCTTGGGGAGGAACAGGAGAAACCTACGATATTAATGTCGTGAAAACCTTGGCGTTAATCAATCTGCTCAATCCCAAAATTTGTGAGCGAGTTATTTATTTCTCCACTGCTAGTATTTTAGATCGCAATAATCAATTACTATTGCCTGCAAGTCAATTCGGTCATGATTATATTCGTACCAAGTATCAATGTTTTTTCCAACTGAACAAACAGGCAATGTCTTCGACTAGCCCTAAAGGATTAGCTAACGCGTCCTCCGCAATCGCCGATAAAATCATCGCTGTCTTTCCAACTTTAGTTTTTGGCGGCGAAAAAAACAAGCCCTATTCTCATTTGAGTGCGGGAATCACCGATGTAACCAAATGGATTGGCTTGATTCGTTGGTTTAGCCTTGATGGTAGTTTTCACTTTATCCATGCTCAAGATATCGCCGCAGTAATTAGTTATTTGGTCGAAAATCCCGACTTTTCCCCGACACCAAAAGCAGAAAGCTCAGGAGTAGACTGTTTAGTATTAGGGAATCCTGCCATCTCCGTCGATCAGGCGATCGCGGAAATAACTAGCTATTTTAATCAAAGGGTTTATCTACGTATTCCTCTTTATGTATGGCTAACTAACATCTTTATTAAAATCTTTCGCATTCAGATGGATTCTTGGAGTCGCTTCTCCCTCAATTACCGTCATTTTACCTACAAAAACCCCGTTACCCCTGCTAGCTTTGGCATGCAGAATTACTGTTCCACCGTCGAAGATTTATTGAAAGTTTCAGGTGTCTGAACTTACAAATCTGCCCATTTACGGAGTAGGTTAGCAATACTTTTAGAAACCAGATCGAACTCGGGGACTTTTCCTGACTTAGCGAAGATGGCACGACGAGCGGTTTCCAAATCAAACAGAATTTCGCGATCGCCCGCGTCACGTATAATACTTTGTACCCAACCTACCACAACTAATCTCGTTCCTTTAGTGACTGGATTGACACGATGCAGAGTAGTGGAAGGATAAACAATCGCCGAACCAGCCTCTAATTTATAGCTTTGTTCTGACTGTACTCCTTCAATAACTAGTTCTCCGCCTTCGTAGTCTTGAGGTGAATTGAGAAATAGAGTCAAAGAAAGATCAGAACGGCATAAACCAGAACTACTGCCCATTAGGGCATTATCAACATGGGTATCATAAGACATTCCTCGCTCATATCGGCTAAATAGTAATGAATGAATGAGCTTGGGGCGAATAGCTGACTGAAATAAGGCGTTGGTATTAATAGCAGTGCGAACCTTGGTTTTTAACTCCTTCTGAGATGCTCCTGCCTTTAACTGCTGGTTGTTCTTAACTAACTTAGCGTGCCATCCTGCGGTAAGTTTACCATCAACAAATTCAGCCTGTTCTAAAACTTGCGTGATATTTGCTAACTCATCGGGAGAAAGTAGGTGATCGATTGAGAAAATCATAAATTGGTGGAACGGTTCAAATTAAAGTTATTTGATGGAGTTGGTTAGTTGCTATTTCTCTTGCCGCGACATTTATTGGTTCAAGCTATAACTTGCTCAATAATTTTGGCTGCTTTGGTTACACCTCCAGCTTGTTCAATTTCGGCTTTAAGTCTCAAAGCATTTTGTCGGTATTCGGGTTGAGTTAAAACCTGATAAATAGCTGTTTTCAGAGTGTCTACGGTGCAATGATTCAAGTCAATTACTTCTCCTGTTTTTGTCCAAGCTATGCGTTTAGCTACGGCTGGCTGATCGTTGGTTATGGGAATAGCGATCATTGGCACAGCGTTACTCAAAGATTCTAAAGTCGTATTCATTCCCCCATGAGTTATACACAGTTTAGCCCGCTCAAGTAAAGCCAACTGAGGCGCTGCTTTAACCACAATCGGTGAACCAGGAACATAGCCTAATTCCTCTGGTTCAGTTGCGCCTCCTAAGGAAATAACTAACTGAGCGTCTAAACCCAAACAGGCATAAGCAATTTGAATAAAAACCCCAAGTATTTTATTTTGAACTGTACCTAGTGAAGCGTAAATTAAAGGTTGATCAGTTAACTTGTCCCAGGGGAAAGGTATCTCGGTACGAGCAATGTCATTAATCAATGGCCCAACAAAATGAAAGTAGTCTGGTAATTCTTGGCGAGGAAACTCAAGGCTTGGTGGTTGCTGGCTGATAATCGCTCTTGTTGACCAAAGATCAAGTTGCTCTTGACTAGATAAAGCTTTCAAACCCCATTTCTCTCGATACTGATTAACGATTAGCTGGATTGGTATACCTGCCAGTTTTAGTAAATTAGTCCCAAGCTGGTTACGGAGTTGTCCCAACCATGAAGGATCGTAATTCCAGCCTGTCAAAGAAGGGGGAACAGTAGATTCAGAATTTAACAATAAAGCGTTGCAGATAGTGATAAACGGTAAGTTTAAATATTCAGCGATCGTCGAACCTTCAAATAAAACCTGATCGATTAACAAAACTTCAATACCTACTTGTTTACAGGCTTGCGGAACTTCTTGTAAAACTACTTCCGTTCCTTGACGAAACAGATCGATAGTGTAAAGCAGCGCGAGGATGCCATCTAATTTACCTAAGCGCTCTTGCGATCGCTTGGCACTGCCCAAAGGAAACTTATTTACCCCGACAGGATAAAAATTTAACTTAGCAGCGATCGCATAAGATTCAACATCAGGTAATCCAAACAAGGTAACTTGATGTCCTCGCCGTTGCAGTTCATAACCCAAGGCACTCATTGGATTAAGATGTCCTGTACCTGGAGGACAAAGGATCCCAAATTTCATAAGTCAAGCGTTAAAAGAGATAACTAGTTAAATTATCTCTTAGACACCTGATTAATACCTACTTACTCAACTCAATCTGAGAAACCAAACCATAAACTTCTGAAGGGTCTTTTACAGGTGCTGGTGGTGGTTCAATAGACGGCCAGGCGGTTTTTAATTCAGCCATGCTGTCGGTAATAGTTTGATGACCTTCGGGATCTGTTTGACTCTTTTGCTCGGCAATTGTTTGATACAGTTCATCGGCGTAAAGGACAAAACCTCTAGAATCCTGATATTCAACTACTTCCACAAATTGGTTGTTAGCGATCGCTGCTTCATATTCTGTTGCCGCAGTTTTGAGCATTTCTACAATTACATCCATCGTGAATTCGGGTGAGTTGCGTTGTGATTCAGGAATAGCTGCGATCGCTTGGTCGATTGAGGCTAAAGACTCATCAAATAAAGTTTGCATTTGTGGAGAATCTGGCGCGGATACTGCCAGATCGTGTAGCTGATTTAAGGTTGGCTTAAAGTCTTGCACTCCCTTTTGTGGTAGCACTGGTTCAATACCACTATAAAGTTCCTCGACAGGATGTCCGATATGAGGTTCTGCCTGTTCGTAATTTTTTAGCTCAATCAGTTCTTGTGCAGCAATTAAATGACCTTTCATTAAGCCAAGAGTAGTCATGTAGTCTACATCAGGGTTACTAGCGGAAGTGCCGCCTTCACCGCCTTCACCGCCTTCACCGCCCTCAGCCCCCTGAGCTATCAATAAGTAGTCAGCAGTAGGATTATCGACCATTTCATCTGCTTCGTGAGCGTTTGTGGATAAAGTTTGAGTTCCCACTGTAGTTGCCAAACCAAAGGCTAAAAATAATTCTATAGTTTTAATTCGAGTAGACATGAAATTATTATTGATATTTATACTTAATTTGTTCTGAAGTAGTACTGTACTAGTGTTGAGAATTAAAGTCAATAATTTTAAAAATCAATAATTTTTATTGGGAGTTGAACCAAATTATACTGCTTCGGAAATCACATCGAAGTATCCCATGCAGCCATGTTCGGCAATATAGTCTTGATGGGGATGAAACATATATTTACCTGGATATTTATAGGCAAACTCTAAAATATGGCGTTCAGCAGTCCCCATGGTAATTACATCGCTTTCCTCATTAGGTTCTAGGCTACGACCAGTACGATATACCTGGAACATATTGGCATGAATATGAAAAGTAACGGCGGGATCGAACTCAATCATATTGAGTATATAAAGGCGGATTAATTGATTTTGATAAATTGGAATTGGATAATCACGATAATAGTTAGGGATTCCATTAAAAGCATACAGTTCATTCACACCGTCACTATCGAGGTCGTAAGCACCCATCACCATCACCATTTCATCTGCATCAGGGCGACCTTCAGGGGGATCGACAATGAACAAGCCATATAGTCCCTTGCCTACATGACGGGTTATAGGCGCAACATGACAATGATAAGGATGAACGCCATAGGGTTCGGCATCAAACTCATAGACAGCTGTCTTATCTCGACGTATCGAGGTCATTCCGTCCATCTCGGCAGGATGCGTACCGTGGAAGTGCAGACTATGGGAATGCCCGTCTTGATTATGAAAGATAATCCGCACGCGATCGCCTTCGGTGGCTCTTAGGGTTGGGGCGGGGACGCGATCGTTCAAATTCCAGCTAACAAAAGTAATCGCGCTATTTAGCTGTATAGGTGTACTATGAGCATACACTTCAAACTCCCTTACGGTCTGCCCGTTTTCTTCTTTGAGAGTACCGTAGTCAAAATCTCTTAGAACCAACATCGGATTGAAGCTTAAATCAAGATAATTGTCTGTTTTTGGTATGGGAGGAATTTTAACCGAATTGGCAGCCTGAGCTTTGCCAGCATTGAGCTTGAGTGCAGCAGCAGAAATACCGCCCGCCAGTAATCCCCATTGGATAAACTGACGGCGAGTCTTCAATCGGTCTAGGTGAAATAGGTCTGACATATAAATTAAAAAGATTTAGAAAATAAGCAATAATATTTACAATCTAAATAAAATAATTGCATATTATTACCAATAATCAACTGATTAATTTTTTAAGAAGCAATAAGATCTCAGAAAATAATTATCTTTTAAGTTTTTCATCCTGCATTTAAAGCTGCCTCATCCTTTTGAAGATTTCCGTATATTTTCTATTAGACTAATTACTATATTGAGAGTAAATTAGATTCGACTCAGGCAAAGCGTTACTAGTTTCTTGGAGCGATAAATCACAGTGGGTTTTCTAAATCGTTTTAATCTTTCGCGGGACATGGGAATAGATCTAGGTACTGCTAATACTTTGGTATACATATCTGGTAAAGGAATTGTCTTGGAAGAACCTTCTGTCATAGCGATTGACCGTAAAACAGAAACTCCAAGAGCATTCGGTAAAGAGGCAAAATTATTATTAGGACGCGCTCCTGAAAATATTGAAGCCCTGCGCCCACTTAAAGACGGTGTAATTGCTGATTTTGATGCTACAGAAGCAATGATCCATGAATTTGTGAAGCGGGCTTTTGAAGGCAATCCCTTGGTTCATCCCCGCATGGTAATTGGCATTCCTAGTGGAGTGACCAAATTAGAACGTCGGGCGGTAATTGAAGCAGCTTCTAATGCAGGAGCGAGGGAAGTAGACTTGATTGAAGAACCTTTAGCAGCAGCTATTGGTGCTGGTTTGCCGATTACCGAACCGACAGGCAACATGATTGTCGATATTGGGGGAGGGACAACAGAAGTTGCTGTAATTAGCTCTCAAGGCAAAGTAATCAGCGAATCAATTCGGATTGCCGGGGATGAATTAACTGAAGCAATTGCTAATCACATCAAAAAACAGCATAAGCTGGCGATTGGCGAAAATACTGCGGAAAATATTAAATTTACCCTGGGTTCGGCTTATCCAGTTGATCAGAATGAACGCACCCTAGAAGTAAGAGGCTTACATTTACTATCGGGATTACCCCGCACGATTGAGGTTAGCGAAACGGAAATTCGTGAATGTCTTCAAGAATCAGTCAGAAACATCATTGACACGATTAAACGTACCTTAGAGCAAACTCCCCCAGATTTAGCTGCGGATATTATTGACCGTGGCATCATGTTAGCAGGAGGTGGAGCAATGTTACGCGGACTAGATGTCGCGATTAGTCACGAAACAGGAATTGTGACTCATATTGCTGCTGAACCATTGAAATGTGTGGTTTTGGGTACAGGCAGAGTACTAGAAGACAAAACTTTGGATCGGGTATTTAGCGATCGCTCTACTCTATATTAACTTAGATAAGACGTACAACATGAGTCGTTGGTGGGATAGATATGGTTTTCGCACAATACTGATCGTAGTCGCATTGATTATCGCTTTGTGGGTCAAACAAACTCAGGCTGCATTTCTATCTGAGGCTTACTCTTTTGTAGTAAGTCCGTTTCAGTCTCAAAAACAGCTTGCTATAGAGGATAGACTCACTAACGCTCGAATTTTGGAGTTAGAGCAGCGTTTGACCGAATTAAATCGGCAAAATCAGCAGTTAAAGCAATTATTAAATTATGCTGATGCCCAAACAGTGAAAACTATTGCTACGCCTGTAATTCAACGTAGTCGCGATCGCTGGTGGAATCGAGTTACTTTGGGCAAAGGTAGCCAAGACGGGATTAACCCAGGATACATTGTTATGGGCATTGGGGGTTTGGCTGGGCGAGTTACTCACGTCACGCCCCACACCAGCCAGGTATTACTGATTAGCGATAATACCAGCCGAGTTGGTGCAGTTTTAAGTCGTAACCGTCAGCTAGGATATATTAAGGGGAAAGGTTCATCTATGGTGGTGATGCACTTTTTCGAGCAGGTAACAGATATCAAGTCAGGTGATCAGGTTGCTACTTCCAGTCTTAGTAAACTATATCCTCCTGGTTTACCTATTGGTCAAGTCAAATCTACTAAGCAACAGAAAGATAACGCTTTAGAAGTAGAGGTTGAGTTGACTGCACCAATTGATATTTTAGAATGGGTGGTGGTGCAGTCTTTTGAACCAAGGTTAAATTAGAAGTCAGAAGTCAGAAGTCAAAAGTCAGAAGTCAAAAGTCAAAAGTCAAAAGTCAGAAGTCAGAAGGTTAATCGCTACTTGTCATAGCTAGGATTATTTATCTAATTTCTAGTTGGAACAACTATTAGTAAAACGTTTAAATAATGCCACGTAAAAATCAGACATCTATTGATATTTTAAAAGTAGTTAATATCTTAGTTATTTTTGCTTCTGTGGTTGTATGCTCAATTTTGATGCTCGTTAATATTCCTGGAATTGAATTGTTAGAAACTAATCCTAATTGGTTATTAATTTGGGTAGTTGCTTGGAGTATTAAACGAACTGTTTGGCAAGGCGCGATCGCTGGATTGATTATCAGTTGGATTTATGATGGTATAACTATTAGCTCCCCTTCTCATGCACTTAGTTTTATTTTAATTGGGGTACTTACCTCCAGTTTGCAAAAGCAAAAATATATTGGCGAGGACTTTATTTCAGTGGCTTTTATCGTGTTTTTTATGACCGTTTTGGCGGAAGCGGTTTTTGCTTGGCAATATGCTATGCATTACTTAATTAACATCTCAGAAGTTGTGCAAAAATACCAGCAAACTGTCTTTATTTCGGCAATTATTACCAGCCTTTGGAGTCCCGCTTTTTATTATCCTTTTAATCTGTGGAATGAAAAAGTAAAATTGCAGACTAAAGTAATTAATGAATAGCTAATGATTGTTTTTTGAGCTATTAGCTCTTTCCTTTTCGCTTTACTCAAACTTTAAATGCTCTATTTCAACAGGATTTAATATAATGCACAGGGTATTTATCTAACGAACATAGTGCTAAATAATTCTGTAGCGATCATCGAGCAAGTCATTGTCAAGTTACGTCAATTAGTTCAATTAGAGGTGCAACAAAGTTGGCGTGACATTACCCACCTAAGCATAGCTGATCCTAGCAGTAATTTAGCTACAGTAAATTTGCCAGAATGCCAAACCGCTGTAATCAACGAAAAAGGTTATATTACTTTTCCCCCAGGAAAACAAGTCAAGCTGTTGGCGCAAAAAATTATAATTCCCCAAACGCTACAAGGCTATCTATTATCTGGACTAAATTTACGCTTAGTCTTAACTTGGTGGGCGGAATCTGCTCAAATATTGATTAATGGCAAGTTAGTCCAACAAGGCGACTTGTTTGATTCTTCAGCGCGGGTATTGATTACCGATAATGCTCAACCAGGACAAGAATATCTGGTTACTATACGCCTTGTAAGTCCTAATCATGACATTGGGGCGTTAATGCGATCGCATTTAATTTACGAAAAGTCACATTTGGCTGAAATCGATCCTGGTTTAGTAGCGGATGAGCTTTCTGTCTTACTTAAATATATCTCTCAGTTTGAACCAGAACACCTGGACGTATTAGCAGCAGCATTAGATAAGTTTGATTGGCGCAATCTTGAAAATGCCAACAGGTTCGTAGACGATTTGGCACAATTGCGATCGAGTCTGTTACCTCTGGCGAAAAATATTAAACAACGTCGCTTTAATTTACTCGGTCATGCACATTTAGATATGGCTTGGCTGTGGACAACCTCTGAAACTTATGAAGTTGCCGAACGTACGTTTAAATCTGTTCTTAGCTTACAACAGGATTTTTCCGTTCTGACTTTTGGTCATACAAGCCCTGCTTTGTATCAGTGGATTGAACATAATCGTCCTGAATTATTTAACCAGATCCAGAATGCAGTCAAATCAAACAAGTGGGAAATACTGGGCGGAATGTGGATTGAACCCGAAACTAACTTAGTTAGCGGGGAATCGTTAATCCGGCAGTTGCTCTACGGACAAGAATACTATCAAAAAAAGTTTGGGGATATCTGTCAGGTTGCTTGGCTACCCGATAGCTTTGGCTTTACTTGGCAACTGCCTCAGATTATGCACCAGTGTGGGATTGAATATTTCGTTACGGGTAAACTGCACTGGAATGATACAACTAAGTTTCCTTTAGGCTGTTTTTGGTGGGAATCACCCGACGGCACTCGCTTACTTACGGTGATGTCTCCCCCCAACGTGACTGGAGTGATGGACACTAACCCAATTACCATGACTAACTACGCAGTTGATTGGGAAACTCAAACAGGCTTGCAGGATATTTTTTGGTTACCAGGAGTAGGCGATCATGGCGGTGGACCGACGAGAGATATGTTAGAAGTGGCGGCTAAATGGAGTAACTCCCCATTTTTCCCTGAAATTAGGTTTTCTACCGCTATTGATTATCTAGAAAAGATTGCCGAAGAGAAAGATCGAGAGTCTAGTCTTGGTATTAAGTCGCGTTTGAGTAAAGATGATCTCGCGCCAAGACGCAGAGACGCAGAGAAGAACACCAAGGGGATAGATGCAACTCAGGAGCAATTCCCTGTATGGAAGGACGAACTATATCTGGAATTACATCGCGGTTGCTATACCAACCATGCCGAGCAAAAAAGATTCAATCGCTATAGTGAAAGACTGCTTTATCAGGCAGAGTTGTGGTCAACTCTAGCAACTCTACTTTGTGGGGACATGTTCGTAAGCCAGCCACTATTTTCCACTATGAACAGAATAATCGAAAGAGCAAGTTTTTGTCAAGAGGACTGGCAAGAGTTAGTTAAAATTGCCTGGAAAAAAGTTTTATTCAATCAGTTCCACGATATTCTGCCTGGTACATCCATCCCCGAAGTATTCGCTGAAGCCAATCGAGAATGGTCAACAGCGATCGCCATCGGCGAACATCTCTTACAAAATGCCTTGAGAGCGATCGCCTTAAATATTGAGTTACCTGAACCACCTCAAGCCGATGCGCAACCTGTAGTGGTGTTTAATTCTTTAAATTGGTCGCGATCTGAAGTAGTAACAATTAAAGATCCGCAATTTGCTATAGAAAGTGCAACTTTTTGGCTTTATGACGATCTCGGACAAGAAATACATTTAGAAAGCGATCAAGCAGAAAATAAATTAACTTTTTGGGCTGCTAATATTCCAGCGGTAGGCTATCGTTTGTATTGGTTGTGTCAGCAGGAAATAAACTCTAATAACCCCAGGAAAGTTACTGATTTTCCGTCAAATTATCAATTAGAGAATCAGTATTTAACCGTAGTTGTCAATCCCCATACTGGTGACTTAGATAGTATCTTCGACAAAACAAATAATCGAGAGATACTTAGCCAACCAGGCAATAAGCTACAGGCTTTTAAAGATTCAGGGCAATATTGGGATGCTTGGAATATCGATCCTGATTATGAACAAAAACAATTGCCAGGTACAAAACTAGTATCGATTGAATGGATAAAATCTGGATTAACTAAAAGTATTAGAGTGATTAAAAAACTCAATCAATCCCAATTTATTCAAGACTATATTTTAGAATCACATTCCCCAATTTTAAAAATAGCTAACCTTGTAAATTGGCAAGAAACTCAGGTAATGGTTAAGGTAGAGTTTCCCTTAAATATATCCAGTGACATTGTTACCTACGAAATTCCCTGCGGAGCGATCGCCAGAACTACAACGCCTAAAACCGAAGAAGAACAAGCCAAGTGGGAAGTTCCCGCGTTGAATTGGGCAGATCTAACCGATAATGAGGGCAAATATGGCGTTAGTCTACTGAATGATTGCAAATATGGTTACGATGCCAAACCAAATCGATTACGGCTAACTTTATTACGTTCCTCGGTATGGCCCGATCCTCAAAGTGATAGGGGAGTCCATCGCTTTACTTATGCTATATATCCCCATCAACATAGCTGGAAAGAAGCAAAAACGGTGCAGAAAGGTTATGAACTAAATACGCCGATGCAGACAGTGTTACTTAATCGTGATCGGGATGAAGCAGGATTTAATCAATTACCACCCAAGAGTGAGCTATTAAACTTATCTGCCGATAATTTAGTTCTCATGGCATTAAAGCTATCTTCCTCACAAAAAATAATTATGCGTTGCTATGAAGCCCACGGAGAATCAGTAACCCTACAGCTTAAGAGTGATTTAAATTTACAGTTAGATAGCTTAATTGACTGTTTGGAAACCGAAAAAGCAAAAGTCGAACCAATTAATCAAATCAAACCTCACAAAATCGTGACTTTTAAATTAAAAGAAATTTCAGCAATTATTAAAAGCTAAATTTGAGGTTTTAATTGGCTGTTCCACTTATTAGCAGGTAAGTCTATCATTCGTTATGCTTGAAGATAAATAAAGCTCAGTATTGAATTTAGTGAGAAAAGTGAAAATAAAAATTGACAATTGACTATTAGCAATTTTAAATAGATAGTTTGAAAAGTAAAAATACCGAGAATAATCGGTGTTTTTACTGAATATTTTTTATTGAATGCTATGTTATTTTGATGCTGTCAGCAGATGATCCGTTTATTTACGGCAAAGTTATCGCTGAAGGCTGGTAAAAACTCTTATAAAAAAGCTTCATGGATGTTATTGCGACAACAATCCCCGATGTTTTAATTATTCAACCCAAAGTATTTGGCGATGAACGTGGCTTTTTTTTAGAAAGCTTTAACGAAAAAACCTTTAAAGAGAAAGCAGGAATTACGGCCAAGTTTGTCCAAGACAATCATTCTCGCTCTGCCAAAAACGTTTTACGAGGTTTGCATTATCAAATTAAACAAACTCAAGGCAAGCTAGTTCGAGTAGTATCAGGGGAAGTATACGATGTAGCGTTAGATATCCGCAAAAGTTCGCCGACTTTTGGACAGTGGACAGGCTGCCTTTTAAGCGAAGCCAATCAACGGCAGTTTTGGGTACCACCTGGGTTTGCCCATGGCTTTGTGGTTTTATCTGAAATTGCCGACTTTTTATACAAGACAACCGATTATTACGCACCAGAGTACGAACGTTCAATCCTGTGGAACGATCCCCAACTAAATATAGACTGGAAAATAACCGAAAAGCCAGTTTTATCCACCAAAGATCAAGCTGGAGTACCTTTAGAAGAGGCTGAGGTGTTTGCATGAGCAGAATATTACTGACTGGAATTACTGGACAGGTTGGGCAAGAATTACAGCACACTCTCACCACCTTAGGAGAAGTAATCGGGGTTGATCGTCGAGATCTAAACCTAACTCAACCCGAGCAAATTCGACGGCGAATTACCGAGATTCAACCAGATATAATTGTTAATGCCGCTGCCTATACCGCTGTAGACCAAGCAGAAACCGAGCCTGAACAGGCAATGGCAATCAATGCCACCGCGCCCACAGCGATCGCCCAAGCTGCTCAAGATCTAGGCGCAACCGTACTGCATATCTCAACCGACTATGTTTTTAACGGTCAAAATCATACTCCTTATTTAGAAACAGACCAAACCGAGCCTCTAGGAGTATACGGTAAATCCAAACTACTGGGAGAAATAGGTGTCCAGTCAAATTGCGATCGCCATATTATTCTGCGCACGGCTTGGGTGTATGGTGCCAGAGGACACGGCAACTTTGTCAAAACCATGCTGAAATTGGGTGCAGCCAGATCGCAATTAAACATAGTCGCCGATCAGGTTGGTAGTCCTACTTGGTCTTATGATATTGCCCAGGCAATTACCCAACTGCTATCAAAATCTTTGAAAGATTCTAGGATCAAAGGTACTTATCACTTTACCAATAGTGGTGCTGCTAGTTGGTATGACCTAGCGGTGGCTACTTTCGCTGAAGCCAAACAACTAGGATTTCCGCTTAAGATTGAGCAAGTTTTTCCCATCACTACCGAAGAATTTCCCACGCCGACTCAACGTCCTGCCTATTCAGTCTTGTCCAAAGGCAAAATTACCGCAGCATTAGGAATTGCTCCTCCCTATTGGCGTGACTCTTTAAGAAAAATGCTCACCGAATGGTCTTCCATTTCCATCGAGGAGGAAGCGAAACTGCAACTAATCGCTGCCCATAAAGTTTAATGTCAACCAAGCCAATCAACATAACAATGAAAGCAATTATTCTGTCTGGTGGTAAAGGTACGAGATTGCGTCCTCTAACTTATACAGGAGCAAAACAGCTAGTTCCCGTCGCCAACAAGCCAATCCTGTGGTATGGGATTGAATCCATTGTGGCTGCGGGTATTACAGAAATCGGCATTATCATTAGTCCCGAAACAGGAGGAGAAGTACAGTCCAAAACGGGTAATGGCGATCGCTTTGGGGCAAAAATAACCTATATTCGACAGGATGAACCTTTGGGACTGGCTCATGCGGTCAAGGTAGCACAACCATTTTTAGGTGATGCTCCTTTTGTCATGTACTTGGGAGACAACCTGGTGCAAAGTGAGCTTGACCTGTTTATCGATAAATTCAAATCAAAACACTTAGATGCTTTAACTCTGCTTTGTGAAGTCGAAAATCCCAGCGCGTTTGGGGTAGCCAGGGTAGACGAGACAGGTAAGGTGTTGCAGCTCATTGAAAAGCCTCAAAATCCCCCTTCTAATTTAGCCTTAGTGGGAGTTTATTTATTCTCGCCAGCAATTCATCAGGCGATCGCCAATATCCAGCCATCTCCTAGAGGAGAACTAGAAATTACTGATGCCATTCAATATCTCATTGACCAGCAGCAGAGTGTAGCCTCGTTTAGACTTCAGGGATGGTGGTTAGATACAGGGAAAAAAGACGATCTTTTGGCCGCAAATCAGATTATCTTAGATACTTGCCTAGAATCTACCCATGAGGGAACTATAGATGAAGCAAGTAAGATTAGCGGTCGAGTTCATGTGGGGCAAGGCTCTCAGATTACGAACTCGATGATTCGTGGGCCTGTAACCATCGGTAAAAACTGCAAGATCCAAAATTGCTTTATTGGTCCTTATAGCAGTATCGCCGACGATACAACCTTAATTGACATTGATATCGAGCATAGCGTGATCCTCAAAGGAGCAACCTTAGAAGGGATTAGCGCTCGCATTGTAGATAGCTTGATTGGCGAAAGAGCGCATCTTAAAGTTGCACCCCAACGCCCAAAGGCACTGCGGTTTATGATCGGCGACGACTCGCAGATTGAACTGACTTAACCAAACTTAGGAGTAAGGCACTGCTTTACTCCTACAGATGTAATAGGCGATAGCCCCTCTGATAAATCAAGCTAATAGCTAACAGGTAGTAGGTAAATTTTAAATTTTATGTCACAAAATAGCAATAGAACACCTCGTCGGATCTTAGTTACAGGAGGAGCAGGCTTTATTGGCTCAAACTTTGTCCATCACTGGTGCAGTAGCTATCCGAGCGATCGCGTGGTGGTTTTAGATGCTCTAACCTATGCTGGGAATCAACAGAATCTAGCTAGTTTGACAGATAACTCCAATTTCAAGTTTGTTCCAGGAGATATCTGCGATCGCACTTTAGTCGATCGCATCTTAGATTCAGAAAACATTGACACCGTAGCTCATTTTGCTGCCGAATCTCATGTAGACCGTTCCATCATTGGACCAGGGGCTTTTGTCCAGACCAACGTGGTGGGAACATTCACCCTTTTAGAAGCCTTTCGCCAACGCTGGAATCAACGCAAGCAACCTCAGGGCGATCGCTTTTTGCATGTCTCTACAGATGAAGTATACGGTAGTTTAGAGCGAGATGATCCAGCCTTTACCGAGACTACTCCTTATACTCCGAACAGTCCTTATTCAGCATCCAAAGCAGGGAGCGATCACCTAGCGCGGGCCTATTTCCATACTTACGGCATGCCTACCATAATTACCAACTGCTCGAATAATTATGGACCTTATCATTTCCCCGAAAAGTTAATTCCCTTAATGTGTATTAATATTTTGTTGGGTAAACCCTTGCCTGTATACGGTGACGGGCAAAATATTCGCGATTGGCTTTATGTCGAAGATCACTGTCGCGCCTTGGATGTAGTAATTCATCGCGGTGAGCCTGGAGAAACTTACAACGTTGGTGGGAATAACGAAGTCAAAAACATTGATTTGGTAGAGCATCTGTGTGAACTGATGGACGAGCTAGCACCGAATCTCCCTGTAAGTCCCTCGCGAAACTTAATTACCTTCGTCAAAGATCGAGCTGGTCATGATCGCCGTTATGCGATTGATGCCAGTAAAATTAAGCGGGAGCTGGGCTGGAGTCCTCAAGAAACTGTAGCAGGAGGTTTGCGCCGTACCGTTGAATGGTATCTGGCAAATCAACAATGGTGGCAACCATTACTCAGTGAGGAGTATAAAAATTACTATGACCAGGTATATGCTCAGGAAGCTTCTTAGCTTTTAGCTTTTGGTTATCGGCGATCGCCAATCTGGAAAAGGTCATTTCCTATGTGGTACTTCTGACTCCTGACTTCTGACTCCTGACTTCTGACTTCTGACTCCTGACTTCCCTTGCGGTTAGTTGCATACATACTTCAATTGTTTTTCTCCCAACACATAATCCGAAATGCTCAAAGTAGATGAGGCTCAAGTTTGTTTAGAACAAGCACAGAAACATTGGCAGTCGCAACAATGGCAGGCAACAATTCAAGCCTGTGCCAAGGCACTTGCCATAGATCAACAGCTAGCTCAAGCTCACAAATTGATGGGTGACGCACTGCAAAAAACCGATCGAATCAAAGAAGCGATTGGTTACTATCAAGAAGCGATCGACATTAAGCCTGATTTTGCCGAAGTCTACGCCAATTTAGGAACTCTCTATGCGCGACAACAACAGTGGCAGCAAGCGATCGACAATTATCAGCAGGCACTCAAGATTGAGCCTAACTTTACCGCCATATATCGACACTTAATTAAATGCCAACTACAACAGCAAACTAAAACAACTTCAGCCCCTCAATCGCTCCCTGAATCTGATCAAATTTTAAATAACTATCTTAATCGAGGGCAAACTTTGCAGCAACAGGGAGATCTAGAGGCTTCTTTAGAACAGTATTTGAATGCCGCTAAACTTAGACCACAGCTGGAAACCTATAAAGAAATAGTAAAACTTTGCGAACAATTAGAGTTATGGCACCAAGCAGCTAAATACTGTCGTCAAATTTTACAGTTAACTAATACTGCCAACAATTCTCTGGTTTTAAAATCAACGTTAGAACTACCCCAGCTACCCCAGGCCAAAAAGCCAGCGCCAATCACAGCCGAGAATCAATTTAATCTGGCTGGTTTATCTGCCAAGCAAAAAGACTGGTCACGAGCAATCTCGCACTATCAACAGGCGATCGCTCTAGAACCAAAAATGGCACAAGCATATTTGGAGTTAGCCCGTATTTTAACCCGCTTAGGCGACCAAGAACGAGCGACACAATCTTGGTTGCAGGCGATCGCGCTAGAAGCAGAGGGAATTAGCGATCGCGAATATTTAGCCCTAGGTCAAACTTTAGCCAATCAAGGAAAACATAATTCAGCAATTACCTGTTACTATCGGGCAATCAAACAACAGCCCGACTTAATTAATGCCTATCTCGCTTTAGGTATATTACTAACTAAATTGGGTGCCAAAGAGCGGGCGATCGCTTGCTATCTGCAAGGTTTAAAACAGCAACAACATGCTGAACTCTATTTTCGCTTAGGTAATCTTTATCAAGACGAGCAAAAGTGGTCGCAGGCTGTTGTTTGTTATCAAAAAGCAACTCAACACGACGCTAAACACGCAGCAGCCTATCACGAACTAGGGGAAGCACTAAGTCAGCAGCAGCTATGGTCACAAGCGGTAACTGCCTATCAGCAGGCGATCGCGCTTAATCCCAATTTTTCTTGGTCATTCAATAATTTAGGCTATGCGCTAATTCAGTTAGAACGGTGGTCAGAAGCTGTACCTATTTATCAACAGGCGATCGCGCTTAATCCCAATTTTCCTTGGTCATATTACAATCTTGCCGAAGCTTGTGGCAAACTCGGTCAGTGGGATCAAGCGATTGAATATTATCAACACTCAGCGCAGATCCAGTGCGATCTACCTCAATTACAGCAAAAGTTAGGCGATGCTTTCTATCGTCGCAGTCAACAGGATCGCGCGATCGCCTTGAAGCATTTCTGGCAAGCGATCAAACAAGACCCCAATGACCCTGAAGCTTATCATCAAGCCTTGGCGATCGATAATCGTAACCTTGCTCTTTATCTCAAGCTGGGAGATATTTTACAGCAGAATGGCGAGAGCGATGAGGCATTGGTCATCTATCAAATGGCGCTCCAAATTCAGCCAAAAAACAACGAAGTACTATCTCGTATACAGCAATGTCGGGTCGTTCCTAGTTCCCATCATGTCTCGTCAGCAGATTTTCAGGCATTGGCTCATGAATTGCTAGAGATTTTGCCCCACAGCGATACTCCTGAAGTTTCAATTATTATTCCCGTATATAACCAGTTAGGCTACACTCTTAAATGCCTCAAGGCGATCGCTCTTAATCTGAGCAATAGCACTCAGGTAGAGGTTATTTTGGTTAATGATTGCTCGACGGATCGAACTGAAGAAATTTTAGCCTCAGTTAGCGCGGTTACTTTGGTTAATCGCCAATCTAATCAGGGCTTTATTCACTCCTGCAATCAGGGTGCAGCCATAGCTAAAGGGAAATATCTTTATTTTCTTAACAACGATACTGAGATTAAGCCCAACTGTATTGAAAGTCTGATGACGGTTTTAGCAGAAGACGATCAAGTGGGTGCTGTCGGTTCTAAGCTAGTGTATCCCCAGGGAAGTTTACAGGAAGCGGGAGGTATTGTTTGGCAAGACGCTTCAGGGTGGAACTATGGCAGACAAGACAATCCCCATGCTCCTGAATACAATTATTTGCGACCCGTAGACTATTGTTCGGGAGCTAGTCTGATGGTCAAAAAAGAGGTTTTTGACCGTTTAAACGGTTTTGAACAAGATTTTGCTCCAGCCTACTATGAAGATACCGATCTTTGCTTTGCCATTCGTCATCAACTAGGGCTAAAGGTAATGTATCAACCAAAGTCCGAGGTGATTCACTATGAAGGCATCAGTTCTGGCACTTCGACTACTAGCGGAACTAAAAAATATCAGCTAGTTAATGCGGTTAAATTTAAGCAAAAATGGCAAACTGCTCTTGAGCAAGATAATTATTTACCCAATCTGGGCATTACCAATGTTCCTCGGTCTACGAGAAAATATCTTGGTCATAAGACTATCCTGGTGATTGATAGCTATATGCCGAGCTATGATCGAGAGTCTGGTTCGCGACGCTTATTTGAACTATTAAAGATTTTCAAAGCACTCAATTATCACGTCATTTTTGCTGCGGATAATGGTGTAAAAGCTGAACCTTACACCACTGTTTTACAGAATTTGCAGATTGAGGTTTTATATACTCAACCAGGCTACGGCACTAAAATCGAACAACAAATCGCTGAGCGACTAGCTTTAATCGATCTTGCCTGGATTTGTCGCCCCGAACTAAATCAAAAATATCTGCCTCTGATGCGTCAAAAACCAGAGATTAAGGTTGTTTATGACACTATCGATCTACACTATCTACGCCTCAAAAGAGCTTGGGAGATTGACCCCAATCAAAATACCCAAGCTGAATGGGAGCAAATGAAAGCTCAGGAATTTAACCTGGCTCATCAGGCAGATCTAACGATTACGGTTACGCCAATTGAACAAAAAATATTGCAGGCTCAAGCAGTAAATAATGTGGCAGTGATCCCGAATATTCATACTCCCCGTAGCAGTAATATTCCTGGTTTTAACCAGCGTTCGGGAATCTTATTTATTGGTAGCTATAATCACCCGCCCAATGTTGATGCGGTGCTATGGCTTTGCCAAGAAATTATGCCCTTGGTGTGGCAAACCAACCCAGAACTTAAAGTTACTTTGCTGGGTAATAATCCTAATGCAGATATCTTAGCCTTAGCTAATAATCGGATCAAGGTAACAGGCTACATTGATGATGTTAGTCCTTATTTTTTGAGCCATAAACTGTCAGTTTCTCCTTTGAGATATGGTGCAGGAATGAAGGGCAAAATTGGTCATAGTTTGGAATACGGCTTACCAGTGGTTTCGACTAAAATTGGCACAGAAGGAATGAACTTAATTCCCCAACAACATATTTTAGAAGCTAATAATACGGTAAGTTTTGCCCAACAAATTATCCGCCTCGATCGCGATGCTAGCCTGTGGAATTATCTATCTAGCAATGCCAAACAAGCGATCGCCCCCTTTAGTCCAGAGGCAGTTCAGCAACAAATAAATCAGATTTTTCAGCAATTTCTGATAATAGAGGACAATCCCGAAAAAAGCGATTAATATGATGTTGTTTTAGCAGACGCTAGCCATAAGGGCATAAATCTTAGAAATTAGAAAATTATGTATCTTTAATCACAATTAATTAAAGCTAGGAAAAACATGGCTGATTAATCGTCTTCTTTTGAAAATCATAGTTCACAACCTTGCTCGATAAAAAAAGGTTACGGCTTGATTTATGCCGGTATTTCTAAGCAATAGCATCAGTTTATCGATACCTAGTCTAGATTCTGAGGACTGCCCTTCATTGAATTAACAACTATCAGACATTTTGATAGTAATTTTTACCTATTAATTTTTCGAACTCAACTCATTAAGTCACTCACATCATCGTAGGTTAATTAACCCATGGAATCAGTTAAGTCCAAGCCGAATACTTCTACCATCATCCCTTCTACAGAATGGTTGACGACCGAAGCAGTTGCTAAGCATAAAGCAGGTGAAAACCAAGCGGCAATTAGCTATTATTTGAAAGTCATTAAAATGGCTCAGTCACCTCCTGCTTGGATTTATGGTAATGTGATTACCTTGCTCGCCAAAGTTGAGCGCAGTGACGAAGGAATTGAATTAGGAGATCGGGCGCTAAAAATACATTCTGAATCTGATGAAATATATCGGGCGATCGCTATTGCTTCAGATAAACAGGGAGACAATAACAAAAGTATTGAATGTTACCGTCAGGCAATTAAAATCAACTGCGAACAACCGCTTTGGGTTTACTATCGGTTGACTGAACTTTTAACCAAAGAAAATGCTTTAGATGAAGCGATCACCATTGGACAACAGGGCATTCAACAAAACCCAGGTTCTCACTGGCTGCACTATTATGTCGGAGAAGCCTTTGCAGCTAAACAAGAATGGGAACAGGCGATCGCAGCTTATATTCGCTCTCTAGAATTAAAATCTGATTTTGCCGATGCTTCTCAAAAGCTTGATTATGCCCTAGAACATCGTCAGACGAAGCCTGAAAAGGTAACCACAGTCATAGCACCAACAGCACCAGCTAATCTCACTAATAAAAGCACTATTGGTACAGAAGGTTCAATTGTCGCCAAAATCACGGAAGTTACTTTAGGGGGCTTGCTTCGCGGCTGGGCAATTGATAATCATGCCCCTGGTCAGCCGTTAAAATTTAGAGTGTTTGTCAATCATAAGCCGCTTCAGGTAGTCAAGACTGGTGCTGTATGGGATGAAGAATTGACGGAAGGTTTAGCGGGTAAGCCCAGAAAGTTTGAAGTACAGCTATCCGTCGAGATTTTGAATGATCGCGAACATCTGTTTGAACTGCTTCCTTTAGATCGGGACAATACTAAACAGCAGCCAATTTACCTAAGTTTGACTGTACCTCGTCGCGCGGTAGGAGTTGTCGATTTAACCGAGGGGAATCGCATACGGGGGTGGGCTTTACCCGACGGACATACAGAAGGTGCTGCCAAACTTGATGTTTATCTTGACAACATATTCTACAGTGAGATTCAGGCTAATGTATCCCGACCCGATTTACTCAAACAGGGATTAGGTAACGGTAAAAACGGCTTTGACTTTACTCTACCTCTACCTCCTAATCAACAACACAAGTATCAGGTAGCGGTAGTTTTTAGCGGTACGCAACAGGATCTTAAGCGCAGTCCGATTTGGATAGAGGGCAAACCTGGTAAAGGTCAGAGCCAAAATTCAGTTATTGCCAGAGTTACCGAAATTGGTCTAGGCGGAATTCTGCGAGGCTGGGCAATTGATAATGCCGAGAGCGATCGCGCCGTAAAACTCAAGGTCGTGATTGACGATCAGCCAATAGCGGTAGTGGAAACTAAAGAGGTTGATCCCAATATTACCGATAAGTTCTTGGCGGCTGCACCCAAAAAGTTTGAGGTGCAGTTGCCCTTAGATTTACTCGATGACTTAGAACACTCAATTTCTCTAGTTCCTCTGAGTAAGACCAAAGAAAGTCTGACCCCGATTTCCTCACGGATGGTAATTCCTCGCCGTGGTTTTGGTGTGGTAGATGGGTGGGTCAATAATTGTCTGCGTGGCTGGGTTTTGCCCGATAATCATGGGTCATCCCCCGCTATGCTGGATGTCTATATTGACGGTATATTTTATCGGGAGGTTAAGGCAAATATATTACGTCAAGATCTGATCAAACACGGTATCAGTGCCAAGGGAGAAAATGGCTTTGAAATTGCTTTGCCCATCCCCCCCGAACAGAAGACAGAGTATCAGGTTGAGATCTTTTTTCAGGGTACGAAGCAAAACTTAAAAAGAAGTCCCGCGACAATTAATTATGAGCAACATGAGCTAAATCAAAATCAGTTTGGTCGCTTTTCTCAGCTATATAGTAGACCTCAACCCAATCTGCAAGGCATTACGATTGTAATCCCCGTGTACAACGCCTATGATGCGGTGCGTCAATGTTTAGCTTCGGTCTTTCAACATACTTCCAGGGATGCCAAATTGATCGTGATCAACGATGCAAGTCCCGATGAGCGTGTCCAACCCATGTTAGAGATGGCAGTGGCAAACCGACCTAATGTCCAGCTAGTTACTAACGAAGAAAATTTAGGCTACACCAGAACGATTAATCGAGGTATTAATCTTGCTCCAGACGATGATATCATCCTGCTCAATAGCGATACTTCCGTCGGACCTCGTTGGTTACAAAATATGAGAGTTGCTGCTTATCACGATCAAGATATTGGCACAGTAACGGCAATCTCGGATAATTCTGGGGCGTTTTCCGTCCCCAAAATGGGTCAGGCTAACGATTTTCCTGTATGGTTGCAAAGGGAAGAAACAGCCAGAGCGATCGCTCAACATAGTTCATTGATTTATCCTGAAACTCCAACAGGAAGTGGTTTCTGCCTCTATATTCGTCGTGAGTTGATGAATGACATTGGGGGCTTTGACGAAGCAGCTTTTCCTAGAGGTTATGGGGAAGAAAATGATTTTTGTATGCGGGCAGTTCGGGCAGGATGGCGACATATCGTCGACGATCGCACTCTGGTTTATCATGTTCGTTCGGCTAGTTTCCAGGGAGAGAAAAAAGCCCTCTATCAACCAGGTCGAATTGTAGTTGACCAGCGCTATCCCGAATACAAAGCCTTAGTGACTCATTTTGTCCAATCTCCCCAGATGGATTTAATGCGCTACCAGGTGAGAAAGCTACTAGAAAATTCGCCTCAATTAGCCAAACCCCGCCCTCGCGTGCTGTTTGTCATTTCGACCAAAACAGGCGGAACACCCCAGACCAATCAAGACTTAATGACTGGGCTAGGAGAACGATATCATCCAATGCTGTTAATCTGCGACAGTAAAGAAATTAGCCTGTATGATGCGCGACCACAGGAGCATATCTTACTCGAAGAAATTAAATTGCGATCGCCAATTAATCCTACTGCCCACACCTCTAAAGAATACGACAACATTGTCGGCGATCTGCTGATTCGTTATGGGATTGAACTGGTTCATATTCGTCATATAGCTTGGCATAGCCTTTCTTTGGCGCGGCTGACTAAGAGGCTGGATATTCCGACCATTCTTTCTTTCCATGATTTTTATACCATCTGTCCGACAGTTAACCTGCTGGATGAAAATTTAACTTTCTGTGGCGGTAAGTGTACCGCTACTGAGGGGCGTTGTCCCACGCCAATTTGGCCAGAATATCGCCTGGTTAATTTAAAACATGGTTTCATTCAAACTTGGCAGCGGAACATGGCTAAGATGTTCCAATACATTGATGGTTTTGTGACTACTGCGCCTTCTGCCAAAGCCATGATGACCAAAATTTATCCTGAACTAGAACAGGCGAACTTTAAAGTTATTCCTCATGGACGGAATTTTCCTCACCTCCAAACCGAACCCACCTTTGTCCTCAGACCACCCAAGCCTAATAAACCCCTGAGAGTCTTGTTCCCTGGCAATATCAGTTCCTCTAAGGGCGCGGAATTAATTGTCGAAATTAAAAAACTTGACATCAATAATCGTCTCGAATTTCACTTCCTGGGTCGTACTAGACATTTCCTCAAGTCGGTCGGAACTCTCCACGGTACATACACTCGTGCTGATTTCGATCTGTGGATGCAGAAAATTCGACCCCACTGTGTTGGAATCTTCTCAATTTGGCCAGAAACTTACTGTCATACTCTAACTGAGTCTTGGGCAAGTGGTGTTCCCGTAGTGGCGATCAATAAAGGTGCGGTGGGCGAACGGATTGCTCGTCATGGTGGGGGCTGGTTAATCGATGAAGTTGATGCTGAAGCAGTCTATAATCGGCTGTTGGATATTGCTAATGATGTAGAAGGATATATCGAGAAAATATCTTACCTAAATCAGTGGCAGCTAACTTACGCCAGACAAAACAATATCAAGACGATGGCTGCCCAATACCATAAGCTTTATCAGCAGGTAATCTCGGCATCTCGTCCGTTTGAACTGCAACAGCCAGTTTCCTATCGTCGAATTGGGGTATTAATTAATTCCCAGCTGCCACCTACGGCACATATTCGCGTCTTAGAATGGCTGCAACATCCCCAAATAAGCGATCGCCTGGATGCCCAAATCTTAGACATCGATGCTTTGATCAACGACACTAATCAAATGTTTGATCTTGATGCCGTATTAATTCAGCGCAACATTATTCAACCCCACAATGTTCAACCCTTAATTGATGCCTGTCGAGATCGCCATCTGCCCATTATTTATGAGATTGACGATAACCTCTTAAACGTTCCTCCTGATAAAGATCTCCAGGGGGTATATGCTAGAAGCGCACCTGCGATCCAAGCTTTAGCCACAGCAGCCACCCAGGTAATTGTCAGCACTGAACCTCTAGCCAGACAGATGCGCACCTTTAATGATCGCGTCACGGTTATTCCTAATGTGATTGCTGAATCTACCTGGCTCAAACCGACAATGGCGGTTGAGTTACCTCAAGCAGTATTAGATATTGCCCCAGGAACTTTCAAAGTACTTTATATGGGCAACTCTTCCCATGTCGAAGACTTGGCGATGATTAAGCCAGTGTTTGAGAGCCTTTATGGTGAGAATGTTGATGTCAGACTACTAGTGATTGGTGGTGAACCTGAAGTAGCGGAGAATGCACCTGATTGGTATACCCGAATCTCAATTCCCCTAGGATACCAGTCTTATGAAAAGTTTGTGACTTGGTTTCGTCAAATTGCTGGGACGTGTGATTTAGCGATCGCTCCCTTAGTTGCTAATGAGTTTAATCAATATAAAAGTCCTCTGAAGTTCCTTCAGTATTCCGCCGTCGGGTTACCTGGGATCTATAGCAACTGTACTCCTTATCGAGAGGTAATCACCCACGAAGTCAACGGCATTCTAGTTGACAACAATCAAGAATCTTGGCGAAGAGCAATATCAAAATGCTTAAGCGATCAAGATAAATTGCCATTCTTAGCTAAAGAAGCCCAAAAGATAGTCTTTGATCGATATTTAATGTCGAGCTTGGCAAATTCTTATGTCAAGGTTTTTGAAACAGCTTTAAATACAATCAATTAAGAATTTTGATTATGTTTCTGTGGAGGCATAATCAAAATTCTTGCTTAAACTATAATCAGTTTTTTTTCATCAATAAGCTGAGTGGGTTGTGCAATTGTAATCAATTTGGAGGAAGATTTGAAAGAATATTTGAAAGAATAAAAGTTACCACAAACTAGAACATCTAGATTACTCCAGCAACAACAAACATAATTACCTAGATTCAAAACTTTATCTACCCTGTAACACTAACCAACTATGAAAACCCTAATTTATTCCTTAGGAAAAAGTGGCACTACCGCACTTGCTTATTCAATTTCTAAAGCTTTTGAAAATCATGAATTAGTTTTTGAACCTAGCCATTTAAGTAAGATTGATTACCAACACGATAATTTAATTGTTAAATCAATATTTGCCGAACGATGGGAAAAAGATCGAGACTATTTTCAAAAGTTTGACAAAAATATACTATTAATTAGAAATCCATTAGACAGAATTGTTAGTTATTTACTCTATATGCCATACAACGGAGACGGTTATTCTGATGACCGCAATGCTAAAACTTATGTCGATCTCCTTAAGAAAAAGGTGGAGAATCCTAATTCGGTTGGCATATATGATATTGACAAATGTTACAGTAATATTGATATAACCAAGCGTGGCTCTTTAATTCAGGTAGTCAAAAAACAATCTGAAAAGATCCAAGAACTTTATCAAAGTTCAGATTCTAAAAACTTTTTTGTCCTAAAGTATGAGGATTTTGTTCAAAATAATCTTGATGAACTAAGTCATTATTTAGGTCGCAAAATCTCTAGCGATATTGAAGTTTCCGAAAAATTTAAGAGAACAGAAAGAAGCAAAAGTTTTGATAGTTATAAATCTTTTTTCTTGGATGCAGAGTTGCAGTCTAGCTTAATTAATTTTGAAAGCTTTAATCAGACGTTTGGGTATAGGTCAGAGACTAATGCTATCTCCTATGATGACGAAAATAGCTTGGCATTATCTCCTGAAATGACCTACATCTATACAACTAAAATCATCAATGAATACAGAAGCAAGAATCTAATTCCTTTATATCAACATGGAAAAGTCAAGATTAAACAAGAAGGTATTTTGTTTGATCGAGCAAGAAGATGTTTGGCTAAAAATAAACTTGAAGAAGCTGAAAAGTTATTAATAAAATCTGTAACAATTAATAACTCTTTTCTAGCTAGTCATTTCAAACTTGCTAAGATTTACGAGAAAAAACGGAATTTCACTCTTGCTGTCAATCATCTTAAAGAATGCTTAAAAATAGAACCTAACTGTGACGATGCTTTGAATATGTTACAGCAACTTGAGGCACATAAATGGCTTCGCCCTAGCTCTTAGCTCTTAGCTATACGCTTTTAGCTCAATCAAATAGAGTCTTGAACTCTACCTAATTGAAGACGACCTAAGAGGTCGGAGTCTTGTACCCAATTGCGCTTTTAACAGTCAATTCAAAGCTAAAAGGCGGCGGCTTTTGAGTAAGAGTACTCTTACTCAAAACGCGCCTTCTAAAAGCTAACGGCTAAAAGCTTTTTGATAAATGTTGAGGAATAATTCAATCAACATTTGGAGTTGTTCAAGCTATTCTTGGATTAAAGATATTCTCAAAAGCCGACAATTATTTCGGATAGATATTAATTCATGGAGGCTATTTAGCAAATAATTACTAAGAAGTAGGATTGTTGCTAACAACAGAATATTCAAGCTTAGCCTTCGTGTTCAGCTATATTAGCATTTTTAGCTCAATTACTTTTGAACAAAATAGAGAATAGAATGAAATTCTATTCTCTACAAAGCTATAAGAATAGTAAACAAACAACGTCAATGATCAATAATGATTGTTTAACATTTGCTAGTAATTAGTAATCAGTAACAAATAATTAATAACATACATTATGCCAGAAAATATTGCGCTAAACTCCATAGTACCTAAGGCGACTATTATCAATGCACCACCAGAAACTGAGAGTTCTCTCAAGCAATATGAACAGGAACTTGCAAAGTTATGTCAAGAAATTAATCTGCTTAAAGACAATTTGCGATTCAAATATCAAGAATTAGCCGTTCTTAGGGAAAATATTGCTGATAAAAAAAAAGTCAGCTCTAAAATAAATGCCAGAGCTGAAAAACTTAGCGAGATTAAACTAAATCTGCCCAATTTTTTGATTATCGGAGTGCAAAAAGGAGGTACTACTTGGCTACATGAAAACCTCAAACGACATCCACAGATATTTTTACCTAAAAGGAGAAAAGAACTAGAATTCTTTAGTTATTATCAGAAAAAAGTTGCTGATTATGGTTTAGGTTATTACTTAAAATATTTTAATCGGTTTGAAGATGTAATTCAGACAGAAAGGTTTAAGGCAATTGGAGAAGCTACTCCGAGTTATTTTTGGTCAACTAAACCTAGTCGTAAATGGACAAATCCCCCTAATAAATATTTTAACGAGCAAATACCTGATTCTGTAGTTAATATTTTGGGTTCAAAATTAAAGCTAATTCTTTGTCTTAGAGATCCTGTTGAAAGAGCAATTTCAGCTTATTTTCATCATATACAACGCGATCGCATCGCGTATGAATCACAAAGCATATTAGATGTTGGTCATCTACACGGCATTATTGACATGGGCTTTTATAGCCAACATCTTGCTGCCTGGCTAAAAACCTTTTCTCTGGATAACTTTAAAGTATTAATTTACGAACGAGATATTAAACAAAATAAGCAGCAAACCATTGAAAATATTTGTGATTTTCTAGATGTAGATCCTCAGCTATTTCCTTCTTTAACTAACTTAAATAAATACCATAACAGAGGACTAGAATATTGTATTGAAGCCGACGGAGTATATTTAATCTCTCCTGATAGTAAAAATCGCACAATCGTGATCAAACAAGATGAATTACAACAACTAAGACAAATATATCGTGCTGATTATCTATCATTACAAAAAACTTTGAATTTAGATTTATCTGAATATTGGAAGTTTGATTAACCTTAAAAAAATAGGTTGTGTATGACCTAAAACAGCAGGATAAATCGATTTTCACTTATTACTTACCAAACCAAACACAGTAATGTCCCAAACAAAACCAAACTTTCTTTGTATTGGTGCGCAAAAAGCTGGTACTACCTGGCTATACAATATTTTGCAGCATCATCCTGATATCTGGATGCCACCGATGAAAGAAATACACTATTTTGACTATCTACATCTAAAACATATTGATTGGCCGAGAAAGCGTATGCAACAATTACAAACTGCTCTTGGTCAATTTATTAAAGGTAACTTTAACTATCAAAAACTCGAATTTCTTGCCAAGATGGCGGTAACAGAAAAGTTCGACGATAATTATTATTTATCTTTATTTAACCAAGCAAATCGTAAAATTGTTGCCGACATCACTCCAGACTATTCAGCCTTAAATAGTCAAGGTTTTGCTCATATTGCTCAGCTTTTGCCAGAAGCAAAGATCATCTTTATTATGCGTAATCCTATCAAAAGAGCTTGGTCACAAGCTGTTATGCAAAGACGGAAAGATATTGCTAATCAAAAAAGTATTAGCCATCAAGAATGGATTGAGGTACTTAATAATAGTCGCAATTATCGATTGTCTAACTATATAGAAACAGTCGAGCTATGTAAAAGTTATTTTACCAGAGAAAATAGACTGTTTCTAATCTATGATGATATTTGCGATCGCCCCTTAAAAACTATAGAAAAAATTTGTAGCTTTCTGGAGATAAATTATGAAGAAAAGGTTTTTACCGATTATGTAAACCAGAAGTTCAATGCTAGTCCCAAATATGAACTTCCTGTTAAAATAGAGTCTTTTCTTCAGCAAAAGTTAGAGATTCAAAGCAGCTTTGTACAAGAAACATTCGCTCCAGTTAGCTTTAAAAAGTAGTTGATATCACCTGGATTTTATACCGAAGTAATATTAAAATTTAAAAATATGTCAAATATAGAGCTGCAAGATAAATTAGACACCTACAGTATTGAAGAACAAATCAAGGCGTATGAAAATAAAGTAAAACAAAATTTTCAAGATTGGCAAGAACTCGAAAGCTTTTCTATTTTACTAAAACAGAAAAAGATGCCGCTCAAAGCAGATTTTTTTTCTGGTCAAGCAGAAAACTTATTTTTAAATAGTTATCCCCAGATAGAGCGAGATGAACTATTATTTGAAGGTATTGATTGGGCAGATTATGTCGAGTTTTATATCGATCTAAAACGAGCCAGTTTTACTAAGCTTAGAGCAATTAGACATCTTTATCTTCACGGACTAGTTGAGGGAAGATTGGGTCGATATCTTATTGCCATAGAAAAAATTGATCTAGCAGTAAATTTTTTTACGAGCAAAATACTAAAATATCCTCAGAAAAAAATATTTTATATAGGTTATCAAAAATTATTAACCAAAATATCTAATTTGCCCGAAACAGCCAATCCAAACAAAAAAATAAAACAGCAAACTTTTAGTCCGTTAATTAAACTTCAACTACAACTAATCAAAGACAATTTATCCCTAAAAGAAAAATTGCTCCAGACAAAAAAGAGGTTGCAGCAGCTAGAGTATCAAGTAAAATATCAGGAAAAGTTAAATCAAGCAGACAATTTATCTAAGCAGGATATCTTAAAGCTTAAATCTTTAAAGAATGATCCACAATATCCGAAGGTGGGAGAAATATCCAACGACGACGTAGCGATCGCTGGTAAAGCTGACTGGATTTTTATCAATGCAGGATCGAATAACCTAATGGAATATCATACGGGTAAAAAACAGCTTTCACCGCCAAAAATAAACCAATGGAATCAACTACTGCAACAGAGAATTGAATGGCATCAAGTACGACAAATAGCATATCAGCATATATTTATCCCTAACAAAATCGCAGTCTATTCTGAATACTATCCCCACAATATTAATGTTGTTAATAATAGACCAATTAAACAACTTCAAAAAAAATGTCAGCAGCTTTTTTTATATCCTATAGATCTATTTTTTGAACAAAAAGCTCACTATCAACTATACGACAAACAAGATTGTCACTGGAATTTTTGGGGATGTTACTTTGCCTATAGTTTGATTTGCCAGTCATTAGGAATCAAGCCCAAGCTAAAATTACTTGATATTCCGCTCAAAATCAGCAAAAAAAAGGGAGATTTAGGCAATAAATTTGGGCTTAAAGAAAGATCGCCACAAGCCGATTTCCAATTTACATCCCAGATCGCTTACGATAATCAAGTAATCAATCACTGTCATCAAGGTAGTATAAGAATTTTGAAAAATGAGCGGATACCTCACGGTAAGATGATCATTTTTGGTGACAGCTTTTCTAATCCTGGATTTCCCAACTACACGACCAAAAAACGCCTGGCTGCTAGACTGGCATCATTGTTTGCCGAAACTCTCAACGAAGTTCATTTTGTTTGGACTCCCTGGGTTGATTTCGCCTATATCGAGCGAGAAAAGCCAGATTTTGTCTTAACAGAAATGGCAGAAAGATTTTTAGTCAAAGTTCCTGACGATCGCGATCATCTTCCCCTTAATGAATTTGCCGCCATGAAACTTAGTCAATACAATTAGTTACTAGTTTTGACTTTTGTAGGGGCGAACGGCTGTTCGCCCCTACGACTTCTAAAATCATTGCTCAACCCCTTGAATTACTGGAGTAACACCTTGTGATCTAAAAGGTTGAGGATTACCGCGCCAGTTAAAGTCACTAATCCGTAAACTAAATGAACCAATTTCCAGAACTGGATTATAACGTAGAACTATATTATGTGTCCGTCGGCTGTATTCCAAGAGGTAATCGGTGCTAATCGTATCATTGTCATTTAAATCGAGGGAAGTTTGATATCCTAGACGAATTGGACCATAAATTTGCTGAGTAATGCCAAAAGAGAGAATCTGACGATCTACTAAGCGATCAAAGAGAAAAGGAGATTCATCGCCCCGAATATTTTGGGAGTAGCTTAACTTAAATCCTGTATAGTCAAGCCAGGAACGGGAAAAATGACCAACTTGACCTTCAATACCGATGCTTCCTTCTAAAGATAATTGCGAGTCATTATTGCTATAAAAACTACCCACCCCCGAAACTCCAGTAAACAAATCCAAATAAGGAACTACAGGAACAGGAGTGTAGCGTAATCCTTGTTCTTGAGTGCTTGGTAATGCTTCTCCCCGCCAAATAGAAAAGTTTTTATTGAGAAATGCTGCTGCTTGATAGCGTGTGAGGTTAATGCGATCGCTATCTCGATTTGCCGCTAATAAGTCTTGTCTGTCGGTGTCGGCATTAATATTTTGAATTGACCCTTGATAATATAAGGTTACGCCAGTATTGCCTACTGTTATTTGAGGCGAAGTTATGACTCCTCCAATGCTATTGCGCACCGTACGAAAACCTAAAGAACCATTAAATAGGCGATCGCGAAAATTATACTCCAAGGCAAATCGGTAGGGATTACTAAGATTACCTACCTTCTGCTGTAGCCCTACTTTAGCGCGCAAATTGGACTCAATATCATTAAAATCCAAGCTATTTAGACTAAAACTAGTTTCTAAGTCAGTTCTTGGTGTAAAAATCGCTTCTATCTGGCTATTTAACCCAAATGCGTCTGAATTAAACACACCACCCTCCTCCTCTTCATTAAAACTAAAAGCGTCAGGAAACAAGGCGCGCTGCAAAAAATATTGCGGGGTAATCTCCCAGTTAAACTGTTGGTTGTTAATAATATTCCAGCTACGTTCAAGATATAAACCGCCTCTTTCATCCCCGTCAAAAGCGAGGTTAAATAATCCTGGACGAATAGGACGACTATCAAAGACAAACCCACCAACCAATAAAGGTATTGTCAAACTATCATCAACTACAAGGCGAGATTTATTGGTAGTTAGCCTACCTGTTAGAGAATCTAGCTGTTGGAAAGTTGCCGTTTCGGCGCGTAATTCTAATTCAGGTGGTGAAAAAGGATCATTAGTCAGGCGAAGATTTTTGGCTGTCCAAGTATCTGTCTCAAAATCAACTCTTTGGGCCTCAAACCGCAGCCGATTAATAGTACCGCCATTAATACTGTTAATCTCGTCGCCTTCGCCGATTAGATCGATTCCCTGACTGCCAATCGTTGTGCCGATGCCTTCTGCTGCCGTAACATCGGTTAGCGGCTGATTCTCGATTAGGCGATCGCTTAAGGCGCGATCCAAAATTGTTGGTTCTGATATTAGTCGTTGCTCAAAATCCGTATCTTGATTTAGACTAGGTTGATAGATTTCGCCTCCCGCATTAAAAATAACGCCTCGATCTGTAACCAAGTAATATTCAAACCTTTCGCCTCTTAGGACTTGTTCACCCCGTTTGAGAACCACATTACCTCTAGCCACGGCAAAACGATCAGTTAAATTGATCTCTAGGCGATCGCTGGTCATTACCGATTGGGCAAAGCGCATTACCACGTTGCCTTCGGCAGTAATTACCTGTCTTTGTTGGTCATATTCTTGGCGATCGGAAATCACCTCAATTACCTCAACCTGTTCTACAGGAATCGATGGCTGGAAATTTTCATCCACAGGTATGGTAAATTCTTGTGTTTCTCCTTGACGTTCTTGAGTGATTAAATATGAACCAGCCGTAACTGGCATTTGCGGCGACGAGGAACTTAAGCGATCTGGTAAAAAGCCAGCCGTCTTTTTAATATCTGGCGACTCTGAAGCTAATAAAGATGCTTGAAGCAAATACATCCATAAAGCTATTCCAACACAATACCGCAAAAAACTGACCATAAAGGGCTTTTTGGCAACAATTCAGTAGTATAACTCTTTCTTAGGAAAGCTATTAGCTATTAGCTGTTAGTTATTAGCTTTAACTCTACGCAAAATGCTAATTCTGGATAATTAATTACTAACCATAAATCATAAGCAAAAGAAAACCTACTACCTACTACCTACTACTTATTCCCAGCAGCACCCATCTTTACCTTCTCTTCTCTGCGTCGTGGCACTTCATAGGAATAAAAATCATAAGCCAGCTTAGTATTGGGAAAGATTGCTCTTGCTTCCTGTTTCAAATCATCTAGCTGAATCGGATTTCCTGGAGCATAACGGGGGCTAAAGTGAGTCATAATTAATTGCTTCACCCCTGCTAGTAAGGCTACTTGGGCTGCCATAGTAGTCGTGGAGTGCATCTTTTCAAACGCCATCTCTGCATCCTGATGGGCAAATGTAGCTTCGTGAATTAAAACATCTGCATCTTGAGCCAGTTCTACCGCAGCATCACAAAATACTGTATCGGTGCAGTAAACTACTTTGCGACCCGTTTCTGGTTGACCGCAAAGATCTTTGCCGTTAATTATACGACCATCTTCTAAAGTAACTACCTGTCCCTGTTTTAATTTGCCATAAATCGGGCCAGGGGGAATACCCAAAGATTTTGCTTTTTCCAAGTTGAACATTCCTGGGCGGTCTTTTTCAGCAATACGATAGCCATGAGCAGGAATACGGTGTTTTAATAACTGACAGCTAACGCTAAATTCGTCGTCTTCGTATAGTAAACCTGTTTTGACAGTATGAATCTTGAGGCGAGAACCAAAGTTCATATAGGAATATTTAGCAGCAGCATAAAGATACTCTTTTAAACCCTCTGGCCCATAAATATCGATCGGTTGACCAGTTCCAGCCAAGCCACAGCTAGCAATCAATCCTATCAAGCCAAAAGTATGATCGCCGTGCATATGAGTCACAAAGATACGTCGAATCTGAGAGCTTTTAAGATCGCTACGCTGAAGCTGATGTTGCGTTCCTTCACCGCAGTCCAATAGCCATACCTCGGCGCGCTGGGGCAGGCGTAGGGCTACACTCGACACATTTCGCGATCGCGTTGGTACTCCAGAACTTGTACCTAAAAAAGTTATTTCCACAGGGCTTTATCAATGAACACTGAACAATTATCAATTGAACACTGCATGGTCAATAATTATCTTAGCAACAACTATCAAACTAACGATTTAGAATTGATTATTTAATACGTCCAGGATGAAATAACTTGACACAGCAAGTAAATAGCGAGAACCAAGCCAAATACATAACAGTATTGACATTCCCGTGATTATTACCTTAGTAACTAGGGATTAGCCTATCGCCTTGGAATAAGACCAAAACAACTTGTTGTCGAGGCATTACTATTGGGTAGAAAGCTTACGCTAACCCGAAGGGTAGCGATGAGTAGTTCACGCCTCACTTTCAGCATCAGCTTCAGGCTGGCTCGCTTCTGGGGCAGTTTCCTTGACGGAACTTTGAGCCTTCTGCCATCTTTCCTCCGCGTTAGCCATTACCTGGTCTAATTTTTCAATATTTTCGCCAGGATATTCTTCTAGAGCTTTGATGGAAAGAGACATGCGATTTTGATATTCATCGATCTGTTTGATTACAACTTTAATTTCTTGACCCACTTCAAAGATAGTGTTCATCGATTCAACCCGAGAGCCACTAATCTCTTTGATATGTAGTAAACCTGTTGCCCCTTCGAGATCGACGAAGACACCATAAGGTTTGATATTAACAATTTTACCCGCCATCAAAGCTCCTTCTCTGATGGTGTTCATCGCTACGGCGCGCATCGCATCTCGTTGAGATAAAACTAACTTGCGGTTTTCTTGGTTTACTTCTAAAAAAGTAGCGGTTAAAAGCTGCCCAACTAGAGATTCTAGATTATCTCGTTGCTGTAAGTGCGATCGCGGTATAAAGGCGCGCAATCCAAAAACTTCTCCCGTCACCCCACCTTTATTTGCTCCAGTGACGCGCACTTGGGTTGATTTGCCCGTTTCCGCCATCTCCTTAATATCTGCCCAAGCTTGATCTAGGGCTAATTGTCGAATTGAGAGAGTAACTTGTCCCTCAGAGTCTTGTTCGCGAATAATTAAAAACTCTCTGGTTTCACCCACAGGTAAAATTGCTTCTAAGTTGTTCACAAAACCTAGTGCAGCTTCATTAGTGGGAACAAAAGCCGGAGATTTACCACCAATATCAACATATGCACCATCGGAGGTAACTTGGACTACCGTTCCCTGTATTTTCTGCCCTCGACTAAACTCATAATCATATTCTTGAAGAGCATTCTCAAAGTCTTCCATGGAGAAAGCTTGAGCAGAGTTAGGGATTGAGGTTGAATCAGACATAGTAGTGTATATGGTGAATATTAACGGAGCAGAAGTTGAAACTTGATTAAGTTTCTTAACCTCAAGCAAGTCGATACAGTCAAATAATGCTGACCGAATCAACTAAGGCTGAGTAAATTTTAAACTACTTACAGCTTTTGGCTAAACAAGTCTAGCACTTTTTTCCAAGCAGCTTCGGCTGCATCAGGATTATAGCTCTCACGGCGATCGCACATAAACCCGTGAGTTGCGCCTGGATAACGGAATACTTGATGGTCAATATTTTGCAGTTGTAATTCTGCCTCGATCTGTTTAGTTTGCTCGTTAGGAATTAGCGGATCTTCTGTGCCAAAAAAAGCGTAGATTGTCCCTTTAATGTCTTTGGTGCGAGTTATGGTGGGGTCATTTTCTCTAGGACACCAGGTCGCAATTTGCGCGCCATAAAAGGAAGCCGTTGCTGCAACATCTTTTAAAGTAGCTGCTAGATAGACGACATGACCACCAAAGCAAAAGCCGATTGTCCCAACTCCTGAGTGTTTAACTTCTGGCAAACTATATAGATAGTTGATCGTCGCTTGGATATCACTAATTAATTCACTGGCTTGAGTCAGATTTTTATATTTTCTGCCTAATGCTACTTCTTCATCCGAGTAACCGACTTCAAACTGGAGTGCTTGACGCTGATAGATGGCAGGAGCGATCGCTACATATCCTTCACTAGCCAGTCTCTGTGTGATCTCCCGAATATGTTCATTGACCCCAAAAATTTCTTGAATGACGACGACACCTGGATAAGTTCCCGAAATCTTCGGCATTGCCAAATAAGCGTCAATCACCAGATCCTGATTTTGAACCTGCACCCATTTACTAGATATTTCTACTGCCATACTATTAATTATCTAATTACAAAAGTCCACTGGTCATGGTTAAAGAACCCCTTTGGAACTAGGAATATTACCAGCGCGACGCGGATCTATTGCCGTTGCCATCCGCATAGCACGAGCAAAAGCCTTAAAAGTTGCTTCAATAATGTGGTGCGAATTGATTCCGTCTAGCTGGCGAATATGGAGCGTCATTTGAGCATGATTAACTACGGCGACAAAAAATTCTCTAACTAGCTGAGTGTCGTATGTCCCTACTCTTTGAGTGGGAATTTCTAGACCATAGCTAAGATGTGGTCTACCTGAAAAATCTAGGGCGATCTGAACCAATGCTTCATCTAAAGGTGCGACAAAATGACCAAAGCGCACAATGCCTTGACGATCGCCTAACGCTTTGGCGATCGCCATGCCCAAAGTAATTCCCACATCTTCATTGGTGTGATGATCGTCAATCTCAATATCTCCAGTAGCTTTGACGTTAAGATCGATCAAACCGTGAGCCGAAATTTGGTTTAACATATGATCGAGGAAAGGAATACCAGTATCAGCATTGCATTTACCAGTTCCGTCTAAGTTTAGCTCAACCTGTACGTCTGTCTCGCCTGTAGTACGGCTAACCGATGCAGTTCGGTCTTTGTTTAAAGAATGATTGTTTAACGTGGTTTGGCGATCGCTAATTTGCATTGTTTCTCCTAAATATGCAGTTGACTTTAGATGTGAACTGAAAATAGCTTTTAGCTTTTAGCTTAAAATCTACATTCCCATTATCTCGTATCCTGAATCAACATAGATTACCTGTCCGGTAATGCCACTAGCAAGATCGCTACACAAAAAAGCTGCGGTGTTGCCAACCTCTTTTTGAGTCACGGTACGCCGCAAAGGTGCAGTTTCCTCGACGTGGCGAATCATATCTAAAATTCCTCCTACCGCAGACGAAGCGAGAGTCCGAATTGGACCAGCCGAAATGGCATTAACCCGAATATTGTTTGGACCTAACTCAGCAGCTAAATAGCGCACACTCATTTCTAAAGCTGATTTGGCTACTCCCATCACATTGTAGTTGGGAATAACTTTGACTCCGCCTAAGTAAGAAAGAGTAACAATGCTACCGCCGTTGGTCATTAACGGTTTGGCTCTAACAGCTAAACAGTTGAGCGAATAGCTACTGATGTCTAAAGCCTTGGCAAAGCCTGCTCTAGAAGTGGCGGAAAAGTCCCCCGTGAGATCTTCTCTTTCAGCAAATGCTAAACAATGTATTAAGATATCCAGCTTGCCCCATTGTTGAGAAATAGTGGCAAACATTGAGTCTAATAGCTCATCGTTTTGCACATCACAGGGAACAATTATACTGGGGGCAAGCGGTTCGACTAATTCCTTAACTTTTTTTTCAAAGCGTCCACGTTCATCAGGGAGATAGTTAACGCCAATATTTGCACCAGCTTGATGTAGCTGCTGGGCAATGCCCCAAGCAATCGAACGATTGTTGGCTATTCCTGTAACGAAAGCATTTTTTCCAGTTAAATCTAACACGGTTCTTTTCCAATTTTTAGCTGCAACTATCTATCCTACAACTGCCTGGGTGACTAATAAATTTATTAATGACCGTCAAAATAGAGAAAAAAATTGAGATTGTAATGTTAGAGTATGTAACTATTTGAGATAATTAATCTACTCTAAGTACATCATTCCTGGCGTAAATAGGTTATATGGAACTTCCCTTGACACAAAATCAACCCTTGGCATCAGTATTTCGTCAACTTGGTCGTGGTTCTTTCCCGCCTATTGTGGAAAGTTTTGAACGTGGTAAAACGATATTTTTTCCTGGCGATCCTGCCGAAAGAGTTTACTTTTTGTTAAAAGGAGCAGTCAAACTATCTCGTGTTTATGAAGCAGGAGAAGAAATTACCGTGGCTCTGCTGCGAGAAAATACTGTATTTGGGGTACTTTCGCTGATAACTGGACAAAAAAGCGATCGCTTTTATCATTCGGTGGCATTTACTCCTGTAGAACTTTTGTCTGCACCCATTGAACAGGTAGAAAAAGCGCTGCAAGAAAATCCTGAACTATCTATGTTGATGTTGAAGGGATTATCTTCGCGTATTTTACAAACCGAAATGATGATCGAAACTCTGGCTCATCGGGATATGGGTTCACGTTTGGTTAGCTTTTTATTAATCCTCTGTCGCGATTTTGGAGCGCCAACCGAAGAGGGAATCAAAATCGATCTCAAATTATCGCATCAGGCGATCGCTGAAGCCATCGGCTCAACTAGGGTTACCGTCACCAGGCTATTAGGAGATTTGCGGGATAAGGAAATGGTTTCAATTCACAAGAAAAAAATCACGGTACATAACCCAGTAGCACTAAGCCAACAATTTGCCTAGAATGATTGAACAGATCAATAACCGTGCCAACAACCAGTAAAAATCAATCAAGATCGCCGAAAGCTATTCCTAATAAAATACTTAATCATTTCTAATGACCAGCGGTTATATTCTGATTGCAGCAATTTTTCTTTTGGGTGGTATTGTTGCGGTATTTGGGGATCGCGTAGGAACTAAAATAGGTAAAGCTAGACTCAGATTATTCCATCTCCGTCCTCGCCAAACGGCAATGATTATTACCTGGATTACGGGGATGTTAATTTCAGCTCTCACTTTAGGCATTTTATTTAGTTTGAGTGGCTCTTTGAGACGAGGGATTTTTCAGCTAGACGACATACTAAAAGAAAAACGCCAGACTGAAGGGGAATTAACTCAGGTTAGACAAGAGATGCAACAGGTAGAACAGCAACTGGCTCAGGTTAAAAATCAACAAACCCAAGCGGTTGCAAACCTAGATGCAATTAATCTTAATTTTAAGCAATCAAAACAGCAGGTCAAGCAAATTTCTGGTCAAGCTCAAAAACTGCGACAGGAGTTGAATAGTTTGTTAGCAGAAAGAGAAAAGCGGCAGCAGCAGCTTAATCAACTACAACAGCAAAGCCAAGAGTTACAGGCTCAACTACAGCAGCGCGAGCAGCAAATTAGCGAGCAAGATCAAGTATTAGCGCAGAAAGAAGTTCGTCTTCAGGACTTAGAGCAACAGCAGCAGTTACTACAAACTCAAGTTCAAGAACGAGATCGCTCTATTGCTCAACTCGATAAGGCGATCGCTTCGGCAGAGGTAAGTTTGAAGTTGAGAACTCGAAGATTAGAACAGTTGGAATCTCAGTTAAGCTTCTTGTCACGGGATGTAGCAGCTTTAGAACAGTCTTATCGGGAATTAAGAGAAAAGCAAATTGCCGTAGTTAAAGGGGAAGTATTATCTTCGGCAGTAGTCAGAATTGTCGATCCTAATGCAGCCAAATCGGCGATCGATAGTTTACTCAGACAGGCGAATGAGAATGCCGTTAAAGCCACTCAGTTTAGCGGCTCACAATCTGATCAACGCATTGTGGCAATTACCAGATCCCAGGTGGAACAACTGGAATCTCAGATTCAAGATGGTCAAGATTATGTGATTAGAGTTATTTCTGCTGGGAACTATGTGCAAGGAGAAACAGAAGTTAGAGTTTTTGCTGACGTGGCGCTCAATCAGCAAATATTTAAAGCAGGAGCAGAAATTGCTACCGTATCGATTGATTCTCAAAATATTAATCGTCAAGAAGTGCAGGACAGATTAAATTGGCTCTTGGCAGTATCAAAGTTCCGCGCTCAACGATCAGGAATATTAGGGGAGATCGAAATAGGCGATAATAAAGTTGAAAACATTGTTAATTTTGTTGACAAAATTACCGCAGCGACAGAACCTGTCAGGGAAATTAAAGCAGTAGTATCAGAGAATACTTATACCGCAGGACCATTAAAACTTGATTTTGTAGTTATGCGTAACGGCAAAGTTGTTTTTAGCACCTAAGTTAGAGCTTTAAGCTTTGGGTTCTTAACTCCAATTTACAGATTAAATAGTTGGACTAGTGAAAAACTTGACATCTCGGCAGACAATACTAGGCTTAGATCCTGGCAGAGATAAATGCGGCGTGGCGATTATCAATGATCAACAAGAAGTGATTGATCATCAGATTATTAATTCCCAGGAAGCGATCGCCATGATTCAACAGCTAGTTCAGCAACATGCCATAGATTTAATTGTGATGGGAGATGGCACTACTTCCAAAAGTTGGCAGCAACAAATTGAGTCTAGTTTAGCTAAAGTGCCAGTAATTAGCGTCAATGAAACTAATAGTACCTTAGAAGCACGCGATCGCTATTGGGTGATGTATCCCCCTAAAGGATTACAGCGTATCGTTCCCCAAGGTTTGCGTGTTCCTCCTCGTCCCGTAGACGACATTGTTGCTATTTTGTTAATTGAAAGATACCTGGCTCAAAATGTCTAAAACTAGCCGCTCAATTCTTGATCGCGGAAGGCGGAGCCTGCGTTCACTTATCCCTAACCCCTACATTTTGGTTCTGACCGTAAAAGTATAGTCGCCACCAGCTTCTAGCTGATGATCGCAGCGTTCTAAAAAACGTTCTAAAGGTTCTTGAATCAAAGCTCTTCCCAGAGGTGGTTGAACCCAAAGCCGTCTTTGACGAAAACGCCATCTAAATTGCCATTCGTACTGAGCAGCTTGGACTTCTCCTTCGATTTTGCCCATGGAAATCGACTGTTGAGTAATGCGGACATGGGCAATGGTTTCTGGTAGATAACGACGGTTCACAATTTATAACCAGCAAGTTTACTCGGTAGATATGGTTAGGTTTTACTAGTTAATATAACGACTCTTTAATCAATCGCGAACTAATTTATGCCTAACTCGAAATAATACAATACCCCAAAACCTGTTGTTGTTAGCTCTAGACTGAAATTACCTAAACCCCAAAAAATACGACACACTATAAATTAAAGGTCAATAAAAAAGCTCACTTGATCAAGAGGTATTTTGTCTTGTCTAAATTGTCTCCAGAAGAAGTCAACAATCAGGCAGAATTAGAACAGGCACTGATTGGCTTTGAAGAAATTACTGCCGAGCTAAATTATCGTCAAGCGCAAAATTCTTTACGAAGTTTAATCAGCAATATTGACTTGACCGCTGAAGAACAAAGTGGATTAGAGTCAGAAATAGATCGCCTAACTCAAATGCTGGATAAACTAGAGCAGTCTGTGGTGCAAATTGCCGCTTTTGGTATGGTAGGCAGGGGTAAATCTTCGGTACTCAATGCTCTAGTCGGACAAGATATTTTTCCCACAGGCGCACTTCATGGCGTTACTCGCAGCATCGATACCGCTGACTGGAAACTAACCCCAGAACAAATCGCCGACACTTCAAAAAATCTACAGCGTCTAACTATTCCAGGAAAGCAAGGCGGAGAAATTCAACTGCTGGATACTCCAGGAATTGACGAGGTGAATGGTGAAGCGAGAGAAATCTTAGCCTGCGATCTAGCTCAGAGAGTAGATCTAATCCTGTTTATCGTATCGGGTGATATTACTCAAGTCGAATACCGTGCTTTGTCCAAACTGCGAGAAGCAGGAAAGCCGATGTTGTTAGTGTTCAACAAAATCGATCAGTATCCCGAAGCAGACAGACTGGCAATCTATCAGAAAATTAAGGAAGAAAGAGTTAGAGAACTGATCTCTCCTAATGAAATTATTATGGTGGCTGCATCGCCAATTGAGGTCAGAGGAGTAAAAGATAAAACAGGTAAACTTAAAGTACAAAGGATTCGGGGTGAATCTCAGATCGAATCGCTGAAGCTAAAAATTTTAGAGTTATTAGACCGTGAAGGTAAATCTTTAGTAGCTCTCAACAGTATGTTGTTTGCTGATAGAGTCAACGAACAGCTACTACGCCGTAAATTAGCAATTCGCGATCGCGCTGCTAACGCCTTAATTAATCAGGGAATGATGGTCAAGGCTATGGCGGTTGCACTTAATCCTGTCACGGCGATCGATTTGTTTTCTGGGGCAATTATTGACGTAGGCATCATTTTGTCCCTGTCCCATCTTTATGGCATCAACATGACGCAATCTGGCGCAGTACAGCTGTTAAAAAACATTGCTCTGAGCATGGGCGGAATTAGTGCGAGCGAACTACTTGCCACTTTGGGTTTAAGCTCAATTAAGGGGCTGTTAGGACTAGCCGTTCCCGCTACGGGTGGTTTATCTCTCGCGCCTTATTTGTCAGTGGCGATCGCTCAAGGAGGAGTTGCTGGAGTGTCTTCTTATGCTATTGGGCAGGTAACAAAAACTTATTTAGCCAATGGCGCATCCTGGGGTGAACAAAGTCCTAAAATAGTGGTGCAGAAAATTCTTGATTCTTTAGATGAGCGTTCCATTCTCAACCGAATTAAATCCGAACTGCGAGCCAAATTAAATCCTTGACCCTTCAATGCCTTGAAGCGAACTGACGTTAAAATAATTCAGATATCAAGCATGAATTAGAGGCGATATGGTAACTAGACGAGTTGCAGACATTCTCAAACATGGTCAGCCAGATGAATCCGTAACCATTCAAGGTTGGGTACGCACTAAGAGAGAATTAAAAGGTTTTTCTTTTGTAGAAGTCAATGATGGCTCGTCTCTAGCGGGTTTACAGGCTGTTTTGGCTGCCGAATTGCCCAACTATGAAGAAGTCCTCAAACAACTAAGTACGGGAGCATCTGTAGAAATTACGGGCAAGTTAGCCGAGTCTCCAGGAAAAGGACAAAAAATTGAACTTCAAGGGGAGTCGGTGATCGTTTATGGAACTGCTGATCCTGAAACTTATCCTCTGCAAAAGAAACGTCACTCTTTTGAGTTTCTACGCACAATTAGCCATTTGCGATCGCGTACTAATACTTTAGGGGCGGTGTTTCGAGTCAGGAATGCTTGCGCTACGGCAATTCATCAGTTTTTTCATGAACAAGACTTTCTCTGGATCCACAGTCCGATTATTACCGCTAGCGACTGTGAGGGGGCAGGAGAGTTATTTACCGTCACTAATTTAAATCTCAATCAGCTACCTCAAAACGATCAAGGAGAAGCCGACTATAGTCAAGACTTTTTTGGCAAACCTGCTTATCTTACCGTCAGTGGACAGTTGCAGGCTGAAGTCATGGCAATGGCATTTAAGAATGTCTATACTTTTGGCCCGACTTTTCGCGCCGAAAATTCTAATACTTCTCGACATCTAGCGGAATTCTGGATGGTTGAACCTGAAATGGCTTTTTGTGATTTGGAAGGAGATCAAAATCTAGCTGAAGCATTTCTTAAGTATATTTTTAAATATGTTTTAGAACATTGCGCCGACGATTTGGAATTCTTTAATAAGTGGGTCGATAAATCTGTACTGGCAAATGCTGATACTATTGTCAGTAATGAATTTGAACGAATTACCTATACCAAAGCGATCGAATTACTCGAAAAGGCTAAGCAGAAATTTGAGTTTCCTGTAGAATGGGGCATCGATTTACAGTCGGAACACGAACGCTACTTAGCTGAAAAGCTGTTCAAAAAGCCCGTGATTGTAACCAACTATCCCAAGGATATTAAAGCCTTTTATATGCGTCTAGATGATGGAGAGAAAACTGTCTCAGCTATGGATGTACTCGCCCCAGGAATCGGTGAAATTATCGGTGGTTCACAACGGGAAGAACGTTTACCTGTTTTGGAAAGACGAATCAAAGAAATGAATATTGAAGCTGATGATATTTGGTGGTATTTAGATTTACGTCGTTATGGCACAGTTCCCCATGCTGGTTTTGGTTTGGGTTTTGAAAGACTGGTACAGTTTATGACCGGGATGACTAATATTCGTGATGTAATTCCCTTCCCGAGAACTCCTTTGAGTGCTGATTTCTAAACAGTTTGTTGGTCAAGCGCAGTTAATTACCTTGGAGCGAGTTTAATCTCGCTCTTTTTTGGTTTTATTGCTTAGTTGCAGCAGTTTTTAATCCTGTTTGTTCGTTAAATCGACTTTTAGGGAATCTTATCGTTAGAGTCTGCATAATTTAACAATATGAATTACCTTTGTCATTTTCACGAGTCAAACAACAAAGTTATTGGTTTTGCTTGCTTATCAGCACTGCTACTACTTCTCTTCTCGTGTAGTAGTCAGTCAAATGTAACCAACCAAGACGATTCCGATCTCCAAGGGTTGGAAGTAAAATTTTTAATCGGTAGCGATTTAGCGCAATTTTGTCAGCAAGCAGCAGCCAAGCTAAATCAAACTAAACCTAAGACTAATAGCGGACAAAATTTTTACCTCACTTGCGAAGCCAAGGGAAGCGGCGATGTCGTCCAAGACGTACTAAATCTAGCCCAGCAACTACAGACAGGCAATATTCAAGCAGATGCGCCTGATTTCCCTTCCTTAATTTCGGTAGACGGGGAAATTTATCAAAGTCAGCTTGTATATCAACTAGATAAGCTTTTTCCAGGACAAGATTATATTCCTAGTATTACTGACTCTCCTTTGATTGCCTATAGTCCCATGGTTTTTATGACTACAGAGCAATTAGCCCCAGGATTAGAACGAAGCGATAATTTATATACTAGTCTAGCCACAGTTAAAAACCATCAACAATTAGATCAGAACGCCCCAGCCATACCTCTTACTTACGTTCATACTGCTCCAACTCGCTCCAATTCGGGCTTGCAAACATTAGTTGCCCAATTTGCTTCTGTTGCTAATAAGCCAGCAGAAGATTTAACCTTGGCAGATGTAAAACAGTATCAAGAACAAGTCAAGCAAATTCAAAAGAAGATTACACGTTACGGTAAGTCTACAGGCAATCTGGCTCGTTCGATGACTGAGAATGGCGTTTTTTGGGCTTCGGTGGGTTCAGTCTATGAATCTTTAGTCATCTCTGCTAATAGCCAACCAGGCAATAATCAAACTAAATATCAGGCGGTTTATCCCCAAGCAACTTTTGGCTCTAATATGCGAGCAATTTTACCTAATGCTCCTTGGATTAGTAGCGCAGAGCAAGAAGCTGCAACCGAGATCATTGAATATTTACTTAAGCCAGAGACGCAGCAAATTGCCACCGATTTAGGTTTGCGCCCTGGTGTTCCTGGAGTGCCATTAGGAAACAAATTTTCGCCTCTATTTGGGGTTAATCCTCAAGCCAAATATGATTCTTATCGTTCGCCACAACCAGAAGTAGTAGAGGCGATGCTCAACAGTTGGCGAACTTATGCTAAGAAACCTTCCCAGGTAGCGGTGGTAGTTGATACTTCAGGCTCAATGCAAGGGACCAAACTAGCAGCGATCAAAAGTACTTTACTTAACTATGTGCAAAACTTGGGCGAACAAGAAAAGATTGCTTTAATCAGCTTTAATTCTGTAATCAATCCTCCAGTAATAGTTGAAGGTGATCAAGCGGGAAAAAACAAAGGCATAGAATTTATCAGCCAGTTGAATGCTGATGGTGGGACAAGACTATATGACAGTAGTTTATATGCCCGCGATTGGCTGACCAAAAATCCTCGTCCTGATGCGATTAATGCAGTGTTGATTCTAACAGACGGAGAAGATTCTGGCTCTCAAATAAGCCTGAACCAGCTTTCAGAACAATTGAAAACCAGCAATTTTGAGTCAGGAGATAATATTGCCTTTTTCACTGTTGGTTATGGTCAAAAGGGTGAATTTAATCCGCAAACTTTACAAAAGATCGCTGAATTAAATGGAGGTTATTATCGCCAAGGCAATCCTCAAACCATTGCTAATTTAATGGCAGATTTACAAGTTGAATTCTAAACAGTCAGTAATTAACAATTAATAACTATGAAATTAGTAAATCCTTTAGATTATCCGTGGGCTGTTTTGGCAGGAGGAATTACTTTAGTCGTAGGAATACGCCTCATACAGCTACCTAGTTATATTACATTACCTACAGCAGCGGCGATCGCTACGGGATTGGCTATGCCGTTAAAACGCCAAGAAACCCAACAAATTAAGCTTAACAATCCTGAATTAGTCAAAGAAATGCAGTTAGTAAAACAGCAGACCAAAGTATTAACAGAAAAAGCTCAAGAGTTGCGCACTCAAGCCCAACAAATGCTCACTTTAACAACACAATTAGAACTATTGGCAGCAGTGGAATATGCTTGCGATCGCGTCTTGGAATTACCAGGTAAAATTGATTGGCTATCGCAAAAACTACAGGGTTCAGATTCGCTGTTATCTTCCACGGAACTGAAACAGCAATTAGCTCAAGTACTGATCTTAGCCAAACAAAGTTCAGGAGCGGCAAAACAACAATTAAATCAGTTAGCTACCAGTTTAGCCAACAATCTCGAACTAGTACACCAAGGGCAGGATGCTCGCCAAGCCCAAGTAGTTTCATTGAAGACTTTAGTTTCAGAATCAGCAGGAGTTTTGCAGCGGTTTCAAAATCGTTTACTTACTTCTAATCTCAATAACTCAACAGAAATTAATGAATTACAAAGTTTAACTCAAGAATTAAAAAGTATGCAGGATAACGTCGATTTACTAATTAATTAAACTAATTATTTTAAATCAATAGCTTCATAATATTAGGTTAATCAATCGCTAGTTATTACTGATAAATAAAAAAATAATGTTATGCAAAATAAATCCAAGCAAAATCGAACTATTGTTTCATTGGTAATTATTGTTAGCTCTTTGGCTCTGGCTTTCGCACCTTTCCCAGGAGTAAAAAAAACTGTAGTAATTGTTAGCGGAACAGAACTTAAAGAACCATTAGAAGAACTAGAATCAAGATTTGAACGAAATAACCCTAATATCAATTTAGAACTAAAATTCCAAGGTTCTCAAGATATAGTTAATAACTATATTGATCAAAAAAATGACTTTCAAGCTAATATTTTAATTCCTGCTAATGGAGAAATTTTAGCAGAACTAGCTACTCGCTGGAAAGCACAAAATAATCGTGATGCTTTTTATGATCAACCAAAAGCGATCGCTAAAACTATCTTAGTTGGAATCGCCTGGCAAGAAAGAGGCAAAATGTTATTCCCCGATGACAAGTTCTCCTGGTCAAAAATAGAACAGGCAATGCAACAACAAAACTGGGCAAAAATTGGAGGCAAAGCCGATTGGGGTAGCTTCGATTTTGTAACTACTAATCCTACCCGTTCTAATAGTGGTCAGTTAACCATAGATTTATGGCTGCAATCGCAAAATATTCGTTCCAATAGTTCCGAAGCAGAATCGCTAGTTGACCTAATCAAACAATCAGTCTATCAGCCACCCCGCTCTACAGACATTTTACTACAGGAATTTATTACCCGTGGTGCTAATGATGGCGATTTAGCAATGGTCTATGAAAGTATTGCTCTACATCGTTGGTCACAAGCAACCACAACTCAAGGACAACCTTATCGCATTTATTACCCCGATATTACCACCGAGACCGTAGCTACCGCTGCGATTATGCAGCACAATACGGCTGACAACGTTGTTAAAGCAGCAAACAAATTTATTGAATATTTAACTCAACCAGAACAACAAAAAGTGCTGATCCAATATGGATTTCGTCCAGTTATTCCTGGAATAGATTTAACCTCAGTTTCTCATAGTCCTTGGTTACAAAATATTCCTGGAGCGATGTCAGATCTTGCCATAACTACTCAACAACCTCCTAGTACTCAGGAAATTGCTGAGATTCAACGTCTATGGAGTCGATCGCGCTAACATAGACTTTTAAACTAAGATTTAAGATGATTCTCTTAATTGGCAAAAAAATATCGGTCACTGATGACCGATTGATGGATAATTTATCAAAGTAATATTGTAATCATTAAAACCTGACTAATAACCAACAAACAACGGTTAAAAGCCCGTTGATTTTTAAACAGTCATAATATCTTTTTCTTTTATAGCCAGCAAATCATCAATTTTTTGATTAAAACTATCGGTAACACTTTGAATTTCCTCCTGTAGATCTCTAGATTCATCTTCGGAAATGTCGCTGTTTTTTTCTTGTTTGCGGATTTCGTCGATCGCATCACGACGAATATTACGAATCCCCACCTTACCTTCCTCGGCTAACTTTCCTGCTGTTTTGACTAACTCTTTACGACGCTCTTTGGTCAAAGGAGGAATGTTGAGTCTAATTAAACTTCCGTCATTACTGGGGGTCAGACCAATATCAGAAAGAGAAATCGCTTTTTCAATCTGACCCATGCTGTTTTTGTCATAAGGCTGGATCATAATTGTCGTTGCGTCGGGTGTACTAAGGTTGGCCAAAGATTTTAAGGGAGTCTCCGAGCCATAATAATCCACCATAACGCGGTCTAATAAAGAAGTGCTTGCTCTTCCTGTACGAATAGTGTTAAAAGACCGTTGAGTCGCTTCAACCGTCTTTTGCATACGTTCTTTTACTTCAGATAACTTCACAATTTCCTCCTACAATAGTGCCAACAGGTTCTCCTTTGGTCGCACGCATAATATTACCGTTAACTGAAAGATCGAAAACTAATATAGGAATATTGTTTTCCTTACACAGAGCGATCGCTGTACTGTCCATAACCCTTAACTCGTGGGTTAGGACATGGTTATAAGTCAAGCTTTGGTAGCGATGAGCATTTTCGTTTTTCACTGGGTCAGAATCATAGATTCCGTCTACCTTAGTAGCTTTAAAAATAATTTCTGCATCGATCTCCGCCGCTCTTAAAGCAGCAGTAGTATCGGTGGTAAAAAAGGGATTTCCCGAACCTGCACCAAAAATCACTACCCGACCTTTCTCTAGGTGACGAATAGCTCGACGGCGAATATAAGGTTCAGCCACTTCCTGCATCGAAATTGCAGTTTGTAACCGATTGGAAATGCCGATTCTTTCTAGAGCATCCTGTAAAGTCATCGCGTTCATCACAGTAGCAATCATGCCAATATAGTCAGCCGTTGCTCGATCCATTCCCGCAGCAGAGGCTTTCATTCCGCGAAAGATATTGCCACCACCAACAACGATGGCTATCTGGACTCCACTTTTGACTACATCTGCAACTTCCTGAGCAATCTCGGCGACTACCGCAGGATCGATACCATAGCCTAAGTTGCCCATTAAGGCTTCGCCACTTAATTTTAATAAAACCCTCTGGTAACTCATTCCTAGAAAAGTAAACCTCAATCTTTCTTGTTATTTACCTCCCCATAACATAGCAGTTTTCTGTACTTTGTCATTAAAAAGCTCTCAGCTAATCTCAGTTAGAAAAGTGCAATTTTTTGCTTCATTAGCACTTGAGAGTATTGATTAGGGTCGCCAATGAATCTCAGTACCTACAGGCGTTACATAATCTTTGGTAATTGTCCGTCCCGAAAGTATAGCCCAAATGCTATCGCGGAGGTAATGCTGGTTAACTTGTTCTATTGATTCGGCACAGTCATCAATTCTACCCTGATAACAAATTACCGCATCGCTATTTAATAAATAAACAGTCGGTAAAACCTGAACTTTGAAAGCTCTAGCAACATCTTGATTAGAGTCTCGCAAATAGGGAAAGTTCAGGTTTTGTGTTTGAGCATATTGTCGCATAGCTTCGATGCTTTGGGCAATTGGCTCACAACGATAGTCAGAATCTATGCCTATGATGGTAAATTTTTGCTCCTCAAAATCAGCCTGAATTTTATTGAGACGTTCGATATACTGATTGACTGCTGGATCGTTACCCATAAAAACCACGGCGATCGCTTTAAATTTTCGACGATAGCTGCTTAAATGGTAAACTTCTTGGTCAATACCAGGAATCTCGAAATCGGGGGCATAATTACCTATCGTATTCATAAATACTTTTTCCTATAAAAAGTTTCCAGTAACATATAGAACAGTAGAAAATCTGTCTACAAACAACCAATTTTATCAATTTTAATTGAGATTTGACTGTGAGCCAGATCTGACTTCCCACTATAAGTTAAGGAATATAAGGCTTCTTAGCGCATTAACTAATTTCTTTTTCAACTCAAGAATTGACTATAGCCAATCAATTTGTAAACCAATTTAGCGGCAATAAATTCTGATACTACTGAGTCTAATGTTGGGGCTAATTCCATCACGTCGCAACCTATTACCTGATGTTGCCTAAATATTCTTTGCAAAAATTCGTTTAGCTCATACCAGTTTAAGCCTCCAGGCTCAGGAGTTCCCACTCCAGGCATCAGACTAGGATCTAGTCCATCTAAATCGATGGTGATAAACACTTGGTCGGTTGATATTTTGGCGATCGCCTGTTCGATCCAGTCTGAATTGCGCTCAATATCTTTTGCCCAAACTACGGGAATCTGCTGCTGTTTAATTAACTGCGCTTCTTCTAAACAAATACTGCGAATCCCTACAGCAAGAGTTGGTAGTCCCAGATCCAGCACGCGACGCATAACGCAAGCATGATTATAAATCGAACCTTCATAACAGTGACGTAGATCGCCATGGGCATCAATCTGAATTACGGTAAACGGCTGGCTTAATTTTTGTTGGTAGGCTCTGACTACTGCTGCGGTGATGCTGTGTTCTCCTCCCAAAGCAATAACAAACTTACCATCGGCGAGTAATTGAGCTACTTCAGCAGTAACTATTTTTAGCATCATTTCTGGAGTTAGTTCAGGATTTGTTTTCGTATCGGCGATCGCCTTAACTGTATAAATTCCTATTTCCTGACAGATTTCTTTTCCTAACTCAATATCATAAGCCTCTAGCTGATCTGAGGCGGTAATAATTGCTTCTGGGCCATTTTGACATCCTTGACGATAGGTAGTGGTTTTTTCATAGGGAATAGGCAGAATGACTACTGGCGCTGCTTCATAGTTACTGTGTGCTTCTGAACCAATAAACTGTTTAAAAGTCATATATGTGCTTGCAATGAATTAACTGGTCAAATCGGTTCGGAATTTTTGCGTTCACCAAACCATTGATAGCGATTATCGCGTATTTGTTCATAAGTGCGATCGCCCAACCACTTCATCCCTGGAATAGCTCGATAGGCAGCGATAAAAGCTTCTCCTAAGGGTAACAGACGCGCAATTTCTTCTGCCGCCTCGCTTCCCTGCCAGCTTCTAGTTGGTTGATTCGGGTCAATTAAAATCATTCCCGCTTCGCAATCTGTCGTGGTGATGCCATAGTTAGCCAGAGTTGCTTGATCCTGCATCGGAATATAGGCAAAGATTTTTTCGCGGTCAAATTGTTGCAAAAGCTGGGCAAAAGTGGTGCAAAGATTGCATTTGCTGTCGTAAACTACTTGATATTTCATGATGAGAATTTTGATTAGCTCGATTATAACTTTAGAATAATCTGCAAGTTTTGTCTGAGTTTAATTTACTGGGATTGTTTTCGGTGTGAAGCTAATTTGTCTGCCCACCTCGTGGTTTCTGGTAGACGATATTTGGTTAGACAACCCATTACGTAGTCGAGTGCCGTCGGTAGGCTAATTTTGTGTCCAATGGAGATATAGATTGGCTTAACTTTGGTGCGCGATCGCAAGACGATGCCAATGGTTTCGCCTTTGTCGATTAATGGTTGCCAGCTACCTTTGGCGATCGCCACTGCTTCATGTTTACCTATTAATAAAGATTTAGCTACGCCAATCGTAGGTATATTTAATAACACTCCTAAATGACAAGCCAAGCCCAAACGACGAGGATGAGCCAAACCCTGACCATCACACAAAATTAAATCGGGAGTAATGTTCAATTGGGGTAAAGCCGCCAAAATAGCTGGAATTTCGCGAAATGAAAGATATCCAGGTACGTAAGGAAAAGCAGTCGGGATACGTGCGATCGCTTGCTCGACTAGCTCTAATTCGGGATAACTTAATACCGCCACCGCTGCTTTAGAAATAGTATAATTAGCTTCAAAACCAATATCTACTCCTGCCACATAGTTCACTTTTGCCAAACAGTCTGAAGTAATTACTTGATGTTTTAGCTGTTCTTGAATTACCTTGGCTTCGGCTACAGTTTTTACCCAAGGATGAGTCAAATTAATTTCCAATTTTTTATTTACAGTAAATTAGCAAATACTTAATTATGACTAAGTAATTTGACTTTAGTAGACAGTAAATAAATTTTTGGTAAAATTACAGCCTGCTGCCGCCATAAATTTAAAAAGTATTCGCAAAAATATTAACTAATCTCTTTACAATTTAAGCAGCCTCTAATAACTTTTAATAATTTTGTCAAACTGCCAGCCTACATTTTAAACTGGTAAATATCCCATATTTCTAGTCGATTAATCATGAATAAACGATAAGATCCTTTTACTCAAGCAACGCTCAGTAATTTCATTTAAGTAAAATTATTGAGCTGTTGTTTTAATAATATTTTGAAAAATCGATTGTTATAATATGTAAGTTGAATTATATTTATCTAGTCATAACAATTACCTTTAATTACATTACGCCTAGTTGTAGTAAATAGATGCAAAATTTACCTAATAGCAATGAAGCTTTAATATCTAAAGCTAATCGACCTCTAGGAGAAATTTTAATTGAGGCTGGGTTAATTACGGCAAGTCAAATAGAATTCGCTCTACAGCTACAGGCTACTAGCAATTTGCGAGTCGGTGAAATATTAGCTTCTCATAACTGGATTAAACAACAAACGGCTGATTTTTTTGCTGAAAATTGGACAAAATTACTCGACCAAAAGCAAAAGATGCCTCTAATATATTACTTTCGCCAAGCAGGATTATTAGACGAACAGCAAATTGCCAAACTATTACGAGAGCAACAGCAGCAAACTAAACCAACAAGATTTCATCGTCTGGCAGTGGAACGAGGTTATTTAAAGCAAATTACCGTAGACTTTTTTTTGGCAAGCATCTTTAATATTTATAATACTAATGTTTTTTCTTTTGCTAAACCCTATGAAATTCTGAGCAGGTATAACAAAGGAGAAACTAACTTTCGGCGTACAGAATTAAGTAAAGCACCATTGATGGGAGTTAGTCTGAAGGGAATTCAATTAGATGGCTCAAATCTGCGAGAAGCTAATCTAAATAGCTGTAATTTAAGCGAGTCTAGCTTAATTCAAACTAATTTGGCCTTAGTCGATTTAGTCAAAGCAATTTTGATTCAGGCAAATTTTGAACGAGCCAACCTCTACCAGGCTAATTTGAGAGAAGCTCATTTAAAAGGGGCAAACTTTACTAAAGCTAATTTACAGGGTGCAGATTTACGAGAAGCTTATTTATTTAATACCGTTTTTGCAGGAGCAGACTTAAGAGAAGCTAAGCTGCCTAAGGAATACACCTACGAGGTGTATTACAATTCTGAAACTATCTTTGATCAAAATTTTGAGCCGCCAAAAGTGGGCTGGAAACAAATTAATTAGTATCTTCTGCGTGCAGACTAATATGATTAATATCAGTAAACAATAAGTACTTAAACTAACTTAAACATTAAACATAAAAGTATAGACCTATCCCTTTGTAATATACAGGATTTAACCATTCAGATAGTGTTAGGATCTAGCCACGAGAAAAAGAAGCGAAAAAATAAGGAAAATATAGTTGATGCAAGAATTTGACAAGTCGATATCTTTTGATGGTCGTGATATTCGGCTCAAAGTAGGCTTGCTAGCACCACAGGCAGGCGGTTCAGTCTTAGTACAGTCAGGTGATACAGCGGTTCTGGTTACTGCTACAAGAGCCAAAGGAAGAGAAGGCATCGATTTTTTACCTTTAACCGTAGACTACGAAGAGCGACAATATGCAGCGGGGCGAATTCCTGGAGGCTTTTTTAAAAGAGAAGGTAGACCAGGAGAAAAAGCGATCTTAACCAGCAGATTGATTGACCGTCCCATACGACCTCTGTTTCCCAACTGGTTGCGAGATGATATCCAGATAGTTGCTACTACCCTTTCAATGGATGAAGATGTACCCCCAGATGTCTTAGCAGTGACGGGTGCTTCAGTAGCGGTTTTGCTGGCAGAGATTCCTTTTTATGGTCCAATGGCAGCGGTCAGAGTAGGCTTGGTAGGAGATGACTTTATTCTCAATCCTACCTACAAAGAAATTAAAAAAGGCGATCTAGATATTGTTGTGGCTGGTAGCCCTGATGGGATTGTGATGGTAGAAGCAGGGGCAAACCAGTTACCAGAACAGGACGTGATCGAGGCGATTGATTTTGCTTATGAAGCAATTCAAGAGCTAATCCAATCACAACGAGAATTAATTAAAGATTTAGGTATTGAGGTGGTTGTTCCTGAACCGCCGCAAGAAGATGAGAGTCTAAACAGCTTTATTCGCGATCGCGCCACCCAAGATATCAAGCAAATTCTCTCTCAATATGACTTTGACAAAAAGGCTCGGGACGAAGCTTTAGATGAAATTAAGCAAACTAAGATTATTGATGCCATTGCCGAACTTCCCGCAGATGATTCGATAGCAGTCGCTACTGCTGAAGATCCCAAAGCAATTGACAAGGCGTTTAAAACGCTAACTAAAAAGCTGATGCGGGCTCAAATCCTCGAAGATAGCATCAGGGTGGATGGCAGAAAGCTAGATCAAGTAAGACCAATTACCTCTCAAGTAGGAGTTTTACCCAATCGGGTTCATGGTAGTGGCTTGTTTAGAAGAGGTCTGACTCAGGTATTGTCGATCGCTACTTTGGGAACATCAGGGGATGCTCAGGACACAAAAGACGACATGACTATCCAAGACGAAAAACGCTATCTGCATCACTACAATTTTCCCCCTTATTCCGTCGGCGAAACTCGCCCCATGCGATCGCCTGGACGAAGAGAAATTGGTCACGGCGCACTAGCCGAAAGAGCATTGCTTCCAGTGTTGCCCACCCCCGAAGATTTTCCTTATGTACTGCGAGTAGTTTCCGAGGTGTTGTCTTCTAATGGCTCAACCTCCATGGGTTCAGTGTGTGGTTCAACATTGTGTTTGATGGATGCAGGAGTTCCCCTGACTAAACCCGTCAGCGGCGCAGCTATGGGCTTAATTAAGGAAGGCGATCAGGTAAGAATTCTGACTGACATTCAGGGGATTGAAGACTTTTTGGGCGACATGGACTTTAAGGTTGCCGGGACAGATGCTGGCATCACTGCCTTGCAGATGGATATGAAAATTACTGGTCTTTCGATGGAGGTGATTGCTAAGGCGATTCAACAAGCTTTACCAGCGCGCATCCATATTTTAGAAGAAATGCTCAAGGCGATCGATGCGCCTAGAAAAGAGCTGTCTCCCTATGCTCCAAGACTGTTAACCATGAAGATCGATCCTGATTTGATTGGCATGGTAATTGGGCCTTCGGGTAAGACAATTAAAGCGATTACCGAACAAACTGGGGCGAAAATTGATATTGAAGATGATGGTAAAGTAGTCATTGCAGCGGTAGAAGCGGAAAAAGCCGATATGGCTCGTAAGATGATCTACAACATTACCCGTAAACTTAATGAAGGAGACGTTTACCTGGGTAAAGTTACCAGAATTATCGATATTGGTGCTTTTGTCGAGATCTTGCCTGGAAAAGAAGGCATGATTCACATTTCTCAGTTAGCCGAAGGCAGAGTAGGCAAAGTGGACGATGAGGTTGCAGTTGGAGATGAGATTGTGGTCAAAATACGTGGTTTTGATCAAAAAAACCGCTTGAATCTAACTAGATTGGGCATTCATCCTGATGAAGCTGCCGAAGCCAGAGCAGCAGCAATGTAAAGGAATTAGGGATCAGGAATTAGGAAACTATGGGCAACGCTCATAGTTCCTGATCCCTGATCTTTGATAATTGATTCTTTTTATCCCAAAGGAATTGCCTTAACTGTTTTAGTTGCTAAAACTCTAATCTTGACAATTAGCTCGTTCTGCATCGATTCGCTATTACCTCCCAAAGCGGTTTGAGGTTTAGCCATCACATCTACCGCCCCAGCTTTCATTACTTCATAGATATTGTCTATATCGGACTTTTGGACGGCGTTACTCAACACCAAAATAGGTGTTGGTTGATGCGCCATAACTTGCTTAGTAAATTCCAAGCCATCCATTACAGGCATTTGTAAATCCGCGCAAATTACGTCAGGGTTTAAGAGCGAAACCATATCCAAACCTTGCTTACCATTGCTTGCTTTGCCAACTACTTCAATGTGGGCAGAAGAATTCAGCATTTTTTCATAGATGTTAATTGCCACATCGGAATCTTCAACTAATAAAACTCTAATTGCCATGATATTTGATTCTAATTAACTAGTATTTTGATATTAGGACGAGAAAAAAATGGGTCAGTTGTTTACCAAAGGTTTTCCGCCTGCCAGTACTCTCAAGCAAACATAGCGAAAAGAGATAGCATCATTTTGATGTCGAAAAATCATTATGAATTTTAAATTAATTTCAAATTAAACATTAGATAGCTAGATAGCTCAAACTAAGTACTAATTTAGAGGAATATGCGTAACTTTTTTGTTAGCTAAAACCCTAATCTTTACAATCAGTTCTTTCTGGGTAGATTCGGTATTACCGCCCGAAGCAGTTCGAGGTTTGGGCATGACATCCACTGCCCCAGCTTTCATCACTTCATAAATATTGTCTATATCATCTTTTTGCACGCTATTACTTATGATTAAAATCGGCGTAGGATGATATGCCATGACTTGTTTGGTGAGTTCAAAACCGTTCATTACAGGCATTTCTAAGTCAGCACAAATTACATCGGGTTTCAGCTCAGAAACCAAATCAAATCCCTCTTTGCCGTTGCAGGCTTTGCCAACCACCTCAATGTGAGGGGAAGAGTTGAGCATCTTTTCATAGATATTAATTGCTACGGGAGAGTCTTCAACTAAGACAACTTTGATCTTGTTCATGGTAAGTTTAATTATTGTGGTTAACTAATTGATCGAGAGTTTGAAATAAAATTTGTTGGTCGAAATCACCTTTGGTTAAATAGGCATTTGCTCCTGCATCCATCCCACGTCGTTTGTCCTCTGGCGAAGCCAAAGTAGTAATTAGTACTATGGGCAGTTGTTTATATTTATCGTTTTGACGAATATTGGCAATCATTTCTAAACCATTCATCTGAGGCATTTCAATATCAGACAGCACAATATCAAATTCTTGTGCTTGAATTTTTTGTAACCCATCCAAACCATTTACAGCGACAGTGACATCATAACCACCATTCTTTAGCAGGCGCTGCATTTGAGTACGAATAATCATGGAGTCTTCTACTAGCAGCAGTTTATTTTTGGCTGAGAGTGCCACTGAAGAGTAAATGCTGTGCCAAGTACCGTTTTTAAGAGAATGAAGTAGGTCTTTGGGATTGAGAATCATGCACACTTCGCCATTGCCTAAAATAGTCGCGCCTGCAATATTGGGAATACGCTTGAGTAATTTACTCTGAGGTTTAAGGGTAATATTCTGTCGATCTACAAAAGCATTAACGATTAAGCAGAAATATTCTTTGCCTATAGCTAAAACTAGTCCAAATAATTTTTTAGCTGTACTAATTGCTGGAGTTTGATTAGAAGTGGGTAGTTTTAATAAAGTTCCTAACCTAGCTAAAGAAATCGGTCGATTTTCATAATCGATTACCTCGCTATTGTCAATAGTATAAATATCATCTATAGCGATCGCTAGCATATTAATGATAGACTCAACTGGTATGGCGTAAAGGTTTTTGGCTTCTGCGACAATTAATACTCTTGTAGTAACTAGGCTACTACCCAAACGAAGTTTAAATTTACAGCCGTTACCAGAGATAGAAGTTACCTGGATTGAGCCTGGCAATCGTTCTACATTAGCCCGAACTACATCTAGACCGATTCCTCTGCCTGAAAGCTCAGTAATTTCGGTACGAGTAGAAAAGCCAGAAGCAAAGATTAAAGATTGAATCTCGTCTTCACTCATCTTAGCTAGTTCAGCTTCTGTACGAACCTGTCGCCTAATAGCGGTCTGTTTAATCTTGTCAAGATTCAAGCCTCGACCATCATCGCAGATCTCAACCCCAATGCTATTACCAGTTTGATAACCTCGCAGCACCAGAGTCGCTGTTGCGGGTTTACCTTGTTGGATACGTTCTGCGGGAATTTCGATGCCATGATCGATCGCATTACGAATTAAATGCAGCAGAGGATCTTTAATTGCTTCTAAAATCTTTTTATCAGCTTGAGTATCCCCGCCTTCAATTACCAAATTAATTTCTTTACCCTGTTGTTTAGCTAGATCTCTCACCATGCGGGGAAATAGATTAAAAACATCAGACAAAGGTAAGCGCCGTAATTCTTGAATGCCAACTTCTAAGCGATCGGCGATTAAATTTAAACTATTAATATCCTCGTTAGCCCTAATCTTTAAATAATTAACTAAGCTGCCGAAAGATGCTAAACGTTGCTGAACATTATTAACAACAAGCTTGAAAGGTTGGAGTTCCTCGGGAGGTAAATTAATTTCAATTTGGTCGAACATCGAACGATTTTGAGCATTGTCTTTATTCCACTGCTCCCATAAATCCAGCATTTGATTGATTTCCGTCATCTGGCTAGAAATCCTTAGCTTGGTTACAGTTAACTCATTAGCATGAGTCATTAAAGTATCGAGCTTTTGCGGTTCAACTCGAACAGTCTCAATAGAATAGTCTTTGATCGGTGCAGCTACTGCTGGCTGAGAATTTTTGATGGTAAAGAAATCAGATCCTGATTCTGATTGAGATACTAATGTTTTTTCCCCAGCTTCTTCATTAAACAGATTAATACTATTACTGTCATTCAATAAAGCTACTGGAAAATTAGCATCTTCAAATAGATCTGCTTCAGAATTACCAGTAGATTGAGAGACATCTGATGCACCCATTAATGATGCCAACACCTCAAAAGTATTTACCTCTACTGCTTCTCCAGTAATTGCCTGATGAGAAAGACGCTCGATGGCATCAATCCCTAGGTACAGGCGATCGCATAATTCGGGAGTTATTTCTCCGTTTCCGGCTTTGATTCCCTCAACACAATCTTCTAGATGATGTACCAGCATTTCAATATCATTCAACCCCAGCATTCGAGAATCCCCTTTTAGGGTATGTGCCTCGCGCAAAAATTCTTCAATGGCTGCTGTGTCTCGGGGATTTTTCTCCAGGATCATTAAATCGGATTCTAGTTTAGCAAGGTGTTCACTACTAGAAGTTTTATAAAGCTCTCTTAATTCTTCGTCTTCAATCATCATTAGTTTTTAATCGTAAAAACAGTAGTCCCAAATTTAAGATCAAGGATCAAAGTCAGTCAAACAATGCTAAATCCATAATTAGGTAATAGCTTTTAATTTTTCAGCAAAGTTTTGCAGTTTAATCGCAGAAGTTTTGACTTGATCGATACCAACTGCGGTATCTTTAGCATCAAGGTTGAGAGCATTAATTGCTGACATAATATCTTGAATATCGATCGCCTGTTGCTTGGTATTTTGGAAAATTGCTTGACTATTAGTGAATACACCATTGATCGCATTTTTTACGTTGATAAACGTCTGCACCGTATCTGTTGCTAGTTCGATACTAGATTCAGCAGTTTTCTTACCTTCATCTGTTACCATTACCGCACTGTTCATTGCTGCTTGGATATCTGCCACCAAACTATTAATTGTGTTAGCCGAGCGACGACTTTCATCAGCTAAGCGACGAATTTCATCAGCTACTACACCAAAACCTTTGCCTTCTTCCCCGACGCGAGCTGCCTCGACTGAAGCCTTGAGAGCTAGCATATTGGTTTGAGTTGCCACACCTTCTACCACGTCAGATATAGCTGAGATCTGACCCGTCTGTTGGCTCAAATTCATAATTTCTTCGGCAATATCTCTAACCCTAGTTTTGAGATTTTCCATACCCATCAAGGTTTGTTCAATCGTCTGCGAACCTTTCTCGGCTAGAGACAAAGCTTCACTAGCACCAGCAGCTGAGTCTTCAGCTTGTTTGGCTGACTGTCTCGAAGCACTTCCCAGTAAATCTACAGTAGCTGTAGTCTGATTAACCGAATTTGCCTGCTGTAAAATAACTTTTTCCTGTTTAGCGACCGTGGCAGTCATCTCGGCTGACGTTTGAGAAATGAGTGTTTCTAGGTCGTTAATTGCCTGAATGTATCGTCTCATTCTACGTAATACCAAAATCCAGGCAAATAACAAGACACCAGAACCGATCGCGATGCTTGTCAATGCTGACAAGGTTAGTCTGGTTTGGCGTTGAATATTATTATCGACAAATTCTTTAAGAGTATCGGTAGTTTCGACTAACCCTTGGGCATAAATTGCCTTTTGAGCCTCGTATTCTGGACTTAGAAGCAAAGCTGTTGCGGCTTGAAGCTCACCCTGAGCAATTAAGGCAAAAGCTCGATCCTCCATGGCAATTAGCTGATCGTTTGCTGCATCGGTCTGGGCGATCGCATCACTGGCAAATGCTTGGGGTACAAGGACTTCAGTTTGAGCTATGGCATCATCTAATTGGGGAACAACATCCAAATAGCGTTTTTCCCATCTTTCGTCACCAGTGGTAGCGGCTAAACGCGCACTAGAGGTTAGAACTTCGTCAAAATAAGTAATTTGATTACTTAGATTAAGGATTTTGAGATCTCGATTATTTACTTGCCTGATAGCGTCGTATAAATCCAGAATATACCAAACCATTCCCCCACATAGGGCGAAAGTAAGAATAATGGGAACTAGAAGTATTCTGAGATATTCAAACCTTTTTGATTTAAGAGGAATACCTGGATTTTGTTGAGCCGATTCGGACATATACTACTCCAATAATTTAAAAAAATAATTATTAAACAATTGTTCTTAACTCATTAGCAGATTGTTTTAACTGCACTGTAGAAGCTTTTACCTCTCCCATATCGGCTGCCGTATCCATTGCCCCCAGGTTAAGAGCATTAACGGTTGCCAGAATTTCTTGAATACCTACCGCCTGTAGTTTGGCTGCATCAGAAATTTGTAAGGTATTGGAGAAGACGCTATTAACTGCATCTTTGACCCCAATTAGCGATCGCGCTGTTTCCTGAGCTAGTTCAATACTAGATTCGGCAGTTTTCTTCCCTTCATCAGTGACGATTACCGCACTGCCGATCGCTTCTTGTACGTCTGTAACCAAATGATTAATTTTATCGGCAGATCTGCGGCTTTCATCGGCTAATTTACGAATTTCGCTTGCCACTACCCTAAAACCTTTACCTTGCTCTCCGGCATGAGCAGCTTCCACCGCGGCATTAAGTGCCAACATATTTGTTTGATTTGCCAAGTCCCTTACCAGCTGGGATACGGTAGCGATCTGACCTGTTTGCTCACTCAAATTCTTAATTTGTTCAGCGATCGCCCGAACCTTGTCTTTGAGGTTTTCCATTCCTGTCATAGTTTGTTCTACAGTTTGCGAACCTTCTTCTGCCAAAGCTAATACTTGACTTGCACCAGTCGCTGAGGCTTCTGCTTGAATTGCTGAACGTCGAGAGGATTCTCCTAATTGATCCACGGTAGAAGTAGCTTGGCTAACCGAACCTGCCTGTTCGTAGGCTACTACCTCTTGGCGTTCTACCTTCGAGGCAATATCGTCAGAGGAACGAGCAATATTACTCGTAAAATTGTTTAGAGTATTGGTAATTCTGCGTGAACCAGCAACAATTGCACCCACAATAATCAAGTTGAAGAATGCCACCAATAGCTGAATCGTTCTTAACTGTCGGACATCGGCTGCTGAATATTCCTCGGCTGCGTTTACCGCTGCATTAGTTAGTTCAAATAGCTTTTCACTTTCTTTTAACAGAGCAGCACGGTTGGCTTCTGTAGGTTGAGTTCTCACCTGCTGAATTAACTCTTTGGACAGTTCCCATTGAACCTGCGCTGACTGCATCCTGGCAATATATTCTGGATCTTTAGCCTGAGGAAGTCCTAATTCCTCACTGCCATTGATTAAGCCATCGATTAGATTGCTTAACTTAGTAATTAGTTCATCGTTAGGACTATTAGCTAGTTCGAGCTTAATCGCTCTTTGAGTAGCCCCCCGAGCCACCCCAGACTGATTAATCACTTTAGAATCGTCTTCGGAGGATTTAAGGAAAATTATACCTACGTTAGCTATTGCCAGAACAGCAATACTCAAAGCACCTAAGGTGAGCTGAGTTCTAATTTTCATATTGGTTACCCGTAAATTAATTTAGTTAATCAAAATATTTGTTTATGCCATCAACTCCACCGTCATTGCTCCCTGAGTCATCAGCTTTGGTATATCGAGCAGGTTGAGCGGTTGGTTTTGATAATTTGCCATGCCCTTGAGATAGGCTGCGGTATTAGGATTGATCGCTACTGGAACAGACTTAAGTTGCTGGGGACGAAAATCAATCACATCAAATACTTCCTCCACCACAATTCCTGCAACTATGTCATCGACTTCAATGACTACTGCTTTGGTAGGTTGATTATTGCTAGTTACGTCTAAATTCAAAGGCTGACGAATATCTACTAAAGTTAAAATTTCCCCCCTTAAGTTGGTATTGCCGATAATATGAGCAGGGCAACAGGGAATAACTGTAACTCGTTCAATTTTGGTAAACTCTCTGACGATACTTAAATCTAGGCCAAAATAATCACCATTAATACTAACTACGGCAACTGGTATTATTTCGGTTGATTCAGGATCATTTGTTGCTTCTTTGAGGTTAACAGCACGTTGGTGCAAAATTTCCCTAGTGTTAGAAGAAGCTGTCGGAAAATATGTATCGTAAAAATTGCTGGCTATTGATTTTATTTCTGTTTCTGGTTGAGGATTTTCTGGATCGACTAAAGTGGCCAAAGTATCAGGATGGCGGACTAGATGGTTTACATCAAGCAAAATAATCATTTCATCATCAAGCTCAATAACACCCTGAACAAAAGCCTGGTTAACGTTGCGCTCTCGTCCGTAAGCTAAATCAGCCTGAATGTAGCGATCGTCAATATCGATCACCGTTTCTACTTGATGTACGATTATCCCTACCAGCAGTTTCTCAGACTTGACTACAATTACGCTGTCTGTCAGGTGACATCGTTCAAATTGATGACCAAAGCGCAGATTTAAGTGCATCACTGGGATAAACAGAGAATGCAGGTTAAGCAACCCGACAACATCTGGCGGTGCTTCGGCTACAGGAGTTAATTCAGGTAATAAAAAGATCTCTGTAACTGATTCGGCGGCGATCGCATACCTAGTCTGGTGTAAGTCAAAAATTAAATAGGGTTTAATGCCCATAATCTATTCCTTAATTTTATTGAGCTGTCAGCTATTGGTTGATGTATTGACGAACCACCTCTCTCAGCTCGTCTGGCTTAAACGGTTTGGTGAGATATCTACTTGTTCCAGCAATATGTCCTTTCATTTTGTTAACTAAGCCATCCCGTGCTGTTACCATAATGATTGGCAAGTCCCGAAATTTAGGCAGGGCGCGAATTGCCTTGCAAAACTCTAGGCCATCGACATCAGGCATAGTTAAATCTAGCAAGAGAAGCTGAACTGGATGCTGATTTAAGATTTTGAGAGCTTCTGTTGCCTTATCTGCTAATAAGACGTTGTACTCTTCCTGCAAGGCGCGTTGAATCGTGGTTTGAATAATTGGACTGTCATCTACAGATAACACTACGGGTAAGCTAGATTTAGCTTGAGATTGAGCGGAAACCAGAGTTTGAGACGAGGAGGCAATCTCTGCTGATTCAACTATGGTTCGAGCATTTACAGAATTTTGGACAAAACTTACCCAGCCATTATTTACCCAATTAAAATAGCTTTTAGCCACATTCAACGGGTCTTTTCCCATTTTTTCGGCAATATCGACTAAAGTTTGTTTGCCGTCAACTGAATTTTTAAAGTGATTTTGAACCTGTGGATGATTAATTTGTTGAAGCTGTTGAGCCGTAACCACAGGAATGGCATCCATGCTGGGTATATTAGGAGCAAAACTTCGCCATTTATCTTGACGCTGCTTTAATTCTCGTTGAATGTCAGACCAATTTAAACCATGACCATCTTTGCCATAACTGAGGTCAAAATTATTATTTGCTCTCCACTGCGCTTCTCCTGGATGAATACTAAATTTTTCTAAAATCAAGATCACTTTCATGGTCATCAACGCTTCTACTTCTTGCCAAGTAAAAACTCTCATTCTAGTCAAGGAATTTAAAAGTTCTGAAAATGATTCAGGGTTACCGATTTTTTCGCTAGCTACCGATAAAGCAGCTTTAATCAAATCAGGTTTAAGTGTTTCGCCTAATCTTCTACAGAATTCTTGATTATTCGGTACTTGGATACCACCATAAACCAAAGCTCCATTACGCAAAATCAAAATGCAAGAACGCTGGTTCTGCCAAGAATTCACTTGAGTTTTTAAGCTCAAAATTCCACTGCTGTTGTTTTTGAATAAAGAATCAAGAATAAAAATAAGCTGATTCGATTGATATGTTTTTAAGGACATTAACTTATCGCCGACTTAATCAGCAAATACCAACATCAATTTGGTTTGGAATAGCATTATCGTTCCCAAAAAAGTCATTAAACTAACATTATTTAAATGCAAAAATATCTGGTATGTGTATTGATACGTCTTGAATAATTACTTGTGATTAATTCTGAGCTGCTTTTGACTCAAAATAACAATTTATTTGGGTTAGATATTTGCTAAGTTTAAATATGTCGAAATACTAGTTGTACAAATGGTTTTGAAAATATGAAAGGTAAATTAAACAAAAGTTAGTCAGATAAGCTCATAAGATGCGATCGCATTTCTAGAATCACTGACAGTGAGATTTTACAAGCTGAATCAAATTTCGTCTTCCTGAAAATAAACTCAAGGTAACGCTCAAAGCAACCAGACTATTAATTGAGTCATTACTGCTGAGCTTGAATTGAATTAAAATTTAGTATTTATACTCTGCATCTTGTGTAAACTAGTTAGCTGATACTGAATAAATCAGCCAGTTTAAATTTTTGCTAATCTTGCTTGAAGCAGATTGAGCTAATTCTTGGAAAAATAGGGCGGACGATGGGACTTGAACCTGCGATCAAGCCTTAGAACCCCTGAAATCTCGTAAATTTTAACAATATTCGCTCAATAATTAACTATTAG